>JBAXFJ010000029.1:0-1013 GCA_037139975.1 bacterium | reverse complement strand
GGCGGCGCAGGGAGGGCGTAGCCCGACCGGAGCCGCCGCAGGCGGGGCCGGAGCACCGCTGCCTCCGCCCCGCCGATGGCACGCCGCACGCAAGGTCGAGACCGTCCTCCGCCTGCTTCGCGGCGAGTCCCTGGATGCGCTCAGCCGCGAGCTGGCTCTGCCCATTGCGCGTCTGGAGGCGTGGCATCAGGAGGGCCTCGCCGGGATTCATGCCGGCCTGAGTTCCCGCCCGGACGCAGATCCCCTCCAGTTCCGCCTCGACGACGCCAACCGCCGCATCGGCGAGCTTTCCATGGAAGTCGAACTGCTGCGCATCAAGGCCGCACGCGCTCTGCCTTTTCCCGCGAGGAGGTCTCTCAAATGAGTGGCTCGATCTCTCCGTTCGCCCGTTGCCGCTACGGTCTCTCCCGCGTTTGCTCCGCGTGGACTTTTCCTCGTTCGACCTTCTACGCGCAAGCCGCTCCGCCTGCGGATCCCCTTTTGCCCGCCGCGAAAATCCACGCCAAGCGCGGCCCGAAGACCGCCCTCGATGACGATGCCCTGCTGGCCCTCATCCGCACCGACATCAAGGATTCTCTGTTCACCGGCGAAGGCCACCGCAAGGTCCATGCGCGCCTCCATTTCCTCGCCGGTCACAAGGTCGGACGCAACCGCGTCCTGCGCCTCATGCGCGTCCACAACCTCCTGTCCCCGCATCGCACCACCTTCGCCCCGGCCAAGGCGCACGACGGACGCATCATCACCGACGCCCCCAATGTGCGCTGGGCCACCGACGGCGCCAAAATCTGGACCGCCGAGGACGGCTGGGTCTGGCTCTTCGACCTCGTCGAACATTGGAACGGCGAATGCCTGGGCTGGCACGTCTGCAAAATCGGCGACCGCTTCGCCGCCTGGGAGCCTCTGGCCCAAGCCATCGCCACCACCCTCGGCGGTGTCCCAAGCCTCCCAGGTGCCGCGCGCGGCATCGAGCTGCGCCACGACCACGGCTCCCAATACCTCACCGACTACTTCCA
>JBAXFJ010000028.1:0-1018 GCA_037139975.1 bacterium | reverse complement strand
TGTAAATGGTGCTCAAAAACCGCCTATACATGGTTGCAAAACCCAATTGCCCTCTCAAAAAATAATTCGAATATAGCTTTACAGTAGGAAAGGTGTTTTTTTTGCTTTTGTAGAGTCTGTCGCCAAGGATTAGCGCAAGAAGATATTGATTGAGGTTGTCTTGGAAGAGATGACAAAAACCATCAAGATGCGGTAAAAAGGTCCCGCCAATATGAACAGGCACGACACCGGCCAAACCTGCAAGTCCCAACCGATGCCATGCCCCGACTCGTGTTGTGCACGGGTGCAGGGAGAGTATTTCATAAACTTAAATCCCTGTCGAGATATTGTTGGCGTGACGGGAGCCAACTATGGAATCTACAGGCCGGTTTTACCTTTGCCAACGTTGCAGGATTCAAGTCGTCATCTGCAGGCGCTGCGATCGCGGGCAGATTTATTGTTCTGATGACTGCTCGAAATCCGCCCGCTGTGAGGCATTGCGGGCATCGGGCCGGCGTTATCAACAGAGCTCTAAAGGACGCTTCAAACATGCCGAACGTAACCGCCGTTACCGGCAGCGCAGAAATAAAGTGACGCATCAGGGTTCCACAGCACCCGCCCAAGATGATCTACTGGCGGCGAACTTGGTGCCGGACCACGATCAGTATAAGCTTAAGCCGCTATCTGCCTGCAAGAGTGAAGTGCATTGTCATTTTTGCGGTGCAATTTGCTCAAAATTCGTCCGTCGAAACTTTCTACACCAGCATCGAGTTTCCAATATCGCTCAACTTGACCGAAGAGGAACTGAACATGACCATTCTCCCTGAGCTCGAAGCGCAGATTCTGCGTTATTATCATGTCGAACAATGGCGTACCGGCACGATTGCCGCCCAACTGGGTGTGCATCATGGTACCGTTACCCGTGTTTTAGCCCAAGCGGGTCTGCCGCAACTCGGAGCACCGCGTCGTGCTTCAGCTATCGACCCCTACTTATCGTTTATCTTGGAAACCCTAGAGAAGTTTCCCACGCTCACCGCCA
>JBAXFJ010000027.1:0-1026 GCA_037139975.1 bacterium | reverse complement strand
TCTCGGAGCTTTTTTTGTTTACGACACTTTGCAGTCACTTCATTCGGTGTCTGATACTTCAAACATTTCATAAATCGAGCATTTAATTTCTTCTCAATCTGTTTAAAAAATGTTAGAGAATATTTTGAGATATCACTTCCTTTCGGAACGTCTTTTCGTATCTCTCCATTAGTGTTTTCGACGGTGCCCTTTTCCCAAGAATGGTAAGGATTGCAGAAATATATTTTAATATTAAGTTCCAGTTCTAATTCCTTGTGTCTTGCAAACAAGAGGTCATTGTCCGTTGTACCTGTTTTCCATTCAGGATACCGCTTCTTGATTTCTCTAGCTGCCATGTGAACATTAGGAATATTCACTTTGTATATTGGTTCAAGAAATGAAGTTCGGAGCTTGCGATCAACTACAACTAAAACAATTCCCTTACCGCTTTTCCCTGAAACAATGAAATCAAACTCTGCATGACCGATTTGCTTCCTGGCATTGATATGTCTGGGTCTTTGGTCGATGAAGGTTCGACCATCGAGGACACCTTTTTGTATTCTTTTCCTTACTCGTCTTTTTTTCTTTAGTAATTTTGTCTCAATTTTTCTTCCATATATTGATTTGATATATCTGTAGATGCTCTCTTTCGAGACATACGGTAAACCTTTTTCATATTTGTATTTCAATCTTCCTGAGATATCTTCTGGTGATTGACCATCCAGTAGTCGAGCATCAACAAACAACCTTAGTTCTTTGTTCTGAACGATCTTCATTCCTTGGTATTTAGCATTGTGTCTTCTCACATATGCTTTGTGTTTGGCTTTAACTGGATCATATATTCCATTCACCTGATTCCTACTCATTTCATTCCAGACAGCTGAATGAGCTCGTCCTAGAGCATCACTGACTTCTCTGTAGGTATATCCCTTCTTGCGTAAGAGATACATTTCATTTTGTTCGCTGCTAGAGAACTGGGAGAAGCTTTTGTTTTTTTCATTCTTACAGAATACAGGAAGCTTGTTCTAATTCAAAAGAGAATTCGCT
>JBAXFJ010000026.1:0-1075 GCA_037139975.1 bacterium | reverse complement strand
ATGCGGTAGCGGTGGTCAGGAATACAGCCCAATCATGTTTACCAGTCGTCTGCTGGGTGTCGTCGACATTGCCACGAACAAACAGCAAGCGTACTTTAATCCATTGTTCAGGCTCTTTTGTCTCAGCCAGGTTAAGCTCGACATCGACCGCTTTAGCTTGATACTTTTGGCCGTAAATGGGTTGCCATGCTTTACGCACGCAACGTTTGTAAAGCGCCTGAACATCCAGCTCTTTAGTCACTGCATCGCCGCGAACAATCGCGCTCATCCGGTAGTTCATTTTGTTTTTCTTCATTCTGAGCACCGGAACTAATGCGGTTTCTTGGGTTAGTCGTATCATCGCCTTGGTGCCAAACCAGGCATCTGCCAGCAGGTAGTCTGCCACTATTCCAGCGTTTAAAGCGCGATTAACCATGGATTTCACCATCTCAGGCTTCGTACCTTGCTGTGCGGTCTTGTAGCGCTTGGCGACAGCACTGCGACCATCTTTAAACGACTGATGCAATTCGGTTGCTTTTGTCTGGCTAATAAACAGTTCACTGTCCAACGGCACAAAGCCCTCGTCGCAACTTAAGCCCAATGTCAGTACTTGCTGTCCCATCATGTGCCGCCCCGTGGTATGGTCGAAATGGCTGGATATGCTGGGCATCTTTTTGCCAAAGCGCTGGGCAATGGTGTCATCGACCACAAAGGCTTTTTTGCCAGGCGCTTTAAAGGACTGGATTGTCCTGGCACTGGCCAGTCTATGAAGGTTTCGCCAATTCAGATCTTCCCTGTTAATCGTATCATAGAGGACATCCTTACCCATTGCCCCCTGCAAACCTTCTCGAGAAAACATGCCGATGGAGTCTTTCTTCAGCCATATCCAGAGCATCAAGCCATAGATCACTTCCGGCATCGGTGTCCCTGACCGTTTGTTAAAGCCGACACGGCTTAATAGGGTTTTCATGCCGGTTTCTTTCCAGAGATTAGCGAAGACATTATCGATTAATAGTCCCTTTGCATTCAGAAAATCCAGAGTGAGCGCTGGTAGTTCTGCCATTTTTGTGTCACGATTCATTATGCGTCCTACTTG
>JBAXFJ010000025.1:0-1081 GCA_037139975.1 bacterium | reverse complement strand
GCCGTAAACGCCCATCTCCCGATTAGTTTACACTCACTTAGAAAAAAGCCGCCGTCTAGGCCCATCTCGCCTAAAAACTCAATTGCTCCAGTGAAAAGTCCGCCGTCTAGGCCCATCTCGACCCCCCCTGACCCACCTGGTTCCAGCACCCCGAGCTGATCGATGGGTTTGTTACGTTATAATCACGTTATAAACAGGGCTAAAAAACATGACATATGACCGAAAAATGACACTCGTGCTTTGTGTTTTCACGAAAACGACGTTTTTTTCTGGAATTCTCGACCAGTTACGTGAAAAATGACACTCGTGCTTTGTGTTTTTAGGTCACTTTTATTGAAAAACACGAAAAAACACGATATTTGCCGATTTTCTAGCTCTCAGAAATCGAAATTGACTACCCCTTTGCTGAAAAATGGCTTTTCGAACGTCAGAATAGGGGCTTATTTCCCACTCACTTAGAAGGAAATCGTGTTTTTCTGTCCTTCTGGAAACAGGGGGTGTTTTCAGGCCTGTTTTTCATCAACTCCGAAGCACCAGTGGCACTTTTTCATAGAGGTTGATTTTGGTTTTGGGTCGTACAAAAAACGATGTTTTTAATGCAAGTCCGCCGTCCAGCCCCATCTCGGGCATAAAATGACGTTTATCATGCCCAAACACGAGAAAACATGAAAAAACACGAAAAACGCTGTTTTTGACCGTTTTTAGGTTACTCAAAACGCACTTTTTCAACCTGTTTGAAAGCATGAAAAAAGCCAAACTCAGAAGCACGGTGATCATTTTTAGGTCAGAAAATGATGAAAAACGTGAAATATCGTGTTTTTCGGCCTAAAAAACTTGTACGCTTTGGAGGCCAAAAAGGAGGCTTTTTTTATCGAAGTCCGCCGTCCAGGCCCATCTCGACCAAAAAGTACGAAGCACGGTGATGAGGTCCGCCGTCTAGGCCCATCTCGACCCCCTCAAAATAGCCCAAAAATTCCTGAAAAAAAGTGCTTTTTATGTCGATCAGCTAACTGAAATAGTACATTTCAGGGGCAAACCGGTGACAACAACCTCAGGACCTGTTTCTCGTATCTCCTATATC
>JBAXFJ010000024.1:0-1088 GCA_037139975.1 bacterium | reverse complement strand
GCCCAATAGGCCCTGTTGATACGCCTGATTTGCCATGAATGAAGCTGCGTTTGCCCCGCCTTTCGGGCTTTTTCACATTGCTTGTTGGCCCGCAGCAAGAGTTGGCTCATGCGCAAGGACCAATCCTGTTGCGTCGACTCTTGAACAAAGTTTAATTCACGCACCAGATGGCCGTTGCACAGAATATGCATACAGTTCAGACGCCAATACGGGCTCCAGCAGTCATGCACCAGAGCACCCGTCCGATGGGTCAGGATACCGTGGTCTTCGATCGCTTCAAATCCCCGTTTGGCGTGGACACCATACCAAGTTAATTTCTCAGTGGCGACAATGTGTAGCCAATGCAAAGCGGAGGCGACCCGGAAACCCGATTCATCCGCATGGGCCAGCAGGGCGACCATCAATTTCTCTTTGACGGTATCTACATGAGGCTTAACCAGCATGCTGGCTTCACCAATCCAGCCCAGAACCGTAGCAGCAGAAAGCGGCAGGCCATACAGTCGGCCAATCAATTTGGCGCTGCGCAATAGGGCGACAAACTCCCCATGGACCAAATCCACCCCCAACGCTTTTACATTAGGGCCGTATTGAACTGTCTCTGTAATACCTTCGGGGAAGGCACTTTGGTGTATCTGACCGCAAGAGCAGCGCACTTGATACGTGCGATGTTCGGTTACCTCATAGCGCACGATCGGTATATCAAATACTTGCCGGGACTCGTGCATTTCGATTGCTGCTGTATCAAGACAATGACCACATTCATTACACTTTTCCGGCAAGGCATGGTCAACAAATTTATCTGCATGCGTGACACGCTTAAGCGTTTTACCAGGATGCCCAGCCTGACCACCCGGATTCTTGCCGGAAGGCTTGCGTAATGACTGGGTTTTTCTTAGTCCGTCGCTCGACGGTGGCTTACTGGAATTTTGGCTATTCTTTGACAGCCGGGCCTCGAGTTCTGCTACCTTGGCTGTCAGCTCGGTTACCTTCGCTTCCAGTTTTTCTGTGTATTCCGTTAATCGTTGAACCTTTTCGATCAAGGGAAACAAAAACAAAATCAGAGCGTCTTTTTGCTCGTGGCTTAGCTT
>JBAXFJ010000023.1:0-1127 GCA_037139975.1 bacterium | reverse complement strand
CTGCCCGGCGCGACGACGGGCTGGGTGTACTACGGCTATGACAATGCGAGCCGCCCGACCTTTGCACACTTTGGCAGCACTGCTGGCAGCGGGGTCGAGTACACCTACGACAGTGCCAAGCGGGTGATCTCGGAATCCACCTTCGGCCACTCTCTGCAGTACCAGTACGACCTGTCCGGTAACCGCACCCGGCTGACGTTCCCGGACGGGCATTACCTCCAGCATGACTTTGACGGCCTGAACCGGGAGACGCAGATCCGGGAAGACGGGGCGAGCTCCGGAGCCGGCGTACTAGTGATCTACGGATACGATGCGCTGTCGCGCAACGTGTCCGTCACGCGAGGCAACGGCACCGGCGCCGGCTTTGGTTATGACTCCGCCTCCCGACTGACGAGCCTCAGTCAGAACAACGCGGCGGCCGCGCAGGACGTGACGTTCGGGTTCGGCTATACGCTGGCCAGCCAGCTGCAGAGCCGGACGGGTTCGAACGTATTGTTCGATTGGCTGCCGACCACGGGATCCCAGAGTTACAGCCGGGACGGACTGGACCGGTACACCGCCGTGGGCGGCGCCACCTACAGCTATGACGGTCGGGGCAATCTGACCTCGGACGGTACCCGCACGCTGGCGTATGACGCCGAGAACCATCTGCTGAGTGTCAGCGGCGGAACCGCGCCCATCACGCTCAGTTACGACCCGCTCGGACGGCTGACGCAATCCGTTGTTGGCAACAGTACGACGCAATTTGTGTATGACGGCAGTCGGCTGACGGCGGAATACGATGGCGCAGGCAATCTGGTGCGCCGCTACGCCCATGGGCCGGGCACCGACAACCCGGAGGTGTGGTACGAGGGCGCGACTCTCACTGCGCGCAATTGGCTGGAGTCGGACGAAAGAGGCACGGTGATCGCGACCAGCGACAGTACCGGGACCGCGACCGTCTACACCTACGGGCCTTACGGGGAGCCCACCAACTGGAGTGGATCAAGGTTTCGCTACACCGGCCAGATCGCTCTCTTTGAGGCCAAGCTCTACCACTACAAAGCGCGCATCTATGACCCCGCACTCGGCAGGTTCTTGCAGACAGATCCCATCCGCAACAAAGATGACTTCAACCTCTACACATA
>JBAXFJ010000022.1:0-1172 GCA_037139975.1 bacterium | reverse complement strand
CGTAGTGCCTCAAGTCAATATGCCCGCGAAACCTGTTCGGTGCCTCAATTAAGAATGCCCGCGAAAACGGGGTCGGTTCAGCTGGCTTTGACTCGGATGCCTTTGCGGATATCTGGCAGGGCGCTGGGCACCGAGGCGAGGTAGAGCTGCTCGGTTTTGTCCTTGGCGAGCTTAAGGAGCATGACCTGTAGCTCGGCGATCTGGCGGCCGATCGCTGCGGGGTTCAGCGAGTCGCGGTAGGCAAGTAGTTCGGCTTCCTGTTCCGGTGCGAGCACGTGCGCGGCGAGCAACCGGTCCAGGGGAGTCTTCGGCGTGTCGTAGAGACGCTTGCGCTTGCCATTGACGTCGGAGGCGAACCCGATCGGTTTCTTGGTCGGCGTCAGGTAGTTGAACCGGTCATTCACCAGCCGCCAGAGCCGGTTCAGCACGCGCAATTCGACGTCGGTGTCATAGCGATAATAGAACCCATATTTGCGGACCAGGTGGTTGTTCTTCGACTCGATGGTCGCCTGATCGTTCTTCTTGTAGGGCCGGGACCTGGTGAAGAAGATCTTCAGGGCCGCGGCCCAATCGATGACCTCATGATTGAGAAATTCCGAGCCGTTATCGAAATCCAAGCCGGTCACCTCGAAGGGGATCTCCTCGATCCCGGCCTTCAACGCGCCGAGGATGTGGACGTTGGCGTTGTTACGCACGGTCCGCGTGAACACCCACCCGATAAAGACATCAGTGAGGTTGAGCGTGCGAGCGAACTCGCCCTTCAGCGTCGGGCCGCAGTGCGCGACCGTGTCGCCTTCGAAGAAGCCGGGCTCAGCCTCCACCTCATCACCGGCCTTGCGGACCTTGATCGAGGACCGCAACAACGGCGACGGCTTCGTCGTGGCGACACCCCTGATCTGGTCGGTTGCCTTCGCCGGCTTCAAGTACCGGTCGATCGACGCCGCCGACATCGCCAGCAACTCCCTCCGAACCGCAGGACTGTAACGGTCGACGCCATCAACGAGCTCGCCGTGGCGTTCCAGCCCATCGAGCTGGAGGCACATCGACGCAGCGAGGTACTTCCCGCACTGCCCACCCGAAGCCGCCCACACCCGCTGCAGCACCTTCACCGCGTCGTAGGAATACTTCGGCGACCGCCGCTTCCTACCCGCCACCGCGACCTGCCTACCACC
>JBAXFJ010000021.1:0-1183 GCA_037139975.1 bacterium | reverse complement strand
TAGGGAATCTCTGCATAAGTCATCCACAGCACTGACTCAAGCGTTATAGGTAAATGAAACAAACTACCTTTGCCAACACCGGATTTGAATTGGTCACCAAGCGCACACGCAAGCGTGAGTTTTTGGAAGAGATGAACCTGGTTGTGCCGTGGACAGAATTGGTTACTCTTATTCAGTCCCACGCGCCTGTGAGTAAGACAGGTAGACCGCCGTTCCCAGTGTCCACCATGCTGCGTATTCATTTCATGCAGCAGTGGTTTGGACTGAGCGACCCGGCCATGGAAGAGGCCTTGCACGATATGGCTTTGTTTCGCGAGTTCGCGCAGCTTGATGCAGGGGCTACCCGTTTGCCGGATGAGTCCACTATCCTGAGGTTTCGCCATTTTCTTGAAGCGCATCAGTTGGCTATTCAAATGCTGGCGAGTGTCAACGCCAGGCTGATTGATCGTGGTTTGATGCTCAAGGCGGGAACCGTGATTGACGCGACCTTGATTGCTGCGCCCACATCGACCAAGAACAGCACGGGCGAGCGTGACGCTGAGATGCACCAGACCAAGAAGGGTAACCAATGGCACTTTGGCATGAAGGCGCATATTGGCGCAGATGCTGACTCCGGCCTGGTTCATGCGGTAGAGGGTACAGCGGCCAATGAACATGACATCACCAAGGCGGTTGATTTGTTGCACGGGCAGGAAACGGATGTCTTTGGCGATGCGGGCTACCAGGGAATTGAAAAACGCGCAGAGGCGCAAGGCTTGGGAGTTCAATGGCATGTGGCCATGCGCCCGGGCAAGCGACGGGTGGTGGACAAGACAACGCGAATTGGCGCGTTGAAAGAGAAACTCGAAAAGCTTAAGGCCAGTATCCGAGCCAAGGTGGAGCATCCGTTTCGGGTGATCAAGTGTCAATTCGGTTATCGCAAGACGCGCTATCGCGGTTTGGCAAAGAACACGGCGCAAATCATCACATTGTTTGCACTCAGCAATTTATGGATGGTCAGGAAACGAATCTTGGTCGCAAATGGATGGGTGCGTCTAAAACAGGGCGAATGCCCTCAGTGAAGGTAGATATCGCTTGAAAATGATGCAAATGAGAGTGACTTTTCAAACAAATCAATGCAAATTTCACATGATGAAGATTTGCTGCCCGAGATCTTTTTTATACTGAGTTTTTCAGACCATCC
>JBAXFJ010000020.1:0-1260 GCA_037139975.1 bacterium | reverse complement strand
CTGCCGGGACTAGCCCGAGCAGGGGTTGCCCATTCTGGTATTTCATGGAGTTGCAACACAACCATGGAGACGAATGAATGGACAAGCGTAAGGATACGGCGGTTGAGGCGATCTTGGAACAGTTGATTGAGCACGGTCCTGGCGAAATTGCGGAGATCTTCAGCCGCGCCTTTGAACTGGCGATGCAGATTGAACGCGAGCGTTTTCTTGGCGCCGAGTTCTACGAGCGCACAAATGGGCGCCGAGGTTATGCCAATGGATATAAACCCAAGCGCATCGACACGCCTGCTGGTTCAGTGACCGTGCAGGTTCCAAAGACTGCTGGCCATGACGCAGAGCCATTCTATCCGCAGTCGCTCGAACGCGGGCGTAGATCAGTCCGTGCTGTCATGCTGGCAGTTGCTGAGATGTACATCAAAGGCGTTTCCACCCGCGAGGTCGAAGCTGTGATGAAAGAGTTTGGCATTGAAAGCCTCTCTTCATCGCAAGTCAGCCGCGCCACCAAGCTGCTCGATGAGGAGTTGAACGCCTGGCGCAATCGACCGCTCGGGGAGATCAAATATCTCATTATTGACGCTCGTTATGAAAAGGTTCGCCAAGGCGGAGTGGTGCGCGATTGCGCGGTATTTTCGGCGATCGGCGTGGGTCCGGACGAACGGCGGCGCGTGCTGGGCGTTTCCGTAGCGCTTTCTGAAGCCGAGGTGCATTGGCGAGAGTTTTTCGAAGGCTTGGTCGCGCGCGGCATGCGGGGCGTCGAGTTTGTCGTCTCGGATGACCATGCCGGTCTGCGCGCAGCCCGCCGCGCTGTCCTGGGAGGAGCCACATGGCAGAGATGCCAATTCCATCTCGCCCAGAACGCAATCCATCATGCGCCAAACGTCGATATTCGCAGGCGCATCGGAGCAGAGCTGCGTAGTGTTTGGAACGCACCCACCCTCGCAAAAGCCCAAACCTCCGTCAGTGAACTGGTAGCAAGTTATCGCGCTGGCGCGCCAAAGCTCGCTGACTGGCTTGAGAAAAATGTTCAAGAGGGTCTTGCTGTGTTCACTCTTCCAGAGCACCATCGCAAACGCTTGCGGACATCAAACCCAATCGAACGTTCAGTCCAGCAGGAATTAAAACGACGCACAGCCAAAGTGAGGGTCTTCCCTAATGAAGACTCTCTCATGCGGCTCGTTAGCGCCATCCTCGTCGAAATCGATGAAAAGTGGGTCGCTGACACAAAGGCATATATAAAGTGGGGATGCCAGAATTCTTGAA
>JBAXFJ010000019.1:0-1313 GCA_037139975.1 bacterium | reverse complement strand
GGTGGATCTGACTTCGGTCTGGTTGATGGTCTCTTCGTCCTTGCTCTTCGTAAATCGACTACCGAGACGTGGTCTGACGCGAAGCGTCAGAAGCTCTTCAGGTCTCTTCATGCGGCCATCCGCACGGTGGGTCGGCCATAGTAAACGTCATCCGGCCGCCCGTAGTCTAGTGCCTGATGGGTTCTCTCAGTGTTGTAGAACGCAAAGTACGCGCTGAGCCCGCGTCGCAGTTCACCGCCGGTCTCGTAAGCTTTGAGGTAAACGTCTTCGTATTTGACGCTCCGCCAGAGACGCTCGATAAAGACGTTGTCGATCCAGCGGCCCTTGCCGTCCATGCTGATCTTGACCCCCGCGGCTTTCAGTTCGTTGATCCAGTCGTCGCTCGTAAACTGCGATCCTTGATCCGTGTTGAAGATCTCCGGTGTACCGTGCCGGGCCAGCGCATCCTGTAATGCCTCGACACAAAAATCCGCCGTCATGGTGTTCGATACCCGCCAAGCCATGACCTTGCGGCTGTAAAGGTCGATGATCGCCACCAAGTACTGGAACCCGTGAGCCATCGGGATATAGGTCAGATCCGCTGCCCAAACCTGATTAGGCCGACTCACCGTCAGACCCGATAACAGGTACGGATAAACCGCTGATAGCGGCTCTGGGATGCTCGTACGCGGCTTGCGGTAGATCGGCTTGATCCCCATCCGCTTCATGAGCGTCTTCACGTGCCGGCGACCCACCGAGTGGCCTGCGAGCAGCAATTCCTGATGCAGTTTCCGGGCCCCGTAGAACGGCCACTTCAGGTGACATTCGTCGAGCTTGCGCATCAACAAAAGATCCCGTTCTGGCAACGGCCGCGCCACGTAATACACGCTCGACCGGCTCAAACCCAGCAACTCCGCTTGGCGGCCAACCGTCATCTTCAAACCCCGATCAATCATCTTTTGCCGCTCAAGGCGGGGAACTTCCCGAGCGCTGATTCTAAAAAATCATTCTCAACCGTCAACTGCCCAATCTTGGCGTGCAACTCCTTGATCTGCGCCTTGTCGTTATCCTCTACAGTGCCCTTGGAAAACACCGCCGTCAGGTTCTCCAGCGCTTGCGTCTTCCAGGTCGTCACTTGGTTCGCGTGCACCGCGTGGTGCGCCGCAATCTGCGCTACCGTCTTCTCGCCCCGAATAGCCTCCAGCGCTACTCTCGCCTTAAACGCCGGCGACAAATTCCGTCTTGGCTTCCTCATGAATCTCGTACCTCCCGTTGATTACCCGGTCAGCCAAAATCCACCTTATACCCGTGTCTTAAATTCCGAAACCACCTCT
>JBAXFJ010000018.1:0-1380 GCA_037139975.1 bacterium | reverse complement strand
TGATCTACAGTGCAGCGTGGGTGCGGAGGACACAGCTTCACCACAGCGTGCACACGGCACCGCCGCGCCAGCATCAAACAAAATCGGGCTCCAAAATGGAACTTTTTGCCCTTCACGCTCTGAAACGTCTCAGCGGAGGATTGTGGCACAAGCTGCGAAGCTTGGTTTCGACACCCGCCTGTTTGACTGCGTGTGTTGTTTTGTATGAATGCATTGTGCCCGAGTGGCATCGCGCCTCAGACAGCACCACACAGGCAAACGACGATCATTGAGTAGCGGTTTCATATCATGTGGCGTCGTGGTGCGGCGTGTGCAGGTCGGAGCCACTTCGTATTCCTGGGTCGCTGCTTTACACAGTTTGAACAGACCCCAAGTGCGTTAAGATTGTGCAATGAGGAGCCCGGACTCCATCGGCAAGGTCACCGCGCCAGACTGCACGCAAGGACTAATCTGAAACGTTTTCTCTGGTACTAACTGTCCCCGCTTAGGCTGTTCGCCCACACACGTACGAAATTGCATGCCCCAGCCTCCCGCGCGCAACCACAGCTCACTAACTACAATGGACACACTGGCGTAGCACTCCCGCGGCAGGGGGGCACGAGCCGGAGCTGTGGCGCAATGACACACGGAGCCGATCAGCCACTGTGATTCCCAGCCTGAGGGTCCCGAGCTCGTTCGCAGCGGAATTTGGTACCGCAGGCGCGCGCGCGGCCATTTGAGACCGCTATGTATGCATATATTACAATGGCAAACACAAAGAAGCAGTAGGCAAAGCATAGCTGGCAGCGCCGCCGTTGCCGAGCAATTATAGGCGTTGAGAAAGAATGGCTGGGTGACGTCATCATAAAAATTGAGCCTCAGACACGATCTTTTGAGAAAACACCTGTGCTGCTGAGGCGCTTCCTCTCCCCGTCCTGTTGACAATGGCACAATGCATGAATCTGTTATATAGTGCGTGTGTCGCGCGCGCGGCTCCGCAGCCGAAGCCGTTCCTTCGGGAAGTGTGACCGTCTTGCGCCGTCGCCCTCTGCCGACCGCCCACGATGTGTTGCTGCTACTCGTTGTGTGCTGCGGGCCCACTCCTCTCATTCTACAGTACTCTTGTAGGGTCCATTGGCACGACGTGTGGAAAGTAAGACACCGGTGCAGGCAAAACAACATACCGAACTGTGATTGCGCACGAGGACAAAATCACGTTTTTCTCACTTCGTCTTCAACAACGCCGGAGCTGTTGGTGTATGTAATTCGCTGTCTGCTGCAGCCCCTGACTGTACACTTCACAGAGTGATATAAAGGCCTGCAAGGCAGTGCGTGCAAAGTTTGGAGCGCGTGTGCGTGTGCGTGTGCGTGTGCGTGTGCGTGTGCGTGTGCGTGTGCGTG
>JBAXFJ010000017.1:0-1588 GCA_037139975.1 bacterium | reverse complement strand
CACGTGTGTAAGCATACGCGACTTAGCCGGAGGCAAAACTGGCAGCAAGCGCGGCCACGGCGGCATGCCAGGGAGCTTCGACAAAGAACCAGCACCGTAGCCATCGGATGAACTTCACGCAGCGCTGGGTGGGCCGCTGAGGCTGCTCCCACATCGAGGGAACCTCGCGGCCAGCCTTTTTTGCCACCTGGATTTTTCCCGCCATCCGTTTTCCGCGGCGCTTGGCTTCTACTTCGTTATGCACCCCTTCTTCGGTCGCCACTTTGCCTTCCAGATGCACCATCAGGTTGTGCGCCATGCACAGGAATAACGCCTGCGCCTTCTTCGCGACCGCCGAGCTTGCCCATGCTTTGTGCTCCCCGAGTTTGGTCTTGGTTTCATCGAAAAGCCGCTCGATGTCCCAGCGCTGCCGGTATATCTCCGCTATCAACCCTGGCGGCAGCGTCATCTCGCTGGTGATGAAAACAAACTCCTCCCCGCTCACGGGCTCAATCCAGACCACCCGCCGCACCGATACACCCGCGCTGGTCATACACAACTCATCGGACACCACTCCGTGATTGCGCGGGTCCGCCCTCTCCCACGGCCTTTGGGCCGCTTCCTCATGCAGCTTCATGTTCGCCTTTTGCAGCGAGATGAAATACACGCCCCATTGCTTCCAATGATACCACTCGCGGAAATCAATCCCCGCACGATCCCACGCGTAGAGGACCTTCCTCCCATTAGGCGCACCCATACGCAGTTGGCTCTTGGTCAATCCCTTCAAAGCCCGCATGTCGTGCTCCTTTTTCCGCTCCTCCTGATCGGCGACCACCAGGTGGCGCATGAGCTGATTGCGCAGATTGAGCGCAAAGAAATGGCCCACCGCATACTTAATCCCCTCCGGCTCCTCCCGCTTCCGGTTCATGGGATTTGATTTTACCGAGGGCGGCTTGGGCAGGAGATCCTTCGCACTGAGCACCCGGGGATCATGCGCGGCCGCCTCATGATAGTGACCGTCGCCCGCGAAAATATCAAAGTCATCCAGTTCCGGATGCTCCGCAAAAGGGTCCCTCACCTTCGAGGAGCGGGCGAGCCGCGCATACAGCGCATCCGAAGCCTCTTGCAAGAAGGCCAGCCGCCGCTCGCTACTAAGCGAATCGAAATAGGCCACCACATCGGGAATGTCCGAAAAACTCAGCGCATTGGATTGAAGAAAGGCGCGTCCACTGAGTTGTTCGGTCAGGCAACGCCATACGCCGAGCTGAAGCCACACTTCATCGCGACACTTAATGCATTTGCGATAGCTTGGCAGGGTCTCGACACCTAATAAGAGGGGCTCGAAGATCTCGGTGCCGACGGAAGTGGATGCGGGTGAAGCTAAGCGATTTATAACGGCCATAAAAACTTTTATTTTTCGCCCATCCAAATGCAAGACAAATCGTCTGCCGAGATGGCTGTATTTCCCGCGGAAGCCCCGCCATGTCTTCCGTCAACCCCGAGCAATAGCACTGATGCCGCCGAATATCAGAACCGCACCTACCCCTTGCCGCGCGGCAGTAAGAGGCAGGCTAACTCAATGTCATTCATCAAACTGCTCACACCCATG
>JBAXFJ010000016.1:0-1714 GCA_037139975.1 bacterium | reverse complement strand
ACAGACTGTGTGAAAACACCTGCGCCCCCTGGAGCGCCCCGGGGCGGATCTCGCCGGGCCCGGGGGGGGGTGAGTTTCTAAACCGAGGGCCGTTTCGATTCGGTCATCGCGGCCTTGGCGCGTGTGGGTGCGCGGTGCTGAAAAAACACGGGCGCCACCCTCAAGCCGGGGACGGCACCGCGTTTTTCACGCCCCCGCCCAAGGCTTTCAGCAGGTCGGCCATGCCCATCAGGTTCAGCACCCGCCGCAGGTTGTAAACCAGCGCGCTCAAACTGAACTCCGCCCGCACTTTCTCCAGCCCGCGCATCAGGAAGGTGTCGTGGCCCCAGTTTCGCATCGTGCCAAAAACGTGTTCGACGATTTCTTTGCGCTCCGCGATTTTCTCCGGGTGCGCCGCCGCCCGCCCGGCCGCCCGTTCCACCACCGCTTCGTTCGTCCGCCGTGCGATCACCCGATAGGCTCCGCTGGTGCATTGGACCCGCAGCGCGCAGGCGGCGCACGCGGCCCGGTCGTAATAAACAATCCGGGCCTTGCCCTGGCTCTGCCTTTGGCCACTGCGGGGCAGGCGGTGCCCGGCGGGGCATTGATAGGTGTCGCCCGCCGCCTCGTAGGTGAAGCGCTCCTTGGGAAAAATGTCGGTCCCGTCCGGACTCCGTCCGCTGGTCGTGCCGGGTTCGGGCACGAAGGTTTCCAGGCCCGCTTGCTCGCACGCCTCCAGTTGGTCGGCTTCATGATAACCTTTGTCGGCCACCGCCTGGAGCTTTTCGACCTTCAATTGCGCCTGGGCCGCCACGGCCAGCGCGCTCAACTGCCCGCGATCATTGGCGGCCTGCACCACCGCTTCGGCCACGATCAGATCGTGCTTGGCGTCCACGGCCACCTGGACGTTGTAGCCGATGAGGTGGCCGTGCGCGCCTTTCATTTTGCGGCTGTCGGCGTCGGTCAGGGAGATTTCATTCTGGCCGCTCTCTTGGAGTTCGCCGAGCAGTTGGTCGTAGCGGCCTTTCCGCTCCTGGAGCCGGGTGATCTTTTCCTGCAACGCCGCGCGGCCGGGCGCGGCGGGCACACCCTCGGCCGCAGTGTCCTGGCGGTCCAGTTCGCCCAGATATTCGTCAATGCGGGTTTCGACTTTTTGCAAAAGTTCCTGCAGCTGTTCCTGGGTGTGGTGACGGCGGGTGTTGTTGACCGCCTTGAATTTGCTGCCGTCAATGGCGACGAGTTCCGCGCCAAAGAGACCGAACTGGCGGCAGAGCAGGTTGAACTGTTGGAAGAGGGGTTTGAAGGCGGCGCGGTTGTCCTTGCGGAAGTCGGCGATGGTTTTGAAGTCGGGGCGCAGGCCGCGCAGGAGCCAGATCAGTTCGAGATTGCGGAGGGCCTCGGCTTCGAGGCGGCGGCTGGAACGGATGCGGTTCAGATAGCCGTAGAGGTAAAGCTTGAGCAGGTCGGCGGGGTGATAGGGCGGGCGGCCGGTGGTGGCGGGCTGGGCGCGCTGGAAACCCAGGGCGCAGAAGTCCAGGCCCTCGACGTAGGCGTCGATGAAGCGGGCGGGGGCGTCGGGGGCGACGTAGTCGTCGAGGCAGGGCGGGAGGAGTTGGACTTCGGATCGGTCGGGGCCGCGTTGGTAGCTCATGGTCGGTGCGGAAGGTTTGCTCTTTCTGATCCTCGGCGCGGCCCGGGCGTTCAAAAAAATCGCGAAAAGTTTTCACACAGTCTG
>JBAXFJ010000015.1:0-2031 GCA_037139975.1 bacterium | reverse complement strand
GCAGTACGACGAAGTGTGGGCTGCGGCAGGAACGTGGAACGACAACTTCGGTGCGGCGCCAGCTGACATCGTTCGCGTTGCAGGCGGAGTAGTCACCGATCTGAAGCGCGCTTAGTTTTGCCTTGATTGATTCGCGTTGAGGTGAGGGTAGCTAATCAAGACTGACGATTTCAGGGTGGAATGACTTCAAATACTTTTGTGACCAATTACCAAGCGCTTCAAGAGTCGGGCGAAGCGCAGCTCCGCTCGGCGTGAGCTGAAAAGCATTATTCCGAGCTGCTCCATTTGGATCGACTCGCTCAATCAGATTCATTGAAGTGAGCATGCGAAGTCTTTCAGCCAAGATATTTGTAGATATCTGTTCTGGTGACTCAAGAAACTCTGAGTATGTGCGAGTTCCATGTGTTATAAGGTCGCGGATGATGATGAGTGACCACTTGTCGCCAAGCAAATCGAGACCTGAACTGATGGGGCAAGCCGAGCGCCAATCAAATTCTTGTGACTTCATCATTCTGCTCACACGCTCATTCTAATTCAAAGCGATGCGGCCATTTCTCTTAGAGAAACTTCGATCGGTGTTGGAATCCAATTGAGTACATCGAAGGTTGCGTGGTTATCAAAAGAATGGGAAAGGTTGAGAAGCGGCAACATACCTTTAGCTTCTCGATCAAAGAGGCTCATAAGTTTGATTGCCACATTTGGTGCCTTGCGAGAAGGGACTTTCTTGTAGCCAGCATTTCTCAGTGTCTCTGCAACGTGACTCATCGTGATTGGTTCTGATGTAGCAGCGATAAATCGCTGTCCAGCTGCCCTCGCGGTCGTCAGTGCCGCAACATGGAGTCGGGCAACATCTCGTACGTCAACCATTCCCATGGCGACATTAGGAATCATCGGCACTTTGCCCCTGATCAAGTCCTTGATAAACGCTACGCTCTGCCCATCTACTTCAGCGCCAAGCGATGGTCCATAAACGGCTCCAGGGTTGATGACGACTAGTTCCAAATTGCTTTTGGCGACTTGGGCCCATGCGGACTGCTCCGCCAGCGTCTTACTCTTTGCATACGCGCCAATGTTGGCATTGAGGTCTGACCAGGCATCGGTTCCGTAACGACCACTTTGCCTACCAGCGACCATCGAAAGTGTTGATGATGTGAGCACCAATCGTTGAACGCCAGCCCGCAAAGCAGCGTTAATCACTCGTTTCGTTCCTTCAACGGCGGGGGCAATCAGTACTTCTTCGTTCTTTGGTTCGGCGAGTACAAACGGCGATGCCACGTGAACAACAAATGTGCATCCCTGCATTGCCTTGTCCCACCCCGCTTCGGAGAGAAGGTCTGCTTCTACAAAGGACAGTTTGTCGACAGGAGCGACCGCGCCAATGGCTGATCGAGTCGCGTCGACCTTTGATAACGAACGGACGGTACCCACTACGTGGAAACCTTGATTCAACAGCTCAGATGCGCAGTGCTGTCCGATGTACCCACTAATTCCAGTGAGAAGTACTCGTTCATTCATACATGTATCTCCTAAAAGTTGGTGCTGTTGTCAGGCATCGTTTGATGGAAAGTATTAACTTGCATTTCACAAGTTAGCCTGTTAAATTGCGAAACGCAAGTTAGTTCACCTCGAAATGGAGCTGTTGATGAGTGAAGAGACAAAGCCCGCCTATGGCATGGTCCAAATAAATATGAAGAATCCGAGCGACTTCATGGAGCGTTATGTGCAACATGTGATGCCGATACTGAATGCATGGAATATTGAAATGATCGCTGGGTCAATGACTCCAAATACCAAGGAAGGATCGTTCGAGGGTAATTGGGCAGCTGTACTTCGCTTCCCAAGCATGGAAGTTGCCGAAGCCTGGTACAAGTCCGCAGATTATGAGCCCTACAAGAGTCTGCGAATCAACGAACTGACCGATTTCTCAAGTTTGGTCTTTATTGAAGGCTTGTGACGTAACTGCGAGATGATTGTGACGCGATAACAGGTTTCATAAACCAACGGTGGCGTGCCTCCCTTTGGTCACAGCAC
>JBAXFJ010000014.1:0-3191 GCA_037139975.1 bacterium | reverse complement strand
GGGTTTACCCTTATCGAAATTTTGATCGTGATAGGCATCATTGCAGTGTTGGCAGCTATTGTCATCATCGCCATCAATCCTGCCAAGCAGTTTGCCCAGGCGCGTAACACACAGCGTCAGTCGGGCATTGAAGCTATCCTCAACGCAGTGGGACAGCGTATGGCTGACAACAAGGGCGTGTTTCAAGGGACTTTTAATATTGGCGGGGTGTTTTACACGTGCCCAACCATCCCGACGGGAGTAACAACACCGATTGTGAATACAGGTTATACGGGCAGTTCAACACCCTCAAATGCAGGTGATCTCTCATGTCTCACGCCAACATACATTGCAGCGTTTCCAACTGATCCGGTTGCTGGGGTGGTGAGTGGTGACACTGGGTACCAAATAGTTCTGGATGCATCTGGTCGTGTTTCGATCTGTGCGCCGGCAGCAGCGCAGGAAGCAGCGGTTGCGAGCAGTCAGATGCTGTGCGTCAAACGATAAACATTCTTTACTGCTCAAGAGAAATGCTGCATAGTGTGCAGTATGAATGGGGGATATGTCGCATATTTTAAAGGCAAAAAGGTGACCCTAATGGGCTTGGGGCTTTTGGGGCGCGGGGTGGGCGACGCGCGTTTTTTGGCCGAGTACGGCGCCGAGTTGGTGGTAACTGATTTAAAAACTGAAGAACAGCTTGAAGCTTCGCTCGAGCAACTCAAGCAATTTTCAAACATCACGTTTCGCTTGGGCGGGCATTTCCTCGAAGATTTTAGAGATAGGGATTTAATACTCAAAGCGGCGGGTGTACCGCAGGGCTCGGTGTATATCGCAGAAGCGAAAAAGAATCACATCCCCGTGCGCATGAGCGCCGACTTGTTTGCTGAGCTCGCACGCGTGCCCACCATAGGCATCACCGGCACGCGCGGCAAGTCCACAGTGACTGAATGCATTGCGCATATTTTAAAAACCGCAGGAAGGGAAGTGCTTTTAGGTGGCAACGTGCGCGGGGTCTCAACGCTCTCGCTTTTGCCCCAGGTGACACAGGCGAGTGTTGCTGTTTTGGAACTCGACTCGTGGCAACTGCAGGGCTTTGCCGAAGCAAAGATTGGTCCAAATATAGCCGTCTTCACCACCTTTCTGCCTGACCACATGAACTATTACAAAGGCAATATGGAGACATACTTTGCCGACAAGGCAGCGATCTTTTTGAACCAAACCGAGAGCGATGTGCTGATTTTAGGCGAACAGGTTGCGCCGTTTTTGAAAGAATACAGTTACCAAAAGAAAATAAAATCACGTGTAGAAATTGTAGGTGCAAAAAACCTACTCAAAAGTATCACGCTTAAAATTCCTGGCGAGCATAATCGCTACAACGCAGCCTTGGCTGCGGCGGCTGCGCGCGCGTTTGGTGTAGACGAAGAAATAATTACCGAGAGTCTCAAAACTTTTGCGGGTGTACCCGGGCGCCTGCAGTTTCTCAAAGAAATAAACGGCGTGAAAGTGTACAACGACAACAATTCGACCGTGCCCGATGCTACGGTTGCTGCGCTCGAAGCACTTGGGGACGAAAGCCAGAAAAAAATTATCTTGATTATGGGCGGTTCAGAAAAGAATCTGGATATGTCGGGTTTAGTTGTAGAAGTGAAAAAATATTGCAAAAAAGTGGTGTTGCTTGCGGGCGCTGGCACAGACCGAATTGCGCCTGAGCTTCCGGGCACTACGATATATCGTAGTATAGACGAGGCCACAGCAGCTGCGTTCGTAGCAGCTGAATCTGGCGATACCCTTCTTTTTTCTCCTGCGTTCGCATCGTTTGGGATGTTTAAAAATGAATACGACCGCGGCGACCAGTTTGTTGCTTTGGTCGAAAAACAAGCAGAAAGGGCATGATCGGTATTTTTGATTCGGGTTCTGGGGGTTTGACGGTACTGAAGGCGGTTCGAGAAGTTTTGCCTACAGCAGACGTGGTGTATTTTGGTGATATCAAAAATGCACCCTATGGCGAGAAGTCGCGCGAGGAGTTGTCGCAGCTCACCATTGGTGCGCTCAAGGTTTTACAAGAGCGCGGGGCAACGAGCATCATCAGTGCGTGCAACAGCGTTTCAGCGTCACTCACGATTTCGCTGTTTGACTTGGCTTCATTTGCACCGGGCCAGCTCGTTGAGATGGTTGGCCCAACAGCTGCGCATTTTAAGGGCTCTCCGGCGCGGGTGCTTTTGTGTGCAACGTCCGCTACTATTTCGTCTGACATTTACCAACAGGCGTTTCAAATGGTGGGGAAACAAATTACCACAGTAGCTATTCCCGACCTGGCGGGTGCCATCGAATTTGGTGAGTCTGTTGAAAAAGTAGAAGCAATAATCAAGAAAAGTTTTACTAGTATTGATTTCAAAAACTTTGATGTGCTTATATTGGCATGTACGCACTACCCGCTCGTGCTGCCGGTGTTTCAAGGTGTGCTTGCTGAGCTTATCCCAGAGCAGAAGATAGTATTGTTTGACCCGGCGCTTGCGGTGGCCGAGCGAGCAGAAAAGATGTACAAAGCAGTTGAGACTGGTGGTGGCCAAACCCATTTTTTGATAAGCAAAGACTCAGCGCCGTTTCGTGCTCGAGTAGCCGAGCTTTTTCCGCCCTTTCCGACTAAGTCGTATACTTGTACTATAGAGGTTCTGTAAATATATGAACCCGAAACCAAAAAAGATATACATAGTGGGTATTGGCGGCATTGGGCTTTCGGCTCTGGCGCAGCTGTTTGTGCATGAGGGGTTTGTGGTGAGTGGCTCGGACAGGAGCGAGCAGCCCTCGACCGAGATGTTGCGGAGGCAGGGTGTCGAGGTGTTGATCGGCCACAGCGCTTCCCACGTGCCCGAGGATGCCGACCTGCTCGTGTATAGCGACGCTATTGTCGAGGGCTCGGGTGGTTGGCCCGAGCGCGTGCGCGGGCGCGAGCTGGGTATCCCCGAGCTGTCCTACTTCGAGGCTTTGGGTAAAGCTGCAGAAGGGAAGCGGGTGGTTGCGGTCTCGGGAACCAACGGCAAGACAACGACGACCGCGATGCTCGGTAAGATTTTGGTGGACGCAGGCGAAGACCCCACGGTCGTGGTGGGTAGCATTGTGTCTGAGTGGGGGAGCAACTTTAAAGCTGGTTCAAGCAATTTATTTGTAGTGGAGGCGTGCGAATACAAAAAGCACTTTTTAAATTTTCATCC
>JBAXFJ010000013.1:0-4418 GCA_037139975.1 bacterium | reverse complement strand
GGGATGATTTCAATATGTTGAACGGAATTCATACGACTGTTTAGTTTATAGAACCATTATATACTCGTACTTCGTCTATGAGACCTTGAAAATAAAAACTGGAGCTGACTGTGTTGCCAACTAACACGCTTTGGCCTGTCATGGCTCCAAGCGTCCCCGTTGGAGTTCCAGCTGCAAAAGGCACTTGCGCACCGTCTACATAAAACTGCCCTGCGGTGCCGTTGTAACTAAATGCAACATAGTGCCAATTACCATCATCCACAACAGCAGTTGAACACGCGCCACCATTCGCAAGATCATTCGATTGCATACAGAGCCTTCCATCGGACATATTGATATACATTTCAAAATGCCCCGGCAATTTTGGACCACGAGAAAATATCATGCGCCATGTCCCGCGATTTTGCGATGCTTGTATCCACGCACCAACAGTAAACCTAGTGCCCATATTGAGCGTGATCGCACCGAAATCCACATATCCCGTACTTCCATCAAAACTCAAAGCATTCCCATTCAACCCAACCACATGGGTCACACCACCAACGAGCGTTCCCGTGTACGCGTTTGCATACGAGTCAGCAACTGTCGTCCCACCACTTTCATTAAAATTCCAGTCAGCAAGCAGTTTGTCACCGAGCGCGTGATATGTGTGCAGGTCAAATGCTTGACCCGCAGCAACCCTTGCTTTGGTGCGAGCGGCGCCAAGCGACGCCAGCACAATACTTGCCAAAAGCCCGACAATCGAGATAACCGCGAGCAGTTCTATGAGAGTAAATCCGCGCCCTTTCATAAAAATTTAAAAATATTAGGGCAGGGGAGTCTCCTGTTTTTAATTATGGTCGAGTTTGGCGATACGCCGCACATGGCGCGCATCACCCGAAAATTTTGTTGCAAGCCACAGCTCAACTGCTTTTTTTGCTTCATCTTCAGACAAGAACCGAGCACCCAAAGACAAGACGTTGGCGTCGTTATGTTCGCGCGAGAGCGTAATAATCTCGCTGGGGCCACCGTAATAGACGGCGGCACGAGCACCCCCTACCCTGTTGGCCGCCATGGCCTCGCCTTGCCCAGACGCACCAATAACGACACCGAAAGAATCCTTCTTTTGAGCCACTTTTTGGGCAAGCGGCATGCAATAGTCTGGATAGTCGTCATCAAGGTTAAGCTCGAACGGTCCACAGTCTTCTACTTCATTTCCCTCTCCCTTGAGATACACAATAAGCGCACTTTTGAGCGCAAAGCCCGCATGATCTGAAGCAAGATAGATACGCATACTACTTATATGTGTTTAGCCAAGCGGCGCACATGCTCGACCAGCGCGTGCGTATACCCCATCTCGTTGTCGTACCATGCAAGCACTTTGACCAAGTTGCCACCCACGACGCGCGTCATCCCCAGGTCGGCGATGGAGGCGAACTTGCTGCCGAGAATGTCACTCGACACCAACGGCTCTTCGGTTACCGAGAAGACCGGCTTCCAACGTTCATCGGCTGCTGCTTTTTTCAAAATACTGTTTACCTCTTCGGCGCTCGTATCGCGCTTGGCGATGAAAGTGACGTCTGCAATGGAACCTGCGATAACCGGCACACGCAGTGAGATGCCGTCAAACTTGTCTTTGAGGTCTGGGATGGCGAGCGTCACTGCGATGGCCGCGCCGGTCGAGGACGGCACAATGTTGTGTGCACCCGCGCGCCCATCGCGGAAGTCTTCTTTACCCTTTGCTTTTTTGACCGGCCCATCAACCAAGTTTTGTGACGCAGTGTAACCATGGGTCGTGCTGAGGAGCGCTTTTTCTATGCCAATTGCCTCGTGCAAAATCTGCATCATGGGCGAGCTCGCGTTGGTGGTGCACGATGCGTTCGAGGTGATGACGCTTGTTTCAAACTTTTCGTCATTAATACCAACCAAAATAGTGGCACCTGCCAAACCCTCGGGGGCCTGGTCTTTAACCGGCGCGGTAATCACCACGCGTTTTGCGCCTGCAGTTATGTGTACCTTGGCTTTTTCATAGCTCGTAAAAAAACCGGTACTCTCAATAACCACATCTATCTCCAAATCACCCCACGGGAGCTTCAGTGGGTCGGGCTCGGAGAAATGTTTAATTTCTTTTCCACCTACCACGAGCGAGCCGTCTTTGGTCGAGACTTCAAACGCCGCGCGCCCGTAGACGCTGTCATATTGTAGGAGATACGCGAGCTGCTCGGCATCGCCCAAGTCATTGACCGCAACAATCTCGAACTCCCCCGCCGCATCCACCTGCGCAGCACGCATAAACGCCCGGCCAATACGCCCAAACCCGTTGATTGCAATTCGTGTCATATGACACCATTCTAGCACTATTTTTAAGCAAGCGAGCAAGGCGAAACCTTGCTCAAGTTAAACTGTGGTTATAGAATGAGAGAGTGTTACGAAAAAGCATTTTTACGGAGGGAGAGTATTATCATCTCTATAATCGCGGGACAGAAAAGCGGAATATCTTTTCTCTACAGAAAGACTACGAACGTTTTGTAGCCCTCCTTTACCTTTCAAACAGCGCCGAGTCGATTCATATTGATAACCTAAATAGAGGTGAGCGAGGCGAAACCTTGCTCACAAAAGCGGTGGATATCGGCAGGGGCGAGACTCTTGTGGATTTGGGCGCGTATGTGCTCATGCCGAATCATTTTCACTTATTGGTGAAAGAAAAAACCACCGGTGGCATAAGTAAGTTTATGCAAAAACTCACCACAGGCTACACCATGTACTTTAACAAACGTCATGAACGTACGGGCGCGTTGTTTCAGGGAGTGTTCAAATCAACACATGCAAGCGAAGATCGATATTTAAAATATCTTATCTCATATATTCACCTCAATCCGATAAAGCTCATCGAGCCGAAGTGGAAAGAAACAGGAGTGACGAACCATGCCAAAGCTGAACAATATTTACAAACATATCACTACTCAAGCTATCTGGACTACGCTGGACAGGTGCGTGAAGAAAATAACATTATCAACAAAACTTCCTTGCCGAATTATTTCGAAAAAACAACCGACTTCAATTCCCATATCGCCGACTGGCTCAAATACACTGACTGAGCAAGGTTTCGCCTTGCTCACTGGTTTTAACTGACTGAGCAAGGTTTCGCCTTGCTCACTGGTTTTAACCTGAAAAACATACACACCAACGATAAGTGTCAATACAGTGAGAGCGGTGGTCCAGAAGTTTTTTTTCATAGCGCCTACATATTCTACATTAATTCTATGGTGTCACGGGCGTTGGGGTTGGGTCAGGCGCAGGGGTTGGATCGGGAGTCGGATCGGGAGTCGGCGCGGGCGCAGGTGGTGGAGCAGGATCGCTTTGACCACTTTTCTGCACCATTTGCAAAAACTGCGCTTGGGTGACGCACGTCTCGCCCACACACAGCATGTCTGTGTGCACTTCTTTTGCGTGGAATATGCTCACGTACAAATCGTGGATACCGTTTGCTGCATCGCCCAGCCACGCGACCAGATTTTCTTTGAAGTCACCAGCAATGTGCGCGATACCTTGGATTGCACCGATGATAGGAGCAATAAGCCCCACATAATTAAGCGTCAGTGTGCCATCGGGTGTGAGCGTGGTTGCAGAAGTGGTAGAGACGAGTTGGGGGAATACGTTTGCGACTTGCTGTGCGATGAAGCCGAGGTTCTGCCCCTCTGCTGTTTGATCAACACGGGTGTATGACACGGGATTAAGCGCTTCGACTGCTGCGAGAGAAGAAGATGCATCAAGTGAGAGGATGTTTGTTTTCAACCTTTGGTCAGAACTCTGGAAGATTGAGCCTGAATACGTGGAGTTGCCATTGTCGTAGACCGCAAATACGGTGGTGGACGCGCTGTTAGTAACCGTGAAGGCGGAGGTGGTTGCGGCACTGTCAGGACCCCACACGGTGAGGCGGCTGTATGGGGTGGTGGTGCCGATGCCAAGATTACCGCCATTGAAATAACTGTTGCTATTACCTGAAATTACAACGCTTCGCGCGGTGCCCGCATTATTCAAAACAGCGAGACCCACGCCAACTGCTTGATTGTCTCCGAATTCAAATAAACGCGACGAAGTTGCAAGGCGCATATATGCTTCCTGGTACCCCGATGCATGGAATTGGATCCACGGAAATTTGGTTGCACCAACTTCTGAAATAGCGATCGTCGGTGTCTGACTCACCGCACAGCACTGCGTGGTGCCGCCGAATGCACTGTTGGTGCCGCCCGTTATTGCGCCTGATGCATTTATGATCCCTGCCGTCAGCGTGCCGGTTACTGTGAGATTTGCGCTTGCGAGGTTGCCTGAGATAAGGCCATTACCCTGGACGGAGAGTGCTTGTGAGGGTGAGGTGGTCCCAATCCCCAGATTTCCTCCATTGGTAAGCGTTGCGAGTGACGCTCCTGTCGAAGAGA
>JBAXFJ010000012.1:0-10599 GCA_037139975.1 bacterium | reverse complement strand
GCATAGGCGGCGGCACTGGCATAGGCGGCGGCACTGGCATAGGCGGCGGCACTGGTTTAAATACTCCATCTTCGTTGACACGATATGGTCTGACTGCGTTTACTCCACAATTACCAACCAGCTATTTCAACGCGACGCCACAAACCGCCGGCTCTGTTCCCTCGACGCCAGGTGGTTCTGCTGGCTCTGCGACACCAGGTGGTCAGCTCTCAAGCTCGTTGGTGCCCACGACAGGGCGAGCCCCGTGCGGGTTGTCGGCATCAGATTACAAAAGCACAAGCAGTCGAACGGGCGCCCCCATTATTCAAAATGCAATAGATGCAACTTCTTGCAACTTGTGTGATTTTGGTCAACTCATTCAAAACATCGTCAACTACATGATCCTGCTCACCATTCCGCTGTCGGCGGGGCTCTTTGCTTGGGCGGGGGCGCTCTACTTCACCGCGCGTGGGGATACAGGCAAAATCAAACAGGCGCATAGCATTTTTGGTTCTGTGGTGATGGGTTTTGTGATAGCCATTTCTGGCTACCTCATCGTGCAGACCATCCTCAACGGGCTGCTCGACTCAGCCTACAATGGCGGCAACTTCAGCTGGACAACGTTGGACTGCACAGACAAGCAACACAGTGACTCGGCCGCACGCCCCCGTGCCGCAGGGTTTAATGAGATTTTCAATTCGCTCTATAATGCAAAGTCGACGTACAATGTAGCTACTGGTAATGCGCAAGCTGGGAGAGGCTCCACTGGTCCTGTGTATAGTTCAGAAACGGATGCAAAGGCTGCGATAGACTCTGCTGGACTCACAGTTAATCACACCAATGCATGTGTGGGCAGTGCTTGGACAGGATGTACAACCCTTACAGGAGTGTCTGCGGCTAGTGTGGCTGATCTTGCTACAACAAAGACTGACTGTGGTTCGGGCTGCACGATTCAGATCACGGGTGGTGCCGAACCTCATCCAAGCGACACAGGGAACGATCCTCACTCTGCAGGGAGAGCTCTCGACATACAAGGGAATGCCCGGCTCGACTCTTATATTAGAAGTCTACCTCCAACTTCAAGCTTCACATCAACTGCTTTTATTGATCCGCGCGGTTATATCTATACGTTCGAAGCTCCCGGTGCCGGTGCATCTACGGGGAGCCATTGGCATGTGCAAACTAGATAGCCCGCTCTCTAGTTTTTGACCACCCAGGCAATCCCTGCTATACTGCCCACATGTCCCAAGACCGTCTGATAAAGCTGGCCTGCGCCAAGTGCAAACGCATTAACTATTGGTCATCCAAGAACAAAAAGCTCGTGGAGCGCAAAATTGAGCTTAAAAAGTACTGCAAGTGGTGCCGGGGTCAGCAGATCCACAAAGAAGCACGAAAATAGCCCCTGTGGTATATTTTCTCTACGGCGCTCGCCGTATGTTGTTTGGGCGATTGGTGAAATGGTATCACAACGGTTTCCAAAACCGTTAGCGAGGGTTCGATTCCTTCATCGCCCGCAGTTTGCTAGAAAAGAGAGGCAAAGGCCTCTCTTTTCTGTTGCCGCTGCGAGTGCGATGTAGGAATCGAAAGGCGTAGGCCGGGTAGGCCGAGCCGGGGTCGCGAGATTTTTCAGCAGAAAAATACTTGTGACCGATCCTTCATCGTCCGCTAGGTGTGCGCGAACAATCCCTATTATTTCCTATTGCTGGCTTGGCGTTACGCTGGTTTGACGTGTGGGCATGCCTGCTGGGCGGATCTGGATTGTTTGTGCGGTGAGTGAGCCGTCGCTGTTGGCTGAGCCGGTGGCGGTCACTGTAGTGCCGACACTGAGGTCGCTTGCTGTGCCCGCGGCGCTTTTGAAGATCTGCGTGGTGCCGCTCGTGAGGATAATTTGTGTTGAGCCACTTGCCATTTTGACCGTGACGCTCCCATTGTCGACTGAGACAATTTGCCCCGAGGTGAAGCCGCCTCCGGTGCGTCCAGTGCGCATATTACCCATCATGCCTCCGCCAGCAAACTGCCTAGCATTTGTTCCAGTTGCCGCTTGGCTTGCAGCTGCCTGTCCAGCGCCGTACACGTCGCCCATATAAAAAGCCCCACCACCCACGATGATAATGCCAACAATCGCCGCAACAATATTTTTGTTCATACCATCTTTATACGAAAGAAAGTTATTTTTGGTGCATCTGTGTGATGTTTAACTTCGCGCAGTATTACTCATATCGCAGCGCCTCAATAGGGTTGAGGTTGGCGGCGCGGCGGGCGGGGTAGTAGCCAAAGGTGATGCCGATAGCGGCCGAGACGCCAAAGGCAAGCAGGATTGCTTGAAGCGATACGCTGGTTTGGAGTATGCCGAAGTATGAGATGCCAAAAGAAATAAGCATGCCGAGCGTGATGCCGATGATGCCGCCGATGAGCGTAAGTGCGACGGCCTCGGTGAGGAATTGAAGGGAAATATCGCGCCTTCGCGCGCCGATTGCTTTGCGCAGGCCGATTTCACGCGTGCGCTCGGTGACGGTGGTGAGCATCATATTCATGATGCCGATGCCGCCCACCAGCAGCGAGATGCCCGCCACCGCGCCCAGTAGAATGGTGAACGTCTGTGCGATACTGGAGACGGTGGCGAGCAGGTCGTTTTGGTTGAGAATGTTGAAGTCAGCCAACGACGCGTCCGCAATGTTGTGGCGTTGCAAAAGCAACGCGGTGATGTCGACCTGCGCCTGTGCCATCGAGGGAGCGTCGGTCGCCTGCACATCTATAGTTGAGAGATATTGACTGCCCGCAAGAAAACGCTCCGCGCTGGTGGCGGGTATGTACACGGTGGTGTCCGGGTTGTTGAAACCCGTTCCGCCCTTTGCTGTGGCGACGCCCACAACTGTAAAGCTGACGTTTTTAATGCGGATGGTTTGGCCAAGCGGGTCGGTATCTGTGCCAAAGAGGTCTGCTGCTGCGGTGGGGCCGAGCACTGCGACTTTTGCCAGCGAGAGGTTTTGTCCATCGGTGATGAATGTTCCTTCTGCAATGTTGAGGTTGCGGATCTGTGGATACTGCGAAGTGGTGCCGATGACGGTGGTGTTGGTGTTGGTGCCTTTTGCGGTCACTTGGTAGCGGCCCGACACTTCAGAGGCAACTGCAACGACATTTTGCACTCCTGTGGCTATCGCATCAGCATCGCCCTGTAGCAGACTTTTTGCAGTGCCACGGCCCGCTGAAACGCCAAACGAGCCGGTGGTGCGTGCTGCGCCGGGCAACACCTCGATAAGGTTTGAGCCGAGCGAGGAAATGTTAGATGAAATAGAGTTTTGTGCGCCTTGGCCAACCGACACGAGGGCGATCACCGACGAGATGCCGATGATGATGCCCAGCATCGTGAGCCCCGAGCGGACTTTGTTTGCCGAGAGGGCAGTATAGGTTTCTTCGAACGTGTCTTCTAGTTTCATGATGTGTTCATTTCGGCATGATGTTTTGCATGGCGGCGTGTGTGTGCTTTTGAGTCAGAGACAACGAGTCCGTCGCGCAGAGTGATGATGCGCTCAGCGTGTTCAGCAACGTTGGGTTCGTGAGTGATGAGGATTACCGTGCGGCCATGTTCTGTATTCAATTTTTGAAATGTTCCAAGCACGATTTCGCCTGTTTTAGTGTCGAGGTTGCCGGTCGGTTCGTCAGCCAAAATGAGCGATGGGTCGTTCACGAGTGAGCGGGCGATTGCCACGCGCTGTATCTGGCCGCCCGAGAGCTCATTGCTTTTATGTAAAAAATGGCTCTCAGGGAGCCCTGAGGCACTCAGTGCTGCCGCTGCTCGTGTGTGTCGTTCGGCCTTCTCAACATCTGCGTAGATGAGTGGCAGCATGACGTTGCGCAGTACGGTGGTGCGGGGAAGAAGGTTGAATGATTGGAACACAAAACCTATTTTGTCGCGACGAATGTCTGCCAGCGCCTCGTCGGAGAGGGTTGAAACATCTTTGCCGTCGAGAATATAGGTGCCTGATGTGGGTGTGTCGAGGCAGCCGAGCATGTGCATCAGCGTTGACTTGCCTGATCCCGAGGGCCCCATGATAGCGACGAACTCACCGTCTTTAATGGTGAATGAAACGCCGCGCAGCGCTTGGAACGCGGTGTCGCCCATGCCGTAGGTTTTGGTGATGTCTTTAATTTCAATCATAATTATGTGAATCAAAATAAGGTTTGAAGGAGGCTTCTGAGGCGCGCAGGCAACGAGGATTGAGAAAATGTATCAGCAGGAAATTTTCGTACTCCTGAAAGCCTTTATTTTGAGGTAACTGCTGTCTACCCACCAATGCGGCCACCGCCACCGCCGCCTGCACCACCACGAGCACCGCCGGTGTTCCCAAGTATGCTTGGTGCCGACGAGGTGGTTGGCGTGGTTGCGGTGCCGGTGATGGTGCGCACGATGACCTGCTGGCCTTCGGTGAGTCCCGAGGTAACCTCGATGTTGTTGGTGTCTGAGATACCTGTTTGTACCGACACATGCACAGGCGTTTGGGTGGTGACAACGCCTTGGGCGCTTGGGGTTGCTGGTGTGGTACTTGTCGCGACCAGTGGCGGGGTAAAGGCCTGTACATAGCTTGCTCCACCTTGGGTTTTGACCGCGCTTTGTGGCACAATCAACACGTTTTGATGGACTGCGGTTTGTATGGAAGCGTTCGCCGTCATGCCCGACTTGATGCGGCTGTCTTGGCTGTCAAAACCGATTTTCACATCATAGCTCACCACTCCTTGGGTGACGGTGCCCACAGGGCTGATCTGTGCGACCGTTCCTGTGAGGGTGAGGTCGGGGATGGCGTCAAACGTGAGTGTTGCTTTTTCACCGAGAGAGACTTTTGATGCGTCAACTTCGTTGAGCGACAGGTCGGCAAACTGCGCTGTTGTGATGAGCGTTGCCAGTGTGGTGCCGCTGCTTGCTTGGTCATATTTATGCACGGGGACTGAGGCGACCACGCCGCCAAACGGTGCATACAAGTAGTATTCAGCAAGGGTGTCTTTAGCATCTTGCAGTGCGTTTTCTTGTTGGGTCACGGCGAGTTGTGCCGACTGCAGGTCGAGCGTGTTTGCGCCTTGGTTGGTTTGATCGAGCGTCTGTTGTTTTTCGGTGATGTTCTGTTTGTCAGTTGCGAGTGTGTTGGTGTCGTTTAGAAGTGCAGTAAGGTGTGTTTGGGCTTTGTTCAGATATGAGTTGAGATTCGCGATTTGGGTGACAGCAATCGGTTTTGGCGTGCCGTTGTTCTGGGTCACGGCGTCGCTGTAGAGTTGGATGAGGCTGTTGGCACTCTTCACTGCGGTGGCGATGGTTCCCACGGTGTTGTGCACCTCGACCAAGAGTTTTTCTATAGTTACTTGGTCTGGGGTTGAGCTGACTGCTTGAAAGTCGGCAAACGTTTTGTCATAGGAGGTTCGAGCAGTCATGTAGTCGTTGTATGCAGCATCTCGATAGGTAGCTGCGTTTGGGTTGTAGGCGGCAGCTTGGTTTTTGTAGTAATCGATGTTCCACTGGCCAGATGAAGCTTCGCTCCCAAGGTCAGTGTCTTGTACACCTGAGATGATAGTGGGGAGGTCCAGGAATGTGCTGGTAACGTCATTGAAGCTGTTTTGGTATTGCGCAGTAAGACTTTGCTTTGCTTGGTCGATGGCGTTTTGTTGCTGGGTGATGGTGAGCGCAGTTGCGGGTTGTTGTAGCTTTACCAGCGAGAGTGTAGTACTGTCGAGGCTTGCTTGCGCGTTGCGCACTGTTCTTTGTGCGTCGGTGCTGTCGATTTCAGCAATGAGTGTCCCCGCCGAGACCGACTGCCCCGGAGTGACGCCCACATAGGTGACTTGACCCGAGACTTTTGGCGTGATGGTGAGGTTTTGATTTGCGGTCACTTGCCCCGACGCCGAGACGGTCGAGATGACCGTGCCTGTCTGCACGGTGCCGAGCACATAGCGCACCTGTCCGCTGGTGGAGGTCAGCATGCTCCACACCAGCCACACACACCAGAGCGCTGCGAGTGTGATGACAGCACTCCACGCCTTGTGTGCTCGCACAAACGCTCGCACAGATGTTTGTGCAGAATAAAAAAAATGTTTGAAAGTTGTAAGGTTGTGTGTGATTGTGGACATGTTGTAGAAAAAATTAGGGCAAGATTCTAATAAAACGGGCTTCGCCCGGCTCGCCTACAATCACCACATTTTGTCCAACCGAAAGGGAAGTGGTACTGAGTGTCTGTTGTTTGCTGAGCACTGGTGTGCTGGTGCCGATGCGTATGGTCTGCGATTCGCCGCTGCGCGTCTTGAGGGTGATGGTGGGCAGAGTGACGTTGGTGATGACGCCCACCGCACCGTGGTGTGACTTGTAATTGTTGCTGCGCTGGTCTTGGAATTCAAGGCACGCATGCAAGATGAGCAACAAAACGCTGGCTGCTGCAAATCCAACCAACAGCCATTTCATTTTTTCGTGCTTCGTCATGTATTTCAAAAATAAAAATTAGGCTGTTTGTGTCCCGCGCGCGAATGCAATTTTCGCATTGGGGATGGCGCGTGCGAGTGACCACAAAAGCCCCACGCTTGCGCCCGCGACAAGTAAGATTGCAACCGAGGGCAAAGATTCCACAAGCGAGAAGGCGAGTTCTCTGAAAGCAGAAGAAAATACAAAACGATTGTCAGAAAAGAGGAGCGACAGGTATTCATAAAAGCCCGAGGCATAGAGCTCTGTCATTGTGTAGTGAACAATGGGCACCAACGCGGTACCAAACCCAAGTGCAACCACTCCAAGTAAGAATGTGCGTACCCGTGCCGCACTGCGGCGCGCATGTGCGATGCGTAGGAGCACGAGCGAACAGAGTCCTGTGCGTGGCTCCACTTCACTCCAAACCGCGGTGTTCTGTTCTTTTTGGCTCATGTTCGTGTATACGGCTCTGTTCTTATTTTGGTGCAAGAAAAGGTATTTTTTGTATGAGGTTTAGTTCGTTTTGTCCTCCAAAGCGATGCGCAAGGCTTTCAATGCGCGGTGATGCCGGCTTTTGACTGTGTTGGGCGGCTCGCCGAGTGCCTCGCCGATCTCAAGAAAAGTGAGGCCACTTTGGTAGTGTAACAGCAATGCCTCGCGATAGGGTGGGGTAAGGCGTGCAAGTGCTTGCTCGAGTGTCTCGCTGTTTTGTGTTGCAGCAAAGAGCTCGTCGGGCAGCGGGCCGCTGTCAGCGACTGTTTCAGCAAAGAGCGCGGTCCCATCACTCCCCCCATCGCCGCTTTCGTCCGTATATGAAAATTGAGAAAACGGAATATGTTTTTTCTTGCGCAGATAGTCTATAGCAGTGTTGCGTGCGATGCGCATAATCCACGTTTTAAATTTACTTGTTTTTGGCTCGTATTTTTTAATACTTTTCCACGCTTTCAGAAAAGTCTCTTGTACAATATCTTCTGCTTCTTCTTTGTTGCCGACAAAACGCACCACAAAAGAGTAGACGGGTTTTAGGTGCCGCCCAACAAGTGTTTCGAATGCCCACTCGTCTCCTTCTGTGTATTGGGCAACGAGCGCCTCGTCTGTTTCAGATTCGTCCATGTCTGCCTAACTATACTGCATACGGGGCGCATGACCTGTGTGGTGCTGTGTTTTTTTCATGCATCATTTGTGCTTTACTGTACGTATACAAAGACATCGACGGGACGCCGTTGAATATTATCCACGTAAAATATTCAGTAAAAACTATGGTACACAAAAAATATCTTCTATCAGCAATCACCGGCACTGCGGTGCTCGGCTCTCTTCTGGTGACCAGCGCTGCCTTTGCGGCTGGTCCCGGTGTGAGTGGTGCAGGGTTGCGTGCCCCAAGCGTCCTTGGCACTGTCTCGGCGGTACACGGTGAAATCCTCACCGTCACGAGCAAGGGTTTGAATGGGAATGCAACCCCAACGACCTATTCGGTTGATGTTACAAACGCAACCATCACAAAAGGTGGCAGCAAGGACGTCGCTCCAACCACCGTTACTGCGTCTGGTGTCGCGGTAGGCGACATGATTGTGGCGTGGGGGACGGTGAGTGGCACCAACGTGACCGCAACCACGGTGCGTGATGGCGTGATGGGTAGTCGTGGTATGGACCGTGGCATGGGCGCAGTAAAAAGTAAAACAACAACCCCAGCAACTGCCCCTATACTCACCGGCAATGGTCAGCCAGTCACTGGTGGCACAGTTACTGCAATAAACGGTTCAAAACTCACCATGACCAACAAAAGCAATGTGACCTACACGGTTGATGCAACCGGTGCGGCCGTAGAAAAGGGAAATGTTGCGTCTGCAGTTTCTTCAATTACCGTTGGCGACAATGTGATCGTGCAGGGTACCGTTAACGGCACGTCGGTCACTGCAACCTCGATCATGGACACTGGCACTCCTCCTGCACAGCCAACAGCAGGTGGCGCTGCCTCGCAGCCTCACAAGGGTGGTGTGGGCGGCTTCTTGGGCAGCGTCGGCGGGTTCTTCCATAACCTCTTTGGGTTCTTCTAGATCGTCAAAAACTAAGATAACAAAAAACCACCCTTTTGTAGGGTGGTTTTTTGTTATCTCCATATGTGGAATAAAAGATGTGACAAATCAATATTCACGGTAGAATAGGCATCTCGCTATGATGCATGCACTCGACCTATATGTGTTCTTTATGCTTCACGGTCTTTCGGGACGTGGAGTGCTGCTCGACTATGTGATCATTTTTCTTGCAGAATATGCGCTCTATGTGTTGCTCGCGTTCATCGCGTACCTGCTCTGGCGCGCGTGGCGTGCCGGGCGCATGGGCGTGGTATACGACTACCTTGCGGTGATTTTTGGTGCGTTGGTTGCTCGGTTTGGTGTGGCTGAACTCATTCGCTTTTTCTACCATCGCCCGCGCCCGTATGCCGCACTGCATCTGCCACACCTGCTCAGCGACAGCGCCTATTCGTTTCCGTCGGGGCACACCATTTTTCTGTTTGCGCTTGCGACGGGCGTCTATAGAATAGATAAAAAGTTTGCATATGGGCTCCTTGGGCTTGGGGTGCTGGTGGGGCTGGCGCGCGTGGCCTCGGGTGTGCACTATCCGTCCGACATTGTGGGTGGTGCGGTGCTGGGCTTGTTGGTTGGTTGGGTGGGTGGCAAGGTGTGGGGCGCGGTACAGCGTCGGTTACCAATTCTTTGGGTATAAAGTACGGAACCCCCATCTGCTGTGTTGTCTTGCGACTAACAGTATATGGGGGTTTTGTTTTTTCTGACGCGCTTTCGCGTGTCAGGCGGCTTCGGCGAGTTCGGCGGCCGGCTCGGCGATGCTGACGGTGCCGTCTGGGTTTATCGCCCAAGCGATGCCATCGGTGGGCAACGTGTAGCCGTCGGCAACGGCGATCTGTTCCCCGACGGGGATGCTGATCGCGCAGGAGTGGTCGCGGCCGGTCTTCAGGTTGTCCATGTTGTGCAGGCACATCACCATGGTGGTATTGCCGCCGACGATCTTACAGACACTGCTGTCCCACTGGTGGACGGTCGTGCCGGCGTTGGCATTGATGTTTGCCGTCGCGGCGTTGGAGCCAGCGATCACGCCGGCGAGCGTCTCTGCGTCCAATTTTTCGGCGCCGGGCATCACCCGGAGGGTCAGAACTTTCATGGGACTCGTCCTTGAGTTTCAGGTTCGTCGACCAAGCGAGTGCCTGATCATGTGCACACTAACACACCCAAATAAAACACGCAAGTTGCAAGGCCTAGATTCCAGTCTCAAACGCAACATCCCCGCAGTAGCATAGTAGGTAGTGTGTCTGCGTTTTTACTTCCCGTGAAATGGCATTCTCACTCATTTTGAAAGTATACAACGAAAATTATTTACCCATGCGCCGCTCGCGGACTGCATATTCTTCGAGAATCGTTTCGAGGTCTTCTTTTGTAAATGCGGGCCAATATTTTTCTATAAAAAAGAGTTCGCTGTAGATAGATTGCCAAGGAAGAAAACCTGAAAGGCGTTTTTCCCCGCCGGTACGGATAATCAAGTCTGGGTCAGGCATGCCCGCAGTCCAAAGGTGTTTCGCAAGTGATTCTTCAGTAATGGATTCGCCGCTTGCCGCTGTTGCTCTTGCCGCTTGTGCCAATTCTGCTCTGCCGCCGTAGGACAGGCACATCCAAAGAGTGGTTTTGGGCGTGCCTGGGTTCGTATGCGTCACCTCTTCCATTGTGTTTTGGAGTGTGTGTGGAAAACGCCTGAGCTCTCCAACAAAACGCACCGCAATATCTTTAGTCGCAAGACGTGAGAGCTTTTCTCGTATTGCAGTTTCAAACAACTGCATGAGGTACGAGACCTCCTCAGGAGTCCGCCCCCAATTTTCGGTGGAAAAGGCATATACGATGACATGCGCCACGCCCGCGTCATGGGCGGCGTATACAATAGTTTCAAGGTTATCAACGCCTCGGCGATGGCCTTCAAAACTGGAAAGCCCTTGTTCCTTTGCCCAACGGCGATTTCCGTCAAGAATGATGCCGATGCATGCAGGGACGGTGCTCATAGTAAATAATACTCCTGTGTAGGCATAAAAAGTTTCCTGTATCGTTATATTGACGCACTTCGCGCTACCGTGCAACTTGGTATGAACATTCTCTACACTCGAAAGAAATTGGTAC
>JBAXFJ010000011.1:0-15353 GCA_037139975.1 bacterium | reverse complement strand
CAGTCCCCGATGGACACAGTGGTGTGGGTGGAGTTGGAATCACACAGTTCGGGTATATGCCTGTGGTTCCTGATGGACACAGTGGGGTGGGTGGAGTTGGAATAATACAAAATGGGTATGACCCTGTGGTTCCTGCAGGACACTGCGGGGTCGGAATCACACAGTTTGGATAGACGCCCGTCGTGCCGCTTGGGCACAATGGCGTTGGAGCTGGAGGGATCATGCAGTTGGGATATGTCCCAGTGGTTCCTGATGGACAAACCGGGTTTGGTGGAGTTGGAATAATACAATTCGGATATATCCCAGTGGTTCCTGATGGGCAGTGCGGTGTTGGGACGACACAGTTTGGATAGGTGCCAGTGGTGCCACTTGGACAAACTGGAGCGGGTTGTAGGGGCGGCGGAACATACGTTGGTGCTGGGACGTATGTTGGTGCTGGAACGTAGCTCACGTGGGAAGCCTGATAGACAGGGGTTGAGTATGAAGGCGCTGAATATGTATACGACGGAGCTGAATATGAAGGAGTTGAGTATGAGTATGAAGGAGACGAGTATGAGGGCGCTGAGTATGACGGGGTTGAGTATGAATAACCCGAGTAGCCGCCATATGAATAACTGGGGGCAACAACCCCCGCGCTCCCACCGCAACACCCGTTGCCACTTGCGCCGCCATACCCCGCACCACCAGACGTACTTACTGGCGCAACAAGGTTCGCACCAGTAAGTGTTGGAGAATCAAAGGTTGTTCCGCCATAGGTTGGTGTATTAAAAGTAGTGCCCCCATAATAGCTAGGCGTATCAAAAGTTGTTCCACCATAGGTAGGTGTATCAAACGTAGTGCCTCCGTAGTAGGTAGGTGTATCAAACGTAGTGCCGCCATAAGAAGCAGGCGTGTCAAAAGTTGTTCCACCATAGGTTGGTGTATCAAAAGTGGTACCTCCATAATCAGCCTCTTGCGCAAACGCAGCCGGTGCAGCAAAGCTGGACGCAGCAGAAAACACTGCCACAAATGTGAAAAGTGCGAGTATTTTTTTTGCCATACCAATAGTAGTGATTACGGATGTTTGCATATAATTTTTATTACCAACTGACCTTGTGCAGGTCGTAATGAGCACGAATAGACTGAAGCGTATTCATGCCCGCAGGTCATGCACAAAAGTAAAAAAGAACCGTGAAGATCTTCGGGGGTGAGTGCGCCGCACCCACCCCACCGAGGACTCAGCTGCACGAACCATCGGTCTGCTTCCCCTTTGGGGGGTCACAGTACCAACTTTTACCGCTGCGGCCATCGACCACGACCGCAACCCACCGCCATCCATGCGCCGCCATCCACACGGAATCGTGTGGAGCTGCGAATATTGGAGCTGACGCCGGCGTCACAACGACTGGAGCCGGGGTTGGTGTCGCAACGACCACAGCTGGAGCTGGAGTCAGAGTCGGAGTCGGAGCCGCAGCGAGAGCTGCCAACCGCTGGTTGGCATCGGCCAGCTTTTTGTTGGCGTCATCCAGCGCAGCTTCAGCGGCGACCAACTTCGCAGCTGCGTCAGCGTCCGGCACACGACGGCCTTCCCACCGCTGGTTGGCAGCAGCCAAATCTCTATTGGCTTTTTCCAGGGCGGATTGAACCGTCGCCAACTTGGCGGCTGCAGCAGCCTCCGATGTCGCGACGAGATTCCTCGCCTCCTCCTGGCTTATACCGCCATCAGCAGTCCATCGTCCAGAGAAAAAAGCAATGGCTCCAACAGTCAGGGCGACGTAGATAGCCTTGGCAACCCAGTGGCCGAAGACTTTCTTGAACATTTATTTGGTCCTTCCTATGTTTTGGGCCTTATACAGACCCAGTGGAACTGTCTTCCGGTAAACAAAGCCACCACGGCCCTGTTGTTCGGCGTGAGTATATTATATATTGGTAATCTAATTTGTCAAGCCCTATACAAAGCCTCAACCCACACCCTTTAACAGAAAAAGAAAAGTCCGGTTTGAGGCAAACATCCAAAGATGCTGGCCCAAACCGGACTTCGCACAAGAACAGCACAGAAGACAAGAGCGAGGCTTACGGCAGAGGTGGCAAACCAAGCTTTGCCCGGAGCGCGTTTGCTTCGGCCTTCAGGTCTGCGGCAGTCTTTTGTGGCACCACTACCACGGGAGTGGGTTTTGGCTGCTTCAAAAGAGTAATCTCTGCAACCAAGCCATCAACACGTGTATTGAGCGCCCTTAGAGCAACCGCTTCGGTTGCCGCAACCGAAGCGTTGTGCTCAAGAGCCACAACACGGCTTCGCAAAAGCCTGATCAAGCACGTTTGAGCGTCTTCCAACGGACCTTTGAAACACTCGTCTTCGGACGCTTGGACTGGCACAGAAACCGCCCGAACCTGCACGGCGTCAGCGCTTTCATGCTGCCACGGGAACATCTGCTGGCTGAAGTAGTACGCCCCAAAAAATGCCAGAGCGCCGACCAACACGATTCCCAGACTCCACCCAACACGCTTAACAGTGGCCCGGGAAAAATTCCTGGACCACCACGGTGGCGGCTCCACCTGGTTTGCAACAGGCGGAGGGGCAGCAGCTTGCTCGGGTGTGCCCTGTCCCTGCGTTGATAGTATCGGGCGTGGAGGTTCAGCGGCTGCTTCCGCAGCACCACGAGCAAGGAGAGCCTCTCGCTCTTCTGGCGTCATACGCAATAGCACCTGCCGGTCAGCCTCAGCAGCGGAAGACTGAGGCGGACGATTGGTCTTTAGAAAACTAGGCGCCCTATTTGCAGGTTCACTAAACGGGTTATCATCGACTGCTTTTCCTTGCGCCGAAGAAGTAGCCTTGGTCATGGTTTTTCCTTTCTTTCCTGTAACTTGTTGCCCCACACACGGGACGTTTCAATGAACATCTGCTCCGCACCATGCGAAAGCGTACTTGCCTCGCATGGTTGCGGAGACATGTCCAGCCAACTGCAAATCTTGCATTAATTTGAAGCGAGCGGATATGTCCCCACAAGGTCTGCCGTCACCACAAAGCGATCGGTTTTTGAGGCAAACGAGTCGCAGGTCACCAACGTCAGGTGCTGCCCCGTTTGCGGCAGTTCAATGACGTCCTGGCTCGCATCGGCAAGCTTGACCCCCACCACGCTGTAGCGGTATTCATGAGCGCCTGAGTAAACCGAGACACTGTCGCCTGTTTTGAAATTTTGAATACCATCAAACGCCTTGTATGCCTGGTTGTGCACGATGGGCAGGTAGCTCGAGTGTCCAAAGATCAGCACGGTGCCTTGCACCCCAAGGCCCGCTGAAGTCGGATAGCGCACCGCGCCCGAGAGCAGTGCTTGGTCGAGCGCGTTGATGGCCGCCGAGGCGGGGTTTGCCACACGCACATCAAGTCCAACGCTTTGAGCAACAATACGCACAGGGGCTTCACCCACTGTTTGTGCGCTCTGCACCGCTCCACCAACATTGGCTGTTGTGGTAACTGCAATCTCTGTTGTGGGCGCCAGGTTGCCACCTGCAAATGCCTGGGTAGGAACAGGTGCAAGGGGGGCGTCAGGCGTCGCCCCAACCAAAGAAAGAAAACCAAACATAAGTGCAAAAAAACATACAAACGTCAGGGCAAATGCCCCACGCCGCTCGTTTATTTCCCACACAATACCCTTCTTGGGCGGCGGGTGAGCCGTTGAATCTGACATTGCAACACACTACACCATATACACAACTATGTCAAGCAACCCCACGATCTGCTTTTTTGGAGCCGCCTCCCAGACTTGAACTGGGGACCTTCGCTTTACAAAAGCGTTGCTCTACCAACTGAGCTAAGGCGGCACAAGGGAAACCACTCACACAAACTACACTAACATAAAAACCAACCTTTGACTCTGCCCCGCTCTTTCTCCCCTATTCTTTATGCAAACGTACGGCACCACGCTGTCCTGACCGCAAGAGCTTGTGCTTATGCTCAGCAACTTCGCGCAAAAAAGCAGACGCCTCGCCAGTTGCAGCCCGGTGAACATCGGTTGAGTGGTGGATGAGGTGCAACAGTCTCTGAAGCAGCTGTTCGGCCACAATAACCAGAAATGCAACTGCTCGATGCACAAACGCCAACACTTCGCGTGCCGCGTGCTGTGCATAGGTGCGCACCAGTGCTGGAGCGACACGTTCTATCCAAAAAAGAATGGTGTGAAAAAATTCGCCCACTGCAGGACGTATTGACCCAATCAACACTTTGCCGGTTTTGAGCTCCCACTGCTTGAGCGCAAACAGCGTGAGTATGCCGAGAATAGAAAGAGAGAGCGTGCTGAGCAACAGGGGCACCATAGGTCTCCAGTATACCCTACCTGCCCACAGAAAGACAGTTCATTTCGGACACCTCGACCCGCTCACCAAACTTCTGAGTCGCCTCTGACAATAGGTCTTGGATTGTTTTTGATGAATCTTTGATGAAAGGTTCGGCCAAAAGCGCTTCAACCGTTTCGGGGCGCGTCGCCGCCACGTGCATCGCAATTTCGCGTGCCAAGGCAACAAACGCCTCATTTTTTGCAACAAAGTCTGTCTCACACGACAAAAGCAGCATCGCCCCAACCTGTGCGGTGTTGTGGATGTATGCAGCAACGGTGCCCGCACCAAGCGTGCGGTCGCTCTTTTTGAGTACCATTCCCGCGCTGCGCGTCTTCAAAATCGCAATGGCTTTGTCTGTGTCGCCTTCGGCCTCTTCGAGTGCTTTTTTGCACTCCATTACCGAGACGCCTGTTTGGTCGCGCAATGCCTTAATCGTTTCAGTGGTGATAGGTTTCGACATAATTACGAGAAATTATAGCACGGGTGCTGCCGGAGCGTCTGCCGCAGGTGCGGGAGTCGCCAGTCCAAGATTGTTTTCGTATGTTTTGGAAACTTCGTCGAGAATGCAGGTGATGGTTTGACGAGACGAGTCGTTTGCGGGGATGGGGTGCGTCACGAGTGTCGCGTTGCAGTCAGAGTTGAGGACCGCGATGATGGGGATGTTTAGTTGGCGCGCCTCAGCAACCACACCGCTTTCATGTTTAGGGTCAATAACAAAAATCGCATCAGGGAGTTTAACCATGCTCTTGAGACCGCCAAACATGCGTTCGAGGTCGTTGATCTCTCGGTCAATAAGCAAGCGTTCGTGCTTGGTGAATTTTGCCAACTCACCTTTTTCTTTCATGTCGAGCAACTCTGCCAAACGAGAGATTCGCTTTTTGATTTCAGAAAAGTTGGTGAGCGAGCCGCCGATCCAGCGTGACGCCACAAACGGCTGCGCAAGGCGCTCGGCCGCACGGACGACCTGCTCACGAGCTTCCGCCTTCGCACCTACAAAAAGAATAGTCTTGCGGCCTTCGGCAAGTGTCTTAACAAAAAGAAGCGCTTCTTCAAGACGGGCAGCGGTCTGTTCGAGGTCAAACAGCTCGGTGCCACCCTTGGCACCAAAGAGAAATTTTGCCACCGATGGGTGACGGCGCGACGGTGAATAGCCAAAGTGGGCACCAACTGCAAAAAGGCTGCTGACGCGTTGCTCTTGTACTGTTTGCTCTGTTTGTTCCATGTAGTGCTCAAGATATCATGCTTGGGAGTGTGCAGCAAGGGCATCGAGTATCGGCCCCAGATTACCCGCAAAAATTGTGGGCACATTATGCCAGCTTTCTTTGATGCGGTGGTCGGTTACTCGGTCTTGCAAAATGTTGTAGGTGCGGATCTTTTCGGATCGGTCCCCCGTGCCAATTTGCTCTTTGCGGTCCACCGAGAGCTTAGCGCGCGCTTTTTCCTCTTCATAGGCCTCAACTTTGGCCAGGAGCACCGCCATCGCTTGTTCACGGTTGCCCAGCTGGTTGCGCTCAGACTGTGAACGCGCCTCGAGACCTGTTGGCTTGTGCACCAGGCGCACCGCGGTTTCAACTTTGTTGACGTTTTGCCCCCCAGCGCCACCCGAACGCGAGAACTCCATCTCAATGTCCGCCATGTTCAACTCAATCTTATGCTTTTTGCGCATCGGCATAATCGCCACCGACGCGGTCGAAGTGTGGATGCGGCCTGACTTTTCGGTTTCGGGAATGCGCTGGATACGATGCACGCCCGTCTCAAAGCGCAAACGCTCAAACACTCCCAAACCGCGCATCTCGAGCAAAATTTCTTTATAGCCGCCGATGTCTGTTTTAGACTCTGAAAGAGTGCGCACATTCCAGCCCAAGGTTGCTGCATAAGCGCAGTACATGCGACACAGCTCTCCTGCAAAAAGCGCTGCTTCATCGCCACCTGCGCCGGCACGAATCTCGAGGATGACTTCGTTGGGGAATGCATCTTCAGCCTTTTCTTGCTCCAGGATCTTTTCGATTTGCTCTATGAGAACTCGCTTTTGTTCGGCAACGCGTGCCAAGTCACTCGCCGCAAGCTCCCCCAGCTCGCCTGAAGCAAGTTCTTGGATCTCCTGTTCTTCTGCAAGCAGGCGTTCAAGCTCAACGGCAAAAAAAGCCGTTTTCGGGTTCTCTTTATACCGACGTATATCGTCCATCTAGTTTTCTTCTGACTCTGAAGCTTTTTTAGAAACTTTCTTTGTAGCAGGCCCGGCGTTATGACGGGCAGGCTTGGCTGCAGCGCGATGCGCCTTGAACTTCTCGACACGACCAGCAGTGTCCATCACCTTTTCGTTGCCGGTGTAGAACGGATGGCAGGCAGAGCAGATTTCAACCGAGAGCTTCTCACGAGTTGAACCAATAGACATGACGTTGCCGCACGCGCAAGTAGCCTTCGCCCCAGCAAAATATGTTGGATGTGTCTCCGTTTTCATATAGGGCATAATAGCACAGTGAAAGACTCGAGGCAAGATTCCCTACCGCAGAGCGATGCCGTACTTGGGCGCCTCGTCAGCATATAGTGTCTGTACGTCCGCAGACGACAGGGCGGCACCATATATCCGCACCCCGCCCATGTCGCCAGCAAAAAAGGTGCCCCACAGACGCACACCGTCGTAATTGGCACCCAACGTCACATAGCTCCCATAAGTACTCCCTTTTGAGGTCATGGGTATGTTTGAGGAGCCGGCAAGTGCGCCGTCTATGTACACATTACTGCCTGCAGCGTTTATTGATATTGCGACAAAAACCCATTCACCAACAGGAATACTTTTGGTTGAAACAACTGTTTGCGCAAAATTACTTATATTGCGGATCGTGCCATTTGTTTCGAGCTCTATCCACGAATCCCCGCCTCCATGGCTGTCATCGTCCCACACAATAGTTTGAGTCGATGAAGGAAGTGCTGCAATTCGCATCCAAAAAGAGTAGGTAACCACTGCACCTGAAGTGACTGGACCGATTTTAACGTATTGAGTCGTACCATTAAATGTCAGGGCACATCCCTTATTGCCCAAATTTGGCCCACTGCCTACCACGCCCCACGCAGGACTGCCCACAATAGTGCCGTTGTGACTCCCTCCACTATCAGCGAGCGCTGCACCAGCGCAATCAGTAAAGAGCCATTCACCAAGAATCTGGTCGCCAATGCCGTGTTTAATTATCGAGTCCGACTGCAATCCGGCTCCTGTGCGAGCCTTGGAGCGCGCACTCGCAAGCGAGACAAGCACAATGCTCGCCAAGAGACCGATGATAGAGATTGTTACAAGGAGCTCAATGAGCGTGAACCCGGTTCGACGACCATTGCGGCCTGCATTACACATGTGTATAGTATAGCTCTTATTGTAGCGTAAAAGCATGCGTGCCCGCCCCTTCAGCGTAGAGTTTTTGCAGCTGTAGGGCAGTGAGCGCGCTTGCGAACACGCGCGGATTGTCTACTGAACCATTCAACCGTACGCTCGTGAGTCTTTCTGAGCCGATGTACAACGCGTTTGTATTGTCGAGCAAACCACTCACCACGGCGCTTGCGACGCTCGCTTGGGCCGCGCCATCAACAAAGAGCGCCGCCGTGTTTGTGGCCCGCTTCACCACCAACGCCAGGTAGTGCCAATTTCCATCATTAAGCGCCGCGGTTCCTTGGAGACCGCTGCCAACACCTAAAAAGCCACTCACCGTGCTCACCTCTGCTGCAATTTTATTCCCCACCAGTACTAGCTGGTACCCACACCAACCAACGCTGCAAGAACCCCCACCACCACCCCCGTGCGCAATGATCCCCGCATAGTCACTCTGACTTGCTGAAAGCTGAACCCATGCTCCCAGAGTAAAATCCTGAGACGTCCCAAAGTTAATTGATGAGCTGTTGGGGACTGAGATATACTGTGTACCTGCAAAGGCGAGGAAACATCCTTGGCTGGTGGGGGTGTTTGTTGACGACCAAACGTAGCCTGCCCCTTGTATGGTGCCGTTATTGTTTAACCCTGACTGGTCGCCTATGCTCGTGCCCGCACATTCGCTCAGATTCCACCAACCAACGGCAGAAATACCAACCTGCGTATCAAGAGAGTGTGCAAATTGTTTTGCAGCAGCAAAACGCGCATTCTTGCGTACCGTACTAAGCGAGGCAAGCACAATACTCGCCAATAATCCGACAATGGAAATAACAGCGAGCAGCTCGATGAGCGTGAACCCAGCTCGATTTCTTTTGTGTGTAAGCATGGGCATGAGTAGGTTGTATTGCTATTTCAAAGCGAGTCCATGCTCGTGAGCCTCCACAGCGTAGAGCCTCCCCACGTCCTGGGCAGTGAGTGCGCTTGAATATATTCGCACTTCATCGATACTGCCTTGGTGGAAATATTGTATACCACCCCCTTGAGTACTGCACGCACCTATCGCAAAAAATTGATTGGTAAGTGGAGACCCAGACGGAATAGTTGCCGAGGTGGGCGCTCCATCTAAATAAAGTTTGACTGTTGTTCCATTGTTCACTGCGGCGATGTGATGCCATGTGCCATCGCTGATATTACTTGTAGTGGTCACCGCACTGTCGCTTGCGGTCAGCCCTCCCCACATTCCCAAGAGTCCCGCGCTCGTCGTAATACCAAAGTCTCCTGTTCCACCGCCGGCCGTCTCGATCCCAACAAATGTAGGTTTTTGATAAAATGCTCCAGAATTCCCCACATCAGTGGTATTTACCCATAGCGAAATAGTAAAAGTGGTGAGTCCTTGCGTAACGCTGAGCGGTAAAGAAACTGAATTTGTCGAGCCATCAAAACTGAGCGCGGTCTTTTCTATACCGGAAACTCGAGAGACGGTGCCGTTAATGGTGCCATTATTGAGACCTTGGGAATCGATTGCGGTACTGCCGCTTGATTCATCAAAGTCCCATTCTCCTACCATTTTTAGCGAGTGATACATACTTGCGTCAAACTGCTTCCCTGCCGCTATGCGTGCATTCTGGCGCGCATTTCCGAGCGAAACTAATACAATGCTCGCCAACAATCCGACAATGGAGATGGCGACGAGCAGCTCGATGAGCGTGAACCCCGCCCTGCTGTCTTGCGGGCCAGTTCGATAACGATTCAAAACGTTTGTTTTATTCACCACATACATACAAGGTTAACTACAATTTAACGTACCACCGCTTCCCTTAATAATGTCTATTTGGCACTGATATTGCGCCGCATACGTAGCGACATCCCTGCCGTAAAACTGCAGGCTTTTGTTATTGACTCCGCCACACCCAGCGAGGTAGCACATGGCGGCCTTAAATTCAGCCGACGCTGTTTGTGCATCTGCACCATTGTCGGTCAGGTAAATTGCCGACGCCATAAACGCATCTTCTGGGTTCCATGGGTTTGGTGGTGTATTGCCCGTGAGCGTTCCTACGCGGTCTTTTGATTTGTCATAGGTGTACATGGGCGCAGCATAGCCCGCGTACCCCGCCCACGTCGAAGGAATAAATTGCGCAGGACCCATCGCACCTCCGTACCCATAGGACTGTTTTTTTGATACCGGCATCGCGTTTGGGTCGAGTCCCAAAGATGCAGTGATCGCCTGAAACGGCACGGTGTCACGCGGCGCTTTCATGTCGACTGTCCACGTGCCTTTGCCCACATTCTGTCCCAAGTTGCTTTCCTCCCGAATGAGCCCAAGCAAAAACGCAGGCCGAATACCCGTCGCCTTACTTGCCTGGTTTGCATAGTCAAGCGCCTTACCAAAGGGAATGGCTGCCGAACCTGTCAGCTGAAAGAGCGCCGATCTGATCTGCGCTGCCGACTTTTGTGTTTGAGCAATCAGTGTTTGATATGTTTTTTCTTGACCTTTTGTATCAGCAAGAATTTTATTTTTATTGCCCTGCTCTGCTTGCACCTGCGCTTTTTGTAGCTGCTGCGCTTGAAGTAGTTGCGCCTCTTGGGAACGTTGGTTTTCAAGGTCGTTCTGCTGTTGTTGTGTTTTGTTTTTTGTATTTAATATCTGAATAAACGAATCTTGCAGGCGCGTATTCACCTGGTTGAATGTCTCGATATCTGCAAAAAAATCTGAGAGATTTTTTGACGAAAGCGCCACCATCATCAGCGGGGTGGTATCGAGCTGGTTTTTTTCACGCACAATAGCAGCGAGTGATTCGAGCTCTTTGTCCATTTGCCCCGAGAGACCAACAATGGTTGTTTGTTTTTGACTGATGCCACTCGAAAGCTCTTCAATGGCAATATTGCGCGCCTTGATCGAAAGTTGAGTTTGGGCTATTTGTGCATTAAGAATTTTGATATCACGCTGCAGGGACACATCTTGCCCTTTTGTTTGATCAAGGATTTGTTGCTGCTGTGCCACTTGGTTTTCCAAGTCCTGCAATTGCGCTTGCAACTTTGCGCGATAGGCGTCAGTTGAGCCGCCTCCCACAGTGTCTGCCGCTGCGCTTTGTCCATGCGCCATACGCACATCAAACAAACCCATACAGACAAAGACGAAACTGCTGAGTACAAAAAAACCACCAAGCGAGAACACTAAAGAAGCCCACCGTGTTCGTATGCCCATCTATGAAGTATAACAAAAATCCCGAGCAAGCTCGAGATTTTTGCGCACCCATGTGTATGTGTCTATTCTGATATCTATTCCGCGTCTGACTCGGGTTCTTCTGGTTTTTTGCCGCGTTCAACCGAACTGCCAATGTCTGCAATGTCTATTGGAGCACTCTCAACCTCTTCGGTTGCTTCAGAAACCATCGCGACCACTTCGTCCGACTCGAGACTGACCTTTGCGCTTGCAGGAAGCTTCAGGTCACCCACCACTATTTTGTCGTCAATGTTTACAAGCGTGCTGATGTCCACCACGATGTGCTGCGGCAGGTCTTTTGGTTCACATTCGATCTCGAGTTCGTGCATGATCTTCATCAACACAGCACCTTTGTCTTTGACTGCAGGGGAAACACCTTCAAATTCAAAAGGAATGGCCACCGTCACTTTTTGACCTTTTTGTATCGCGTAAAAATCAGCGTGCAAGGGGAGTCCCGAGACCGCGTGTACTGAAACTTCGTGGATGAGCGCGTCTTTGTCACCGTCGAGACCCTTGAGGGTTATGACCGTTGACTCCCCCGCCTGACGAAACAATTTTTGAAATGTTTTGGTGTCAATTGTGATAGGGGTCGACTCCTGGCCACGGCCGTATACCACTGCAGGCAAAAGGCCCTTCTTGCGAAGCGTGTGCGGTTTGATTAAAATATCCCTCTTTTCTACCGTTAGTTCCATTAGGGTGCACTATACAGAAAAAGCTAGGCGTTTGCAAACAGCCGCAGCTTTTGGGCAACATAGGTCTGGGTTGCCGCAACCGCAGGGGTGATGAATTTGTAGGGCGCCACCTCTTTGCCCTCGATGAGTGCTTTTTTGAGTTCGTCGTGGTAGATGACGCGAATGTCGGTGTTGATGTGGATCATCGTGACTCCTGCCTCGATCGCCTGGACAAATTCTTCGTCGGGCGAGCCTGAGCCACCGTGCAAGACCAGCGGCACACCTGCAGTCTGCGCCAACTGCGCGATGCGCGAGATGGAGAGTTTCGGCTGACCCGAAGTAATGATGCCGTGTATGTTGCCGACTGCTGGCGCAGCCAAGTCGAGCCCTGCCTCTTCGACTAACTTTTTTAGCTCTTCTGGTTTGGTCATCATCTCTTCGGTGATTGCCGCGCCTTCAGGCAACGTGTCCATCACGTTCGACGAAGTGCCGATGTAGCCCAACTCGCCTTCCATCAAGACGTCGCGACCAGAGGCGCGCGCGTACTTGACGCACGTGGTCAGCATGTGGAGGTTTTCTTCAAACGAGAGCTTGGCCCCGTCTATTACAACAGAGTCAACACCGGCCGAGATTGCTGCTTGCACTTTCTCGACCGAGTAGGTGTGGTCTGCGTTTAAATACACCTGCACGCCTTGGGCTTGGTATTGGTCGAGCAATGCGCGAACTTCAGCGAGAGGAAAGAACTCGCGTTCGCCCTCCGACAACCCAACCACAACCGGCAAGTTTGTCTCCCGCGCAGCATTCACTACCGCGTGCAGCTGATTTGAGTCTGAAATATTAAAATGCCCAAGCCCTTTCCCTGCCTTTTTATATTCCCCAATCGTTTCGCGTAATGTTTGCATACAAGCAGTATATACTAATTCTGATATACTAGTTTCATATGAAGACAGACTTCCTCGCCATCGGCGATATCGTGACCGAGCCGTTTATCCGCCTGAAAGAAGCGCACATTACCTGCAAAATCAACAGCGAGGAGTGCGAAATTTGCATGAAATGGGGCGACAAGATCCCCTACGACTACTTTGTGTTGGTGCCTGCGGTGGGCAATGCTTCGAACGCCGCAGTCTCTGCCGCGCGTCTGGGGCTTACTTCATCGCTGCGCGCATATCTGGGCAAAGACCGCTATGGCGAACAAAGTCTGGAAGTTTTAAAAAATGAGAAAATCGACACGAGCCTGATGGTGGAAGACCCAACACGCCCCAGCAACTATCACTACGTTTTGTGGTATGAGACCGAGCGCACTATTTTGGTCAAACATGAGGAATACGACTACGCCGTGCCAACTGACGCTGAAGTGCCCGAAGCAGACGCCCCCAAGTGGATCTACCTTTCTTCGCTTGCGGCCAACTCGTTGCCCTACCACCTGGCGCTCGCGCAGTGGCTCAAAAAATTCCCCGATGCTAAACTCGCCTTCCAACCTGGGACATTCCAGATGAAGCTTGGTGTTGAAGTTTTGAAAGAAATATACGCCCGTACCGACATATTTTTTTGCAACAAAGAAGAGGCGGGGCGCATTTTAGGCAACGAGGATCTATCTGATATAAAAAAACTTTTAACTGGCATCCAGGCGCTTGGCCCAAAAATTGTGGTCATTACTGACGACCGCAAAGGCGCGTATGCAGTAAGCGAGAAGGGCGACTTCTGGCATATTCCTATGTATCCAGACGAACGTGCGCCATACGAGCGCACCGGCGCAGGAGACGCGTTTGCCTCGAGCGTCACCGCCGCGCTCGCACTTGGCAAGCCACTTGAAGAAGCGCTGCTGTGGGGCCCGATAAACGCGATGTCAGTCGTGCAAGAAGTGGGTGCTCAAAAAGGTTTGCTCTCACGCGAGAAGCTCGAGCGATTCTTGAAAGACGCTCCCACAGAGTACGCACTGAAAAAACTCTAAAAACAAAATGCTCTACTTGAGTACAGCGGCTGTTGCCGCATTTTGTTGGGTATAAATTATTTCTTGCGCATCACTGCCTTTCGAACCGCGGTTACGATGTGGGCGCTGCTTAATTTGTAATATTCGAGCAATTCATCCGGTCGGCCTGACTGGCCAAACTGGTCGCGCACACCCACAAACTGTATCGGCACAGGAAACTCCTCGGCCAACACCTCAGCCACTGCGCTGCCCAGGCCGCCTGCCACCTGGTGCTCCTCGACAGTAACCACCGCGCCCGCGTCACGCGCAGCGGAGATGACCGCCACCCGGTCAAGCGGCTTTATTGTGTGAATGTTGGTGACTGAAACAGGAATCTCACCCTCTAGCTCTTTTGCGGCAAGCAGCGCCTGATACAACAGCGGCCCTGTTGCAAAAATAGCCACGTGCGGCTCCTCGTCGCTGAGCCAGAGCATCTGCGCTTTACCAAACACAAACGGAGTTTCTGCAGTTGTCATGACCGGCGTCTTCTCGCGCGCCAGGCGCAGGTAGACCGGCCCAGGATGGGCAGCAGCAGCGAGTGTTGCTTTGTATGCTTCAACACTGTCGCACGGCGACAAAATAGTCATGTTGGGTTGCACGCGCATCAAGGCGATGTCCTCGAGCGCTTGGTGCGTTGCACCATCGGGACCCACCGAAAGTCCCGCATGACTCCCCACAATCTTGACCGGCACATTGTTGAGCGAAATAGTAGTACGAATTTGCTCGTTGTTGCGGCCAGGCGAAAACGTCGCGTATGATGCAATAAAAGGGATTTTGCCGTAGTTGGCCAAACCGCTTGCCACGGCAGCCAAGTTTTGCTCGGCAACGCCGATTTCCACATAGCGCTCAGGGTACTTTTCTTTGAACGCCAACATGCGTGTGCTTTCTGCCAAGTCGGCACACAGCGCCACCACTTGCTTGTTGGTTTCTCCCAGCTCGAGCAAGCCTTTTCCAAATCCATCGCGCGTCAGCGCCAGCTCTGGTTGGTCGAATATAGTTTCTTTTAGTTTTGCTTGTGCAAGTAACATACTGGTTTCTGATGTGGTGTTATTCGTGCTCGCTTTGAATAGTGCCCTTGAGGGTGCGCAGTTCGTGCAGAAACTTTTTGCCTTCTTCGGCGCTTGGTGGTTTGCCATGCCACAGGTAGTCAAACTCGATTTCTTTGACGCCCTTGCCGGGGATGGTGTGCGCGATGATGACGGTTGGTCGGTCGACGATTGCCTTTGCTTCTTCCACTGCATCAATAAATACACGAATGTTGTGCCCACCCACCTCAATCACATGCCAGTTAAACGCCTCGTACTTGGCGCGCAACCCTTCAAGCGGCATTACCTCCTCAGTCACACCGTTGATCTGGATGTGGTTGCGATCGATAATTGCCGTCAGGTTTGCGAGCTTGTTGGCACCAGCAAACATCGCGGCTTCCCAGAGATTGCCCGCGTCGTGCTCGCCATCGGAAAGTGCACAATAGACGCGAAATTTTGGGATGCTTGCACCAAATCGAGCGGGCGCGTCCATTCGCGCACCAAGCGCAATGCCCGCCGCCTGCGACAAACCAGAACCAAGCGGCCCTGAAGTTGTTTCAAGCCCAGGCAGACGCAGGCGCTCGGGGTGGCCTTGCAAGCGCGAGCCAAACTTGCGCAACGTCAAACACTCTTCAACAGGAAAGTAGCCTGCATGTGCCATCGCTGCATAGCGTACCGGCACAATGTGCCCGTTGGAGAGGATGAGTCGGTCGCGTTCGTCCCAATTCGGATTTTTAGGATCATGTTTGAGGACATGAAAGTAGAGCGCGGCAAAAATGTCGGCCATGTCGAG
>JBAXFJ010000010.1:0-15433 GCA_037139975.1 bacterium | reverse complement strand
AGCGAGGTGAAGTAGTTACTGCCAAGACCAAGCGTTGTAGTGAAAAGATTTGTGCTGGTTGCGTTGGTGAGGAGTGTGTTGCCCGTGAGTGTTGTGGTGCCCGAGACGGTGAGCGCACCTGATGCCGAAAGGTTTGCCACCGAGAGGTCACCCGAAAAGACGGTGTTGCCTTGTATGTTGAGGCTCGTTCCAGAAAGAGAAGCACCCGAAATCGAACCACCCGATATGGTCGGGTTCGAGATGGTGGTGCCCGAGAGTTGGTCGATGCGCTGCGACACAGCGATGTTGTTAGTGAAGCCTCCCTGTGCTTGGAGTGACGGCGTGCCAGGGGTTAAGACGCCATAGACGCCTTGGTGCAGCAGGTTGATTTGATTTTGCAGGTTTGCGGTGCTTGCCGCAAAGGCTGCTTTGACCGCGGTGTTGATTGCGCCAGTTGGGTCAGGTGCAGGCTTTTGTGATTGGATGACTTTTTCAATAACTGGCTGCGTTATGTAGTTGTTGACCACGGTGGTGGTTGCTTGCGCAGATGTGGATGTGGCTTGTGCGGAGGTTACAACAGAGGAAGAAAGAGAGGATGTGGCAGAAGCGTTTTGAGTCGTGTTGGTTGCAAGCGCCACAGCGGCTGGTTGAGGCGGGTGCATACCAAACAGACTTGCAGCAAACAGCGCAACGCTCGTGAAAAATGCTTGAAGAAATTGCATACGTCCCTGTACCATCCACCGCCCATGGATATGTTACCTATTGTACTACCAAACAGTGGTGCGTGTTGGGCGCACAAGGGTGAAAACGGGGGGGTGGGGATAACTCAGGAGTAAAACCCATATTATGTATAATAACCTCATAGGTGCGTTTATCGGTTAGTTTTAGAAGAAAATATGTATAAGAAACTTAGTGTTATTGGTGCGTCGCTTACTCTTGTGGCGTTTGCAGCTACTCCAGCATTAGCTCAAACAACAGCAGGTGCAACAACGCCAGTCGTTACTACGACCTCAAGCGTGACAACAAAAATTGCCTGCATTGGGACTGCAGTAAATACTCGTGAACAAGCGATTGATGCTGCGATGACAACCCTTACTGCTGCAACAAACGCAGCCTATGCGGCTCGAGCAACAGCACTGCAACGGGCCTACACAGAGACAACCTTATCAACAGTTAGGGCTTCGACGAAGACCGCGTGGTCTACGTTCAACACCTCAATGAAAGCCGCTCGCAAGGCATGGCAGACTTCTCGCAACGCAGCATGGTCTGCATACCGCGCTGCGGGGAACGTATGCAAAGCGCCAGCGGGCACTGGTGATGGCGCCAATGCCTCAAGCGAAGCTTCAGGCAACTAAGCACTAAGAGAAATTCTGAAGAAAGGCCGCCCATCCTGGGCGGCCTTTCTTTGTAGACAGTTCAATACTTGCATTTCTTTTACCACCCGCACCAAACCCATCGTTTGTAACTTGTCCGTTGATTAGAGCCAGTCAAACACATCGGTCAATTAGTTGTTTTATTTTTAAGCAAAAAGTCGCGAACTTCTTCGGTCATCTGAGTGTTTATTTTAATCAATGTATGAATTTCTTCTTGCATTTCCAAAAGGGCTTCGGCATCTTTGTAGGTTTGCAGGGCTTGTTTGTCAGATGCCTGTGCAGCAACTCGTTGACCAACCATAATGACCGAGAGCAACACGAGCTGTAAAAAGGTTTGTGCAATCCACGATATGAGCGTTGCGGTTCCTCCCTGGAGCGCTGCAGGAAAACTAATAAACGCGATGACAGCAAAAACGTAGGCACACCACATAGTGCCCACTGCACCAGTTATGATGAGCGCAAGTCGCCCATTGAATCCGACGTGCTCGTGCTTAGTGAGATGTGGGCCCGATTCTTTTCTCTCTTCAATCCGAGTACGTGGCGCATGTGCATTTTCCATAGATCTATAATGCATTTAAAAAAGAAAGGGTGCAAATTCCTGTTGACATGACCCAAGTGGGGCAGAATTGGAATTATATCAATGGGAGGCAATTGGGGAGAACGTTAGAAAGCGATTTGCTAACTACTCGAGATAAGCTATAGTGTCAGCGGCTAATCAACAAGGAGACAGTTCGTGGTTCAGCAATGGAATCTCAATGAAGATGGAGACGAGGGTATGAAAGTGAAGCTGGCGGAAGCCCGCAAATCCGGACATTCCCGTCTCTTCGCAATCGCCTACGACCGGGAATCTCCCGTTCAATGGCACTCCCGTTCAGACGAAACGACGATGAAGCAGTTCTTGGACTCGCGTGATAAGTCTGAAAGCGCTATGTTCAACTGCGCAGTTGCAATTGTCGTCGTCAATCCACAAGACACTGACGAAACTATTAAGTTTATGCTCACTTCTCGTCGGCAACGAAGCGGAAGCGGCCCTGGCTACTTTGATGAATCGTTTTGACCTGCACGAAACGTCCTTCGCCGAGCTCCTCGTGAGCTCGGTTTTTCTTTTGGCTCCAACTCGTCAAAATTTCCCGTTTGAGGCCTCCAAAGGGCGTTGCAAAATAAGCTCAAAAAATTTGTGACCCTACCGGGAGTCGAACCCGGCTTTAAAGCTTGAAAAGCTTTCGTCCTAACCGATAGACGATAGGGCCGTATAGAGAAATATAGCTTAAATGCTAAAAAAGTGCTACCGTATATCTGTTTTAGATCTGGAGAGGTGGCTGAGTGGTCGAAGGCACCGGTTTCGAAAACCGGCATCCGGGTAACTGGATCGAGAGTTCGAATCTCTCCCTCTCCGCAGAAAGAAACTTCCGAATCCGAAAGGTGGGAAGAAGCCCGCGCCGAAGGCGCGGGAGTGGGCAAAAGAGCCCGTCGCTTCGCGACGAATTGGGACGGGACGGGGGCGGCGAAATAGGCGGATTTGTCACGAACCAGCGGGTTCGTTCCGATTTTTTGGACGAACGACTTGATTTGGTACAAATCAGAGGAGGAGGACAAAAAATTGGCTTGTTTCATATCTAAAATCCATTCCCGCAAGGGTTCGACCCAATTGTTTCTCCCGCGTTCAAAATCTTTCATTTGCTCCTTCAAAGCGGCGAGAGAGCGCATGAGAATATCTTTTCGCTTGAGATAGACCTCTTTCGGTACATCGCCATCGAGATACGCCGAGAGCAATTTTTCCATGCGCTCCTCGTTCGCTTTGATTCCACCCGAAAGATTTTGAACCTCGCTTTGCGACGCTCCAATTTCCTCACGCTCCCACATTTTCACTTTGTCCAACATCCAGTCGATATAGCGATCGCAAAGCGAGATTGTTTGAAGCCGTGCACAGATTTGCCTCGTAAGTTCAGTTTCCTGCAAATACGCTTGCGAACAGTGGCCGCGCTTTTTCGAGCACCGATAATAGCGATAACGACCACCAGATTTTCCAGTCGCCCATTGCGCGGAGATCATACTGCCACACTCGGCGCATCGAAAAAGTCCAGTGAAAGGAAAATCATGCTTGATTTTCCTTTTGCGCGGCCTTTCTTTTGTTTGCAATACTTTATGCACGGATTCAAACAATGCGGGAGTTACAATTGGCTCAAAGTTTCCATCAAACCATTCGGCACCATGTTTAACAAAACCGAGATATGCTCTGTGTGTGAGAAGTCGTTTGATGGAAACTTTGGCAAGTGGTGTTTGGTTACGAGTCACCACGCCCAAGTCCGCCAAAAATTGCGCGAGCGAAATAAAAGTATGCGACCCTTTGGCGTATTCCTGAAACGCTAGAGTCACCACGCGAGCATTTGTCGGATGAGGCTCGATATTTCTCACCTTCGGATTATTGGTGTAGCCAAAGGGAGCAAGATTCAACCATTCGCCTCGTCGCAATTTTTGGCGGACGCCGCGCTTGATATTGTCAGATAGATTGTCGCTGTAATATTTAGATTGCCCAAACGCCACTTGCAACATAAAGAGCCCTTGCGGGGTTGGTTCAAACCAAAATGTCGGGAAGCGCAAAGACACAACCTTGCGAGTGTCTACAGCGTAAATGACGCGTCCACCGTCAATACTGTTACGCGCGAGGCGGTCGGGATGCCACGCTAATATGCCGACACCATCTAACTTCTCAATCTTCGCGAACATTTCGCCGAACACCTCGCGCCCCGGTGTCTTTGCGCTTTTCGACTCTTGAAATTCCTCAAGAATTTCAAGATTTTCTTTACGCGCCAATTCTCGCAGTTCAAAAAGCTGTGCCTCAATGGACATCACTTGTCGGTCATCATCTTCGGTACTTTTACGCGCGTATAGAAAATATTTTGGTTTGGACATATAAATAGTTTTTAGATATGAAACAAGGACAAATCCGCCCATTTCGCCGCCCCCGTCCCGTCCCAATTCGTCGCGAAGCGACGGGCTCTTTTGCCCACTCCCGCGCCTTCGGCGCGGGCTTCTTCCCACCTTTCGGATTCGGAAGTTTCTTTCTGCGGTGATGTATTAACCTTTGCGCGAACCCACTTCGCACGCGCGGAGCGCGTGGTGACTTGAAACTGTCTCGTACGCTCCGATTGCGTGGTGATGCGAACCAATGCGCCTCGGACACGCTCCAGGGATGAGCGTGTGCAAAAACCAAAAAATTTCCTTGCATTTTCCTCGCGTCTCCTCCCCCCACCCCTCCACCGCGAAGCGGAAAAAGAAATGGAAAGGAAATTTTTGGTTTTGCTTCGCCGTCTGCATATATGCATTATATTACACTCTTGCAATACAATGCAAGTTTAACTATCATATAAGATATGGCATCGGGTAAAAAACTTGGGGAAAACCTAAAAAAGCTACGCTTGAAAAATAATATGTCGCAGGGAGACCTTGCGACTGCCTTGGGTGTTGATCGAGCGTATATCAGCAACATTGAGAATGGTCGAATGAATCCTACTCTTTCGACTTTGGAAAAGATTGCTAATGCACTGGGAATTTCCAGTAGCGAACTGTTAAAATAGAGTCATATCGGTATGAAAAATATTTTTACTGAAACCAAAATAGCAACGAAATTCGGAAATTTTAATATCCGAGTTTATGCTGATGTGCAAGGTAAAGAAACTATCGCTCTTTGCACCGAAAAACTGGACACTTCCGCTCCAGTGCTTGTTCGCATACATAGCGAATGTATGACTGGAGATACTTTCGGTAGCTTACAGTGCGATTGCGGAGAGCAATTGGAAAAATCCCTTGAGGAAATAAATAAAAGTGGAAATGGAATTTTGATTTATCTCCGCCAAGAGGGACGAGGTATTGGTTTGTTTGAAAAAATAAAAAGTTATCAACTTCAAGATAAAGGTTATGACACTTTTGAAGCCAACCTTTTGCTAGGTCATAGACCAGACGAGCGAACATACGAAAAAGCAAAAATTGCTCTTACTGATTTGGGAGTAAAACGTATCCGCTTACTCACAAACAATCCGTCAAAAGTTTCGGAAATTGCAAAACTTGGTATTGAAGTCGTTGAGCGTGTTCCTTTGATAGTTACTTCAAATAAATACAACAAAAAATATTTTGCTTCAAAACGAGATAAGTTTAAGCATTTCTTTAACGATGAAGTAAGCTATTACTTCTATCAATTTCATGCCGAAACTCCTGAACAAATAGAACAGATTGGTGAATTTCTAAAAGACAAAAAACACGACCCACTTTTGAAAATCTGTGTCGGGGTTTCGGCAGACCATTCTGTTCTCAACGATACTGAAAAAATCTCTCAAATAGAAACTCTTTTTAATACCTGTAATTTTTATGAAGGATTTGTGCCGATTCTCCATTTTTCTTTCAAAAACTCACCAGACCCACTAAAAGATATTCGCACGATAAAAAAGAAATTACCTTTTGTAAAATATATTCAGACAAATGATATTCCGTCTCCAGAATTGGAAACGATAAAACTTGCATGTCGTTCTTTCCTTGCCGATATCCCACTATCCGACAGCAACTTTGATTTAGTTCACGACGCAAGTTTTAGAAAAACAATCACAAAATACAAAGCATTTATTCTTTTGGATAACAGCAAAGGCACGGGCGTTCAAGAAACAAAAGAAGCATTGATGAAAAAGATTGATATTTTGTTGAAATACGGTTTGAACGACATAGCGATTTTCGGAGGATTCGGACCCGATGACCTTGATACATATTTTGAGCTTCGCCGATATCACAAAATCAATTTTTCAATTGACGCAGAAACAAAACTCAAAACTGACGGACAAATCGATATTGAGAAAACAAAATTGTATCTTTCTCAACTCATTCGTTTTGACGATCCAAAAGAAGCTGGTATTGAGCAAACGAGAACATTCCTCCAACAGAGCAAACATACTGATTGGGATAAGGCGGTTGTTGATGGAAAAGAATTTTCCATCCATCCTGCCGTTTTTAACTCTAGCTCTTTTGCCTCTACCGCTTGGTTTGCTTCGGTTGTAAAAGAACAAGTGCAAGATCAAAAGGATTTTTGCGAGGTTGGTTGTGGTGCAGGGGTAGAAAGTTGTTTGGTTGCTCTCGCTAATCCTGATATGCAAGTTGTCTCTACCGACATAAACCCTTTTGCTAGTGAAAACACGAAATTTAACGCTGAAAAACTTGGCGTTGGCGATAGGATTGAGATAACTACTGGAGATGTGTTGGACGGAGTGGCAAGTGATAAAAAATTTGATTCCATTTTTTGGGCTTTGCCTTTTGGTTTTCTTGACCCTGGCACAGAAGTTAGCATGGAAGAAATGCAGGTTTTTGACCCAGGATACAGAGCAGTACGGAAATTTTTTAATACTGCAAAAAATTTCCTAAAACCAAACGGACAACTCTTGATTGGATTTTCTTCTGATTTAGGAAATCAAGAACTTCTTGAGGAGCTTGCGAAGCAAGCTGGTCTTAAAATTGATACTGTTGCTGAAAAAGAAATACAAGAAAAGGACACATTGAAATTTGAGTTGTTGCGAGGGATATATTTGAGTTAGTGGGAGCAATCCCCGCCGTTTTATAATATCTCCTAAAAACGGCGGGGATTTGTGCGCGAACGGGAGGGCGGGTCAAGCACATACAGATTTGTTTGTGTCTAGCACAATCCGCTTTAAGAGTTACCACTGAACTCGGTCGGAGGCACAGAGTCCTAAGCTACCACTAAACGCGGAGAGGAAGCGGCCTCGGTCGCCGTGAGGACGGAGAAATGAACAACTCCAAAGAACCACAAATGATATAATACTAATGTTCATTTTGTAGTCTGAAACGGCGAAGCAAAACCAAAAATTTCCTTTCCATTTCTTTTTCCGCTTCGCGGCGGAGGGGTGGGGGGAGGAGACGCGAGGAAAATGCAAGGAAATTTTTTGGTTTTTGCACACGCTCATCCCTGGAGCGTGTCCGAGGCGCATTGGTTCGCATCACCACGCAATCGGAGCGTACGAGACAGTTTCAAGTCACCACGCGCTCCGCGCGTGCGAAGTGGGTTCGCGCAAAGGTTAATACATCACCGCAAAATCTGTATTTTTTATTATTCTTTATACAAAGACCAGAGGCTGTGTCACCTCATTTTGCCTACAGACAGTTGGTGCTATACTGGAAACATGGACACAAATAAAGAGATCTTGGAAAAATTTTACAAGAAAGCACTCACGGTGAATGCTGGCGGCAACCCCGCAGACGTGTTAGGTGAAATATTATCAGACGACTTTGTTTCAAACGGATCCGTGGAGACAAAAACTAAAGAGCAGCTCATTGGCCAAGTGGGGTTCTTTTGGAAGCTTATTCCTGACCTTGCGTGGGAGCCGCAAGAGATGCTCCACGAAGGCAACCGCTCTGTGGTTAGGAGCATCGCATCCGGCACACCAAACGGCGACTTTATGGGCACACCCACCGACGGCACAAAGTCTTTTAAAATAATGACCATCGACATGCACACCATCGTGAATGGAAAGGTTGCATCGGTCCATCACCTCGAGGACTGGGGCACCGCGATGAAGCAGCTCAAAAGCTAATCCTCATATAAGCGCCCGATGACAAGTCGGCCAGTCTTTGCTATCGTGTATACGTATTGCGCGGTTAGCTCAGTTGGTAGAGCGTCCCCTTGACGTGGGGAAGGTCGCAGGTTCGAGCCCTGCATCGCGCACAAGTGCTTGAGCACTTTTGCGTGCAAGGCGAGAAAGCCGGAACGATGCCGAGCCACCAGGCGAGGCCGTGAGGCGGGGTCGCGACCGAGGCGAGCGACGGCGAGCCGAGAGTTGTGACCGAGTCCTGTATCGCGCACTAAGAAATATGCGAATTTTAGCTATCGAAACCTCGTGCGACGAGACAGGTGTTGCTATTGTAGAGGGCACAAAAACACCTGAGGGTTTTCGATTCGCGCTCCTGGGCGCTGCGGCGCTTAATTCGCAAGCAGCACTACATGCAGAATATGGCGGCGTGTTCCCCAACCTGGCCAAACGCGAACACGAAAAAAACCTGCCAATCATGCTGGAGCAAGCGCTTACTCAGTCCAGCAAGGAGACACCTCTCTCCGTGAGGAATCACCTTTCTGAACTCGGAATTGACGCAATAGCAGTAACCCAAGGGCCGGGGCTCGAGCCGGCGCTCTGGACCGGCATCGAATTTGCACAAAAACTCGCCAAAGAAAAAAATCTCCCACTCCTCCTGACTAACCATATGGAAGGGCATTTGCTCTCATCACTGGTGCAGAGCGGGAAACTAGAAAACGTTACTCTGCCTGTGCTCGCGCTTTTGATTTCGGGCGGGCACACCGAGTTTGATGTGATGCGCGAGTGGTTCCACTATGAGGTGATTGGCCAAACACTCGACGACGCCGTGGGCGAAGCATACGACAAAGTTGCGCGCATGCTCGGCCTCCCCTACCCCGGCGGCCCCGAGATTTCAAAGTTGGCAGACATCTCGAGAGCTTCACAAAAACTTCTTCCGAAAAGGTCCTCGGATCTCCCTCGCCCGTCTTCAGACGAGCTTCGGGCCAGACCATTTTCTCCAGAAATTTTTGTTTCGCTTCCCAGACCAATGTTGCATACGAAAAACTGTGATTTTTCTTTTTCAGGGCTCAAAACCGCTGTGCTGTATGCAATCCGCGATATTAAGGCAACATCTTCCCGAGCGAAGGAGTCGCCTTTAACCCCCGAAGAGAAAAAGGCATTCGCGCGCGAGTTTGAAGACGCCGTGGGTGATGTGTTTGTCGCGAAGACTCGCCGCGCACTAGAAGAAACAGGCGCGCGAAGTTTTGTGATTGGTGGTGGTGTCGCGGCGAACCGCTACCTGCGCGAGCGTCTGTACACACTCATACAAGACGAGTTCCCCGACGTAACCTTTTATTTACCTGAACTTTCAATAACGGGCGACAATGCGGTGATGATAGCCGAAGCGGCGCTCGCTCGAGCTTTATCTGGCATCAATGATGCCCCAAAAGAAAATGAGGAGGTCCGCGCGTATAGCAACCGTTTCTCGATTTTGGCGCCCAAATAGCGTAGAATAAGCTCCTATGGAGAAGACCCAAAGAGAGCCGGGAAATGCTCCCGAGAAATTTACGAAACCCTATGACCCGGGATCGGTTGAGGCCGATATCTATAAAAAATGGGAGGACAGCGGCTATTTTAATCCTGACAACCTGCCCGTGCTTGAGGACGGAACACAGCGCACCGAACCTTTTACCATCATTATGCCGCCGCCGAATGCCAACGGCTCGCTCCACGCGGGCCACGCGCTCTTTGTTACTATCCAAGATATACTTGTGCGTTTCCACCGCATGCGCGGCAAAAAAGCGTTGTGGCTTCCCGGCGCGGACCATGCCGGATTTGAAACCCAGGTGGTGTACGAGCGCCAGCTCGAAAAGGAAGGCCGCTCACGCTTTGAGATGCCGCATGACCAGCTCTATAAAGAGATTATGGAGTTTACCCTCGCAAACAAGTCATTCATGGAGGGGCAGTTGCGCCAGCTTGGGGCCTCATGCGACTGGTCACGCGAGATGTTCACACTCGACGAACGCGTTATTAAGACTGTCTATGGCACGTTTCAAAAACTCTCTGATGATGGACTCCTCTATCGCGGCTCCCGCATCGTCAATTGGTGCCCAAAGCACCAGACCTCACTCTCGAACCTTGAGACTGAGCGTGAAAACCGCACCGAAAACTTTTATTACCTCAAATATGGCCCTTTCACTATTGCAACCGCACGCCCCGAGACCAAGTTTGGCGACAAGTATGTGGTGATGCACCCTGAGGACGCGCGCTACGCAGAGCACAAAGAGGGCGACACATTTGAACTTGAATGGATTAACGGCCCTATCACCGCCACGGTTATCAAAGATGAGGCGATCGACATGACGCTCGGGACCGGTGTGATGACCATTACCCCCTGGCACGATCAAACAGACTTCGAAATTGCCGGGCGACACAATTTGCCTTTTGAGCAAGTGATTGATTGGCGCGGCAAACTCCTCCCTATCGCGGGTGAGTTTGCTGGCATGAACATCAAAGATGCACGTATTAAAATTATCGAAAAGCTGGAATCAAAAGACTTAATAGAAAAGATAGACGCCGCGTATACACACGAAGTGCCCGTGTGCTACAAATGTGCGCGCGAAATCGAGCCCCAAATTAAAGCCCAGTGGTTTGTACACATGAAGCCGCTGGCACAGCGCGCTATAGAGGCGGTTAAAACTGGCGAGGTACATGTGTTAACTGAACAACACGAAAAAATTTTGCTTCACTGGTTGGAAAATATTCAAGACTGGAATATCTCACGACAAATCGTGTGGGGCATCCCTATACCCGCCTGGTACAAAGGTGATGAGTGGCGCGTTGGCGAGACATCTCCCGGCGAAGGCTGGACGCGCGACCCAGACACCTTCGATACATGGTTTTCTTCAGGCCAATGGCCCTTTGCAACGCTCGGCTTCCCTGAAAGCGCTGATTTTAAAAACTTCTACCCTACTGACGTGATGGAAACGGGCGCGGACATCCTCTTCTTTTGGGTGGCGCGCATGCTTATGCTTGGGCTCTACCGCACCGGTACCGTACCGTTTAAAAATGTGTACCTACATGGTATGGTGCGCGACGCAAAAGGAAAGAAGATGAGCAAAAGTAAGGGTAATGTTATATCCCCGCTCGATGTCTCAAACGTATATGGCACCGACGCTTTGCGCATGGGGCTGGTGGTGGGCAACACACCCGGGAGCGACATGAACCTTGATCCACAAAAAATCGGAGCGTATAAAAAGTTTGCCAACAAACTCTGGAACATTACGCGGTTTGTGCTCGATAATCGGGATATGGACACAGACACTGCCCAAAAAACACTCACCGAAGCAGACCAAGTACTCACTTCCGAATTTGATGCTATTGCTGCAGACATCACCTCAGACCTCGAGAACTATCGCCTCCACCTGGCCGCCGAAAAAATCTACCACTATCTGTGGGATCGGCTCGCAAGCGAAATCCTCGAAGAAAGTAAGCTTATTTTTAGAAGTGAAGACAAAACAGCTATTGCCTCGCGCCAAGAAACACTCACGCGCCTTCTCACCGGGTCGCTCAAACTCCTGCACCCATTCATGCCATTTATCACTGAAGAAATCTGGAGCTCACTATCACAGAAGGACGCCGATCTGTTGATGATTGCCTCGTGGCCAGAGAGCGTAAGCAAGTAATGAAATGAACAGAGGCTCCGCAGCGCGTCGGCGCGAGGACTGAGAAAATTTATCAGCAGGAAATTTTCGTACTCTGTGAACTACTTGCTGGAGCGGTGTTATACTAAAGGGTGATGTCAGTGGCTTTTATTACGAGTCTCGCCTTTCTCGGCGGCGTTGTCCCCGCACTCTTGTGGATGCTTTTTTGGATCTTTGAGGATCGCTGTGACCCCGAACCAAAACGCTACATCTTCCTGTCTTTTGTGGCCGGCATGGTGGCAGTACTACTCGTCTATCGCTTGGAACAACTAGCCCAAGACTACACCAGCGGCATCTTGCTGCTTACTCTATGGGCAACACTCGAAGAGTTGTTCAAATTTGGTGCAGCATATTTCGTCGCACTGCGCACGACGGTGTTCGATGAACCGCTGGACGCTGTCATCTACCTGGTGACCGCAGCGCTGGGCTTTTCAGCCCTTGAAAACGCACTCTTCCTTTGGACGCCACTCCACGAAGGCGGCCTTCTGCGCACCGTCGTCACCGGAGACCTGCGATTTATGGGCGCAACACTGCTCCACACACTTGCCTCGGCAACAATCGGCATCATGATCGCACTCTCTTTCTATAAAAAAGCTTCCGTGCGAAGATTGTTTGCTTTTATCGGAGTTATCCTTGCAATTTTCTTGCACACGCTCTTTAATTTTTTTATACTAAATGGTGGGAGCAACAATACCATGTGGGTTTTTGTATGCATCTGGCTCGGTATCGTCGCACTACTCTTGATGACCGAGCGAATAAAACAACCAAGGGACTATTGTTAAGCATATGGCACGAGAAAAACGATCACTTTTTGAATGGCTCACCGGCAGCACCGCAGCAGATAGCGACTATTCATTTGACGACCTTGAAAGCGGCGGCACTGGCTATAGTGGTGGTGCAAAAATACCCCTTGCCCACAACAGCAAACGCCTCGTCCTTGCAGAGAACCCAGAGCCCGAGCCAGAAACCGAGGGCGAACTTGCAGTGGATGTCTACCAAACCCCAACCCATATTATTATCAAAGCGATGATCGCGGGGGTGCGACCCGAAGACCTCGACGTGTCCATTACACGCGATATGGTCACCCTGCGCGGCAAACGCGAGAGACACACTGAAGGCACCGCGGGTGAATTCTTTTTTTCAGAGCTGTATTGGGGCTCATTTGCCCGCACTGTTGCCCTGCCCCAAGAAATTGAGATCGAGGATTCTGAGGCAAGCGAAAAGCACGGCCTCCTGACCATTCGCCTGCCAAAAGTCGACAAAGGTCGCCATGCAAAACTCAAAATAAAATCAAACTAACACACCAGCAAGGTGATTTGTTATTTTGCCTATGTTTGGTAGAATTGAGCGGTTCGCAAAAGATGCTTGGGTTAGTCCGCCAGGCGGCGGATTGATTGAACATAATGCTTGGGTAGCTCAGTTGGTAGAGCATTTCCCTGAAGAGGAAGGGGTCGCCGGTTCGAGCCCGGCCCCAAGCACCAGTCTTACTTTTTGAAGAAGCTTTGTAGTTGTTGGGTGCCTATTTGAGCTTGTTCATAGAGCCGCTCGATTTTACCCACATAGGGTTGGAAGTAGAGGTAATAGGTCGCGCCCGAAACTACGATAATCACTGCCCACCACACAAACTTGAAAAAAGCGCCCCATTTTTGCGCCCGACGCATCGCGTGCACCGTGCGGTTGGTATCCTCGGCGATAGCAACATTTTTTTGCACCAGATCCTTTATATTAGAAATATCAATATCTTCTTCCATGGCTATAGTATATGATAGATTTTGAGCACCCCTTACGGGTTGCCCTCGTAGCTCAACGGATAGAGCTGCCCCGTCCTAAGGGGTCAATGTGGGTTCGATTCCTGCCGAGGGCACCGCAAACGAACTAAAAGGTTTTGAAAGAAATAAGGAGTGGGCGTTGCGAAGCAACGCCCACGCTGTTTCGCCCGTTTTCGCCAATGAATTCAAAGAGTTTTGGGTTGCCCCGCCTTCGGCGGGGCGCACTGTTTTGTTTTGGAGGAGGAGGTTCGAGCCAAAGATTTCTTTGGCTTTGACCTTTTTGGAAAAAAGGTCAGTATCCCGTGCGATTCCGTTTAGGTTTTGTGCGTCTTTTATCCATTCTTTCATCGGTTCGAGCCAATTATTTTGCTTGTGTGAAAGATTGTAAATTTCTTCTTCAAGCGACTTCTTTTGCAAAAGTAGTTTTCCTTTTTCAATACGATATATTTCTTGTTCAATATCTTGTTCTAAATATCCATTAAGAAGTCGCTCTAACCTTTTTGCCAAAGAAGAAATTTTTTCTTGTTTTTCTTTCACACTAGCAAAATTAGACTGGGCGGAATTTTTGAAATCTTTTTCTGCCATTTTCAATAATTCTTCCGCCCAGTCTTTTGGCAAAGAAACTGATTTGATAAGTGATGATAACTGTTTGTCTAATTCCTCTTGGCGAATACAAGGTTCAGGACATTTTATATTTTTGTTTTTCTTTGAACAGTGATAATAGGTGTAATTGTGGACATTACCATTTTTCTGTTTCTTAACCTTGTATTCGCCAGTTATCATCATTCCGCATGAGGCGCAAGAAATAAGTCCGCAAAATGGTTGAGGTTCATTTTTAGATTTTCGGTCAGGAACACCGCGAAGTTTCAAAATTTCTTGCGCCTTATCAAACAGTTTCTTTGACACGATTGGCTCGTACTTTCCTTCGTGGCGTTCACCGCCATATTTGAATAGTCCGATGTAAAATGGGTTGGAAAGAATAAAAGACGCTCGGGTTTTAGAGATTATCTTTCCACCCCTCGAAACGATTCCGTTTTTCGCCAAAAAGTTAGAAATATCTTCTAACCGACTTTTTCCTTTCGCATACTTTTCAAAAGCCAAGCGAATAACTTTAGATTTCTTTTTATCAACAACAATACTTTTATATCTTGAATCATTTATATATCCGACAGGCGCTTGGCTTGGATAATCTCCATTACGAACTTTTTGGCGAAGCCCTCGTTTCGTATTTTCGGAAAGAGAATCTACATAATATTTGCTTTGCCCAAAAGCCATATTTAACATAAATTTCCCTTGTGAAGTGCTATCACACCAAAATGTTGGAAATTTTATGCTCGCAAGTTTTTCTGTGTCGAGGAGATAAATAACACGACCACCATCAACAGAATTGCGAGCGAGACGATCCGGATGCCATGCGAGAATATTCCCGCCGAATTTTTCGATATCATTAAGCAGTTTATTGAATATTGGACGACCCGGAACTTTAGCACTTTTCTTTTCTATAAATTCGGCGGAGATTTCAATATTCTCTCGCTTGGCATACTCCCGCAATTCGGTAAGTTGTGCCTCAATACTTAAAACTTGTTTATCCTCGACATCTGTTGATTTGCGAGCATACAAAAAGAATTTTTGCATATATTTTTTCAAAGCGAAAATGGCTATTTCAGTGTTGCAACCTTAACGCTAATTAAGATTACTGAAATAGCCATTTTCGCTAATTAGCTAATAAATCAGTTGCAACATTTTCATTATACTACTTTTGAAAAAATCACAAAATTCTTTTTGTATTTTCGGGCAAAGCATTTTGAATTTGTATCGCACGGGATTTCGAACCTCCTCCTCCAAAACAAAACAGTGCGCCCCGCCGAAGGCGGGGCAACCCAAAACTCTTTGAATTCATTGGCGAAAACGGGCGAAACAGCGTGGGCGTTGCTTCGCAACGCCCACTCCTTATTTCTTTCAAAACCTTTTAGTTCGTTTGCGGTGCTCCCGGCAGGAATCGAACCCACATTACATCCTCCGCAAGGATGCGTCCTATCCGTTGA
>JBAXFJ010000009.1:0-16639 GCA_037139975.1 bacterium | reverse complement strand
TACACCCCGGCCATTTCTTTGTGGACATATCCAGCACGGATAAGCAGTTGAGCGTTCTTTGAGACCTCGTCTTTTGGGGCTTCGCGGCGAGTTTTGGTAAAAAGTTTTGATTGCAACATATATTTTATATTTCCCTTGTATTGTGCCCATTGTACGGGGAAAATGGACCGTAGGCAAAGTGCGGCGTCCCAGCCCATCACGTGCTACAAAGTTTGACATCCGTGTGTCTGGGTTTTACTTTTAAAGATGGATGAAGGTTCATTCTAATCTCGCACAAAGAGAGGGTTGCACACGTGGTCCAAATGACTACCTTGTTACGTTTTGAAAAAGAAAGTGGGCCAGCATCGCTGTTTGAACGAGCGCAGTTCATGTTCAACAAACAGCACATCCGTACACTCAAACTCACAGCGCGCACCAAGGTGCAGTGCTCATTTGCACTACAGAACGCACTGGAGGCCTTTGAGGTGCGTGCGTGGGACTTGGTGGCTGTCTATGCCAAGCAAGACAGCGGCAAATTTACCAAGACAGTCTGGCAAAAAACTGTTGATGGTGTGGTTTGGCTCGTTACCATCGGCTATCAAGACAACGTACATTCTGTGACAACGCCCACTTCTGCAGGCGAAGCTATTCGCGCCCAGACTGAGGAGGTGGTGCGCCACCAAGGGCAGCGCTACATGCACGTTGATCAAGTAAATACCGAACTGATGCGCGAAGAGGCAGCTCTTCAAGTAAATGCGGCTTCACAACCGCACCCACGACCTTTGTACACAGCGACCACGTGCATCTCTGCACAAAAAGGTTTTGGGGACGATCCACCCGCGTTCTTTCACACCCCTCGTCGAGCAGCGCCCGCGCCCAACGACCTTAACGACGAATTGTGCTGAAAAGCACCTACCCCGCACCGCCTAGCCAGCGTGCGGGCTTTTTTATATAACTTTCTATTGCAGCCTGGCATAAAAAACAACCATCAAAAAGGCTAAAATAGAGCCATATCTCAATATCTTTGGGCTATTGACACAATCTACCAAAGATGCTAAGCTGTTTACTGGAAAACGTTCCACGCCGCAGGATATGCGGCATCAACTGAATAGGTGCGAAAATGAACACAGTACTAGGTGCGGCCCTTGTTGCCGCTGGCGTTACCCCTCCTGTCACCGCTCCCAACAAAAAAAAGAATGGTGGGCGCTGGAAAAGCAAAACCACGCGTGTAAACGCGTTGGAGTGGACACACCCCGAAATTGGAAGTTTTGCGGTACGGCCGCGAAACTTTGATATCGGCTTGGTAAACACGAAGGGGCCGTTTTCTTACGCCCCGATCCTCACCGGCACCAAAATGCCGGAGGTGCTCGAGATCGCCTTTCGGGTCGACCTCAATCCGCATGTGTTCACATACACGAGGAGCAACAACGAGGGCACCCAGCCAGTCAGGCTTTGCGAAGAAGGGAACATCCCCCCATTCGCCATCGCCATCGACTGGGACGTGCGGGATGGGCAGAAAATCGCCTACACCCGCGTGAAGGACCGCGACAATATCGACCTGTTCTTTATGCTGGAGGACGGAACGTTTCTGAACCTCCAGGTTGCCATCCTCTATCGGAGCGGGGTGTTCTACCTCTCCATACAGGAGATGGGCGCCTACGAGATCGTACGCGTTCCGAACGATCTCGTGACAAAACAGAAGACCTACTACACGGTCAGCGGGGGTCGTTACGCCCTGGTCGTCTTGCAAGAAGAGCAAGCCTTCCCCGGCGCCGACTTCCTCAAGACCATGGGGAAGATGGGCGAAGAGCTCATCGAGGCCGCAGTGCTCGATTGCGTTGACGGGCAGGGCAACAGCCTGATTGTGGAGGTTGACGAAATCCCCATACCAGACTGGAACCAGCCGGACTTCCCACTCGTCAACCCAGCTGAACATCGTGAAGGGTGGATGGGTGGGGTTGTGATGTTCTGCAATCCCATCATCTGCATCGCCATCGTGCTGTGCAGGGACGGGACGCAGCGCATTGCGAACCTTCCGTTCGTGCTCGACGAGCACGGCGAGTCTCTGATGGATCGGGGTGGTTTCCCCGTCCTGCTACCCAAGGAGCCAGTTTTCGTCAAGCTGGTCACCAACACGGTGAATGGGCGGAGTAAACTCACCATCGCCGCGGTTCGACACATCACGGCGGACTAGCCACCTGCCAACAAAGACCCACACAAGTGGGCAGCACCTAATAAACTCGGGGGCGGAATTCTTTTTAGAATTCCGCCCCTTTTTAATTCAATTCCACCCCCAACCTCGCCGCCTTAAAAATGCGCTACTATATATACACGCTATGCAAACCAACCCCTACAGCCCGAGCCAATGGAAGCACCTCATTCCCGACATCGACTCGGTGATTCAACAAATTGAAAAGCACAACATTATCGCAGTGGGCATCACTCCATTTACGCGCATCATCCCCGGCTTTTTTCTTAAAAACTTTTCTATCTATGCTATTAAAAACTCAGGCGACACCGATGTTTTAAAAAAGTTCATGCGCATGCACGTGCTCGAAGACCGTCACCCCGACTTGGCCAAAAAAGTCCACGGTACTGGCTATTTGGTGAGCAACTACTCGTTCAAAGCGTTTTTAAAATCACATAAAACTCCACCCACACTCAAACTCAACACCATAAGTGAAAAAACAGCCAACGAGCTCGAACAAATGGGCATCGACTGGATAGGCAACCACCCGCGCACCTTTGCCGACGTGACCTACAAGAGCAGCTTTCGAGAACTCACACGCACACTCGAACTTTCACCCCTACCCACCGACACCCACTCTCGTGATATTTTTCTTACCATGAACTTTAAGGTACTGTGGGCCAACTACGAAGGCCCGTTCGTGGTGCAACGCGGCGACAAAGAAGTGGGCGGCAACGAGGGCACCTTCTTCATCCACAACGCGCACGACTTCGAAAGCTGCCTTGCAACACTTGGCAAAGACACGCAATTTAGTTCAGTGGTTGTCTCACCTTTTATTGAAGGATATTCGACTTCGATGCTTGGCTGCGTGATGCAAGGGGGCACGCTTACCGGGCCGCTTCAGCTTCAACTCATCGACGTACCACAAGCGCTCAATGGCGTGTCGCCCAACGGCATCTTTTTTGGCAACGATTTGGGCTTCCACCCATGGAGCGAAGAGATTGAACACGAAGCACAGCGGATCGTCGAGGTGCTCGGCTTACACATGAAAGAAAATGGTTACAAAGGCGTCTTTGGTATCGACTTTCTCTACGATATTCGTCGCAACAAAATCTATCCCAACGAGTGCAACCCGCGCTTTACTGGTTCGCTTGTGCTCTATTCGCTGATGCTCCTACAAGCAAAAGTGCCGCCCATGGAGCTTTTCCACCTAATGGCGCACTTGGACATTGCGTCAAACTTTAATTTCAATACCGTGAATCAGGCACTTAAGACACGCATCCCCTGCTCGCACATTGCCTTCTCGCCACGGGGCATCACCAGTATGCAGCTGGCACTGCCAGCAGGCGTGTATGCCTACGACCCAAAAGCAGCGTCGCTCGACTTTAAGCGGCCCGGCATCTCACTTGCTGACATCCAAAGCGAACACGAATTTTTAATCATTGACACCGTCCCATCTCTTGGTACCAACATCGAGCAAGTTGTGCCCCGACTGTTCAAATTTATCTTCCCGCGAAGCATTGCCCGATCATCGTATGAAATAGACCTTGAAGCAGGCTTCCTTGTCGAACGTTTCTCCAAAGCATTGCTTGAAGCGGCAGAAGAGAACAGGAAAGTCGTCTAGCAAGTTACGCTGGGTGGACCAGTTTCAAAATATCGTGGAAGGAAACGACAAGCATCAAGGCGGCAAGGAGGGCAAAGCCGACCAAGGTGAAGCGGGTGGCTATTTTTTCTGAAATAGGACGGTGGATGATTGCTTCGATGACAATGAAAAGGAAGCGGCCACCGTCGAGTCCGGGGATGGGGACGAGGTTGATGACGGCGAGGTTTATCGAGATGAGCGCCATGAGGAAAATGGTCGCAGTGAACCCGCTTCGCACTGCCGAGGAGCCGACACTGGCGATGCCAATGGGTCCCGAAACGCTCCCCCAGTGCGCACCGCCAGTTGCGAGCGAGTAAAGGAAGCCGGCAAGACCCGTGGCAGTACCCGCGGTCATCTGCTCGGTCAGGAGTGCGCCTTGTGCAAGCGCGAGCGCGGGGTTCAGCTTGAGCAGTCCAATGTCGTCGAGCTCGATGCCCACGGCTTTGTGGTCCGTCGTGACGCCGGACAGGCCCGACAAAAAAGCTGGCTTTGCTAGGAAAGTTTGTTCAGTTTTATTTCTTGAAACAGAGAGAACCATACTCTCGTCTTGGTGCGCAACGATAAACGCCTGCACCGCACTGCCGTCACCCCCCTGCAGTTGTGCCGTTCCTGTTTGAATTTTTACGATTACGTCCTCTGCCTTGAGTCCAACCTTTTCAGCCGGCGAGCCGGGCACCACAGCAACTATTGTCGTCTGCACGCCCGAGACACGCCCAAAGCCTTGGTGGTCTTGGGACGTCTGCATCCCCACCATGTAGCCAACCGACAGCGCAAGCCATGCAAAAAGAATATTAAAAACTATACCTGCAACGATGACTGTGGCTTGTACCGGACGAGAACGTCGAGAAAAACTAGCCGAAGCATGAGTTTCTGGAGAAAATGGTCTGGCCCGAAAGTCATCTGAAGATGACTGAGGGAGATCCGAGGACCTTTTCGGAAGAAACTCTGCGGCGGCATCAGTATCTCCGTTCTCCCCAAAAATCTTTACAAAACCACCCACGGGCAGCAGGTTGAATGAATAGACGGTCTCACCAAACTTCTTTGCAAACAAGCGTGGCGGAAAAAAGATGCCGAACTCGTCAACGCGGATGCCGAATGCTTTTGCAGCAATAAAGTGCCCAAACTCATGCACCAAAATAAGCACGATGAGTAAGAGAATAAAAATAAAAAGTGCCATTCTGTAATTCTATTTGTACTTTTAGTTTGATTAGCTCTGGATTTCTTTTTCTTTGCGTTCGAGCGCTGCATCAAACTGCGCACCCGCCGCATCAACGCGCTTTTGCATCTCGTCTTTGAAGCGAAACTTGTCGTCTTCAGGAATGTTGCCCACCCGCTCCCCTTTTTGAATATCTGACCAGACCTCGTCCCTAGCTGCTCGCAAACTCGTGCGCGCCTCCTCCACCTTGTCTTTGGCAATTTTCAACAGCACCGTCCGACGCTCGGAGGTCAGTTCAGGAAAGAACACGCGCACACCTTTTTCGTCGGCACCAACCGAAAGCCCGAGGTTTGCCACGGTGATCGCCTTTTCAATTTCTTTTGCCTGGCTCATGTCCCATGGCGCGATGCGAATGGTGCGCGCGTCTTCAACCGAAATGTTGGCCACTTGGTTCAGCTGCATGCGCGCGCCATAACTCTCGACCGTGACGCCGTCGAGTATGGCGGGCGCCGCGCGGCCCGTACGCACACCAGAAAGCTCTTTGCCGAGCCATTCGACCACGTCTGCAATCTTCTTATCAAATGGTTTAAAGTCGTATGTCATACAGGACTAGTATACACCAAAGTTAGAGGTAAAATAACTTTGGTGTCGTGCGCTTGACGAGATACCTTATTATATAGTATAATAGCACACGCACATCAGATAGGGGAAAAATGTGTTCAGATCAATCAGTGAGTCGGATTCCATTTTCGCTGTTGGGGGAGCGCTTGGAATCCTGGGTTTGTACGTTGCCATCGCAAACCCTTTCTGGGGGTACGTGATGGTGGCGATTGGGGTCGGAGCCATGCTCACCCCCTTCGCTTGTCGCTTCGTTTTAGAGCGACAAAAGCCTCATCAATGAAACGCGAGGGCGACCCGAAGCAAAGCTTCGGGTCGCCCTTTTTCTTTTTTTACTGCGCTCGAAACCGCAGGGCTGCAGGAGGGTAAATTTTAACGAGTGGGTCTGATGACGTGTCATACTTGCGCGCAGGTGCCAGGTAGCGGCCATAGTGGATGACTCGATGCGTAAAGTGCCCCCACTCGCGCTTGGGCAATAGCTGCATCAAATCTTTTTCAATATGCACAGGGTTTTTTGAGTCCGAAAGGTCAAAACGTTGCACAAACCTGATGACGTGCGTGTCGACGGTGACCCCAGCCACAACGCCATGCGCTTCTTTGAGCACAACGGTGGCCGTCTTGCGCGCGACACCAGGAATGGTAAGCATTTCTTCTATCGTCTGTGGCACCTCACCAGCAAACCCGCTCTCTTTTTTACTTTTTGCCACCAACGCAGCAGCAGCTAGGATGTTTTTCGTTTTGTTTTTATAAAACCCGGATGCAAATATATCTCGTTCAAACTCCCGCCTCCCCTCCACCGTCTCACCTGCGCGCACATACGCATCGAGTGTTGTGTACTTTTTAAACAGTTTTTCTGTAATTTTGTTGACCATCTTGTCGGTGCACTGAGCAGAGAGCTGCACCGCAACCAAGAGCTCCCACGGACTGCCAAAGTTCAGCTCTATTTCAGCTTTTGGAAAAAGTTTTTTGAGCGCTGTATTTAATTTTTTAATACGTTCTGTACGAGCTTTCAGTTGCTTTTCGTTCATAGGTAGCCGAAATATAAGAAAAAAGTGGGTTAGACGCGGGTCTTTGGCGGCCCGGAGCGTACACTTTTTTCTTGTGTTTCGGCGGACACTTTGGGCAACGTTGCGGCCAGGTGCTCAAAGATCATCTTCAGTGACGGCGAACGGTCTGAGAGATATCCCCGAAAATGGGCGATGTCGGCCAACCCCTCGCGCGCATCGCGGTTTTTTGCCATGTGCGGGTAGAGCACCGCTTCGAGCGCGTTTATGAAGTCGCGCGCTTGACTTCGCACGTTTTCATCATCATCTTTGTTAGCCTCGTCGTCTGGGCGGACAGGTTTCAAAAACTTTACAAGCCATTCGCTGCGCGTTTTGTATGCAGCAGCCAAAAAGCTTTGCGCTTCGGCCACCAAACGTGGCTCCTCGGCAACTGTGTGAGGATATTCCAAAAAGCGCGAACGCAGTGTGGGCAGGAGTGTCCCGTGCGGCACCAGGAGTATAAACACCAGCCCCTCTTGCGGCTCTTCAAACAACTTGAGCAGCGCCTGTTGCGCATCACTGTGAATACTCGATGCAGCAATAAAAAAAAGTGTTGTCCCCTCGCCCACACGAAGACTTGCCCGCACGCTCAGCGCGCGCGCTTCGTCAATACCAAGCACATCGTGGGCACGCGCAACAAAGTTTGGGCTATGCAGTGCAAACCCCTCGCGTTCGCGGATGGCCGCTTCATAGGCCCCCGCCTTTGCGAGCGAACCCTCTATCAGATATGCATGGTGATTGAGCATATAGGTATAGTATGCATCAAAACAAATTACCGTTTCGAAATGACTGCTTTTTTATAGGTCTCGAGGTGCTCCAGCGCGATGCCGGTGCCCCGCGCCACACAATAGAGCGGCTCATCCGCCATCTGAGCCTTCACGCCAGTGCGGCGCAGGACCAGTTCAGGAAAATTGCGCAACATGCTCGTGCCGCCCGTCATGGTGATGCCTTTGTCGATGATATCCGACGCGAGCTCGGGGGGCGTCTCTTGCAACACATCACGAATGGCTTTGATCATTTCCCGCAAATCTTTACCAATCGCTTTGGTGATGTCCCCCGACTTGAGCTCGAGGGAACGCGGCAGACCGGTGATGAAGTCGCGACCACGGACGACCATCACCAACTCTTCTTCCAACGGCACCGCTGAACCAATCGTAATTTTGATATCTTCAGCAGTCTTTTCACCAATGCCGAGGTTGTAGGTTTTTTTAATATGGTCAGCGATGGTATGGTCAAGCCGGTCACCACCGCACTTCACGCTGGTTGAACAGACAATACCCCCCAACGCAATAACCGCCACGTCGATGGTGCCACCGCCAATGTCGACAACCATGTTGCCACGCGCCTCTTGGATGGGGATGCCTGCACCGATTGCCGCCAAGACCGACTCTTTCACAATGTAGGCGTTCTTGGCGCCAGCGCGCACTGCAGCCTCGACCACCGCACGGCGCTCGGTCGAAGTCACGCCCGTGGGGACCGAGACCATCACCTCGGGCTTAAAAAATTGAAACCGCCCCATTGCTTTGTTGATAAAGTAGCGCAACATCGCCTGGGTCACCCGATAGTCGGCGATGACACCGTCTTTCATCGGGCGATAGGCAATTATTTCACCCGGCGTGCGACCGATCATCTCTTTTGCCTCAACACCAACGGCCAAGATGCGTTTGTCGATTTGCGAGACGGCGACCACCGACGGTTCGTTGAGCACCACGCCGCGGCCCGGCACAAACACCAGCGTGTTTGCAGTACCAAGGTCAATCCCAAGTTTTGGAGCAAAGAATGCCATCGTTCCCAAATACTACTTGAGGCGCTTCAGTAAAACAAATTTATATCGAATCTTCGCGTGCGATATCAAGACCCAAAGCGCGTAAGCGTTCTTCTATGTGTTCATATCCACGATCTATTAGATAGGCATTATCAACAACTGATGTGCCTTCTGCCACTGTAGCGGCAAGGAGATACGCGAGCCCTCCGCGCAAGTCGGGACTCTCTAGGTTTTTGCGACTCAACTTTTTAGGTCCGCGTATAAAGACGCGGTGTGGGTTCATAACGGCCATATCGGCGCCCATCACCACCAAGTCGTCCACATACCGAAAACGTCCATCGAATATAGTTTCCAAAATACTACCCTCCCCGACACACTGACTCATAAAGACCGCCATGGGTGCCTGCAGGTCGGTCGGAAAGCCCGGGTACTCGTGGGTGCGGACCGAAACCATTGTATATGGTTCGGCTCTGCCGCGAACACGGATAGAGTTTGCTGTCGTCTCGACAGAAACCCCCGCTTGCCGCAAAAGTGCAAGCGGCACCTCAAGCCAGGACGGGTTACAGTTGGTGATGGTTATATCGCTCCCGGCGAGTGCGGCCAATATTGCAAAGCTTCCCGTTTCGATACGGTCGGGCGGGACAACAAAGGGCTTGCCTCCCGCATGGAGAAGTCCGCCACCCACAACACGTATCGTTGGCGTGCCCGCGCCGGCAATGTGTGCACCACACGAGTTCAGATAGTTTGCCAAGTAACCAACCTCGGGCTCCATGGCTGCATTTTCAAGAACCGTCTCGCCTTCAGCCAAGACTGCGGCCATCATCAACGTCTCAGTGCCGGTGACCGACACCAGCGGAAAAGTGATGCGCGCTCCATGGAGTTTGCCGCCCTGGGCGCGGATTTTAAAATAGCTCTCCTCTTCTTCAACTTTAGCACCCATTGCTTTAAATCCACTCAGAAACAGATCGATAGCACGCTCGCCCAACACACAACCACCAGGAAATGGAAACTCGACTGCGCCATAGCGGGCCAGGACCGGTCCCGTGAGCACGATAGAGGCACGAAACTTCTCGGCAATATCTTTACGCAGCACTGTGGGCTCGTGCGCAAGTGCTTCCAAAAGCTCGCGCATACGCTGGACGTCTTCTATATCGGGAACATTTTCGAGAAGTACTTCATCTTCAAACAATACACTCGCGGGCAAAATCTTGAGCACTGCGTTTTTGGCGCCACCAACCCGCACCTCGCCTACAAGCGAATGCTTCCCTGTCAAACCCTCAACCACAAATCTTTCACGCGCCATAATCAGTTTCAGTTACTTTTTTTCTTTTAATCTTTTTTGACGGAAATTTTTGCTCGAACTCGCGCTCTTTTATTTTTTCTGGTGTGTGATTCTTTGGATTGATCTCCCACCAAAACTTTTTTGAAAAATTGCCGGCCTGGTCGCACACGCTTTTAAGATAGTACAGGTCTTTGGTCGGCACACCTTCGAGCGTCTTAGCCATCCGGCCCATGGTCATCGGCGGCCAACCATCTTCTTTGCGCGTCCTGTTTATTTTCTCGAGAAAAAATTTGAGCATCTCTCCCCTTTCAGTAACACGCTCTTTCTTTCTATCCCCCGGCCCTGTGATGTGCATCTTGATGTGTTGCATAGGCATCTGTTGGCCCAGTATAGCAAAAGTTCTTTCAGCCTGCGTGGCTCTTTTCTTTTGTACAAAAACCTGGCATAATGCGAGACAATGAAAAGCTCAGAAACGAAAAAAGGCCTGAAAGACCCTGTGGTGCAGGAAGGTGCGGCAGTACTGCGACAAAAGGCAAAGCACGTGCCCAAAAAAGACTTTGGTTCAAAAGCGCTCAGCGCCTTGGTCAAGAAGATGAGCAAGGTTTTGGCAGCCGAGGAGTTTGGCGTGGCACTTGCCGCCCCCCAGGTCGACGCATCACTGAGACTCTTCATTGTGGCCGGCCACGTATTCAAACAAGATGCAGACGATGTAGGTGAAAAAACTCCTCCTGATATGGCGTTCATCAATCCAGAAATCATCCGCCTGTCACGCAAAAAACGAGAAATGTCTGAAGGGTGTCTGTCGGTGCGCGGGCAATACGGCACGGTGCTGCGCCACGAACGCGCAACGGTGCGCGCCCAAGACGAGCAGGGCAACGCGTTTACCTATCACGGCTCGGGACTCCTCGGCCACATCTTTCAACATGAATGCGACCACCTGGAAGGCGTCCTCTACATCGACAAAGCCGAGAAATTGCGTCACGAGGCACAACGCAAAGAACTGCGCGACGAATTCCCCGCCTGAATTGCGTAAATTAATTTACGCAAATATAAAAAGCAAAAACATGAGCAGCAAAAAACCACTCTTTGCATTCTTTGGCACACCACATCTTTCAGTCTGCGTACTCGACAGGCTCGAAGCATCGGGCTTTTTGCCCGCGCTGGTGGTTACTGCGCCCGACCGCCCAAGCGGCCGCGGACTTGCGCTCACCCCTTCACCCGTTCGTGAATGGGCCACCGAGCGCGGCATCGACGTGCTCACCCCCGAGACACTGAGCGACCAAGACTTTCTAGCCGAACTGAGCAACACCGACTGGGACGTCTTTATTGTGGCCATGTATGCAAAGCTCATTCCCAAAACAATCCTCGACCTGCCCCAGCATGGCACACTCAACGTGCACCCCTCGCTTCTACCCAAATTCCGCGGCCCATCACCCGTACTCTCAGCCATTTTGGCAGACCTGCCTGCGCAGACAGGCGAACGCGCAACCGGTGTGAGCATCATGCTCCTCACTGAAGGCATGGACGAGGGCCCCGTCATCGCCCAAGCAAAAATAGAACTCGAAGAAGGTGGCGAAGATGGGCCTGGCCGACAAGACGGCGGCTGGCCACCTAAAGGCAGTGTGTTTGAAGAGCTCCTCGCAACCGAAGGCGGCAACCTGCTTGCAGAGAGCATGCCGTTTTGGCTGCGCGGCGAGCTTCCTGCTGAACCTCAGGACAACACCCAAGCGACGTATACCAAAAAATTTACGACCCAAGACGCACTCATAGACCTCGCGGGCAACGCACGAGAAAATTATCTTAAAATTAGAGCATTTGACCAAAGCCCGCGTGCGCACTTTTTTGCAGAACGCGGCGAGAAAAAAGTGCGCGTGATTGTGACTGACGCACAGATAGTAGAGGGAAAATTGGAAATCCTAAAAGTCATTCCCGAAGGAAAAAAAGAAATGGACTATTCAGTCTTTATGGCCGGCTCCGGAACCCGCGCACAAAATCTTTAATCCGAAGAGCCCCGCGGCGCACAAGCCCACGCCCGCGCTTGTGGCTACGGTCAATTTCTTTGCTCATTTCACCCATCGCGAGGTCGACGGCTTCGTGCAGGCTGCTCCCCCGCGCCTCGACTCGGAACGTGCCACTTTTTGACACGATGCCAAACTCGGCACGATACTTTTTACTTTGCTCACCCTGCAGATGCTCGACCTCGACGTCGGCCCGAGCACCGCTGTCGCCTACAAAAAACTTATCCAAGTGCGCCAGTTTCTCTTCAACATATCCACGAACTTCAGGGCTAATATCGAGCGCTGTTCCTTTGATGTTGTAATGCATACCCTCAGTATACACCTTTCAATTCTCAGCAAAATGAGTATAATTTGTCTGTTCTGGTTTTGTTCGTAATATTCCGGCGTAGCTCTCCGCCTCCGCCTCCGCCAGCTGGCGGATTGCGGAGGTAGAGCATCCTATGAATTCATATTTAGTCTACGCTCTTTACAACAAAGATCATAAGAAAATATATATCGGACAGTCAAAAGATATTGATAACCGACTGGACTTACATGCACGTAAAGTATTTAGTAATTCATACACAGCTAGATTTTCTGGAGATTGGGTGGTAATTTATAGTGAACAAGCAAAAGACCGGGAATCAGCCTTAGACCGTGAAAAACAGTTGAAGAGCTATCGAGGTCGCGAGTTTGTAAAATCACACATTCCGGCGTAGCTCAATGGTAGAGCAGCTCCCTGTTAAGGAGTTGGTTCCAGGTTCGAGTCCTGGCGCCGGAGCAGAGTAGTACACACGGTCGCAAAAACCTCATTCCGTCCTTTGTTTACTTCACAGTTTTCAGGTTCGAATGCGGGATTTATTTTCTTGGCGGTAAGTAGGACATCGATGATCTTCTGATAGATTCCGGTGTTGTAAACATTGAGCTTTTTGCCTGTTAGAGTTAGGTTCGATTGGATTTCTTGCAACGTCTCTTTTTTCTCCTGGGGCGTCCCGTTTCTGAAGATGTCGTCGATGCCTAAAGCGAGATCAAATGCTCGCTTTGCCTTCTTTATTTCCGCCTGGTCAGGCTTGCCGAGCTTGCCCACTGCTTGCTCCAAATCTGCAGTCTCGGCCTTCAGGATGCCCTTCAGCTCTATGAAATCATCCTCACCGATGAGGTTCTTTGCCTTCATAAATACGAGTTCTTTGTACTCGTTGCGTTTCTTGGTGAGCGTTGATTCCAATGCTGTTTTTTTCTCGGAATCATCCTGCACGGTCTTGGCACCCAGGACAGGAAGATTCTGCATACACCACTCGTGAAGTTCTTTGGATATCTTTAAATTCTGTTTGAAGTACGATGCCAGATAGTCGTCTATAAATAGCTCCTGGATGCTGCCTTCCTTGCAGTTCGGGTCTTTCACTCTAGTGCAGTGGTAGCGGACGTAGTGGAGGTAGACCGGGTTCTCCATGCGGTCCAAGACAATGCCGCACGCCGGGCAGTGCGTTTTGCTCATGTAGGCGAATTTCTTTTTGCAGTCACAGATGACCTGATATTGATGCTCGGCCGTTACCGAGCCGCTGCACCCACCGCAAGTCGTTAGCCCCGTGTAGGCGAATGATTGCGTATGTTTTGATGCTCGCGTTCTTCCCCTTTCTCCGAGCAGCTTTTGATTCTCCCAGTATGTCTCCTCGGTGATTGCTCTAGGTACGCTTTCATTCAACTCGTGTCGCTCCCCGTCCTTGGTGAAGAAGAAACCCGCGAATACCGGGTTCTTGAGTATCGTATCGATGAGGTATGAGAGCGCTAACTTTCTACCTCCCTGCTTTTTATGCTGCGGCGTACGCAACCCCATCTCATTATTAGCCATTCTCAGCAACCCCCTGATTGAGTGTGAGCGCGAATTGAAGAGTTCCAGCACTTGCTTGATTAGCGGAAACTTTTCCTCATCGACCAGCCACCCTCGATTACCTTTCTCAACTGAGAGGTCATTGATGAATCCAATGGGAGCTACGCCGTTGGGCAGTCCCTTTTTATATCTACCACGCAGTCCTCGCTTCACTGCATCGCTCTTGTCGTCAGAGTCCTTTTTGGCGATCATGCACTCCAAAGCCAACATCATTTTCTCCGTAGAAGTATTGCCGTAGATGTGCGAAGGCGTCCTGACGTGAATCAGCTTACCCTCATCAACGAGATGGATGATAGCTCCACTGTCTATAGGATTCCTGGATACTCGATTGGCATGCCATACTAACAGACCGTTTGATATGCCTTTTTCGATACGCTTTGTCACTTCGCCGAACACTGGCCTGCCGGGATGGTGAGCGCTCTGGGATTCCTCGAACTCTCCAATGATATTCAAGTCGTTCTTTGCAGCGTACTCCCGCAGCTCATGGCGCTGGTCGTCTATAGATTGTATCTGCCGATCTTCCGCTTCGCTCGACTTGCGAAAATATGCATCGTACCGTATGTCTTTTTTCTGGTTCATTATCATTTTGTGTTTTTGTGCTTCTCCAAGAATTTCTTTACCTCGGCCTCCGGTATCCGCCAGAGCGCAGTCTTACCCTCGCCCAGCTTGAATCCTTTCAAGGACTTTATTCGCAACCAACGCTCGACCGTGCGGGGATGCACGCGCAGATACTTCGCCACCTCTTCTCTGGTCATAAATTTCATACCTACATTGTATGCCTAGTTTTGCATAGCTGTCAATCAGGAGAAACGGTGGGTATGTGGATTCCCACAGCCTGCATTTTTGTCATGAGTCCCTCCAGAAGGGCCATCTCTTCGCTTGTGAAAGCAGAGCCGCCTGCCCCTTTGATAGCCTCAAATTCCTTGATTCTTTTGACGATATTGACCGCCGTCTCATCGCTCATATTCGCATTGCCGTAGGCACCGCGGAAAGTCGTCCCTACGTTGGCATGACCCAGAGTGCGGCTGACGGCCTTTTTCTGCTCCTCGGTAAGGGGCTTCCTGCTCATAACACTGATTACAAAGTGGCGGAACGAGTGCGGGTTAAAGTACTGCGAACCTGCCTCCTTGCAGCGCTTCTGAAAGACCTTCCGAGCGCCAGCTGCATTCTTCCAAAAAAGGTTCCCGACGAGCACGCCGCCATCGGCTGATTTAACGCGGCCAATCTCGCCCCGTGTGGCCGGGAATATCGGGTCGTCCTGCCCAGCGCCCCTTGCCTCAAGACGCTCAAACCACTCCATGAAATACTGCTCTGGTGCGCCCCATCCTATGGAGAAGAAGGTTCCCAGTATCGGCTTGGTGTTCTTCGTGTGGACCCCGTCGGCGGGATTCTGATACACGGTCTGCTTTACCTTATCGAAACTCTTTACCTTGAGAGATATGATGGCGGAAATGCGGCAACCGGTGGCGAGAGCGAAGGAAAGGAGCGCCCTGTCGCGCAGGTCTATCTCGTCCTTTATAACAATGCTCTCGATAATCTTCTGGGCCTCCTCAAGGGTCGGCATAGGTCTAGTGGTGCCCGACCGCACGATGAGAGCCTCCTTATTTGAAAGGCGCAGGAACTCTATATCGCCCTTCAGCACCTTGCTCCTGAAGCCGGGCTGATCCGAGAGCCATAGGAAGAACCCCTTTACGCGGCGGAGGTAGTTTGATTGGGTGGCAAGGCTAAGATGCCCCGCTCTGGTCTTGGCTGGTCTTGTGGCCAGCCACTGCCGGAAGGCCTGCGCCTTCTCCTGGTCGTAGTTCGTAAAATCATCGCCCTCGGCGAAAAGCTGCCACTGCCAGATTGCTTCAGCAGACGAGCGTACAGAGCTTTCTTCAAAGCCCTTCCCGCCACGAAGATACGTGAAAAACTTCTTCTTTAGCTGCTCGTTTTGGTAGGTGGTTTTTGTCATGGTGTGGGCGGTAGCTCTGGTTCCTCAATACGGACATTTACATCAGGGGTAGCAGTATTGGATACTCTGATGAGCGTTGGCAAACAGAGAAGACCTTTATCGAGTTTTTGGAACAACCGCGCAACAATGTTGCCTGGTGGTTCAAGAACGGCACGCGCGATGCAACCTTCTTTGCTGTGCCGTATGCAGATGGAAAAAGGTTTGCCCCTTTCTACGTCGATTTCATCGTCATGATGAAAGATGGCAGCATTGGCTTGTTTGACCCACACGGTATTCACTTGGCCGACTTCGCTGCAAAGTCAGACGGTTTGCGAGAGTACGTTGCTCATCTGAACAAAAAGGGTCACAAAGTGTTTGGTGGTATTGTGGCAAACACTGATCCGCGTCACTCGACTGGCCAGTGGATGGCCTACGAGGGCATGGGAGCGAAAGCTCAGGAGGGTGATTGGACTGGGTGGAAGGCGGTTGAGATATAGTGTAAATTAAAAACCCATCTACAGCTGAAAGAAAAGGAGGCCGTATAAAAACCACATTCCTCCCACAGCAAGTAATACACTTGTTACAGTCATAAACAAACCATTTGCTAAAGCCTCACTGCCCAAACAGTTACGATAAATATTTTTTGCTATACATTTAACACAATTCGCTTTTACTTTTCCATACCAATTTATAAATCCAATGAATGCGAGAATTAACAGACTACTAACTATAATCAATAGTGGGGCTATGTACTTAATAACAAAATCTCCCATTGATGTTAGGTTGTATATTATTGCTTCCGTGGATTTCTTAATGAATCAAAAATCCTATCACGAAAGTGATAAGCATGAATATTGTTAGACCACCTCCAATTTGAGCTGCAATTTTTTTGCCACTTGTGAAGTATAGACCAAACCATAGGCCAAAAATTAATACAGCCACAGTAAATAGCGCCTTTAGCAACAGCGGAATATTCTCATTACTTATTTTTGCGCCACTAAGATTGAAGTAACTGAAAAGAAATATAAAAACCGCCGCTGATAGAAGCATTATTATGAGACCCTTTTTTTTGTCTTCTTTGTTTGGCATATTATTTCTTCTTATTATTTGTAAAAGCAGACTTCGAAGAATCAACCAATCCACCGACG
>JBAXFJ010000008.1:0-26624 GCA_037139975.1 bacterium | reverse complement strand
TACCTTACAGGCTAAAAATGATGTATACTAAAATCTCATGAACCCCAAAAAAAAGATACTACTTGTTGAGGATGATGTTTCTTTCATATCTTTGTTCCACACACTGCTGGTACGCGCAGGTTTCGAAGTGTTTGAGGCGCACGACGGTCAAGAAGCCGAGACGGTGGCGGTGCGTGTGAATCCGGACATGCTCATAATAGACTTAGGGATTCCAAAAAAAGACGGTCTCGCCGTGTGCCGCGAGATACGCAAAACCGAATGGGGCAAGAAGACAGCGATAATCATACTCACCGGCAAGCCACTAGACGATGATATTTTAAAAACAGTTATGCAAGTTGAACCTGCATATTATTGCGTCAAAGGCGATTTGAGCTCTGATGATTTTATATCAAAGGTTAGAAGCGTCTTTGAAGAGCAGGTAGGCTAGGGGCCGCACTTTTTATTCGACTGGCACGGTCAGATACTCACGAACTTTTGATACGAGCGTGTTTAAGTCCTCACCTTTTTGTATAAAACCTAGCGCGCCGCTTTGTTTGGTAAAATTTACGTCTCGTAGCTGGTCTGCCGCATGATTACTGAAAGCGGTCAGAAACACCACTCGTATGTATTGCGTTTCCGGGTCAGAGTGCAGTTTCTGCTGAGCAGTCATACCGTCCATGATGGGCATTTTTATGTCCATAAGAACAAGGTCTGGCTTACTCTCCTTTATCGCAACACAAGCTTCTTCGCCGTTGGATGCTGTCAGCACGGCAAAACCGGCATGCGTGAGCTTTTGCTTGTACATAGAAAGGATTTCCGCCTCGTCGTCTGCTATTAAAATAGTTGTTTTCTCTGACATATAAGGACACTATACTATACTTTTCTCAGTGCTTGGTAGAGGGATGATAGGCAACGTGATGCTAAACGTACTACCTTGGCCGACCACGCTCTTGTCGAGACGAACTTCACCACCGAACGCATGTGCAAGCAGCGCGGAGATATACAGGCCCAAGCCACTGCCGTACTCCTTTGTGTGCAAGAACATTTTGCCGGTCGCAAACTTTTTAAAGATGTGCTCCTGATCCTCCGGTTCGATGCCTATGCCGGTATCCTGGCAGGTTATCGTAACGGTTGAGTCATTCTTTCGCATGGACACAGTGATGCCACCCTTAAGCGTATAGTGGATAGCATTGCTTATAATGTTGGTGCATATCTGCTGGAGCCGCATGCGGTCCAGATACACCAGCGGCAGTGTTGGTGCGGACGCACTGTCGAATGTTATGGTAATGTGCTTATCCTCAGCAAGCTTCGAGAAGTCTTTGACTATCTCGCTGAGGAGTTGCACAAGTTCGACCGGCTCGGGCTTGAGCGCTATCTTCCTGCTTTCTATATTTTGCAGGTCGAGGAAGTCGTTCACTATCCCCAAGAGTCGCACCGAGCTTTTAAGAATACTGTGCGTCTCTTCGGCGATAGACGGGTTCGCCTCAATCGAGGGGTCATCAAGGATGAGCTCGGCGTTGCCGCGGATAATAGCCAGCGGCGTCCGCATTTCGTGCGAGGCGATGGAGATAAATTGGTTCTTGCCTCGGTCGAGGAGCTCTTGGGCGGTGATGTCGTTGAGCCAGATAAGCGAACCAAAAATGTTTTCTTCGGTCGCAAGAGAATCAAAGGTGATCGAGAAAACTTTTCTTGCCGCTTCGGCGCTACGCACCGTCACGGAAGTCCCTGTAAGTGTCTGGGTAATATTGTCGCGAACGGGGACCGCGCTAAAAAGGCTGGCGAGCGCGTCAATCGCTTTGTGCGGCTCGGACAGTTCCAAAAATTCCATCGCAGCGCGGTTCACGAACGTGACTTCTCCAGCCGCATTCAACAGAATGGCACCCGTACTCATGTGCTGTGCGATACTATCAAGCTTGCCCCGCTCTAGTTCCAGCTCGTAGGTGCGATCTTTGACTTTTTGTTCAATAATTTCGTTCTCCTGCTGGAGCCGTCGATTTAGCTCGGCGAATTCTTTTGAACTCAGGCTAAGCGAACGCGAAAGGAGCGCGCGGTCGTCGTCCGCATGCGCATACGTTTCGCTGACGCTGTTCAAGAGCGCTAGCCACTGCGGCGTCACTTCCTCGAGACTCGTTATCCCGAGCGCGCGCTTTATCTGTCTCTCCAGAACGTGATGCATGTTACTTTTCTTCTCGGAAGGTGGTGACGGTCATGGTTTGGTTATGCAGTTCGCACTGCTTTTCTGTGGAGGCTGTCGGACACAGCTCGCCATAGGAATAAAAACCGGCGAGTACAGCCTCTGTGCCCATCGCGGCGCGTACGGCCTCGACTTCCTCTTCAACACGTTCCTTCAGCACCAGTTTTCGCCCGACGCAGCTTATAAGTATTGCGAGCTGTACGCCGTTGGTTCCTTGCGCTTCCAGGCTCATTGTGCCCGCACCTGATGCTCCGTCTATAAGCCTTTCGAAGTTTGCTTTCATGAGCGTTGCCTGTGTTCCTTCTGGCATATCACCAGCAAACGTGATGCTTTGGTCCTTCTCATTCACTGAAAGAATTGTTCGCACGACGTCGACCTCTTTCCCCTCATTTTTTATACGCAGCTGTAAAGGGAAGAGCAGTCCAGTGCCGGGTAGTCCCGCCGCTTGGTCGCCCAGATATTCTTTGTATAGATGTAATGCGGGTTGGCCATCAAGTTCATAGAGCACGTTATTTTTTGACTTTGTAATCGTCCTTTGTAAGCCGAACGTGTCCCAGCCACCAAGAGAGCCATATCCAACCTTGAGCGAAGTGCTATGAAAACCTATTGCCACAATGGTGCCTTCATGACCGGGCTCATCAAGTCCGACGAGCGTCTTTTTAAAATCTGCGCCGTCACCAGCAAGGCCGCCGGTAACCGACACACTGCCTGGCAACACGTCATTAAAACCCTTCACAAGCTGTGTACCATTCACATGCTGGCCATCGGAAAAAACCATCGCGTGCACCAAATTGTCTTGAAGCAGCTGCTGTGCGAGCGATTTTCCGCCTTCATAGCTTTGTTCGTATGCTTCAACAGTCGTCTGTACGAATGTAAGAGTTGTTTTTTCAAACCATACAGCAGTGAGAGAAACCGAATTATCGCGCACACGCGTGTCGGTTATTTCTCCGGCCGTGGAACAGGAAAGGATGTGAGACTGCGGATACATGGCTTTTACTTCTGCATATCGTTCACCTTTTTCAACCAACGCTCTTCCCCCGAATAAAAAAACAAGCTGGGGAGTTTCGGATACTTTTTCTTTCGAGACTACGACCCAACCTTCCCCCTCGGTCCAATATTTTTGTTCGATTTTCATATATAAATTGTGTGCTATTACATGTTGAATAATAGCACACACCTGCAGAACCGTAGCATTCATTGCAAGAAGCAAAACGGGGACAAAGAGCTGGCGTTCATGAAACAAAAACAATGGGGAAACAATGATGAACAATGGGGACAGTCACCATATTTTTAACGGAATTTCGTTTTGGCGACTTCTATGAATAGATTACCATTCTATTTTTGTCTCTAGAATTTTTTGAAAACATTTCTTCACATTCTTTCCATCTTCTCGCATAAATATGGTGACTGTCCCCATTGTTTCCCCAGGGCAGCGTAGGGGCGTATATCTATGGATTTGCGTGTGGGGTCATGCAGGAATATGTCACCACTTCTCTTCGCGCCACTCTTGTGATGGTTGCGCTTCCAGAACAGGTGTCTCTCCAATCCGTGTCGCGAACCAACATACTTGCGAATACTTTTTGGGCTGGCGTAGCCAATGCCCGGCAGCCCCGTTTCTTTCGCCACTGTTTAAGGTAGGCGCGGTGGTGTGCCTTTTGCGCGTCGTACCGCGTCCTCCCTCCGTTTGCGTTGACTTCTTCACTAATGGTGGAGATTCCTCGACCCAAGGTTCTCGCCACCTCTCCAAAACTCTTGTTCTGCCCGAGCATCTTCTCGATGCAGAACCGCTCCTCCTTTCGGAGGTGTTTTTTCTTGTTTGCCATTTACACCATAGTACCTACCCTTCGTATTTAAAGGTGGGGGGAAGACCGACTGGAGCAACGCTCTTTTTGCACATGCAAAAAAAGTGCCCACCATTGTCTGGTGGGCACGAAGTGGTGGGCGGTGCTTGGTGAGAGTTAGCGATTGGCTTCTCCTATTTTTAATATGCGGTCGCGTGTTTCAAGAAACGCGCGTGCAAACTCAGAGAGCGACGATTGTTTCTCTGCCGCTTGCAACGCTTGTGCACCAGCTACTCGAGCCTTGCATTCTTCAACAGAAGGCTCGGCGGGGGCGGGGAATAATAATTGCATGAGACCCATGCTGATTGACCTCCATTTTCTAACGAACTCTACAAAGGGGGCTACACACGGCTTGGCGATATGTCCATCAGGCCGTGTGTTGTTCTCTTTGTTTCCTATATTCTATAGTACACCAAAAGGTGTTTTGGTGCCACTAGAGTACCCACCCATAAAAAACTATCTTGCTCCGCATGCTGAACGACATTAGAACGTAGTTGTTGATGCAACATAAGGGTATTTCAGGGCTACAAGGGGAATGATACCCCTCGAGCAGAAATCGCGCCACCGAGGGCCACAGTAAGCAGTAGGGACACCGTAACAGAGACTCGTGGTGGAGTATTGACTCATTTGTCAGCTATTGAAATACATCTATAATATGTAGTAATATTACACCAGCTGATGAAGTTCGGGATTCCCTCGGATTTCAAAGATGCTCATTGTAACTAGGAGAGATGACGCCATGACCAAAGTCATGATCCCATCCGAAGACACAATCACTTCCGGCCAAATCGGCAAAATCCAGGAAGATCTGGGCGCCGCATTGCGGAAGTCAGGGCTCCTGCGCGAGGCGGTACAACAACTCATCGAGACCCAAAGTGCCGCGCTCAATGTGGAACTGGTGGCAGCCATCCGCAAGCGTGTCGAAGCGATGAGCAGCATCATCGTCCGCCGCGTGAAGGTCGACCGCATCCGCACGCCCCAGGCAATGCTCACTGCCACGGGACGCAAGCAGTACGTCACCGACAGCGTTGTTTCAGCGATGCCTCACGGCACCGGCGACGAAGTTGAAGTCTTCTTCTTCAAGCCTGATCTGAAAGCCCGCAAGGGCTACATCAGCGATGCTGACCTCGATCTTGAGTACGAGTTGCGCGGGCTCAAACCCGCTGACCCGTATTCGCAGGGAGCGGTCAACGAAGACGACCCAGCCTTCGCCGACGGGCATCCCAACGGCACCCATTGGAAGGATACCCAGGATAAGTGGTGTTACGCCGCCTTCTACCGCTGGCATGACGGCGAGCGCCGTGTGCTCGTCTACCGCGGCGGCAACGACTGGAGTGCCTACGGGTGGTTTGCTGGCCTCCGCAAGTAGCGCTTAGGCCTCGGCCTTTAGCTCTTGCACTCAGTCCCTTAGCTCTTTTGGCCCCGCGTTGGAGACGCGGGGCCTTTTCATATCTAGCTCCACATTTTCTCCATGATGATAGTATGCAAAATGGTAGTAGGCGCGTATGTGGGCGACAAGGATTGCCCGCTGCCGAATCCAGTATCCATGCGCCGAGAGTTTTTCTGATTGCGATTAGAGAAAGAGTGGTGCATGTAGACACTTCAAAAATTGAAGATACTTGGTGTGAGGTGCTGGGGTATTACGATACCACATACGATTCAGCCCCGAGAATATTCGAAGGGCAGTGCCAAGGATGGCACCTCACACAATTGCCGCCTTCAACCGCTGGAATGACGACGAGCGCAATGTGAACGTCAACCGCAACGACAACGACTGGAATGACAACTGGTGGTTTGCTGGCCTCCGCAACTCTCTTCATTTCTCCCTTGCTTCGGCGGGGGAGTTTTGTTTTTGCAACTGTCCATACCAACCGCCGAGCATTTTGCCTATATCATCGAGTGGTATAGAAAGCGCAATATATTTTTTGTCTCGCAAGGATTTGCTCTCCCACAAAATCATCATAAAAAACTTGAGCGTATCCAGTTTGCGTATAGCGAGACGTACCCATGGCATTTTCTCACTCTTTGGCAAAAACGTAGCCGTAGTAATAGCTTCTACTGTTTCAATAAAGAGCGTGTCAACCTTCTCGCCGAGCGTATAGCGATGGATTTTCGGTAGGGTAGAATATATTTCATGCCACAACAAATAGGACTCTTTGATTCGCTCCAAAAAGGGCAAAAGAATTCTGCGGGGGGGGGGGCACTCATGGACGGGTTTTGGTTCATACCTACGAGGATATCATTTCTGTTGAGAATCTGCTCGAAACGTGGAGAGAGTTTTTGTGCGGTAAGCGCGGCAAGGAGGATGTACAAGAGTTTCAACGAGAGCTAATGCACAACCTCCTCCTCCTTCACCAAGACCTGCAAAACAAAACCTATACTCATAGCTCCTATCACCACTTCAAAATCAGCGACCCAAAACCACGCGACATTCATAAGGCGAGTGTACGCGACCGACTTGTACATCATGCGATATACCGTCGGTTCTATCCGTTTTTCAATACGCGGTTTATTGCGGACGTCTATTCGTGTCGAGTGAGCAAGGGAATACATCTGGCAATGAAACGATTTCGTGATTTTGCCCATAAAGAATCCCACAACCATACCCGTACCGTCTGGGTGCTCAAGTGTGACATCAGAAAGTTCTTCGCGTCCATCGACCAGCAGATATTACTGAAGATTATAGGGCGGTATGTTTCAGACGAGGATATTCTGCGGCTTGTAGAAGAAGTCATCGGGAGCTTTCACCGCACACAAACGGGAGTAGGGTTGCCGCTCGGAAATCTCACGAGCCAACTTTTTGCCAATGTATACATGAACGAGTTCGACCAGTTCGTGAAGCATAAGCTCAAGGCAAAATATTATATCCGGTACGCAGACGATTTTGTCATACTGTCACGAGACAGGGAGTGGCTTGAGAGCCTGCTGCATTGTATCAGTGATTTTCTTCGAGATGAGCTGCGGCTTGCGCTGCATCCGAATAAAGTATCAATAGAGACGATTGCGTCTGGGGTAGACTTCCTCGGTTGGGTGCACTTTAGAGATCATCGCGTCCTGCGTACAAGCACAAAACATAGGATGCTTAAGCGAGTGCAAGGGCTTGAAGAAGATAGCCCGACCGTACAATCGTATCTCGGGATGCTGAAGCATGGAAATACAGAAAAGCTGCGGCATGATGTTGGTGAGCAAATAAAGGTATTTTTGTGTTATCAAGGGATATAACGACTTCGGCAAAAACTCTCGCCACCGAGGGCCACAGCAAGCCACAGAGGGGGGAGTGGAGAGCACTCACAATCCTACCGCCGCCTTCCGCCTATCCGCTTTAGTAACCTCCACAGCAAGAAAAAGAAAAGAAGCGCCAAAAATGGGTAGAAGAATACCGCAGTCGAAAGAATAGATTTTAAAATAGTCAGAATATACAAATAGATTGTCCAAAGGATACTCCAAAAGGACCACCCCGGCTGAGTCTGTGCTTTATAAACCGTACTTGTTCCAAGAACGCTTGGCATTACTTTTGGCATAGTAGCAGTAATCTGATCCTGGATTATGTTCGCTGCTCCCTGTCGCACGGAATCAAGAGCAGAAAAAAGAGGTTGTGTTGTGCTCGCAACGGCGGGAGAGATGTTGGCAATCGTTTGTTGGATGGCTACAGAAGAATCAACGGAAGCGGTCTGTGTGGCGTTGGTAGAGACGGGTGCTGCTGCAACAACAAATGTGCCTGATTGTTTCTCAACGGTAGCGCCACCACTGTCTTCTAAGGTTGCGGTTATGGTGTGTGACCCGGCCGTTGGAACCCAAGAGACAGAGAACACATTGCCTTCTCCTGAAGCAAGAGATGCGGGGAGAGTCCCAATGGTTGCATCTCCATCTTGAAAGAGGATGTTGCCTGCAAATTTAGTCTCAGTATCGTTTTTAATCACCACATGCACAAAAATATTATCTCCCGCCACTGCCGATGATTTTGAGAGAAATATAGAACTGTTTGCAAAGCTCGCCGCACCTGCGAACGAGGGAAGGAGTGCAATACAAAGCGCAATAATGTATTTATTGAATCGCATGTTGTACAGCAGCCGCATTCTGCGTATCGGTAGGAAGCATGACGTTTCTAAAAAGAATGCTCTTGTTAAGAATGAGAATACCTATAACAACCGCCATGAGAGCTAAGCCATTGATAGCGGCCTGTGGGTGGAGAATGTGCCGAGAGAGTGGCGTGTATCCGAGCACCAGCAGTGCCCCAAAGAATACTGCAATGAGAAAAAGAGCACCTGTCGCATAGGTGTGAGGAGAAGACGTAATCTGTGTCCAAAGTGATAGGTGTGGGCCATTGTTACTCTGCGCCTTCTGAGGTGTTGCTGGGATGACTGTGGCTTGCGTTTCGGCCGCGGCAACGGTGGGGGTGATTGGTAGGGAAGTTGTAACCGCTGGCACAGAATGTGTTGCTGTAGAGGATTTTTTCTGAGTCGCTGGTTGAGCGGCACCAGTATCTAAGGGGGAAGTATAAAATTGAACCACAAAGACCACCTGCTGCCCCTGATAGACGCCAGAAGCCATCCCAACGCCCGTCTCGGTGTAATTAGCGCCAAGGAGATTGGCGCGGTGCGTGGGCGAGTCCATCCACGCGTTCACAAGCTGCTGCGAGTCGTCAAAATTTACCGCCAAATTCTCGCCTGCGTACTGGTACTGATAGCCCACTTGACCCAGCCAATACCAAGGGTTCTTGCCATCGGGACTCACATGGGCAAAATACCCCCTTGTCGCCATATCGTTTGCTGCTTCTTGGGCTGCTTGTGTGAGCAAAGAGTTGGCGGTAAGACCTCCTAGTTGGTTTGTTGTTCGCTCTTGATCGGTAAGAGCAATAACAACTGCGGGTAGTACCGCAGAGAGTTGCACCGATGAACGGGGGAGAGCGAGAGACTGAAAGAGTGAGGCCAGTTCGATAAGGATGACGAGGGCTATAACAAAACCCACAGCACCCTGACGAAAAATGTGAGGGTGTCTCTGGTTTGTATGATGCGGAAGAAAAATATTATGTATGGAACGCCATAGGCCCTCCCTCTTCGTCTTATTTGCCACAGATATATAATAGCAAGAAAAAACCCACTTGTGAGTGGGTTTTTTCTCTACAGAGGATTACTCTCTGAATTAGTGAGCGCCGAGACTTGCTTTTACGTTGTTGACGACGCTTTGGTCAGCGTTGAACGACTGCAGGAGTCCGACAATAGCTTGGACTTGAGCAGCGGTGAGAGTTGAAGCTGTGGTGGTGGTCGTTTCTGGAGCTGTTGGGTTGGTGCCTTGATTAAGCAAGCCACGTGTCTGTGGACCGACTACGCCAACTTGTGAAAGGCTGTGCGCCTTTTGGAACGCCATCACCGCAGCCCTCGTCTGAGCACCAAAGGTGCCAGTAGTGCCCGCAGGGATTGAGAAGCCCGCAGTCAACAAGAATTTTTGCAATGCGCTTACATCAGCCCCAGTTGAACCAACCTGCAATAGCTTGGTGAAGTTGTATGCCGCCGCACTGAGGACTTGAGGCCGTACGGTAGTTGTTGGGATGGTAACAGCAGTCGCTACGGTTGCTGGAGTTGTGGTTTGATAACCAGTCGCATGAGCGCCCGATAGATAACTACCCGATCCGCCACCACCTCCGCCACCTGAGCTAACAGGGGCTGGGATAGTTGACTGCGAGTAGGTAGTAAATGTCGAAAAGTGCTTTGTCCAGATAACCAGATCACCGCTCACATTGATCTTGCAGTCTGCGCCATTAGCGAGCGCGTCGCCGACCGTTTGACTGTCAGCACTACAAACCGCTGTTATCTGGTGGAAAGTTCCTGCTCCGTGGGAGTAGCCGATAGAGTTGCCAGCCTGGCCAGCAAACACCAAGCGAACGCCCTTATTGAAGGTCAGGAGCGAGTCGCCAAAGCCAACTACAATTGAGCTAACAGCAGAGGCGTTGTTGCCCGAGTCAGCTACTGGTGCAACAGTTGTGGTCGTGATGGTTGGAAGGGTTATGTCCCCAGTCCAACCCGCTGGACCAGTCACTTGCAAACTAGGAGGTGTGGCAACGGTCACGTTTCCAGCAGGAGTGGTCTCAGTTGCTGTTGTGGCGCCAGCTACGGTACCTGTTTTTGAGCCATCAGGATTTGGGGCAGTTGCTACCGTAACGGTTGTGCCGCCACCGTACCCAACACTGGCAAGCGCTGATGCTGGTAATACAAAAAGACCCAAAGCGAGTGTAACGGAGAGGAAAGACCCTGAAATCACCTTATTAATCATAGAGATTATATAAATTAGTAAATAACTAAGTTAGTACGGCAACCTTACCACACCACTGAATATAGCGCAAGGGAAGGACTGTCAATAACTTTATGGAGCTTCGACGAGGTCAAAAATGGATATTGATAGGGGTCGTCGTACTTTTCGTCGGGGGTGAAGATAATGTAGCGCACACCGTAACTCGCGAGGAGCTTTACAGTGGCGTCTGGTGCTTCGGTGTTGGATGTAATCGCCTGGTCTATCGCTTGATAGGTCGCATCGCTCGCTTTTATTCCATCACCCACATCGCCTATCTCTGCGTTTGCTGGGGAGACGATGTTGCAATCAAAATATGCGGGAGCGGTATTCGCGGCGAGCACTCTGTTGTTAAAGATAGCGGTGTAGTACTCGTGCCACGGTAAGAATATCGCTTTACAGGAAGCGTCTTGTTTAAGAGTGTTGTTTGCCTCCTGCCACGTGCTCGGGTACTCCACGGGGCGCAGTTGATTGTTGAATCCAAAAAGCATGTTCGGCGTATAGAGAAGTGGAAGTATGCATACACTAAGGACGACGAGACGTACTAATTTTTTATACCCGGCCAGGTTGTGCACAAAATAGCCAAGGCCTAACCCCCCGAGGAGCGCATAGGCGAGGGCGAGCACGCCACTCCACTTTTCCGTATCGCGGAACCCACGCCAAAACCATATATGTGCAAAGAGCCACGTGTTGAAGGGAAGAAAAACACTCTGCCCCAGCCCTGTCGAGAACACGAGGGCCACAATGCCCACAGACGCTACCAATAGGACAGAGAAGCGTGTGCGTGGGTTGCGTAGACCCACCGCGACACCTAGGGCGATAAGTATAGCCAAAGCCGCACCGCTTGCCCCCCAGAGCCACAGACGCTCCTTGGGAGAGCTGTGGTAGGCACTCCAGACCTCGTGCTCGCCCCAAAAGCCGTAGAGTGCGGCAACATTACCGAGCGTGCCTATGTGGGTATCACCCGCCGTCTTGAACGCCTCCAGGTCCGCCCCAGTGAATGTGCTGATAACGGTTGTCTTTGTAGTAAGGGCGGGAATGATCCAATAACTACTGAGGGCACACAGGAGCGCGATCGATACACAGAGCCGCCACAGAAATGTTTTTAGTATCTGCCACTCCCGGGCCGTGGACATCCGCACAGCGGCAGCGAGGGCGTATAGCCCCATGATAATTGCCCCCATAACGAGGAAGTGGAGTGAAAACATGCCCATAAGCAGGAGCCAGATGGTTGCTTCAAGTGCGGAACGCCACGAAAGCTCTCTGTAGAATCGTATAAGAAGAGATATGAATGGAAACAGGAACGCATACGCGGCGAGCACCTTCCACTGCCCGGCAAGAAACCGCTCATAGACAAAAGGGTTGACTGCGTACAAAACAGAAACGAAATACGCCTCGCCGTAGGTATTGCTGAATTGATAGAACCGGAAGGGAAGGTAAAAGAGAAGAAAGAAAAGCGCGAATAAGATAACTTTCTCAATCACCCATCCGCTCAAGACAAAATGGAGAAGATAAATAACGTACGCAAATGGAAACCCGGCGGCATCTAAGCCAACGAACAAGGGAGGGCTCATATGCGGCCCAAAGACCATGTCGAGCACGATGACATAGCCCGGTAGCAGCATTTGCCACAGCACAATGCACGCGCCGAGCGCGGCAAATATCTCGTACCGGAAACGATACGCCAACTCTTTAATCCTTTGCATGTTCATTTGGGTGGCGTTTATATTCGACAATTTGGAGAGCGACCGTCATGACGAGGAAGAAGTACGCATACACGGCCATCGTTTCTGCCCATGTGTTTGTATCAGGAGTATTGATAATTAACAAAACTGGACAGGAAGCAAGAGCAATAAGCGCACCTGCCGCGATTATGCGGCTGTCCCATTTATATAAAAGGAAAAAAATTGAATCAAGCGATAGGTGCCATATGACCAAAAGTGCAACACCAACGACAATCAGCCAGACTGACCAACGATCGTGGCGTATGTCCACAATACCCCGCAAGATTCCATGCGACACAAGCGTACTGTTGAGCGGCACGACAACTACAAAAAACAGTGCAAAAATGACTGTAGAATAAACAAGCGGGAAACCCCACAGCGCAAGCAACGCCGTGAGAATAAAAAATAATACAAGCTCCAACCACACTGCGTACACGAAATGTATTGCCCTTTGCGCTATTGCCCACATAGTGTAAAATGATACCACACAATCTATGAACATCAAGAAGGAGAGAATTTTGAAAGCCCTTGTTTTACTCGGACTCATCGCCATTGCAGTGTCGCTCTATATCCAGTATGGCGCGCCCTACCTGCACGAACATTCGCTCCAAAAGCTTGACGAAAAACGTATCGACGACCTTAATTCGCTTAACGGAACCCTGCAAGAAATTCTCAAGACAAATTCAAAGGTATCTTTTGGGAATTCAAATACTGTCTACGTCTCAATACCATCAAATAACCCGACGTGTACTGACCTTAACCTTCCATCACTTCCAGATGCTTGGCAGTATCACTGTGTGGCAACTTCAACGCTACAAAATACAGACGGCACCGGTTGGCTCCCGGTTGCCTTAACAAATATCTCTTCTTTGCCCACCGACCCAATAAACAACCAATCCCAGCATTATTCCTTTATCACATTGAACAAACGGTATGAATTATCGGCACAGATCGGTAGCCAAAAATACGTTGCCATTTCAGAAAGTGATCGTGGAAGTGATCCTCTAGGTTACGAGATAGGAGACAATTTACAATTATTAGGGCAAGCGACAGGATTAGTAATGTCATTTCCTTATGAGCCTGATGCAACACCAACCACACTGTTCTCTCTAAAATATCCCGCTCAAAAAATCGAAATTGATGGATTTAGGGTTACTTCGAAGAATCTTGTTCTAACCATGTGGGTGAAATTGGCGCAAAGCGATACTGAATCGTATGAATTAGTCGAGGCACCTAAATCATTTATCTTATACGGATACAACACACACACTGATTTAGACATTTTTGGCTCTATCTACGGTTCGGCAAGAAAGCAAATATTTGCTGGAGACGTAGGAAGCATTAATTACAACGAATGGCATCAAGTTGGACTCTTTTATGGGAGTCTACGCATTAATGGGAAAAACACTCTTGTTATTGCCAACATTATCGATGGAGAACTTATTGATCCGACCACGGTTAGCAGTTCCACTACACTGACATTTGACTCAATAATCATAAATAAGAGGAAGACGTATAGTGGGACTATTGGGAATTTACGAATTTACAACTCCCCATTAACTGCTTCAGATATAGAGAGACAATACACCTTAGAATCTAAGCTTTTGTTTAATAACAAATAAAAGCGAAGCTAAAAGCGTCAGAAGTGTGACGAAAAGACCGATTAAAAATATGCTTTCTGTTTTAAATATAATTAACAGGTCCAAGGTTTTTGTCTCACTATCAACTGGGATGTCCCATGTATTTCCATAGCCGTTGACAATCGACTGATGGGTATTTTTAGCTTTTGAAGCCTGAAATGGGGCGACCATGAGGTTAAGGGCAAAATTGACATCCTCGTTTGAGACGAAGTTGTAGTAATCATATACTCCCCAACTTTGGCTATAGTTCTGTAAAAACTTAAGTGATTGTTTAGAGCCGATATTTCTATCCTGGATTGAAACGCGATACATCGTTGGTAATATCTCATTAAAATTCAGAGGAGTATTATCCGACAGAGACAGTACCGGTTTGAAATCCGAGTTTAGATAGACTGTAAACAGGTCTGTTTCCATTACCGCCGGATATCCATGTGTAGAAAAATAAGAAACATAATATGAATAATTAATAGGTGTCCCCTTGCCTGTAACCAAATCTTTATTTACTAGAATATACTTTACGTTTAAGAGACTGAGCGTTTCTTGAACATCCCGATTGCTTTTGATATCAGTATTGACTGTTTGGAGAAGGTCCGTTGAGGTTATCAAATAGGTTGCAGTCCGAAGTGTAAAATATGGTTTCTGAAGATAGTATTGAATCCAATTCAAATCTGGAGCATTAAGTTTTTTATTCTCAGTAGTAGTCCATGAATACCATTCGTAAGAGTTATATGGAAAAGCGATCACACTTACTCTGGAAGAGTCCTGAGAGAGGAAATGGTTCAACTCCTTATATTCGACTGGGATCGTAAAATTTGTAATTGAGTTAGATAGATTGCCCGTCAAAAGAGGCCAGTGCACACCAATCAAGATACAGGTGAATAGAACGAGGACTATATTTTTAATCCTCGGCTGCATATTTATAATAATTAAGGAAATCCCCAATAGAAATGCAACAAGTACGGGTATTAATATATAAAAACGCTTAAAACTTCTGAAGAAAGAAAAAAAGGAGAAATGAGTCCACAAATAACTAAATATTCCTCCGAATATGGGACCACTTGGACCCAAAGAAAGATCAATAAAAATGAGAAAAGATAGACCTATAAACAAAAGGAGAAACCAAAGTTCCTTTGAAAGGAGTTTGATTTTTACTCTTAACAAAAAAGGAATTGAGCAAATTGCGGCAATACAAAAATAAAAAACGTATTGAATGGTCGAAAAATACAAAACTTTACTCACGTTATTAAAGAAGGCTACAAAAGAAAATGAGTTAACTAAAGTACTGATTTTTTCGTAAGCACTAAACACAGATAAGTTATTGCTCGATCCGTGAATACTGTCATTACTGACATGCAAAGATTCGTAGACAAAAGGAAGTATCCAAAAGGCACCGAGAGCAAAAGAAACTCCTAAATATGAAGCGTAGAATTTTAGAGTCCTTAAACGATTAGAAGCAGGGGTGGTTAATAAATAAAAAATAAAAAATATCAGGATAAGAATATTCTCAGCAATAAAGACAAATGGATGGAAGGTTATAAATGATGCAAGCGCCAATGCAACAGTTTTCTTAAAATCTATTCCATTCTTATATATCAAAAAACATATGTATAGAACGAGTAGTGAACTTACATAACCCCGTAGAATAAAACTATTAGAGCCCGAGTAAATAGACTGCAGCGTAAAATTATTAAAGATAATAAACAATGGTAATAGGAGTGCCAATAGCTGATCTTTAAAAATTTTCCGAAACACGAAATTTGCAACCAACAACGTTACAAAGAAAGGGAAGAAGAATGCTAAATACGAAGCTATATACTCGTTAGGGCTTAAGAAAGAAAGAGTGCTATCGTAGATTGTTTCTGGGATTTGTGAAAACAGATTGAAACTAAAATCATGACCTCCGAACATGGGATGCCAAGCAGAGACAAGCTCGGAAAAGTGCGCTCCTGAATTGAAATAAAATGTTGAGTCGGTATAATTTAATCCTCCAGTGAAAGGCAGAAGACCGTAGGAGATTGCAAGAACTATTAAAAGGTAGAAAGCGGACGGTAACAAATATGTTTGAACCATCTGCCACAAACGGTCTTTATTCTGAGGCAATAGGTTTTTCATAGTTCAAAACCAGTCGCTTCCAGAAAGCGATTGAAAGAATCCTGCTGTAATTCATGATTCAAACTGGCCTTGCGTTGTAGTTCTGCTGACTTTGTCGGGTCCATAGACGTTACAAGAGCCGCGAGAACGGAATCTTTATCAAAGCGTTCAAGAATAATTCCGCTTCCATAACTACGTATTTCTTCCACATTTGATTTAACGACATCTGTTGTAATAGGAATCGTCCCGAACGCTTGGTACTCTCGGATTTTGAGTGAATCTCTAAATTCGTCATACGAGTTATCTCCGTTATAAAGCGCAATTCCTATTTCGGATTCTGCAATCTGTTTTAGGGTGTCTTCGTGGCTCAAGACGCCAAGAAAAATAACCCGAGCAGAGTCATGAGCAATGGCTTTTAAGGTCTCAAGTTTACTCCCCCCTCCCGCTATAAACAGGGTAATGTCCGGATAGTCTTTCGATGACTCATGTATTGCAGCAAAGAGTTCTTTAAAACCACCCAGATTGATATCATCCCCAAGATTCCCAACGTAGATTACTTTGTGAGCAACTTTTTGGATACTTTTATACTTTTCTACAATCCACGGCGGAGGGACATTTGGCATGTGAAAATATGTGATGCCTTTGTTTTTATAGATTTCTTTCTTATAGCGTATTACCTCACTCGAATTGCAGACATTAACATCAGCACCCCGGGTACAAAAAGCATCAAGAGCAAAGTATATCCCATTCAGTAAAGGATTTTGAAATCTTTTTTTTGAGAAGTCTGGAGTGAGGAAAACAACTTTTTTTACATAACCAATCTTTTTTAACAACACAGGGACAAAAGCCGAAAGTGGGTCGATACATAGAAATACCCGACCTCGACCGTATGCTAGTACATAATAAAAATTAAACATCAGCTCTACTACATAACGAAGAGGGTCAGGTAATAATCCAATGTGTGAAAAGTCCCTATTTCTTATTTCTGAATTTTTAAAGGTAACTTTTGTTTTACCTCCTCGAAATAGCGAGTGTCTAATGATAATGTATGATTTTTCAGAGAAATACTTATCAAGGAAAGCGTTGGTGATTCCTGGATTAGGGTCACTCACATCATCACCTCTAAAATTTGCATGCCAAATAAAAAAATATTTCAGATTCGTCATATTTCATGAGTTCCTAAGAAGATTAAACAACCATATTTTTAGACGTGATGGAATAAAATACATACTGACGAATTGAAAAAAAGTGTAGCGCTTATCTTCAGCGGTCATTGTATATCCATACTCAAACACCGCCTTCAGGCGTATATAAAGAGTGAGTCGCTCTTGAGTTCTGGCTTTCGATATTGATGTACCTTTTGCTACCATTCTATATTTAATAAGAGTGTCTGGCATATTCCCAAACTGGCTAAACATTCCTACACGAAAGTAGAGATCGTAGTCTTCAGCAATAGCAAGGACAGGACCATATTCAAGGTTGTTGTTTTTAAGAATATCCGTTTGAAAAATTACTAATGGGTGTGAGAAGGGGCTGTATCGAAATAACTTTTTTCGTATCTGTGTGTCCGTTAAATTGTATTTTCTGAATCCTATCGCCTCCAACTTTTCGTTACATACTTCCATGGTGCCGCCGCTCACGCCAACTTCTGGGTGAAGTTCCATATAGTCATACTGTTTTTGTAGTCGATCTGGATAACTCCAGTCGTCCGCATCCATTCGCGCAACGTACTTGCCCTTTGACAACGAAATACCCCGATTGAGCGTATGAGAAATCATAAGATTTTTCTCGTTTCTGAAATAAGATATTCGAGCGTCTCTCGCTGTGTACTCTTTGATAATTTCTGACGTTCTGTCGGTACTACAATCATCAATAATGATGAACTCGAAATCTTTAAATGTCTGATTTAAAACACTCTCAATTGCCTCGCCGATATATTTTTCGGCGTTATATGCTGGCATGAGCACTGATATTTTGGGTACAGCTTCCATGATTAGAAATTCATACGCTTACGCACAACATACAGCGGACGGCCTGCAACCTCTCCATGGATTTTCCCTATGTACAGAGCAATAATGCCGAGCGCCATGAGCACAATGCCAATGAGGAAGACATTGATTATGGCGAGCTGGGCCGAGCCCGAGACGTGCCAACTAAACGCATCGTTAAAGATGTAGCGCTCAAGAAAGACTGCGATGCCGAGCAAACCAGAAAGGAAGGTGATACAGAGCCCGAGCCACCCCGCGAGCCGTAGGGGTAGAAGTGAGTTGGACACAAAAGAATACAGCGCAAGGTGGATTAACTTACTTGTGGAGTATTTTGCATCGCCATGGAGGCGTGCCGGTGCCTCAAACTCTACAAACTCTTTTTTGAAACCGAGCCAGTTGATGAGCGAGCGCGTCATCCGTTCACGCTCGGGGAGCTGTTTAAAGGCGTTAACAACAACACGGTCTATAAGTCGAAAATCGGTCTCACCTTTATTAATAGAGGTCTCTGAGATAAGCCCGCTTATGGCATGAAAAATCTTTGACCCAACCCGCGTTACCATGCGGTCGCTGGCGTTGTGTGTGCGCATGCCAACAACCACTTCTGCCCCCCGCTCCCAACGCGAGACAAAGTCGGGGATACGCAGGGGGGGGTGCTGCAAATCGGCATCCAGCATCATGACTGCGTCACCTGTGGCAGCTTCTATGCCTGCCGTAGTGGCCATCTCTTTGCCAAAGTTACGACTAAACTCAATGCACTTTACTGCTTTATCCTTCGCCGCAAGTGCTGCTATAGCAAGAGCACTATGGTCGGTACTACCATCGTTGACGAAAATAAATTCATACTCATATGTGGGGAGCTTTACCCACACTTCCCGCAGAGCATCGTACACAAGCGGGATGTTTTTCTCCTCGTTAAGAAGCGGTATGATGATAGAAATAAGTTTCTTTTTCATGTTGTGCGTGGCTTATGCGTCATAAAATAATTACCACCCATCAGTACCAAGAGTATAACCGAGGAAATGACAAGCATGTTGACGATAGCGGCAAGCGACGAGTGATTAAGAGCTATAAGAAAAACTTCAAAGATGATGCCAAGCCCTAGGAGGTACATAAAGGAGGTATTGCGGATGGCAATAAAGTAGTTGATAAGCGCCGTTGAGAGCGCAATACACCCCATAGCTATGGATATAGTGCCCAGTACAGGAGCGATAGGGAGGTAGCGTACGCCAAAGAGCACGGTGACCACTGTTGTAGGAAATAGAGAGAACACCGCCCATGCGCTTACAACTGCACCAGCGGTAATAGAGAGAGAAAGCGCGAGGAGTCGCTTCTCCTCGCCTGCTCCGCGTGCGTGCGCAGCCGAGGCCATGGGAAGTAGTACCGTTGTAAAGGCACCGACACCAAAAAGGATTATTTTTCCTACGGTCGAAAGAGCACCGTACTGCCCAGCGAGCGTGGCTGAGAGAAAATGCTTAGCCAGAAGCATATCAAGACTGGAGAGGAGCACGAGTAGCAATGTGGTGAGCAGTAGCATGCCGAACATCGAGCGTATATATTGCCCGCTTAACGCGCCACTGGTTGCGTCTGCGGGATGCTCAAGGGCGCCGCGCGTAGCGAAGTGGCCGTAACCCCACGAAGCAAGCTGTGCTAAGACCAGCGCGACCATAACGCCCGCTACCGAGTAACCCGCGAGCACCAATGCTATCGAAACGCCGAGTTTGATGACCGCGCCGAGGACGCTTTGCTTTGCAAGGGAAAAAAACTCTTGCAAACCTTGCAGGGTTCCCGACTGCAGGGCACTGAGCCCTGCGACTGGTATCAAGAGGCTGAAGATGATAAACGGGAGTAGTGGGATGTGCAGGAGGTGCGACAATAGAGGGGTAGCGAGCAGAAAGAGTACCCAAAGCCCCCCAGCCGCGAGCAATACATGCTTGTGCAGATAGAAAAAGAGTTCCTGGGTGGCACTGGCATGGCTCTGTGACCGCGAGGCCGCCTCGCGGGCCATAAGCATGGCAAGGGCACTAGCGGGGACCAAGATAATAAGGAGCAGGCTGAGCAATGCTGCCACCTCGCCAAACTCTTCCACCCCCATGAGGCGGCTGATGAGTAGGGTAAAGATGTAATTGAGCACATTGACCACAAAAGAACCCGCAAAAACTATCGAGCTGGACGACAAAAACTCTGTATTCAAAATAGGCCTGGGGGCCGATGGCGATTGTGCGTCCATAAACAAATACCTTATACCATTCTTTTTATTCTGCGTCTAGTGTTGTTCACTTTCAAAAAGCATCGAAAAAGCGTAGATTGAGGTATATACGTCCCGGTGCTGATGAAGACTCGAGGGCAGATCGATGACGATGACTTCGCCATACTGAAAGGGGCGCTAAAGGGCGAAATTGAGGCTTTGGAGGGGGCTTTGAAGAAAGTCGGACAACCAGTCGACCATGGGAAAATAAAGCAAGCCAAGAGGGCCTTTGAGCTCTCCTTAGGCATCGACGATATCTTCAGAAGCGGGACCGTCCAGGAGAAGAAAGAGATGATGTTAGAAATCCAATCGAACCTAACTATTTCAGGCAAAAAACTCAATGTTTACAACACCGGAGTGTACAAAAAAATCATTGATGGACTACTTTCGGCGAAAGCGATAAACAGCGCATTCGAACCTGAAAAGTATGAAGCCAGTAAAGGACGAAATGATGTTTTTGACACGGTGTGTCCTACTCTGCTCCGCATGTTGAACGATATTCGAACATAGTTTTTGAAGCAACATAAGGGTATTTTGTGGCTACAAGGGGAGTGGGAGCTTACTTTAAAAATTGTATAGTATCCGTTACTAAAGATTCTAATTCCTCTTCTGTTTTAGGTGAGTGACCCATGCCCTCTATTTCTTTGAGTGTTCCGTGAGGCAGATGTTCAATGATTGATTGCAAAGGGGAGAGTGGCACCGCAGTGTCTTGCGTGCCACGTATGACTAGCGTTGGAGTGTTGATCTGACTTAATGTTGCAGAGTCTGTTGTAATCTCAAACATAGAAGATAGGTTCTTTAATTCAGTATCCTTAATGGCGTCGTACGAACTTTTGTCAGATAACGCTACAGCAGGAGCCCACAAGACCATTTTTGAGATCTGAGGCCAACTACGCAGAAGCATGACTCCGCCACCAAAACTTTTAGCTACCACGTAAACTTCACCACTTTTAGCGAGCTTGCTGATGGTCGAATCGATACTTTCTAGAATATGATTGAGTGTTTTGGATTGTAAATCGCTATCGTCAGTCCATGTTTGAAGAAACGAAAAACCGTACCCAGCATCTTGTGCTTTCTTGCCTAGATACTCAATCCTGCTCATATCTTTCAACCCACTCGTGCCGGGGATATATAAGACATGTTTTTGCACATTTCTATCCGAGTCGTTCATATAGGAATATATACAAGAAAAAGACCCCCTTGGGAAGGGGGTCTAGTGTTGGCTCACGCCTTTTTGCCCACAGAGATGCACCATACTCCAGAAAAGGTTTGCATGCTCTTCAGGAAATGACTCCCTTCGAGTGACAATCTTCCTTCCAATGGGTCGATGATATGCATGCGGGTGCCTACAGCGCTGTACAGAAGCACTGCATGCCTCACACCGCTGGAGCGGTATATGGTGCCGCAGATAACCAGTCTGCGTTGTTTGAGCTCCTGCCTCAGAAACGGCTCATCAAGAACTGGGGGCTCATGTAACATGACTCCGCACGAAACAGCTTGTTCGTATCGGTAAGTCTGCACTTTGAGCCCTATGGGGTCGAGTTTAAGCGGATCCCAAAACTTCTGCTTGTCTTGGTGATACGCTTCCACATCGAGCCCTTCTCGTGCGAGATATCCCGCAAGGCTTATGACCGGCACGATGCCGAAGCGTCGAGAATAGAATTCCCCACAGATAGCAGTCTCCAGCTCTCTAGTGAGAGGAACTCCTTGAAAGGCCGCGCGCACCATCATCACGCATGCCACACCACAAGTGATTGGGGTGGTTTGGAGATATGTCGGGGGCAAACTCAAGCCCTCTTCCGTGCTGTCGCCGAGATTCATCGTCAGTCTCCTCCAGTTGCCTTAGTCCGTTATCCAGCTCGTTTTGGTCGTAAAAGACGACGCTGGGTCGCTCTTCGAGTAGTCTAACCGAGACGAGGAAATGCGCGATAACTTTCCGAAAAAAGAAATCGGGCATCCCGAACATGTTGGATGAGAAGAGATATTCCACCCTGTTGTCATATTGCACCAGTCGCTGGATCGCCTTCAGGTCTGGCCTTCCCATTGCGAGGTAACATCCCCGAGTCGCCAAGGCGTTGATATTGCCTTCAGCTTTCACGCAATGAGCAATTATTCCTTCTGCGCCTTCTTCAGTGAGGTGTCTCTCGCCAAGGATGCGCGGGAGACGCTTCTCGAGGAGAATGTGCTCGCTCGCATGGAAGGTGCTCGCGAGGGAATAACCCTTTTCTTCAGTAGAGCGGCCGGACAGCTTTTCTCTGACATATTCAGCATGAGCGTGCAGGCGGTATGTCCAGAAGTCAGGCACCCAACTGCTCAACAGCAAAGTCTGCTGTTCTTCGGTGAGCAAATATTTTCCCCTTGCACGTTCGATGTTTGCATCCAGGGCCAGCTTCACCCCCACAGAGTATATCCTCTTCTCGTCCTCGGTCTTGAAGGCTCGGGGGAGGAACGCACGCGCTTGCCGAATGGTAGAAGTCTCAAGAAGGGATTGCCTTCCTGTGTATAGTTCGACAAGGAAAACATCTAGTTCCAACGCCAAATCATTGTGTCGGCGCCACGCTCGTGCGAGATTTTCAAGATACATCTCTCCGCTCTCGCTCTGCGCAGCCTCCGTCGCCGCAATTTGGATCGCTTGCGGTAGTGCCCCCATGGTCTTTATGTAGGGTGTGACCTCCATGCTCACCACGTCGTCGATTTGCTCCAGTACAGTGGTGGGCAGTAGAGAGAAGAAACCGAAACGAGGCATGTTGTTTCTCCGTGCTTGATGTTTGACAAAAAGAATAGGGTGCCGAGTTTGTTTTCTCAACACCCCATGTTTCTTCCCGCTGAGGCCACGCCCTCCGTTTATTCAGTTACGGAGAGCGACAGAAGAACCGCACATGCTCGGCGCCATGATTGAGGAGCCGCACATGCTTGGCAATTCCACCGAGGAACCGCACATGCTCGGGGATTCTGCCAGGGAGTGAACGTCTCCAACCTCTCGGCCGAAGAGCGCATCACCAGCTGCCGCGGTTTCTTCGAAACGCTGGTCGCGTTCCTCAGCGTCACCCATGGCACCAAAGCCCGGGTTATGATCGAGGAAGTAACCGAACAGACTCTCGCAGTCCTCCCGGTACCTTTTCGTATCCAGGATATGCGCATGCCAGAATGCGTCAACGAAAACGCAGGGAACTGGCCGCCGGACCGCCCGCACGAGGTTCAGGTGCAAGAACTGCCGGTAAAGCTTCTCAGCTTGCAAAGCAGTGTCTTCGCTCCAGCCGAAACCTGTTGGTGGCTCCTGCTTGAGCATCAATCGGACTGGAGCGAGATCGAGCTGCTCCAGTCGGTACAGTCGATCTTCCAGGGTAAGATCCCGGGTCGCTACGGCTATGTCCATCGGTGGTTTCTCCTTGTGGTTGAAGGGGATTGCAACTGCCCAAATGTCTTGTAGAAGAGCAGCTAAAACCAGACTACTACAAATTTGTAAAAAGTATAGTAATTTAATTGCTCCTGGCTGGGTAATTTACTTTTTATAAAACAGAAACCGCACATAAACAGGTTCGAGTGTCCTACTTCCATCTCTAAAACACACTACTAAAACAAGGGGATTTTGACTGCTCCGCATGTTGAACGACATTCGAACATAGAATTTGAGACAGCATAAAGGTATTTTGGCATTACAAGGGGGAATGATAGCTCACGGCGCAAAATCGCGCCACCGAGGGCCACAGCAAGTCACAAGGGGAGCTGTGTCGAGGGCTGAACTAAGCCTTTAGAGTACAAATACATTGAATTGAACTCTCGGACGGGCGCGTACATAGACTTTACTTAGAAAGTATGGTATGAGTAAATTAGCGCGCAACGGCTAGAGGCGGGCGCTTGTTCACATAAGGGAAAATCCAATGGCTTTACCAGCGTCGCTCGAACCGAAGCCTATCGAAAATCTCAAAGATGCTCTGGATACTGGCCTTTTTGGTGGTGTTATCGACTTTTTTATCGGCCAACGCCACTATCGTCTCATGGGGGTGGGGTTTAAGAAGGAGGGTAAGAACCTCAGGCTGACAACTTCAAACAAGATGCTGCAGCACCGGAAAGGTGTTTGGAAGCTGGCACGAAATCAAGCATTGGGGATCGATGGCATGAACGAGCATGCGCCCGTGTTGTGGGTGCATGGTGATCAACACGAGCTCTTGATGCTGGTCGTGATTAACATCACCCCAACCGGCAAGGTTCACGTCGTCTTATATCCAAACGACATCGACCCCAATAACCCGAAGTGTGAGATCTTGGGTTGGAGCGAGGGTGGAAAGCCAGAGGTGGGCAAGAAGCCCTAGCTCTGCACGCAAGTGTGAGCCATTCTACAGCAGGCGCTTTAGCGTCTGTTTTTTTTATTGGTCTGTGTGATTTACTAGTTTATTCGCTGATCGAAAAAGAAAAGAGCCGCCTTAGTATGGGGCAGTCTCTAACGTTTGGTGATAATGACCTCGACATTGCCATTGGCAATTTGAGGATGCTCTTTCGTGCCCACTAATCGTCTCATCCTGCAGTGGACGGGCTTGGTGGTACCGTTGGCAATCACTTCGCAGTTTCCTTCGCTCTGTAGATGGTGATGGATAACGACGGTGATTTGTCCCCCCGAGCGAAGTCTTTTTATACTCTGATACAGCGGCCCAGGAAGGGCCAACGATCTAGTCATGAGCCCCTCCTGTGTTCTTGGGTCTGTAGCTAAAATACCATACGTTTTGGAATTGGTCGCCTTGGTTGTGAAAAGAAAGAGCCACCAATCGCTCGGCAGCTCGATGTCATCCCTGTAGAGGGTTGTTATACGACGAACGAAAGCCCGAACAGGATACCCCCAACGACGACAAGCGCCAGCGCGAAGTGCCACCACTTCAGCCGCCACGGCTCCTGTGTGCCGCGCAATTTTGCTTGGCGAGCCTCTACCCGGTCATACATTCGCATTCTCCCAACAGTCCACGGGCATTACTTGATCCCTGGGTTCGCAGCTTCCCAGTTCTTCCTGTGGTCGTTATGTCGAAACCATAAGACGCGTTTGCGCCCCCAGTGTCCGATGACTTTATCCACCGAATGATTGTGAGGATACCCGCATCCGCATACGCACTTAGTCTCATCGACTTTCTTCTGGCCTGTCTCTGCTGCAGCAGAAAAAAGATTGGTCGGCCAACCGGTTATGGGAAGCATGGCTTTCTCCTATCGATGTAGCCCGTATAGTCTCCATCCATATTTGTACATGTCTGGGTGTAAAGAGACAAGTTGGTTGTTTGTGTGGAGCAGGAAAAAGAAAAGGCCACCTCACCGAGAAGGCCTAAGGTCTTCCGGCAGGTGGCATCATTGCAGGGTGCGGTGGGCTTCGTGCGTGAGGCGAACCGATACTGGTTCTGGTTGGAACACGGGGACATTTCTCCAGACGCCATCACCAACACCCCATTCATCAAGGTCGGCCGTTCTTACGATGAACGTAACTGATGCTGTCCCAGCATCCGTTACCACTTCAGCCGCGAACTGCTGGCCCGATATTGCCCCCATGGAGCGATGCTCGCCGTTGGTGGTCACTCGGCCTTCACATGAATCAGATTCGAAGGCTATGAAGACCACCTTTTCTCGAATCATGTCGCGGGCGACCTGCAGCAAGGCGTTGCGGATATCGTCAGAGATTTGATTGCCGCTGTGCATGAGGCAGTAGAACATTGATCTGCTCCTCGTTTCTGTTGTTGGTCAAACAGTGATTGGTACAAGACGGGGTGCCAGCGTTTCGGCAACTCGCAGGGTGACGCCGCAATTGGTGAGCATCCCCACAACCACGTCGATTCCGACGTATCCGAGTTTTCTCAGGAGGTCTTCTGCCTCCGCGAGCATTTGTTGGCCCGACTTTATCGGGTCGAACTGGTCAGTGTTCAAATCGCCATATTGATGGGCAATTTGCAGGACGGCAAGTTCTCGTAATTCCATGTGACTCGATTCCTCCCGATGTGACAGCGAACTTTTAGGCGTGTTCAGCCGAAGTCAAATTAACTCATATTTAATGAAAAGTCTATAGAGATGTCGTAATGGCCTAAAAAACAGAAACCGCCCAACCACTTGAAGCGCGGTTGAAGTTAAATGGGTCGCTGGCTGTTCACTCATCGTAGTGAGCAGCCTTTTTCTTTTTAGTCTATAATCCCGATATATGAATGATGAATACTTAGATTTGGTAAATGAACAGGATGAGGTTATTGGTAAAAAGCCTCGTTCCGAAGTATATGCAGAAGGGCTCTCAAACTTCCGAGTAGTCAATGCTTTTGTGGTAAATTCAAAAGGCCAACTATGGATTCCGCGACGCACCGCAACCAAAAGAATCTTTCCTCTGTGTCTCGACATGAGTATGGGAGGCCACGTAGAAAGTGGGGAGACATATGAGCAGTCTTTTACGCGAGAGGTAGTGGAGGAGTTAGGTATAGATACAAAAACAACACCTTGGAAGCTACTTGGACATCTTACCCCAAAGGATGGTGTGGCAGCTTTTATGAATGTGTATGAAATACATGCAGATGAAGTGCCAAAATTTAATCCGAATGACTACACAGAATATTCGTGGCTCACTCCCGTCGGTGGATTGGTTGATTCTTCGAAGTCTGCTTTTACAAATAATAAGAAGAAA
>JBAXFJ010000007.1:0-36037 GCA_037139975.1 bacterium | reverse complement strand
TTGCGCGGCTGATGGGTGCTGGTCACAAATATTTCTTCGCCGTCGCTCAGAAATTTTGCTACCCCAACTCGCTTGTTTTGGTTGGTACCAAAACATAGCTCCGTCCGTCAGCGCCCAACGCACATGACGCAGGTCATGTGCTTCAGCCATACAATTTTAAAACCCCTTTCGGGGTTTAAAATTGCGCGGCTGATGGGTGCTGACCCCACGACCTCTTCCGTGACAGGGAAGCGCTCTACCGTTGAGCTACAGCCGCATTTTTGCGGGAACAGGCGCATTCTAACGTAAAAAGTGCTTTTACGAAAGACTTGGACACCACCGACAACACTCCGCACCGTAACACGATTATGACCCTCTTTCAATAAAATTTGCTACTATACAGCCTGTATGCCCGAATCAAGAACAAAATGGATTTCTATGCAAGATGCCGATCTCTTGAAAGAGAAAGGATCTGAAGGGGGTGTCATCGTGCGAGACGAGACCTATGAGGCACTTGCTCGGATTACGCTTGAAAAAGAAACTCTGCACGCGCCTTTTGTGATCACTTGCGGCGTATACGGCCTCGCCAACTAACAACTTTGTTGCGGGGGCAGATTGGTCACGAGTTCTGCTTCGCAGACTCTCGACCTCGCCTCGCTCTCGCTACGCGAGATACTCCGGCCTGCAACCCGCCTTGCCTGACGGGCAGGTTCCTGACGCAGGCAAAGCAGTTTGCCTGCTCCCGCCGCAACCACGAAAAAAGGCGCCAAAGCGCCTCTCTTCTATCGCTGGTTGCGGGGGCAGGAATTGCACCCTCTTATTACCAATAGTACATCAAACAAAAAAAATTAGAAGTTACAAAGAAAAAATAGAAAAACCTAAGTAAAACAACAATTAAGCAGTTAATCAATTATAGTCATCAATAACCAATCTTAATCACCTTTCATCACTTTTTGGGCAACCCGTGGGCAACCGCGGGAATTATCAGAAAGAGCAGTACAGGGGGAAGTGATAGAGGGGTTTGTGCACAAACCACCAGTTAAATGGTGGTTTTGTGTTGCATAAAAAATGCCACCCTTGTGGGGCGGCCTAAAACATCTTTCCCTCTTTGTACAAATCTACCAAGTACTGAGCAGTCTCTCGATCTTCGTCGATCTGCTGCACCCACGCCTCCGCTTCAGCAAGCTTGTCATCGATGAGCAAAAGTAGAAGACGAGTGACCTTGTTGGGATGTTCCACGCCCTGGTATCGGATCGCTTCACATGCATGGAAGCGAGCTTTTACCCTGTCCCGCTTCCACATTGCGCAACTGATTGCGTGATGGTGCCAAAACCAGAGTATTTCCTGGCACCATTCGCGCTCTTCCTCAGTTAGCGCAACGAGGTCGAGAGCCGCGAGTATTTCCCGAACCTGGTTTATAACGAGCAGTGGGTTCTCATAATCCCACTCGCGTGAAATGAACAGTCTTTGGTCTTCGCGTCCGTACGCTTTGTGAAGCTCATGGATGTCTCTGACACCCATTAAGGCATAGGCGTCTGAGAGAGCCACTATGTTTTCCTTTTACAAAGGTGAGCCAACAGAGTATCAAACCCCCAACCTACTTGCTTTCGCTTTCGGTCGGGGGTCTTTGGTCAAACCAACTCGTGCTTAGCTGGTAAGCGCCGTGCGCCGATCGCAGAAGTTGTCGACGATGCCATGCAGCATGTCATCGAAGCCTTCGCGGATCTCTTCGGGCGAGATGTCGCTCACCGAAGTGGCGCAGACGCGCTCGATGTAGCCCTTGAGACTCCACAGCTCGTCCATCCAGCGGTCGTTGCGCTGGCTAAGCTTGCCCGTGAGGCCGTTCGCAATGTTCTCGACGAACAGGCGATGTGGAACGGGGAGCGCCTTCAGCTTCTCGACGGTCTTGTCGCGGGGCGACACGCCAGTGACTTCATCGAAGATGAGGTCGGCGAGCGCATGTACCGCGGGCCGAATGTCTTCGGAGAGTGTTGTGAAGCCCTCCTGGCCGAGCTTCCGTTTGATTTGCATCAAGACGTTGCGCACGGGCTGGAGGTAGTTCGGCTCTCCCTGGTGAGAGCTGAGACGGATCTTGCCGAGAAGCACCTCGGCAGCGATGGTGGACAGCAACGAAACGGGTTTCGCTTCGGTCATTGTGGTCTCCTGTACTCTGTTATGGAGCATTCCTGGTTGTTCGCATTAATCCAGCATCTGTTGGCCAGACCGCTAGCAACGTTCAGGTCTCCAACACAATCCTACATGAAACTAGACTCCTGTCAATACCAGCCAGTGCGCCACTTATGCAAGCGAAAGGGCGGAAGTCGGCATTGCCAACCCCGCCCCTTAGACCTCGCCCACTTAGTGTTTCTTCTTTTTGCCTGATGGCTTCTTGCTCATCGGCCAGACGCCTGAAACCATGACGCGGAGTCCGAACAACATGACACCGATGCCGATGATTGGGACGAAGAGCATTTGCATACCCTGTGGTCCGATGCTGGCAGCAACCGCCGCCAGCACCAAGACGCCAACGACAGGCCAAAGAAGTGGAGCGAATGTTTTCTTCGCCCCTGCCTTGGCTTGGCCAAACATCTCCTTGAACATCCATCCAAGAGCTTGGAGGAAGCCCATGGTGATCTGGCAAACGAGCCAGAGCATCCCGAAGAGTGGCCACGCGATCGCCTGACCCCACGGTGGGAGAAGGCGAATTTGAGCAGTTAACGAAGCGAACATTGTGTACTCCTATTAAAGATCCTTCATTTATGAGTATATACCTATACAACACCTTTGTCAAGGTGTCAAATTAGGCCGATATACCAACCCCTATTGACACAATACTATATCCATGCTAACCTAAAAAGGTCAGCTTCGGCCGACCCTGCTTTGATACCTAGTCGCATAGGTATCGGCCACTGTGGGAAGCAGGAACCCTCGAAAAGGGAGATTATCATGCGACAGGACTTGCAGTACCTCTACAACGTCGCCAACCAGTTCATCGGCAAGCTGCGCGTAAGAGATTATGCGACCAGCGGTGCTGTTCTGGATGGTCAAGACTTAGCTTCACTTTGCTGGGGTGGTGTAAAAGCCGACCTGAGCAAGTGGAGTCCCGAGAAGCTCGGTAAACTCGCTGCCCTCGGGCGCGGGTTCGGCAGGGACGATGGTCAGGTTGTGGAGCAATTCCAACCCCATCGTACCTCGCTGTACGAGCTGCATTGCGGCACGTGGCTTGGCAAGTACGACAATGGGCACACCCTGTTGTTGGACATCGCCACAGGCACGGTGGTCGCCGCGATGGTTGACGTCATCGAAGGCGAGCGCAAGGATGGCAGCTTACAAAAGCCATCCAAACCGCACGGTATGCCCATTCCAGATGCTCGTGATTACGAACCTGGAGGAAAGCTGTTCCGTCGCGTGTCCAGCCGTGCCTAACCCGATTATGGTCGATTGAGCTTGCTCTCGACCTAATCAACCCGCGCCACTCTTCGGAGTCGGCGCGGGTTTCTGTTTTTATCTTCCATATTTAGTTATTACCCAACAAAATACTTTCCTTTCCAATCATCAAGCGCTTTTGTGTACCCCTGCGCCTGAAAGAGATTTTTAACGACTGTGTAGATTTTTTCTTGCGTCTTAATATCGCCCGTCGTGAGAATGGTTTTGTAGTTAGTAACAAACTCATCTACCCCCCAAGGCAAAAGTTTAAGTGGGTTCCTTGAAATCTACCGACAACAACGAAAAACATTATGGATACCGTTATCATTAAAATACAAGGCCCGCAGAAGTTCCAAATGACAGACCTGGCAAAGTCATGGTTTTTGCCCGAGCTTACGCGGCGACACTTCCACCAGCTCTCAAAAACCGAGCAGCAGTCCACGCAATTGTATCTCCGCCATTTTGTACTCAAGCCCCCTTTCGCCGATGCTTACCTGCCAAAGATAGAGGTGTTTGAGACACTCAACAAAACCCGTGATGACGTGCGATATGTGCTAAAGATGGCATTCTCGGTTCCGAAGCTTCTGTACGGCAGCAGTTTGCAGGAGGCGTCTGGGCACGATTTTGAGAGAGTGCTCTATGCTCTTGAAAAAGCGCTCTCTGGAGTAGGTGTAACGATTGAAAATAGTGCCTTAATAAACGCTTCTGTTTCAGCGGTAGACTTTTGTAAAAATATACCCCTGCCTCCTGAGATACGAATGCAGGAAATACTTGCTGAGTTGCTGTTGGTTGATATTAACAAGGTAGTGGACGTCACACTGAAAGAAGAAAAGAATGGCGGACGATGGCTTCATGTTTACTCGGGCACAATTGAGCGGGTTTTTTATGACAAAATTGCCGACGCCATGCGCCCGAAGGTAAAGCGCAAAGACAAGGGCCGTATGGCGCGGGAACGTGCCACCATTGAGCATTACAAACTGACAAACTGCGAGGTGTTTCGATATGAGTACCGCATCAAAAAAGGACAGACCGTGAAGCGGGAAATAAACGCCGCGCTCGGCAGGGAGCCGAAGACCCCTGTGGGGTTCAAAGACCTATTTGCACCCAACTTGTGCAAGACGATAGTGCTTAAATCGTGGCGAGGCCTTATCCAGCGGCCCGAGAACCAGCTTGCCCTCCTTGCGCCGATAGAGGGTTTGGGACTACTTGACCACATCATCGCCGAAGCGCTCAAACACAGCGGAGCGCACAGCATAAACAAAGCTCTTGCGTCATACGGACTGGCGTGCGCTATACGCGATCGTGGAGCAAAGGAAGTGCGCAGGGTTGTGTCTGTAGGGCGAAACAAAGACCACCCAGAGCGCCTTACGCGCAAAATAGAGGCAGCGGCGGCATTGACCCGTGGCTTACCCTACTCCAATGGTATCGCCTTTGTAGATGCTGCTCTTGAGCAGCACGAGCTTATTACCAAAGAATTGCTAGAGCGTACTGGGAACAAATAGTATGCTGACACTGCAAAAACGTGAGAAAATACAAGGTGACCCTGTACCGCTCTTTGACAATGCGCCATCTGACATCAGCCCAACTTTTGAACTGCTAACCATTCACCAAGTTGCAGAGTTTTTTCAAATCTCTGTGACCAGCGTGCGTCGATTACAGCAAAAGCGAGAGATCCCTTTTATCAAAGTGGGTGGGAGTGTGCGCTTTTCTGCGAGCGACATTCTGTCCTATTTGAAGAAAGGGCGCGTGGAGTCAGTTGGCTAAATATAAATTATGGCAGTACGAAAGATTAAAAATTCTTGGTGGGTAGACTTCCGCGCAGACTATAAGCGCTACCGTAAGCGAAGTCCCGAAAACACCAAAGCAGGTGCTGAAGCATATGAGGCCCTTCTACGCTCAAAATTGGTGCGTGGTGAGCAGATAGAAAAAACTGCCAACGTGTCTCAGCAAGAGCGATTGTTTGAGCAGTTCGCATGGCTGTGGTTCGAGCAGTATGTGCAATGCAACAACAAGTTTTCAGAACAGAGGCATAAAAAATATATTCTCAGCGCCTCTCTGGTGCCGTTCTTCGGGAAAATCCCCCTCAAAGAAATCAGCGCATACCACATAGAGCAATACAAAGCGCGTACGATGAAAGAGGGAGTCGCCAACAAAACCATCAACAATCGCTTAACCGTCTTGAGAAAATGTTTAAGCACAGCATACGACTGGCTGGAATTCGAGGGAGCGCCACCCAAAATCACCTGGCTTAAATGTCCTCCCTCAACATTTGACCACCTCTCACCAGAAGAGTGCGCGTTGCTATCGTCTCATGCAGACGGCGTAGTGTACGAGATGATACTCACAGCGCTTCGGACAGGCATGCGGCAGGGAGAACTCAAGGGGCTCCAGTGGTCTTCGATTGATTGGCAAAATAGAACGGTAACGGTGCGACACTCGAGAAACGATTACACCAAACAATTGGAGTCACCCAAGAGCAATCGCGAGCGATACATTCCACTGGATATAGACGTGTGCGAGCTGCTCCATAAGAGAAAGAAAGATACGGGATATGTGTTTATGGATGTAGACAAACAACCGTTCAACAACAAGCGCCTCAATCGCCGATTGAAAAAGATATGCAAGAGCGCAGGACTGAGAAAGATTGGCTGGCATACGCTTAGACACACCTTTGCATCCCACCTCGCCATGAGAGGAGTACCAATCACCGCGGTTCAAGCGCTTTTAGGGCACTCTACAATCAACACAACCATGCGTTACGCGCACACTGCGCCTTCAACACTGCGAACAGCGATAGACATGCTGAACCCAAAAACGATGATTTCTGCGAGTTTTGGGCAACCCGTGGGCAATCAATGGAATGAGGCGCTACAGCAAGAAACAAATAAACCATAAGCCGCGACGCACAATCGACTAAAAACTTTGTTGCGGGGGCAGGAATTGCACCTGCGACCTCAAGGTTATGAGCCTTGCGAGCTACTACTGCTCCACCCCGCTAATTTTCACCCTCGCTCCGCTAGCATATCAAATAATCTCGAATTCTTCAAACACGCGGCGGTATTGGTCAATGGTTGCGCGCACATCGTGTTCGTTGATGGGAAAGGCGTCACCGAGGTGCGCCAGAGCATTGCGCATCCGGTGCGCCTCCCACGCGGCATCGAGCGTGGTGAACTGCAGTGGATTTGCATTTTTAAGTTGTTCACCCAACGAGCCCCCCGCGTAGCCGCGTTCAGTGAGCAGGTTTGCCAACATGATGTCGGCCTCGAGGATGGCACGACGCCAGTCACTTTCGTTGGGCGAGCTTGCGAGGCTTGAGACCATTTCCCATTGTGGGTTTTTTGCCGCTTCGGTGTGGCGAGCGCGGAGCGCTTGTTCATGTTCGGCAAGCATCGCAAACCCTTCGTGTTCAACCTGCTCGAGCCGGATACGCACAATGATGATGAGCACCACCAGCACCACCGAAAGAACCATACCGATGACTCCTATCACTTCCACGAAAAAAAATATATGCCCCGAAAAGTTTGCCTCGCTTATGTGCACGCCCGACAGCGCCTGAAAGAGCGAGGCGATCAGGTAGGTGATATTTAAAGACGCAAGGCCAGTGGGCATGACTCTATTGTATCGTATGTATTGTATCTTCGACTACGTGCCCCAATGTGAACAGCGCGTCCTCATCACCATGTGCAGAAGTAAATTGAATTCCCACCGGGAGATCGGAACCGTCTCTTTGTACTGTTCCCATCGGGACTGAAAGCGCAGGATTCCCGGTGAGGTTTGCGGTCACGGTGAAGATGTCCATCAAATACATGGCGAGCGGGTCGGATTTTTCACCAAGTTTGGTTGCAGGACACGGTGCCGTAGGAAGTGCGAGTGCGTCACACCCTTCGAGGGCGTGCGCTACTTCACGCGCGAGCTGTTGCCGCGCGATGCCCGCCTTGCCATAGTACGCATCATAGTAGCCCGCAGAGAGCACATAGGTGCCGAGCATGATGCGGCGACGAACTTCGGGACCAAAGCCGGCTGCACGCGATTTTGCATAATCATCAAACAAATTTTCTCCTTTGAGCGCCAGCCCGTAGCGCACCGAGTCATAGCGCGCGAGGTTGGTCGACGCTTCGGCCGGCATGATGATGTAGTACACCGCGAGCGCAAGCGCCGCAGAAGGGATCTCGACATCAACCAGCTCATAGCCCTGCGACTGCAAACTCTGAAGTGTTGTTTCAAATTGGGCGAGCACGTCGGCATCCACCCCCTCTTGCAAAAGATGACGAGGCACGCCTATCCGCCGGCTGGCGGATTTTTGTTTCTGTGAACGCTCGCCTTCTAAAACATCCGGAAGTGTCGTGCTGTCGAGCGGGTCTGGACCCTTGATTGCATCAAATATAATTTTTGCGTCTGCAACTGTTTTTGCAAGTGGACCAATTTGGTCGAGCGACGAACCCATGGCCACCGCCCCAAAACGCGAAACGCCTCCATAGGTTGGTTTGAGTCCCACTAAACCACAAAAACTCGCGGGCTCACGGATGGAGCCGCCCGTGTCGGTGCCGAGCGCGCCGAGCGCGAGGTGACCCGCTACTGCGGCGGCGGAGCCGCCGCTCGAGCCGCCCGGAACGCGCGACTCATCAAGAGGGTTTTTAGTCGGACCAAACGCTGAATTCTCGGTCGAGCCGCCCATCGCAAACTCGTCCATGTTGGTGCGACCCAAAAATACTACGCCTGCTTTTTTAAGCTTTGCAATCACTGTTGCGTCATAGGTCGCAGTGTAGTGCTCGAGCATTTTTGACGCCGCGCTCGCCACGCGACCCTCGATCAAAATATTGTCTTTTATAGCAAGCGGAATCCCCAGAAGCTCGCTGCTTTTTTTGTTTTCTTTTTTGTCCTGCGCTCGTCTGGCGTCTGCCGCTTGGGCTTGGGCTTCTGCGTCCGCAAACACTTCCAGATATGCATTAAGGCTCGGATTTCTTTTTTTAATTTCTTCCAGGCACGCGCGCGTTATTTCAAGCGAAGTCGTCTCGCCGCGCTCAAGCAACGCCGCCGCTTCGGTAATAGAAAGTGTGTGTAGTTCTTTGCTCATTTTTATATTTTTTCTACTCGTCTTTCTGAAGAATTTTTCGCACGACATTGTATCCTTTTTCTTCTTTTGGAAACGCTGCGCGAATGGCCGCTTCCTTGCCCGCAAGTTGATCACCAACTTCGCCTGCCTGAGCAGGCGGGCGAGGCGTGTCGGCGCGCATCACGTTGTGGTGCGCAGGCGCTGTTGGACCCGAGGCAGCGCCCGAGACAGCCGCAACGTGTCCCACATATTCAAGAATATTTGATATGTCTTTGCCGAGTGACGCCTTTTCAGCCTCACCCAACTCAAGCCGCGCCAGCTTCGCCAACCCCTCCACATCTTCTCGAGAAATCATGTTTGTATACTACAACACCCAAGCTTTTCGGGCTATTGTGACTTTTGCGACAACAATTTTAAAAACTCTGCTTCTTCTAATACTCGCACCCCTAATTTTTGGGCATCAGCGAGCTTGGAGCCTGGTTCTACACCCGCGACTACATAAGAAGTATTTTTGGATACTGAAGATGAGATTGAGGCGCCGAGCGCGCGGAGTTTTTCTTTTGCCTCATCGCGCGACATTGCCTCGAGCGTACCGGTGAGCACAAACGTTTTACCGAGCAGCGGGAGTTTTTGCACAACTTCTTCTGTATCAAGGTTCAACCTTGCTATGAAATTAGAATTTTGTATGTGCAGAACTTTTTTGAGGCGTTTGATCAGTTCTTTGTTATCGATGAGTGCAAACCACATCACAATTTCCCGCGCCATCACGTCGCCGATGCCGTTTATTTCCATCAACTCCACTTCTTTTGCCTGCGCGATGTTGTCTATTGTTTCAAATGTCTGCGCCAACAGGATGGCAGTTTCTTCACCCACTTGAGGAATCGAGAGACCGGTGAGCAAACGAGAAAGCTGTACACTGCTTGCAACTTTTTTAACAGACTCGACAAGTTTCTTTGCACTCACTTCAGCAAACCCCTCGAGCGTCAAAAGGTCCCCTTCTTTCAGAGTAAAAAAATCGTCAAAGTGTTGCACCAGGTTTGCCTCGAGCAGCGCGTCCACCGTACTCGGCCCCAAACCTTCTATATTAAGCGCGCCTTTTGAGGCAAAGTGTCGAAACTTGCGGCGCAGTTGTGCAAACGAATTTTTATAGACACAACGCCACGCGGCCTGACCCGGCACACGCTCGATTTCTCCCCCGCCACCACACTCCATGACCCGTGTTGGCCACTGGTAGGCGCGCGAGTTTTTGAGGCGCAGCTCGGGCAGCACCCGCACGATGTCGGGGATGACGTCGCCTGCTTTCTGCAGGATGACGGTGTCACCCACGCGCACATCAAGCCGCCTGATCTCGTCTTCGTTGTGGAGCGTTGCGCGCGACACCACAGAGCCGGCGACAAGCACGGGGCGCAAGTGCGCCACTGGCGTGAGCACGCCCGTGCGCCCCACCTGCAGTACAATGTCTTCAACCACGGTGGTCACCTGCTCGGCGGGAAACTTGAAGGCGATGGCAAAGCGCGGTGCCTTGCCGGTAAAACCAAGCTGCTCTTGCAGCGCGCGCTCGTTTACTTTGACGACCACTCCGTCTATCCAATACCCCTGCGACTTGTTCTTGTGCTGCCACTCTTTCCAATAAGCAATGATGTCTGCAACGGTCTGTGCTTTCTTGTGGTGTGAATTCACGGGGAAGCCAAGTTCAGCCAGATATTCGAGTTCTTCTTTTTGTGTTTGCGGCAGAGGCTCACTACTCCCCGCCACATCGTAAGCAAAGAAATCAAGACCGCGAGACGCAGCAATTTTTGGGTCAAGTTGGCGCAGACTTCCCGCTGCCGCGTTGCGCGGGTTTGCAAAAACCGCTTCGTCTGCGACCACTCTTACTTTATTTACTTTTTCTAAACTCCCCTCGCTCATCCACACTTCGCCTTCGACTACAATGTCTATCGGGCGCGAAAGCGTAAGTGGAATAGAGGAAATCGTGCGCACGTTGTGGGTTACATCCTCGCCCACCACACCGTCTCCTCTGGTTGCTGCTGTTGTAAGATTTCCACGCTCGTAGGTCAACACAACTTTTAGCCCATCTATTTTGAGCTCGCAAACATACGACACCGGCTCATCTGATTTTAAAAATCTTTTTACTCGAACATCAAATTCTGTAATATCTTCTTCAGAAAAAGCATCGTTGAACGACCATTGCGGTACGGTGTGGGTCACTTTTTTAAACTCAGTCTGCGCCTCGCCACCCACCCGCTGTGTCGGCGAGTCGGGCAGGGCAAGCTCTGGGTGTGCATGCTCCATCCGCATCAACTCTTGCTCGAGCTCGTCGTAGGCACTGTCGGACAGCTCGGGCGCTTCGAGCACGTAGTAGAGGCGCCGGTGGTGCTCCACCAGTTTTTTGAGCTTTTCGTACCTATCTTTCGCGCTCTGGCTCGCCTTCATACACCAGACAGTATAGCTGTTTTGTGAAGCTTTAGTAGCTTGCTTTCAATTCGCGTTCGACCCGCGCTTGAGACGTGCCACACGTGTTGAACCCGTCTGAAACTATCACCGTGCGGGGGATCGTATTTCCGGGAGCAGTAATCGTGTCGACAAACTTTGCCACCGTGACCAGGGCGCAATAGGGCTGACCTGCAAACTGTACTGAAAAAGTGGTTGTTGCGGCGGTCGCCGTCGAGCTATTTGGCCATGTATGCGCAGCAACAGCTGCAGCCGCGATGTCTTGCGACTCGCAGGAAACGCCCGACGACGGCACCACAGAGGTTGAAGAGGTGGCAAATGCACTCGAACCGCTCCCATAGTGGGCGTCCCAATACAGCGCGCATCCCTCTCCTGCATCTGCTGCATACACTGCATAGAGCGACTGAGCCGCCACCGATGACAACTCGAGTTCGCGCGACGTTAAACTGTAGATCGCAAGACCAACCGCCAACGCCAAGCTGGCAACCAACACGGCAAAAAACATGGTGAATCCGGCGTTCTGGCAAGCGGGTACACGAGCGGCGTTTTTTCTGGTGCGAGGCGTTGTGTGCATATATATGAGTGTGTTTTATTGCTTCGCTTCTGCTATTCCCAATTATAGAGATTGTCATGAACTCGCACCGAACGAATGACGCCACCCACGCTCGGCCAGGACACAAGCACCGTGGTTGAAGCTTCGCTTGCATTGCCCCCAACCGGGTTTTGAATGTATACCGTACGGGTAAAAACTGTTGGTGTGATGGTGGTAGTGACAGCGTTGTAGGTATACACGTGGTTTGTTTCGTCATAGTTCATCACAGGACACGTGGCACCACACGCCGTCTGCGCATCGGTGACAGTGTCGATAAAACAACCACCTCCGGCACACAGTGTGGGTAGGTTGCCCAGCCACGCACTGTTCGCACACGTGCCCGTCAAAGAGCTTGCGGTGATGCAGTTGGTGTCACGCAGTGCACGCAAATATTCCATCACATCCTGTGCCAGATAGGTCGCATTCACTTCTTGGCGTGCGACCACAATAGTGTTGAGTCCTTTTGAAGCGAGCGCAAGCGAGCCCGCCATCGCAATGGAGAGAATCATCACTGCCACCAGCGTCTCCACAATGGTAAACCCTTTAAATTTTGCGCTTCGGCGTGTGTTGTTGTGTGGTTTATTGGTCATAGAGGTATTGGGTCACCGACGTTTGAAGTTTGAAATTTGAAATCGTATCTTTGTTTATAGACACGGTCCCCACCAATAAAAGTATCACCTTTGGCTGGATGAGGTCGCCCGACGAAGACCCCGCCACCATGAACGCCAAGGTGCTCACATTGACTTCGGTTGAGGTGAGCGCAGAAAAAGGGCCGCCATCTTTTGAGCGCAACACGGTGCACAACAACCCCGCACCACACGAAGTGCTGATATTGCAGGTATGCGACCCCACCGCACCATCACTGAGGCAGTAGGTTATTTGATGATTGGGGGTGTTCCCATCTTGAAACGTGAAAGAGGGTGCAGCCGTAGCAAGTGTGGGGCAGTCGTTGGGGTTAGTAAGCACCCCCCCCGCACCACAGTGGTATCGACCGCCCATGCGAATGGCGCGAGACATGCTGTCGAGTGCGGCGGCAAGGTTGTTGGTTGAAGTGTCGAGCGCCTCAGCGCGACGCACCGCCGAAGAAAGCGCCACGAGCGACCCAAGTGCCACCACCATGACAATACTGAAGAGTGCCACAGAGACCAACAGTTCGATGAGGGTGAATCCATTCTTTTTCATATGCTTCATATACAGTGTGGATTATTGGCAGTTGCTGCTGGAACCGAGGTCGATGAGCAGAGCTGGTCAACCGACACCTGTCCCGTTTGGGAAATGTGAATTCCTCGCAGCGTGCTGTCGGTTGCTTTAATCTGCACATACGCATTTATATATTGATCAGCAAAATCACCCAGCACGAAGGTTCCGTCCGACTTTAGCCCCAACAGCTGCGCGTCTGGGTTCGGCCGCTTAAACAACACCGTGAGCGTGTTGATGGTTCCTGCACCCGAGCTGTCGTCACCCCCGCTGCACCGTCTGGTCCCGTCGCTCTTAATAACGCACACCTCGGCAACCTTGTAGGTATTATTGATTTTAAATGTGGTCACCGTTTCATCTGGACTGGAAGTGTAGCGTTGGTCGCCGTTTGCATCAGCAAACAGCAAGTAGCTGTTTGGACTCGCCGCAGGATTAAAGTAGAGGCCGTACGCCTGAGCAAACACCGAAGTCCCAAGAGAGCTCTCCTTTACCGACACGCCGTATACCTGCGCTTGCCGCACCGAAAGCGCCACGTTGTATGCAAGGCTACGCAACACCGTCGAACTGTCAAACTTTGACTGCTGCACCAGGAGCACAAAAGTCATGATCGAAATGATGGCAAGCACCACCAACAGCTCTATCAGAGTAAACCCGGCGTCATGACGGGTAAACCCTGCCGATATACTTTTTTTATTTTGTTGAAAAAATATGTGCATAGTTAGCATCCTGAAGTGTACGCGCCTACTCCATAGTACACCGCACCCGGGGTCATGGGGTCAGCGAATGACGCGGGGAAATCTCCCAGCGAGTCTGGTGTCGTGAAGACGATGCAATAGCTCGCCCCTGTGGCATCCGATTGATAGAGATAGCTTGCACTGCCGCTCGGGTCTTTGGGCAGCGTGGGGAGCGTTGCTTGCACCGCAGCAGCAAAACTGGAAGTGGTGATGCTTGCACGCGACACCAACACAGGGTAGGTGCCGTTGTCTGCGTAGTATTGTTCAACCGCCGCCTGCAATGTCTCGAGGTCTTTGATGCGCTGTGTGTCTCGCGACTTACTGTGTGCGCCATTTAAAGAAAAATACATCACCGATGCAAGTGTGCCGATAATTCCGAGTACTACAATTACCTCGGTAAGCGTGAATCCCCACGGCACAGCTACGTGCGCTTTTTTTACACTATGTGTACTAGAAGAAGAGTTGTGTGGTGAAAAAATTGACATGAAAGAAAAATACAATCAAGGCACCCAACGCCAGAAACGGCGCAAAGGGTATCTCGCTTCTCATTGTAACCCGCTTTGAGAGCGTCATGAGCACTAGTCCGACCGCAGCGCCACTCCACACGGCCAAAAACAGTGCAGTTGTTCCCGCAGAGAGACCCAGCAGCCAGCCAAGCGAAAGTTCGAACGGCCAATCCCCCCACCCCATCCACCGGCCACCTGAAACAAAAGAGAGTAAAAAAAGTGGCAACGCGAGCAAAGGGCCAGCCACAAGTGCCCACAACAGGCTTGAAAAATTCAAGAAAAGAGACGGGTGAAACAACAAAGAGAAAGACAAAGAGGATGCGAGGATGGATACGAGCGAAAGCACCATCAACACGACAGACGCCGACCAGGGAATAATTGTGTGGCGCAAATCATAGACAACAATAAAAAGAATTGTGAGCCAAAGGGTGAAGTGAAGTACGTACTCCAGCGGCGCCGGATACAGAAAAAAGACTCCGAGCGAGAGCAGTGCCGCTGCAAGCTCCACAAGCGGATACTGAAACGAGATGCGCGTACCACAATGGCGGCACTTCCCTCGCAAAAAAAGAAAGGAAAAAATAGGAAACAGGTCGAGGAGAGTGAGCGTGTGACCACAGCGCATGCACGCGCTGCGACCGCCCTGCCCGCGACCCGTATTAAAGCGAAACAGCAATACATTGAGAAAACTTCCCCATATTGCCCCAAAACAAAACACAAAAACACATACGGTTGTATACAAAGCAGAGACTATATATAAAACATCGAGCACAGAGTCAGCGTTCATAGTTAGTTGGTTGTGTCATAGCAATTATCGCCCCCTTCGAGCGCGGCAGGTACTGTTGAGCCACACTTATCTGAAACACCGCTAAACCCAGCAGTGCTCCCTCCCGCACACATCACCATCCCTGCGGACGCCGCGGGAGCATCTGCATTACCCAAAACTGAAGACGCACCATATCCTTCAAGGGCGGCCCCAAGATGGTAGCCAAGCCCGCTACCGAGACACGCACGAGTGCTTGTGGCGTACGTATTGTACATATAGGCACTGCCGAGCAGCGGATCTGTTGGGGTTGTTGCAATATATTTCGGCGCCAGCAAAGACAAACTTGCGGGGTAGGTCTTGTTGCGTTGGTAATACACACGCAAACCTTGTTGCACAGCGTGGATATCTGCCACGCGCCGAGCATCGCGCTCAACTCGCCAAAAAGACAGGCGCTCCATCACAACTGTGCACAGCACAATTCCAACAACCAAAAGCACGACGAACGTTTGCCCAACCCAACTACTGCGTATCTGAACAAGCGAGCGCATATGTGTTCGACGCAAAGACATGCACACTCAGTATACGCGACAACGAGAGTCTTTGGCTATGCGCAGACGTTGCTGTCTGCGGCGAGAACGTCTGTTTCTTCTTTTGCAGCACCCGCCGAGTCAACACACCAATAGGTGGTCGGTGTGTCGTTGAGCGGCACCGATGCTGCCCATGCTTTGTCGCTTGGTGTTGTGGGAGTGTCGTGGCACACCACGGTGGTTGCTGTCCCTGCATCTGCATTTGCTGTATCCACCGACGTTGCAGGGCTGGTTGACGCAGCCCCAAGAAGGATGGCATACGCCTGACCCGTTGCGCACGCACCCACATACGTGTCGTTTGAAGCACTGTGGAGTTCCATTTGAGAACGCAGACCAGAAAGCTCTTCTTGGATGGCAGCGTCTCTGCCTTTTTGTCGCGCAAGACCCAAAGAAACCAATACAATTCCCGCCAGAATGCCAATAATAGCTATCACAACCAGAAGTTCGATAAGGGTAAAACCCCGTTTGGAATATGTGTTCATGAAATAAGTATGCAACATATATTAAATTTAACAGACCCATGCATGTGTATAACTAACAGCACATAAAAAAACAAAACCCCGGCCATGCCGGGGTTTTGTGTAAGAATCTAGGAAGTTGATTATGCGCAGACGGTTGCACCAGCGGCAAGATTGGCTGTTTCTTGCTTTGACGCACCCGTTGAGTCAACACACCACATAACAGGAGCACCTGTAGCACTTGCAGTTAGTGGAGACTCTGCTGCCCAAGCGACGCCACCAGAAGCAGCTCCGTCGTGACAAGTTGTCTTGTTGTAAGCGCCAGCTGTTGCATTTACGGTAACTGGAGCACCAGAAGCTGTTTGCTTTGAAGCGCCCGTGAGGATAGCAAGCGATTGGGTCGTCGCACACGCACCGAAGTATCCTGCAGCACCCGTTCCAACAAGTTCCATCTGTGAACGGAGACCTGAAAGCTGTTCCTGCACAGCACCGTCTTTGCCTTTGTTACGAGCACTACCCAAAGAAACCAGCACAATGCCGGCGAGAATGCCGATGATTGCTATGACAACCAAAAGTTCGATAAGGGTAAAGCCTCGCTTGAGTGGTGTGTGCATAATGGGCCTATTATACCTGCCCTTAGCACTTTTGTGTGTTCATATATAAACATTGGTGTGTATAAGTATCAAGAAAAAGAAACCCCAGCATTCCTGCTGGGGTTTCTTTGTAAAGGATTTAGAGAAATCCAACTACTATGAACAGAAGGCCAGAAGTGCACCAAGCACTGCTGGTTCTGACTTTGAAGCACCCGTTGAATCAACACACCAGTACGTACCAGCTGTGGTAAGTGGTGCTTGGGCAGCCCATGCGTTGCCGTTTTCGTGGCATTCAACAACACCCGCAACCTGCGCTGTGGCGTATGCGTTGTTGACCGCCGTTGCGGCTGTTGAACTTGCTGCGCCAGTGAGGATCGCGTATGCCTGTGGGTTACTTGCGAGAGTACAACCGTTGGTGTACGTGTTGTTGGTGCTGTAGAAAATCTCCATTTGTGAACGGAGACCTGAAAGCTGTTCCTGCACAGCACCGTCTTTGCCTTTGTTACGAGCACCACCGAGGGAGACCAGCACGATACCGGCGAGGATACCGATGATGGCGATAACGACCAGGAGTTCGATAAGGGTGAAGCCCTTTGTTAATTTAAGATGTGTACGCATATAAAATGATTATGACTAAATCTGCGTTAATTAATAAGCTTGCAGATACCTTTAAGTATACTCTGCTCTAGGAAAGTGCAAAATAGCGCTGTGGATAAAACAAAACAGGACTTTTTTTGGGGAGGGTTGGCTCCCAAAACTAGATGCTGGTGGTGCTGTTGTAGATAGGGAGCAACACTGCAGCCAAAAGAAAACCCACACCAATGGCGAGCGCCACGATGAGAACCGGTTCGATAAGCGAGACGAGCGTGTCGACCGCTGAGTTGACCTCACGGTCATAAAACTTTGCCAGCCGCTCGAGGATATTACCTGTCTCGCCTGTCTCCTCGCCCACCTGAAGCATTTGTACCAAGATTTTGGGTATCTCGTTTGGATAGTGTCCCAAAGCTTGCGACAGTGGACTTCCCGCCTTCACCTCTTCGAGCGCATCAAGCAAAATCTGTTCATATATTCTGTTTTCTATCACATTTGCCGTGATTTCAAGTGACCGCACTGCAGAAATGCCCGAGGTGAGCATCACATGCATATTGTCGGAGAAGCGCGCAAGGTAGAGCTTTTGATAGAGCGCGCCCACATAGGGAATCGAAAGGCGTACGCGACTCATTGCAAACTGCCCCGCAGGCGTCTTGCTGTACTGATAGACAAAAAACCCACCAGCCAAAAGCGCAATAAGGATAAATACACCGTAGTCAATAAGAAAACTACTGAAACCAAGAATAATTTGCGTATAGACGGGCAGCGTCTGGCCATTGCCGGTAAGGATGGCACCGATTTTTGGGATCACAATGGTGAGCATCAGTACCATCACTACCACAAAGGTAGTCATGATGAACGCCGGATAGACCAGCGCGTTGCGTGCTTTGGCGCCCAGCTCATAGGAGCGGTCGATGTAGTCTGCCAGGTGGAGAAAAGTTTGATTGAGCTTCCCTGACTCTTCACCCGCACGCACCATGCTGACGTAGAATGCAGAAAAAATTTGTGGGTGGCGCGCCAGCGCATCAGAAACACTACTCCCCGACTGAAGGTCGTCACCAATGGTCACCAACACATCGCGCAACGCGTCTTTGGACGCTTGTTCCGACAAGAGGCGAAACACGCGCAGCGCTGAGACCTGCGCTTCAAACAAGGTTGCGATTTGGCGCGAGAGCAGCACGATGTCCCGAGTTGAAACCCCGCCAAAAAACGACAGGTGCATGGAAAATAATGCCCCAAAACCACCGCCGCTCTTTCCTGAGGTAATGTTGGTAATGGTAAGGCCTTTTTGTTGCAGCGCAGCAATAGCTGCATCGCTGCTCGCGGCGTTCACGAGACCCGTCTGGGGCTTACCTTCTGCGTCAAATGCTTCGTAGTTAAATTCCATATATTGATTACAAAAGCCGCTCGAGTGTGCGAGGGTTCAATGAACGGGCGTACGCGCTCTCGACAGTGATCTCGCCCGCGCGCACCAGGTCAGACAACGAACGGTTCATGTCGAGCATCCCCGCCTCGGAGCTGGTTTCGATGACGGTTTGTATTTCGTGAACGCGTTTTTCACGAATGAGATTCGACACAGCGGGGGTGTTGAGCAGAAGCTCACATGCAGGGACAAGCCCACCCGAGATGCGTGGAATGAGTCGCTGTGAAAAGATTCCTGCAAGTGAGTTGCTCAGCTGGCTGCGGATCTGGTCTTGTTGGGTTGCAGGAAACGAGTCAATGATACGGTCGATGGTTTGTGCCGCATTGTTGGTGTGCAAGGTTGAAAAAACCAAGTGACCGGTTTCTGCAGCACGCACCGCGGTTGCCATGGTCTCCGGAGTGCGCATCTCACCAATAACGATGACATTTGCGTCTTCACGAAACACTGATTGAAGCCCCGATTCAAAACTTGCAGTATCAACACGGACCTCGCGCTGAATGATGACTGACTTGTCGTTTTCAAACAGATATTCGATAGGGTCTTCGATGGTGATGACGCGTTCCACCCGTGTTTGATTTATTCTCTGTACCAAAGAGGCAATAGTGGTCGTTTTTCCCTGACCAACGGGCCCTGCCACCAAGAAAAAACCTTGACTGCGTAAGGCAAAAGCTTCAAGCGCAGAAGGCAGGTGGAGCTGCTCAAGTGTGGGAATGTCTTTGGGGATAAGTCGAAGTGCAACACCGGTGCGCCCGCGTTCAACATATCCGTTGCCGCGAAAACGCGCCCCGTTTTGACCATAAGAAAAGTCGATTTCTTGAGTGTCTAAAAAGCGCTCTTTGTGTTTTGGACTAAGCATTTCAGCCAAAACACCCGAGACGTCTTCTTCGGTCAAAACTGCCTCGGACAACAGTGGGGTGAGCACACTTGAAACACGCACGATGGGTTGCGAGCCAACCATAAGATGCAGGTCACTTGCGCCTTCTGCAACCACGGCTTCAATAAAACCACTGAGCTTTTTTTTGTAATCTGGCATAGGTGTATATTAGATTTCTATTTCCCCTCCGGTGGTATTTTCTTCAAGCGCAACGCCGGCAGCAGCTTCGGTTCCATTTTCTGTTAGTTCCATTGGCAAGACAGGGACCTCGATGGTTGGGACCTCATCAGGTGTAAACTGTCCGCCAACCATGTTGACCTCTTCAAACGGAACAACTCCTTGCACCGACTTAATAATAGCATCTTCTTTCATGGTGAACATGCCACCCTTACGCACAATCGCATTAATCTCATCTTCTGGCTTTCGCTCGAGAATGGCGCGTTCGAGTTCAGCATTCATCTCAAACATCTCTACCACTGCCGTGCGGCCCTTGAGCCCCGACGGACATTCGGGCGTTGGCTTGATGCGGTACACTTCAGTCAACGCCGGCACATACCGTTGATATTCTGCGGGAAGATCTTTGAACTCGTTATCAAGCATCTCTTTAATACTGCCTTCAACCGTTACCTTGGCGCCACTCCCGGGACACAGCGTGCGCACGAGCCGCTGCGCCATTCCAAGGATGAGCACCGGCGGGATGAGGTACGACTCAACTCCCATGTCAAGGAGGCGTGGCACAATACCCACCGCGTTGTTGGTGTGTATTGTCGAAAGCACAAGGTGTCCCGTCAGCGCAGCTTGCACCGCCAAACTCGCAGTCTCTGAATCACGGATCTCCCCCACCATGATGACGTTGGGGTCCTGGCGCAGCGTGGTGCGCAACCCATTGGCAAATGTGTAGCCTATTTCGGGGCGCACTTGCGACTGCGACACACCCGGGATGGTGTATTCGATTGGATCTTCAAGCGACAATACGTTTTGACTCTCTCGATCTATTTCGTTCAAAATGGCGTACAAAGACGTTGACTTGCCCGACCCAGTAGGACCTGAAACAAGAATGAGCCCGTAGGGTTTTTTGATTGCAGCACGAATGCGCAAAAGGTCGTGCTCGGCAAACCCCAGGTCATCGAGGCGCAATTCTTTTGCAGTTGAGCCCAAAATACGCATCACCACCTTTTCACCAAAATAGGTTGGAAACGTTGAAACACGAAAATCAACTTTGATATCAGCAATGCGGGCTGAGAAACGACCATCTTGTGGTTTGCGTTTCTCGTCAAGACGCACATTTGAAAGCACTTTGATGCGCGCAATGACTGAACCATGCACCCCGGGTGGCAACGTAATGTTTGTGGTCAATTTTCCATCAATACGAAACCGTACGCGACTTTTGTCTGCCAACGGTTCAACGTGGATGTCTGAAGCACGTTGTTCGAACGCGTGACGCAGCATGGTGGCCACTATTTTTGTGATGGGAGCGTCCCCCGCAGTGGCGCCCGCCGCAGTGTCGGTGACCTGCTCTTCTTCAGAAAGAATGCTTTTTTTGTTTGCTTCTGTTTTTGCATCACTTGACGCAGTCTCCATGCTGAGCTCGCTCAATGCTTTACCAACTTCACCCGAAAGACCTTTATATTGCACCAACAGCGACGTAAAATCGCTTTCGCTGATCAAAAACACTTTGTAGGGCATACCTACTTTTGCTGAAATAAACGTCAATGCATCACGCCCCTCAAGGTTGTCTGGGTCAGTGATGCCTATTTCAAGCACCCCATCCGCAATACCGATAGGGATAAAGCGGTAGTGTCGTGCGGACTCCTCGGGAACATAGTTTAATATCTCAAACGGAATAGCAGTGCGCCCCAATTCACGTGTCGGGACACCGTAGTAGTCACCCTTGACCCGCAAAATATCCTTCAGCGCCACACCCGCCTGAAGTAAGACAGCTTCGGCATTAGTGCCTGGCTTAAGAAGCTCAGCATGAACTGCAAGGCTCTGCGCCCGGTCTATAACACCTCTTTCTTCTAGGAGAGCAACAAGATCCATATTATTTGATATGCACTACTACTTACTTTTTCCCACCACCAGTCGTTTTTGTTGTGGAAGCGCTGCCTGTTGTTCCTGTAGCACCCTCACTTGAGGGAACTCGTAGGAGGGTCGAGGAAGCGGTAGGGTTTGTGGCGATTGGAGAAATGCCCATATAGGGCACAAATGGGTTGTCTCTCCCAGCCGGCTCTTGGGCAATATCGACCCCAAAATTGGTGAGCGAGATAAACGCAGGAGAGCTGAACAAAGTGTTGTCGAGCTGAATCGATCGCAGGTTCACCAACACTGCCAACAGGTTTTGAGAGGTTGGCGTAGAAGTCACGTCAGTTACGGTGGCAGTCAGCGCAGGCGATGCAGCATCGCTCGGAAGGAAAAAAACTTTGAATGCCACAAACCCAAACACCAAGAGCACGAGGCCGACCGCGAGGAGCATGTTTGATTTAATAAATGCAATCATAGTTTTTAGTGAAGCCAGTAGGTACGCACGTCTAGCTGGTAGGTGCCGTTTTGTCCAGTCGCATCAGGATTGAAGTCTATTTTGTCGACATCGAGCAGACGCAGGCTGTGCTCCAGATCGTGCAAAAAGGTGAGAAATACTGGGTACGAAGCAGCCACCGAAAACCCAACCCGAACCACCCCAACTTGGCTTCCAGACGAAGCTTCCTGCCCGCTGACACCTGTTGTTTTGAGCGCCCCACCCAATGACACGTTGGTGAGGGCTAAGCCGTTTCGCAACGCAATACTGTTAATGTCGATAATAAGTCGGATGGTGTCAACGTTGTCGGGAAGCATGCGTGCGAGGCGCATAACATTATCATCGGAAAACGAATTGCGCTTTGCGAGAAGGCCCTCACGGATTTTGTGCAATTCGGTCGACTTGTTGAGCGCCTCTCCATATGACGCGTTCTGTACCGCAAGCACTTTTGCGTTCTGATATTTTGGGTCAGTATAGGTCATGAACAGCGCGATGGCGGCTATGACGATGATAAGGGGTATAAAAAATTTCATAGGGTGTTACTATATTTAATGACACCTGGATCGACATTTGCCCGTACACTGAAAGTAACTTGCCCGCTTTGACCAACCGCAACACCTGAAAAGAGCACATCTTTGAGCAATTTGTTAGCGCTTAATTGGTCGCTTTGAAGTGCCAAGGTGGAAAAACTGTCCGCTTCTCCGGCAAGAGTTACTGACACCGAACCATCGTCACCAAGCGCATATGAAAAGTTACTAAAAGAAACCCTTTGAAGCGTTTGTGAAGCCAAAAAGCCAAAAAGTGCAGATGCGGCCACGTGCTTTTGCAGCAGCGCCTGTGCGTTGGTGAGGCGAGAATCCATACGCACTAGTTCTTGTATCGTTGCGGGGTCAAATGCTGCCTGCGCTTTATCAAGAGAAGCGCTATTGCCTGCAATAGAAGAAATGAGGTATCGCTCGTACGCAAACGCGGCCCCCGCAGAAACAAGCGACGCCGCGAGTAGGAGAATTGCGATCAACAGAAAAATGCTCCCAAATGCCGAGGAGCTGGTATGCGCCCCCAAACCAGTAAGTGGTTTTTTTGGAATAAATGAAGATTGTACCTGAGGATTCATATCTTTATTTTAGTATAGCGCACTTACCAACACCACGAGTGCGCAATCCACACACAAGGAGAGCGCGCTTAACCTTCTTGCAAACTCCGCAGCGCCAACCCAACTGCCACTGAAAACTCGGGACCCGCTTCACGCAACACCGCCTCCAAAAACGCAGGTGCTTCTGTTTTACTGAATGGGTCGGCAAGTCGCACCTCGGCTTGGATGTGTGCCGATGCAAACTCTTTTATGCCTTTCAGCGTTGCTCCGCCACCCGTCAACACCACGGCGTCAATGGACTGATTCATACGTGTCTCATACGCCACAATGGTACGCGACAATTCAGAAAAAAGAGGCGTCAAAGAGAGCTCGATACTTTTCCGAAATTCACTCTGCTTTGGCACCACAGCGCTGGTTTCCCCCAAACCAAACCTGCGCTTCCATTCTTCAGCTTCAACCACCGACACCCCGAGCGCATGCGACGCCGCTAGTGTGACTTCCTGGGCACCATGACTGATGATGTGGCTTTCATGAATGAGTCCGCGCTCAACCACATAGAATTTCGCGGTTGCGGCACCCATGTCAACAACGGCAACAGGGGCAATACCTCGATCAAGCGACGCACGAACCGAGCTGAACACCTCTATTTCAAAAAACTTTGCAATCAGGGACGCGCTGGTTGCAATCGAACGAAACTTTGCGATGGTGTCGTTGTGTATTGCAACCAAAAGCACTTCTATTTGGGCGTTCGGATCACCTTTTTTGCCACTTCCAATTTCAAACCAGTCGAGTTCAACTTCGTTGATGGGAACAGGGATGTATTTGCGCGCCTCAATCGGGACCACTTGCGCTAATTGTTTTTCTACTGCAGCGGGAAGTTTGAGTACCGAAATCAGACTCGAAGAATAGGGAATGGATATTGCTGCGTTGGTAGTGGTGACATTTGCCTCGCGGATTACATCTCTCAGAGCTTCGACAATCTTTTCGGTGGGAAGCGCGGTTGCGCGACCTATTTCAACCCCACCATAGGGGCCAAGTGCGATGGCGCCATAGGTTTCGAGCACCACTCGCCCGCGCTCGCGACGCAATTGCACAATTTTGATGGACGAGGTGCCGATGTCGACACCAAGCACGCTGGTCGGCGCCTTGGTAAACAGTCCGCCGAACGATGACAGTGATGATAAAGAAAATGCCATACAATAAATAACTTGCTATCTTGTCTCTAGTATATAACAGTATCTGTATATCTTTGTATGCAACTTTCCACTTTTTTCAGTTTTGTACTTGATGCGCTCGCGCCACCAAGACGCACTGAAAAAATAGTACGCACGCTCTCCCTTTCAGAACTCTATGCACTCGCGCTCCCCCAAGACGAGCACACAAGCCCCCATGAGCACCTCTCTATCCTTCCCTATCACCACAACTCGGTCGCAGCACTGGTATGGGAGGTAAAATACTATGCACACAAACGTGCATTGACTCTCGCAGGTGAGATGCTCGCGGAGACGCTCTTAGCCATTGCGTTTGAAGAAATAGGGCGCGTGATAGTTATCCCCATCCCCATCCACCCAAAACGGCGCAAGGAGCGCGGCCACAATCAAACAGAGCTGCTGTGCAAAGCGGCACTCGAACAACTCTCCGAAAAAACTTCTCTCCGAAAAGGTCCTCGGATCTCCTCCCTCTGGTCGGCCAGACCATTTTCTTCAAAAAGTTTTTCCTCCGATGAGTTCGAATATCTACCCGACGCACTGGTGCGCGTGCGGCACACAGCGCCACAACAGGGCTTGCCCAAACACCGGCGGCTCAAAAACGTCAAAAACACAATGGCCGTGCAGAGCGCTGCTGGCTTTAACCTAAAAGACCACGTGTGTGTGGTGGTCGACGACGTCGCAACGACCGGTGCCACCTTTGCCGAAGCGCGGCGCGCCTTGAAAGCATGCGGCGCGCGGCGCGTGTACTGTGTTGCGCTGGCCGGAACATAAGCACTCTCTCAAACCATTAGTGCCCTACAAAAAAATTCTGCGCTGATGTTGTTGCGGTCGTTGTTGCGACGTGCACGGAAGACACCATTGTAGTAGTAGTGGTGGTGGACGTTTGCGCACCACTGCTGCTGGAGGCCTGTGTTGAAACTACAGAAATAGCAGAAGAAGCAAGTGGGGCAATGGGCTGGCTTGAGTTTGTGTTTGCAGTTGTTTGACTGTTTGCGACTGTTTCAGGCTGTGTTGCGGGCTGAATAGCGGACGTTTGTGTCTCTGGTGACTGCATCGTTTGCGCAAACGGCCCGAGTTTGTGCAGATATGCATACGCGGCACCGCCACCCACACCCAAAACCACAAAAACAACACCGAGCAGCACACCCACAAGCCCCCAGTGACTCTGTTTTGGAGCAGCGGTTTTTGCAACTTCTTCTTTGGCGGGCATTCGTGTGGAAAGCTGTACAGGGGTTTGAGCAGGTGGTTGTGTTAGTTGCGTGAGAGTTTCGGGTTTGGTCTGAGGCGGAGGCGGCGGCACCAATGGCGCGGGATGTGCTGCAGAAAAACCATCAGCGATATCTTGCGCAACCCACCCCTGCCCTGCCAATGCGGCTTGTATCTTTTCTGTTGAAACTCCAGCGGCAAGCTGTTGCTGAATATACTGCACCAATTGCGGGGTAACCATTGTCACAAAGTATACCAGCCCCTTTCTTTTTTAAGAAAAAAGTTATCAACCTTAGAGCGTGCGCACCACAAGCGTGCCCGGAACCTCGGGTGAAGCGGTGAGTTCAATACTTGAACCTTTTTTGAGTTCTCCTTTGAGCAATTTCTCAGCAAGAAGTTTTTCCACCTGCTCTTGCAGCACACGGTTCATCGGGCGCGCGCCAAACTTTTCATCAAACCCATTCCGGGCAAGGTACTGGATGAGGTCGTCTGTTACCACCAACTTGAGCCCTTGCGCCACAAGGCGTCCTGCGAGCCGCTTCACCTGAAGGGTCGCGATAGCCGCCATGTCTTCTTGTTGTAGGGGGTGAAAAAGAATGACCCCATCAAAGCGATTGATGAGCTCTGGTCGAAAAATACCCCCTTCGACAAACTCGGTTATCAACGCATCTTTCTCTTTTACAAGGTCTTTTCCTTCTGCGACCAATGCAAAGATGCGTTCACTGCCTGCGTTCGAGGTTGCGACAATGATTGTGTTGCGCGCATTCACCTTTCGACCTTGCATGTCCGAAAACACACCTTCGTCGAGAACCTGCAAAAAAAGATTGTGCACTTCTGGACTTGCCTTTTCAAATTCATCCAAGAGCAGCACGCCGTACTGCTGGTCACGCAACAAGGCAACAAGCGTACCCGCACCGCCCCCGAGCGAGCCCGTGAGCCGCTGTAGGGCGTCTGCACCCGAGTATTCGGACATATCAAGACGCAACAGCGGCACTTCAGTACCAAAAAACACCTCTTCGAGCGCTTTTGCTGTTTCAGTCTTGCCGACTCCTGTTGGCCCCAAGAAAAGAAACGAGCCAATGGGCCGAGCGGGGTTGCGCAACCCTGCGCGCGCACGACGCATCGCACCGGCGATGGCATCTATCGCTTCATTTTGACCCACAACCTTGCTGTGCAAAACGGATTCAAGAGTCAGTAGTTTTTCTTTTTCACGATCCGACACCACTCCCTCTGACGGTACACCGGTCTTTGCCTCAATGAGCGCCTGAACATCGGCACGCTCAACAAGACTTTTGCCCGAGCGCAAGACCGCGCGCGGAATCTCTTCAAGCAAGTCTTTGGCTTTTTCCAACGGCGAACGGTCGGCAAAATAGCGCGCAACACCTTCCACCAACACCTCGACCGCCTGAAAGGTAAAAAACACTCCTGTCTGCGCTTCCACCCGCACCACCTCACTTTCAAGGATACTCGTGAGCAGCCGCTCGTCTTTCTCGGTCACGCGCACTACCTCAAACCCGTTTCGAAGTGTCGCACTGCGTTCGATCGTGTCGTGGTAGCGCGCCTTGTCTGCAAACGCAATAACCTGTATACCTGACGCATCAAGAAACGGTGCTATCAGGGTTGCAAAATCAACACCAATGCTGTGCGCATTCTCCACCAAAGACGGAAGGTCGTCGAACAGCAGGATGATATCGCCCGCATCAATAGCCTCACCCACCGCAACATTGAACGCTGTTTCAAATGTGGTTTTGTCGCCCCGCGCAGCGTCTATAAGTGCCCCTGCACGAAATTGCAGCACGCGCTTCCCTTCCAACTGGGGGAACGCGGTGCCCATCCGGATCTTCCTAATGAGGCCATAGACGATGTCCATTTCACCCGAACCCGCGTCTGCAACAATGAGTGCGTTTGAGCCGCGTGCGCGCACCAGAATATTCTCGAGCTGGTCGACCTCCGCTGTGGTAGCGGCGCTGCTGGCACCCTCATCAGGGAAAAGCTCTGTGGAAAAATTCTGCAGTGTGCGGATCTGACCGTACGACCACGCCTTACCAATACTTGGCACTCGCCCGAGGCTTTCTCGACTCCACCAACGCTGCGTGCGCTTCGCGCGGCTGTGCATACCCAACACCCAGTCGCATGCACCCTGAAACTCCTTTTCCTGCACACCTAATGCAAACAGAAACGCTGAAAATTCCTGATCGTTTTGATACACCGCTTGCGCAAACACCGGTGCGGTCACCATATCAACAACAAATTGTAATCGTGTGTTGTCTAACTGCGTGGTTCGTGTTTTGAGGAATTGGACAATCACCTCAGCACCAAGACCGAGCCGCAACAGCACCTGCACCCCAAAACCCGACTGAAGGAGAGAGCGCGTTGCATCAAAACCTTGCGCACCACTAACCATCTGTGCTACTTCATAGCTCAACGGAACACCGGCGCCAAGGCCCGGCTCGGCGAGCATGGGCTCGATATCAAGGAAAAAATATGAATTGTAGAATACGGCAAGGAGCGCAAGCAAAAGCCAACTTGCACCAAACAACAACACCCCCACCTCAAAAAAGTGAGCATATGGTGCAAGTGACGCAAACAGCACGGTCGGCACACGGAGCGACACTCGGGAAAACGCCCAAACAACAGCGCATAGCAGCGCGAGCACCGCGCACAACAAACGCATCGCGCGCCGAACACGCACAGACACCACCGCATCTTGGAGCAGTGCCCCGCGGTAGATGTGCGCTTCTTTTTGTAAGTCCTGATAATTCATAGCGTATGCATCACAACAATAGCGAAACACTCAACACAAAAAGCACAGCAACTACCCCCGGCAGCAACGGCCACAGCACAAACGCGCACACCCCCAGCAGAAGTGTGAGCAGTAATAATGCAACACCCATCACAACCACCATCAGTCGTGCGCAGACACCGACGATGCGCATGGTGACGTTGACCGCAAGCGCAGAAAAGAAGTTTTGCACACCATCCCCCGCCCGTCCCCCTTCACGGATCCGCTCGAACGGGTCAAACAAGGTCTTGAGAAGAAAAGAAATGGAGAATAGGTTCCACACAAACCACAGGAAATTGCAGAAAACTCTCCACAGATCGTCGAACGCAACACTGTAGTGCCACACCAGATATTGGCCCGCGATGCGCCCGAGTTTCATATACACCCAAGTATAACGCAAAATTAGACCCCGGGAACAAACTTCATCGAAAGCGAGTTGACGCAGTGGCGCAGGTTTTTCTCGGTATAGCCCTCGCCCACAAACAGATGCCCCAGGTGGCCGCCGCAGTGCGCGCAGGTGATCTCGGTGCGCGTGCCGTCTGCGTCGAGCGTCTTGTGTACTGAAGCCGCGATTTCGTCATCAAAGCTCGGCCACCCACAGGTCGACTCAAATTTATCTTTCGAGTCATACAGTGGCGCCTCGCACTGCCGACACACATACACGCCGGTTTCTTTCGTATTCACATACTCGCCCACAAACGGCGCCTCAGTACCTTTATCAATCAATATTCTTTTCTCTTCTGGGGTAAGGGTGTTCATGTCTATTTTAATGCTTGGCGGAGACGGTGGGATTCGGTCACGAGTCACTAAGTATTTTACTTCGCACACTCGTAAAATCCTAAGCGCTCTCGACCCCGACTCAGAAAAGCTCTCCCAGAGCTTTTCTTCCGTCCTTCGAATCCCTTTCCCATTGACGCAAAAAGCTACATTTTTATATTAAAAAATATCAAAATATACTTTTGCGGTGTGTATTAAACAAAGTTCGAATGTATTTTGCTGATAATCCTGATGCCGACTAATCGCACGCGCGGAGCGCGTGGTGGCTTGAAACTGCCTCGTACGCTCCGATTGCGTGGTGATGCGAACCAATGCGCCTCGGACACGCTCGCGGACTCGCGTGTGCAAAAACCAAAAAATTTCCTTGCATTTTCCTCGCGTCTCCTCCCCCCACCCCTCCGCCGCGAAGCGGAAAAAGAAATGGAAAGGAAATTTTTGGTTTTGCTTCGCCGTCACCGAATTCATATATTGTAATATATCACATTATTGATATACGACACAACAAACTGCTACAATATGAACTGTGGACATGAAAACATCGTCAATAAAACTAGGTAAAAACATCAAACGCATACGAGAGCGGAAGAAAATGTCGCAAGGCGACATTTGTCGTGCGCTCGGTTTTGATCGTGCTCAAATGAGTAACATTGAGGCGGGCAAAGGAAACCCGACGCTTGCTACCATTGAGAAAATTGCCCAAGCGCTCGGGGTTTCGAGCGACGAACTTTTGAAATAGTTATGACAAAAAAATCTTACAAACGCAAAGCTGGATCCGGCAAACTCCCGAATCGTGCCTATTACGATGCAGAATAATTTGCTATATTTATATTATGGAGCAAGAAACAAACAACATAGAAGAAACTCCTAGTCCCGATCTTTCTAATGAAGCAAAAAAGCCGAAGTGGCTTATTGTTGTTGGAGCAATAATTATCGTAGCACTTGCTGTGGCGAGCTTTGTTTTTTTGCAAACTAAGAAACAGCCTCTTGAACAGGCCGTAGTTGATGACAACAATGTATCAGAATCTCAAGATTTTTCTTATGGAGGACCTTTTTACCGCAAAGACGGCAAGGTATTGGCTGACGACCCACAAAACGATTCGATTAACAATCTTGAGTTGCCGGACGCTGACCCAGCATCTTTTAAATTCTTACAAGGACTGGCCGGATATGACAAAGACAACTTCCACTATCTCAGATTTGATAATGAAATCAGGTCATACTTACCAGCAAGTGTCCCGATAAATTCTGATATAAAAAAGCTGTTTGATTTGGTCAAAACTCCCGGAGAGGATGTGAAAATAGTCTGGAACTCAAATACTGATGCTGTATTTAAAAATGTGACCTATAGAAGACTCTCAGAATATGGAGATTTTAATGCGTTCCGTATTGAAATTTACGAGCTCCTCAACAATGGAACTGCCATCGGCTATCTTTGGACAAATGGCCTTAACAAAACAAATGTCGCCAATAACAAGCTGTACCTTTACACAGATTCTAATACAACTGGCTATAAACGTGCCGTATATGAGGTAGCTTACGGAAATCAGCCCGAAATGATACTCGATATTGATCCTGACAAGACAACATTCAAGCCAGGGGGGAGTAAAATTTATTACACCAAATCATACGGTTCCCTTGATTTTTATGAATATGATACTGTTGCAAGAACAGAAAGAAAAATACCAATTCAGTACCAAGGTACCATCACGTCTTCATCACGTGTCACACTCTCTCCTGATGAAAAATATCTTCTAGTACAGAGTCGTGAAGGGGATGGAAAAACTAGCACATTATTGGTGGGTATAAACACAGGAAATATTGAGGTTGTTAGAGACAAGGAAGCGGCAGGAAAGGGTGGAGATTTTCCATTTGCTGTTTCCCCGAGCAACGATAAAGTGTTTTTCCTTAAAATACCTTATGAAGGATATTTGTTTACGAATCCATCCTATGTTCAAAAAGATGCCACAACAGGTGCTTGGAGTAGTGAATTGAACATATCATCAATCAATATGGAGGTGGGCGGAGGTTGGAATATTGACACCGGCCAATGGTCTATATCGCCAAGTGGGAGATATCTTGCGGTTGCTGACGCTACAGAAAATTCCATTTATTCCTGCGGTGGCTTTGGGGATACACCGAGAGCACACAATCTCATAAAAATATTCGATTTGGAGACTCTCAAAATGCAGATTCTAATTTCAGAAGGTCCCAATGAGGATTTCACACTCAACTCTTGGGCCTTAGACGGAAGTGGTATTTTTGCCACCAAACGTAAAGTGGAGATGGATCCAACTCAAAATTGTGGTGACCCTAACAGAGAAGGTACGCAGAAATTCTACTCACGTTAAATACGAGAAGTTGAATCATTACATCGCCGAAGCCACCAAGCGAACGCACACAACCGCCTACGCATAGCCCGCTCGCTTCGCTCGCGCTGTCTACTTCGGCGTTGTGTGCGTTCGCTCTGTGGCTTCGACCGAGAACAGTGGTAACTCATAAAGCGGATTGTGCTAGGCACAAACAAATCTGTATGTGCTTGCCCCGCCCGCCCTGTGCGCGCACAACAATCCTCGCCGTTTTTAGAAAACATTATAAAACGACGGGGATTGCTCCCTAGATCACATCTTTCTCGAGTCATAGGCCCAATGCAATAACGCTTGTCTTTGTCTTGGTCGGCAAAAAATATCTCCAGCGCGACAATTATTTTTAATTTGCATTATATGTCGTCGCATAGCGAGCCATCTTTTAATTTGTCGCTCGTCGTCGAGAGTTCTACGACCCATATAGTATCTGCAATACCACTCAAACCATCCACGTGGATCTTGTGGATTTATCCACCCTTTCGCAAGCCACACTGAAAGTGGCTGGCTGGCATTCACGCCAAAATAATTCAGTTCTTTGTGCCGTTTTCCATCGGGTGATAATTTTGCACTCCGCCACCAATCTTTTGGAAATTCCTTCGGCTTATCAGAAAAATATAATCCGCCAAAGACTCCAAGACGAAGCATTTCTTTTGGAGTAAGGTCTGGTTTAAAGCGTGGATCAAAATTATGCATGCTACGTTATTTTCTAGGCAACGGAATAAATACGCTTGTTTTACTTTTATACTCTGCAAAATCTGGATTTTCTTCCATCTTCTTTTCGAGCATAGGAATACCTGAAACTTTCAATATTAAAAAGGTAATAGTTATCGGCCCAATTATACTAAGCCAGCCACCCGAAACAGAGAGTGCGACAAGCCAAATGCCCCACCACTGTGTGACTTCTCCAAAGTAATTTGGATGGCGAGTATACGCCCAGAGACCGCTTTGCAGTAGCTTACCTTTGTTTGCAGGATTTTTAATAAATCGAGCGAGTTGTGCATCACCGACAGCTTCATAATAAAAACCAAAGAGCCAAACGGCTACGCCTAAAAAGTCGAGTAAGCCGATATCTCCGCCTGGGTTCTTGTTGATAAGCAGTACTGGCAGAACGATGAGAAACAAAAACAGACCTTGCAAAAGATATACTTGAAAATACGAACGGATATAAAAATACTTGCCCCATTCTTTGCGCCACGCGAGGTACCGATAGTCCTCCGCCTTGCCCTTGTTTCGTGCATGAATATGCCACGCCAGACGCAAGCCCCAAATGCTCACGAGCGCTCCTACCAGTATTCCTCGTGTACCTGAATCGCCCGAAAGGAAGAAAGAAGCCCATGTCATGAGTACGAATCCCAGACCCCATGCCACATCAGCCACATCATTCCTTTTTTTAATCAAAGAAACCACAAACCACAGGCTCATGTATGCGAACAATAGTAAAATGAGCGCTGTGTAATAACTCATAAACCGATCTTGCTTGCGATGAAGTATGTCGCGGTAGATACGGAAGCCGCGAGTACTGCACCCCACGCTAAATCAACGATAGTTACGAGCAATGGCCAATCTTTGAGTGTCGCGAGGTTGGTGAGGTCATAGGTGGCGTAACAAACCAAACCAAACAACGCACCGAAGAGAAGCGCTTGCACCCACGAGCCCTTCTCGATCGCCGGAGCAATAACAAAAAGGACAAGGCCGACGATAAACAAAAGGTAAAAGATAATCGCCGCAGTCCAATTGACATCAGGCTTCATAAGAAACCCGATCTGACTTTTGTAAAAACCCTTGGCGACAAGCCCCAGCCACACCATGTCGATGGCGAAGAAAACTGGTAGTGCGATTGCGTAAAGTTTTATGAACATAAAAGATAGGATTAATTAATAATCTCCACCAGCACCTCATTGCGCATCATCCACGGTGGAGTCCATGGCGCATTGTATCCAGCGTATGCAGTGCTTCCCTTTGTCGCCACTCCATCACGAGCAAGTGCCGAAGCTAATTTTTCTTGCATGTCTTTTACCCGTGCATCCGAGCGATACCCCGAGAACTGCAATGCTGCATATTTATTGGTAGGGATCATCACGATTTTTACTCGAGGATCATTTGGTGTCGGTAATGTTTCAAGGGTGTACGAGCGAGGCATGCCAAAAGATATTATTTGCGATTCGCCCTCAGCAGTCGCCACTACCGGCGCAGTCATAGCGATACTTTCTGATATTTTTTCATCTTTACTTTTTTGCGCGACGACTGGAGCGGTCATGGCTATACTTTCTTTTTTTGTATTTCCGCCAAAGATATACCCAGCCACAATTCTAAAACCGTTACCAATAGATTCTCCATAAGAACCCTTTACCGTAGTCTGCGCCACAATATGCGCGGGATATTCGCGTATTTCATATCCATCCATTTTCTTTACCACAGTATAGTCCGCCTGCTCCACACGAGAGCTGAAAAATCCCCAGATAGACCAGAGTCCAATAAGTATAACGAGGGCGATAAGTATAGTGATCATATTTTTATGCATATAGCTTTAGTGTATACTATCTAGCATAGACCAACTAGGCGATACTAGTTTGTATATGCATTAACAATACTTAATCAACTTGAAATAAATATATGCAAAATATCGTAGAAACAGCAGTCGCGGCAGGATCGTTTAAAACACTGGTCACTGCAGTACAAGTAGCAGGATTAGTAGACACTCTATCTGGTGCAGGGCCCTTCACTGTATTTGCTCCAACTGATGAGGCTTTCGCCAAAATTCCAAAAGAGACTCTCGATGCAGTCCTCGCGGATAAAGCAAAGCTAACAGCTATACTTACGTACCATGTAGTGGCAGGAAAAGTAATGGCTTCTGATGTAATGGGTCTAACTTCTGCAAAGACAGTACAGGGTGGTGAAGTTAAAATAGACACTGCAAATGGAGTTATGGTAAACGACGCCAAAGTAGTACAAGCAGACATAGAATGTACAAACGGAGTAATCCATGTCATCGACTCAGTCTTGATGCCAAAATAAATACATCTTAAATACAAATAAAAAAACTCTAACAAAAGTTAGAGTTTTTTTATTTGTATTGATCAGACACTAAAAGCCTCAGTTTTCCAGCCCCTTTTCCACGACATCTTAGCTCCCCAATTCGGAGTAAAAGTTCACCATATCTTGAACAGCGGTTTGTATTTCATTTCTTTTTTCTTCAGCCATGAGGCAATTAGATATCCAGATACAAAAGACATAAGAATACCTGTTCCACCGAATCCTAATGCAAGTTTTATAGGTGTTCCGGCTACGTCGCCAATATACGGCAATCCACGCGCGGTCGGAAAAAAAACTCCGCTCCAACTTTTTTTCTTTTCAAGAACGTATGAGGAATCAAGTGCCAATACTTCTCTGGAATATTTATCCAGTGCAGCAATATGCCTTTTGTCCGAGCTAGGTGTATAGGATTCCTCTGCCACGTCTTCTCCTCCGACCCAAAGTCGCTTTCCTACAAATGAACGGATGTAATGAAATGGCTCAGCTGTATCCCACAGGAGCGAAGACGAGAAAAGTTTGTCCATATTTCGCTTTTTGTAACTCACAACAAACGTTCGCTCTCTCCCAATCTTGACCGGGAGATTAATGAGCTCTATTCCGCCTGTCGCGAGTATCACATGCTTTGTATGAAATATATTCCCTTTTTTTGTTCTGACTTCTACCCCCCGCTTGTTGACCTTGAGATCTACTACTGGCGTCTTGTAAATAACTTTGCCACCCTGTTCGTGCGTGGCGGCCCGGAGAGCTATTAGTAGAGCTTGGTTATTTGTTGCGCCTTCGTTTTTTATAGTTATCGAGGAACGAAAATTCTTGTGCAGAGATTTTGCGTTTTCTGTGAACGTAACCTGTGCCCCTATTTTCTTATATAGTTCAAATCTCTTTTTTAAGAGCGTTACGCCTTTCTGGTCATAGGTAAAAATATGCGCCGGCACTCGCTTGGTCGAAAAGTGTTCCGACCCCGGACGATGTGCGAATTTCGTAAGTTTCTGCGCAGAAAATTCAGAAAGTTTCCAGATGTACCTTGCCCCCCGAATACCAAACTTACTTATGATCCTATCCCAGCTTGCGTCCGGATCGTGATTCATCTCCGCGGTAGAGGCATAGCTTGCATTATCTTTTCCGTCCGATTTCTCGAACACCATGACGCTGTAACCATCTTTGGTGAGGTGATAAGCACACGAAAGCCCGGCAATACCTGCGCCTATGACTATAAAATCGAGTTTTTTTGTCAAAGATTCTTTCATAATGTTATTTATTAATATCCACCATGATTTCATTGCGAGAACTATAACAGGGAGAATGATTAATCATAGTTTAATGGAATTATACTAGTACATTAGGCGTCTATTTTTGCCGCAAGAATAAAATCATTTTGAGAGAGTCCGTTAATTGCATGGGTGGACAGTGTGAGCTCTACAAATTTGTAGTCTTTCAGATATATGTCCGGATGATGCCCCTCTGATTCAGCCAAAACGCCAACCTTATTTACAAAAACAAGAGCTTCATTGAAGTCTTTAAAACCATATCGCTTGGCGATACTTTTAGCATCAAGCGAAATATCCCAGCCGGGAATTTGCTTGCATAATATATCTGCCTCTATCTTTGAAAAAGGAATGACACCGCCCTCGCATGCCATGCATTTTTGTTGAGTCAGTGGCGAGTTAGTTTCAGGAGTAGGGGTCTGACTCTGTATAGGTGTATGTTCCATATGCTTGTAGTATAGCAAAATTAAGAATGGCTACAAATTTTTTATTTTGTATCAATATGATTCCACACAAAACCCTTGTCTCCATACACTTTTTTACCTGGGTTTAAAATAGCAAGCGGGTC
>JBAXFJ010000006.1:0-36281 GCA_037139975.1 bacterium | reverse complement strand
CACAAGACAGGTGCGAGCTGTGAGCCGCACGCACAAATTATGCCTCAACACCGAGCTTGTCGGCGACTTTGTGTCGATCAAAGCCGACCATGACTGCACCGTCAATCACAATGGTGGGTACGCCCATTTGACCTGTGAGGCCGATCATCTCGGCGCGCTTTTCAGCATCAACCGAAACATCGTAATTAACATATTCGATATTTTTTTCAGCAAAAAATTCTTTTGCCATTTGGCAGAAATGACACGTTGGTGTGCTGTAGATAGTAACTTGTTTGTCCATACTAAATGTATCTTAGTTGCTAGGCGCCCAGTATACCACGAGTGCTTTTAGGATGCATCGCGCGCCACCTTAAGCGCCCGAGCCCACCACAGAAGCTGGCTCAAGAGGCCTGTCGCGCGGTCAGCATAGGGTGCAAAGACCTCTTGCGGCGAAACCCCTTTACCCACAGCCATTACCACATCATAGGGCATATGGAGGGCGTTTCTAGTGGAAACCATTTGCAACTCGACAGCGACCTGACACAGTTGCTCGACCGAGCGGCTCCCCATCACACTCCCATAAGAAACAAACGCGACCGGCTTGTTGTTCCATTCTTGATACACATAGTCGAGCGCGTTTTTAAGAACCGCAGGAAAACTGTGATTATATTCAGGCGCAACAATGATAAACGCATCAGCCTCGGCTATTTTTGCAGTCCATGCAGCAACCGCGGGGTGCGTATAGGGCTTTGTCTTGTAGCTGGGCGTCTCTGCTTCGTCAAAAAATGGCATCGCAAAGTCACGCAGGTCGAGCAGCTCTGCTTCTAGGTTTGAATCTTTTTTCGCCTCTTCGAGCATCCAATTTCCCACCTTGTCGCTAAAGCGCCCTTGCCGCGTACTCCCGAGAATAATTTTTACTTTGAGTGACATATATTAATAAGTTGATTACTTTTTATAACCGGAGTATACACCAACTAAGGATGTTTGGTGTGAAATAGCGGAGACTAACAAAATTTTAGTGCGGATAGGGAGAATCGAACTCCCGCCCGGTGCTTGGGAAGCACCTGTTCTACCACTAAACCATATCCGCAAACGCCTTCAAATTTACCATACAAAGAGCGCGTGGAACACCCGCAGCCACCAGCTTTCTTTTTGTTTTGGAACATCGGAAGTGCTCGCAACATCATGCACGATTTGTATCTCACCCTCGCCTGGGCGCACTACACCAAAGCGCTCGCGCAGCTCCCTCTCCTGCCCTTCGGGAGTGCCAACGTTTGCCAACGAGACGTTGAGTTGGTCCTTTTGCAGGTTCAAGTTTACCAATTCTGCTTGAATGTCTTCCTGCCCTCGCGAAGCAGCGCGAAACTTGCCAAACATGTTCCACGCAGCGCTCGCAGCATAGATACTGACCACAAGTAATACAAGCGCGCCACACGCACCTACACCCACGCGCACCCATTCCTGCTGCCTGCTTCGACGCTTTTTGAACTCCCACATATATGCTAGTATACTCTTTGTATCAGCCGTTCGAACCTATACCTATTCACAACTAATTCCATTTCCATATGTTTGGCAAAAATAAACAAAAATACCTCCGCATTTTCAGCGCTGTCCTAGGTATCATCATCATCGCGAGCATGATCCTCTCCTATTTCTCGCTACTTGTTTAATTCCTTGTAAATTCGGGGATTAGTTCTGCCTTAGTCACTCTTTATCATCTTGAGAAAGACTTCTTCCGGAATGTTGACGCGGCCGCGGCCGAGCATCTTCTTTTTGCCTTTCTTTTGTTTTTCACGCAGCTTCATCTTGCGCGTAATGTCGCCGCCATACATGTGCTGCGTCACGTCTTTTTGCATCGCCGAGAGCGTCTTAGACGAGATGATGCGCCCAAGGGCCTGAGCCTGGATTTTGGTTGCGAACATCTGTCGCGGCAAAATCTTATACAGCTTCTCAACCGCTGCGATTGCCTCCTGGTCGGCCCGATGCTTGGCGATGATGCGCGAAAATGCTGCCACCTGTTCGTCGGCCACAAGTATATCGAGTCGGGCCACATCAGCCAGGCGCAGGTCGAGCGGTTTGTATGAGACCGAAGCGTACCCCGATGAAACGCTTTTAAGCGAATCAAAGAAGTTGCGCATCAACTCGCGCAGCGGCATGGTCACTTTGACCATCACCCTGCCTTCGCCAAAGTTTTCAGTGGTATCAACAATGGCTTCGTGTTCAAACAAGAGTGGCATCAGTGCGCCGACTTGTTCGGTTGGCATGAGAATTTCAGCGGCAACATACGGCTCCCACACATGGACAATGGTGCCAAATTCGGGAAACTGTGGCGGAGAATAAACGGTGTGACGCTTACCGTCTTTTGTTTCGACTTCATAGGTGATGGTGGGCGTGGTCACCACCAGCGAAAGGTTTGCTTCACGCCGCAGGCGTTCAGTCACAATCTCAAGATGGAGCATGCCCAAAAGCCCGCAACGAAACCCTCGCCCCAGCATGCCCGAAGACTCTTCTTCAAACGAAAGCGATGAGTCAGAAAGCCGCAGCCGAGAAAGCGCCTGGCGGAGCGCAGTGAAGTCATCTTGACTCTCGGGATACATACTCGCCCACACAACCGGTCGCGGCTCAGCATAGCCTGCCAGAGGGAGTGCCCCGGACCCGTGCATGCGCACCGTGTCGCCCACACGCGCAAGACCTGGCTCTTTGATGCCGGTGACCACATAGCCAATCTCCCCTGTCCCAAGACCTCCTGGCAATGATACCGGGGCTGGTGCAAAGGTGCCCACATCAAGCGCGTTAAACTTCTTGCCAGTCGCCAAAAACTCGAGCGTGTCACCCTTTTTAATACTCCCTTCAAACAAACGAAGGTAGACGATGACCCCCTGATGGTCAGAATATTGAAAGTCGAATACCAGCGCGCGCGGTGAAGCCAGATTTTGCAGTTGAGCCAGAGGTGACTCCTTAGCTTTGGAAGGTGTCTCCTCGGGCGACCGGGGTGGCGGGACTCTTTCAATGACTGCTTGCAAAAGCGCCTCAACACCCTCGCCCGTCCTGCCCGAACAGAGCAAAATGGTGCCTGGGTCAATGTCGAGCAATTTTGCCACCTGCGTCCGTACCTCTACAACATCAGCCAAAGGTGAATCTATTTTTGAAATCGCAGGAACAATCACCAACCCCAAAGACCGCGCGGTCTCAAGCGTCGTGAGCGTTTGCGCCTGGATGCCTTGGGTCGCGTCCACCAGCAAGACCGCACCCTCCACAGCGGTGAGCGCGCGCGAGACTTCATAGGAAAAGTCGATGTGTCCGGGCGTGTCTATCAGGTGTATGAGGTAGTCAGCATCCTCTCCTTGATTGTGAGAATGCCACAGCATTCTCACGGGCTGCATCTTAATAGTAATCCCCCGTTCACGTTCGAGGTCCATCGAGTCAAGCACCTGCTCGCGCATCTTGCGCTTTTCTATCGTCCCCGTTATCTCCAAAAATCGATCAGCAAGCGTTGACTTGCCGTGGTCGATGTGGGCGATAATTGAAAAATTGCGAATTTCTGGCTGTTTCCCCTGCATAACGCCCACTCTACCATTTTGAGAGACTTATGACGACACCTCAGTTGCTTCGAGTGCGGGAACTGCCGTGGGGCGAAATTTGCGATTAGCGGCAGCAAGCGCTTCATGCAACTCTTCGTTTTTGAGCAGCATGAGCACCAGCGCTGTGACCGAAAGCTCAACCGCCCCTGCAATCGTGCCCTGGAGCACCAAACCCAAAAGGGTGTTGATGGTCTCTGCCATACCCGAAATGGTTAGGATGAGATACGCGGCGGCGCCACCAATAACAGAAGCAGCAAAACTCTGAAACACCAAGCGCCCAAGACGAGCGCGCGGCACTTCGAAGTCGCGCATGAAAAAGTAAAAACCAGCACCAAACTGCGCCACGGAACCCAGCGCATAGCCGAGTGCAAGCATCAACACAACTGTGCCTGGGACATCGGCAACACGCAGGAGCGCCTCAACAAAAGCACGCAGGGACGAGCTGTGGTTGAATGCAGCCACAAAAAGAAGTGAAGAAAGCACCGAGACCACCACATCAACAACACCCCAATAGAGTGGTTTGCGCGTGTTCCCTGCTGCGTAGTATGCTCGCGCAATGAGCAGCGTCACCGACTGCGCCGCAAGCGCGAGTACAAACAACGCAAGCGCCGCGGCGGTGAGGCGCGTCGCTTCCCAACTGAACGCCCCCGCGCCCAACACCACACGCACCAACTGGGCGCGCATCACGATGACAAACACCGTGGCGGGAATGGTCCAAAAAAATATGTGCCGAAGCGCCGTCTCAACATATTCTGCAAATTCTTGCCTTTTTCCTGCGGCGTGCAAGCGCGCAAGGCTGGGGAACGCAGCAACCGAATAGGACACGCCGATGATGGTGAGCGGAACAGCCTGCAGATTGAATGCGAACATGAAGACCGAGATGGACCCTGCGGAAAAGAAAGATGCGATACCAACCAGCGCGAAAAGCGAGATCTGCCCTGCTGCCAGTGCAAGTGTGCGTGGCACCGAGAGCGCAAGCACGGCAGCACACTCTTTATACGCAAGCTTCCAAGAAAGGGGGGGCTCAGCATGTTCACGTGCAAAAAACGGCACTTGTACACACAGGTGCAAAAATGCTCCCAAGACCACACCCCACCCCAAACCAGCAACGCCAAAACGTGGGTAGAGCGCCAGTACGCCAAAAATAATTCCTATGTTATAGAGCAGTGGCGAGATTGAGTAGAGGAAGAACCGGTGGCGCAACTGCGTCAGAGAAGCCAAAATGTTGGACGCACCCAAAAAGATGGGCTGCAAAAGGAGAATGCGCGCCAAAAAGACCAACTCTGGACTTGCTATTTTGGGCGACAACACGAGCACAAGTTGTGGCACATAAACCCACACCAACGCCGACACCGCACTCATCACCACAAAAAAAATGAGGAGCGCTTTGCGCAAGAACGAGACCATGGGGCCTGTGTGCACCTGCTCAAGCCTTGAGAGCACCGGCAAAAGCGCATAGAGCGACAAAAGTGACGCGAGCGTCGCAAACAAGAAGTCCGGAATGCGAAAGGCTGCGTAGTAGAGGTCGAGCGTATGCGAGGCGCCAAACGAAGCCGCAAGTAATCGATCGCGCACGAGCGCTAAGAATTGCGAACCCAACGCAAAAGCTGCAAGCACATACGCGGCTTCGTGCATGCCACGAGCTTCGCGGTTAAATACCTTGAAAAGAGACCTAACCATTGCTCTATTCTATCGTAGTTTTGTTCTGGATGACGGGAACGGTGGTTGAACCAGCCTCTTGGAATGGCTTTCGGCCTTCTTGCAAGTTCTTTTGAATCGCCGCAACTTCTGCGTTGTCCGGATTTGATTGTACAAGATCCTGGAACTGCTGCAGCGCCTCTGGGGCGCGCCTCTGTGCAGCATAGGAAAGCCCAAGGAAATATTTTGCATTCGCATAGTCGGACTCTATGGCAACCGCTCGCTCGAGCGGCGGAATAGCGTTGGCAGTGTCGTTTGTACTGTAATAGAGCAAACCAAGCTCAAACAACATCACTGGTGAATTGGGGGCACTTTGCGCTGCAGCCAGAGCCGCCGCTATTGCGTTTGGTAGATCTTTTTTAGCAATATAGAACTGGACCATAAACATGATAGCGTCGGTGTAGTCGTTTTTGAGCGTCAGTGCCTTGGAGATGTTGGCGAGCGTTGCTTTCTCGTCACCGTGTTTTACGCTGAGCTGAGCCAAGAGCAACCACGCTTGCGGGTTGTTTGGATTGAGCCGCACCACCTCTTGATACATTTGTTGTGCACTCTCATATGCATTTGGCACACGGAAAGAAGTGAGCAAGTCGTAGAACTGTGCAACCACAAGGTATGCACGATAGTCCTTGGGAACTGGCATCAGCAACTGCCGCCCAAATGCGACCGTTTGTAACAGCTGCACATTGAACTGTGCCTGTGTTTGGGCGGTTGGCGCGCTGGTAGTGCTGAGCATGAGGTTAATTTTTGCGGCGCCCGCAGCAAAACTGAGACGCAGTGCATCGGCTGTTTTCTCTGTGCCGTAGGCGCGGGCCGCAAACAACATCGCACTGTCAACATTGTTTTGTCCAAGGTTAGCGGCCCCTTGGTTGACATAGATTTCAGAAAGGGTTCGTCGCGCAACCACAAACGTGCTGCCCACCAACACCAGAACGAGCAACGCCCCAAGCGTCACGCCTGCATAGGACCGTACTGCGTTTTTTACAAACGCAACAGATAGTATTTTCCCTACAGTGAGCGACGCATGACTTTCTGTGCCTGCAACACCGCTCTCTGTAGCATGCTTGTTAAACACAAGACCAAGCGCCGCACCGCACAGTGTAAACGCGAGCAGCAACAGATCCTGGCTTGGCACATAGAAGGAAAGGCAAAGCCAGAGATATATCGCGGAAAGACTGAGCCCAAGAAATACAAATTGCTCTTCTTTTGAGTGTCGTTTCAACCACACGAGACGCCCCACAGCAAGCAACAAGAGGATGATGGGGGCAAGCCACGCAAGCACACCCAATGCACCAACTGTTTCAAAAGCAGTCAGCAAGGTACTGTATCCAACGGCAAAGTCAAGATTCCAGAAGGCCGATTGATTGACCGATGCTGGTTTGTGAAGAAGCCACATCTCACCAAAAGTCTGTGGACCACTGCCGACCAAAAACCGCCCAGGTGACGATTGGTGTGCGTCTTTTGCAATGGCAATAGTTGAAGATGAAGATGGTCGCACCTCGAGCGAAGAAACAGGGAGTATTTTTGTGAGATTGGCGTTCAATGTTGCACCATAGAATACAAAACCGAGCGACAGCGCAGCGCTTGCCAACGCAACCCATGCAACGTTGCGTGACACAAAAAGATGCCACGCACACACACCAAGAAAAATGCTGAACAGCAGCATCCAGACCAATGGGAATTGAATAATTGCAAGGAGCAAGAACAAAGCCGCGACCGCACAGAAACTACCCACACGTCTCGAGGTTTTGGTTTCGCCACCAAACTCTATCCACAGGACACACAAAAACAGCAAAAGTCCCATACCGATACCAAGGTCGTTCCACTTGCCAACCAAGTTGGTTGAACGATCAGAAAACGCTTGAAACGGCAAGAGTTTTTGACCAAAAAAGATCACTAGATATTGGAAGACACCAACCAGCGACAGAGAAGCCATCACCGACAAGAGCAACAAACGCCCAGTGCGGACACCCTGAAACAACCAGGAGGAGAAGACGAGCGCAAGCGAGCAGATGAGCATAAAGAGCACCGTGTCGGACTCGACTGCATAGCCAGAAAAACCAATCGCTGTATCAACTGAAAAAAGCCATGAGAGTGCATAGGTCAGCGGAAGCGACAATACCACAAACATGAGTGGTCCTTGTAAGCCGTGCACCGTTCGCATTCCACCGCCATACACAAAAAACAATGCTGCGACCAACATCCCCACAGTCACGAGCAGCACTTTAGTAAGTTGAAATGGAAACCACACTGCAGGAACAAGACACATCAGCCCAAGAACCAAACCAATAATAAATACTTTTGGCGCCCAGGCCAGAAACTGCTTTTTTTGCATACTCGCATAGTATAACGCAAATACCCCGCTCAAAGTAAGCGGGGTATCCACACAATGTAGCGCGCGCGCTTGTAAGCCGAATTCTGTCCAACTTGTTTTGCAACAAGCATGAGCATTTATTTATCTGGGCGTTGCATCACTGCAACGCTCGAGCGGCACTTCCCGGCAAGCCGGGACACGGCCTTGCATTCAAGTAGGGATTTAGCCGTTTCACCCTTTGAGAATTACCCCAAAGACTCGTCTCTGTTCGCACCCCTTTTGCCCGCTACAAGCAAATGACAGGGATTACCTGCTACCCTTTTCCATAATTGGAATGAATGTTCGGACTTTCCTCCCCCACTTCCCAAGGCACAATGTGCAGAAGAAAACAGGAGTAGATGCTCGGCGCGCTTGAGCAAATATACCACACAATAAAGAGTTCGTGAATACCTCTTCACAAAACCCTATCGCACCACCACACTGCGTGTTGCATACCCAATGTTGCCTGCCTGGTCCATGGCGCTATAGAGGATGGTGTGTGAGCCAGGAGCGCTGGTGTCGATGTGGACCTGATCGGGCGAGGTGGTTGCCGCGCTGTCCACCGAGACCGAGTAACCCAGGTTTTGGGTGACGTTGTCGGTGACGGTGGCCCCCAAATCGCTGTAGGTGTCGCCAACGTGAATAGTCGCTGGGTTTGCGCCGTTGATTGAGATTGCAGGTGGCGTTGTGTCTGGGGACGAATTCGAATTGCTTACGCCCGCGCCTCCTTGAGCTCCACTTCCCTGCCCTGCGGCAGCAACCATCGCTTGGAATTGTGCTGGCGTGACACACGTGGCGCCGACACAGAGTTCGTTCCTCGCATGGATAGTGCTGGCGAAGAGGTCTTGGATACCGTTTGCTGCATCGCCCAGCCACGCGACCATGTTTTCTTTGAAGTCGCCAGCGATGTGCGCGATACCTTGGATTGCACCGATGACGGGAGCGATGAGCCCGCCATAGTTAAGGGTCAGCGTGCCATCAGGCGTCAGCGCGGTGGCAGAAGTAGTGGAGACAAGTTGCGGGAATACACTGGCGACTTGCTGGGCGATGAAGCCGAGGTTCTGTCCTTGGGATGTTTGGTCAAGGCGGGTATATGACACAGGATTAAGCGCTTCCACTGCTGCGAGAGAAGAAGATGCATCAAGCGAGAGGATGTTAGCCTTGAGCCGTTGGTCGGAGCTCTGGAAGATAGAGCCTGAGTAGGTGGCATTCCCATTGTCATAGACCGAGAAGACGGTGGTGGATGCGTTGTTGATGACTGCAAAGGCAGAGGTGGTTGCGGCACTGTCGGGACCCCAGACCGTGAGGCGACTATAGGGGGTGGTGGTGCCGATGCCAACGTTGCCGCTAATGATCAACCCGTTCGACGGCCCCGTGCTGACACCAGCATAAGAGCCGATCGCAACCGCGCCGTTTACGTCGAGAGTGTTAAGGGGAGTGCCGGGACTCCGCCCGATGCTCGCTTTGCCTCGTATATTAAAATCACCGGAGCTATCGGCCATCCAAGACCAATGGCCGCCGGTATTGTCCCATAGACCAAATCCGCCACCGGAAAAAGTTCCCGCAACGCCGCCTGAGGTCAACCACCAATCGCGGCCATTGGTCGAGACGTTCGTGACCTTGACGTGGGTTTCGGCGGCTGATGCAGCCACCTGAATACTACCGTTCACGACAGAGAAATTCCCGGCTGAGAACAACGTGCCCGCGATGTTCGTCGCCGAGGTCGACGGCGTGTTTATGCCAGTCGTGAAGATAATTTGGCCAATGTTGAGGGTATTACTGGTGTTCGCTAGTGCGACATCCGTCGAGGAGCCTGTGCCAATCGCGATATTGCCGCCACCGGTCGTCAGTGTCGGCGCGACACCATAGCCGATGATCGTGTTGTTCGTGCCCGTTGTGAGATTCTGACCAGCCTGATATCCAAGGCCGGTGTCGTAATTACCGGACACGTTGCGCAGCGCCGAGGAACCAAGGGCGGTCTGTCCAACACCTCCACCGTAGTTCCTACCGGCATCTTGTCCGACAAAAGTCACGCCCGATGCAGTCAGGTTTGTCCCGCCATAAATACCCGCGGCGTCATGACCGAGGCAGGTATTCCCAGAGCCGTTGACGATATTGCCGCCGCACCGATCCCCAACAAAAGTTTCTTCGCTGCCACTCAAATTGGCCGCAGGCGTCTCGGCGCCCAAAAAGAGGCTACCGTTGCTATTTGCGCTGCCGCCGGTGCCAAGGCTCGCAAAACTCAAGACCGACGCTATCGGGGCGAAGCTCCCAGTCCAACTCGCCCCTGAGCCGCTGCCCGAGGTCGAAGCTTGGGTGAATGTGCAACTGGCGCCGGGCGCGATAGTGCTGACCCCGGCGTTAGTCAGCGTCAAGCCGGTAATGGTGCCGCTGTTCACTGCTGTCACAGCGATGACCGGGCTGGTCGTGAAGGTAGCGCCGGCACACGTCAACGTCATAGTGTCGCCGACGACATAGCCGGAGCCACCGCTTATGAGCGAAATCGTGCCGGGGCCGATCGCCAGGCCAAGACCGGACACGACACTTGTGCCCCCGACTGTAAGCGTACCCGTCGCCACGACACTGGCGGCGGTGAGGTTGCCAGAAAAGAGGCCGTTGCCTTGGACGGAGAGGTTGGTGGAGGGCGTGGAGGTACCAATCCCCAACCACCCCGCGCTGGTGAATGTACTCGTCGCCGTCCCGCCAAAGTAGGCCGTGGTTGCGGAGAGCTGGGTCGTTGAGGCATTGCCTAAGAATTGTTGCAAGCCAGTCCAGATGTTTGCGTGCGCGAGGTCGAGCGAAAGTGCGCCGCTGATGTTTGCAAGACCAGCCCCGAGAAGTGAGGTGAAGTAGTTGCCCGCGCCAAGGCCGAAGGTAGAGGCAAAGAGCGAGGTTGTCGTGGCAGCCGCAAGCAGCGTATTCCCCGTGAGCGTCGTTGACGCGATGTTTGCGCTCCCAAGGACTGTGAGTGTGCCAGTTGCGATGAGGTTGGTTGACGTGAGATTGCCGTTGAAAAAACCAGATCCATTGACCGCGAGCGCGGCGAACGGCGACGTGGTGCCGATGCCGAGCCTACTGTTGGTGTTGTCCCAAAAGAGACTCGATGAGGTTGCCAGCGCGGACGTGCCATTTCCGAATAGGACCGACCCTGCATGGATGTTTGCCCATCCTGTACCGCCGCTAGCGACGCCGAGTGCCGACGCGAGCGTGAGCGAGCCGTCGGTGCCAAAGGTTGAAGTCGCCGTGCCACCAAAGTACGCAACCGTTGCGGAGAGTTGGGTGGTCGAGGCGTTTGCGTTGAACTGCTGCAGCGCAGTGAAGGTATTTGCGGTGGTGGTGCCAAACGAAGTCGCAAGCGTGCCATTTGAAAAAGTGAGTCCGTTACCAACAAACGCAGCAGCAATTTGCTTTGATGCGTTGTTGTACAAAAGAGTGCTTGGGGCAATCGACTGGAGTGTGGTGGTGCCCGAGACGGTGAGCGCACCTGATGCCGAAAGGTTTGCCACCGAGAGGTCACCCGAAAAGACGGTGTTGCCTTGTATGTTGAGGCTCGTTCCAGAAAGAGAAGCACCCGAAATCGAACCACCCGATATGGTCGGGTTCGAGATGGTGGTGCCCGAGAGTTGGTCGATGCGCTGCGACACAGCGATGTTGTTAGTGAAGCCTCCCTGTGCTTGGAGTGACGGCGTGCCAGGGGTTAAGACGCCATAGACGCCTTGGTGCAGCAGGTTGATTTGATTTTGCAGGTTTGCGGTGCTTGCCGCAAAGGCTGCTTTGACCGCGGTGTTGATTGCGCCAGTTGGGTCAGGTGCAGGCTTTTGTGATTGGATGACTTTTTCAATAACTGGCTGCGTTATGTAGTTGTTGACCACGGTGGTGGTTGCTTGCGCAGATGTGGATGTGGCTTGTGCGGAGGTTACAACAGAGGATGTGGCAAAAGCGTTTTGAGTCGTGTTGGTTGCAAGCGCCACAGCGGCTGGTTGAGGCGGGTGCATACCAAACAGACTTGCAGCAAACAGCGCAACGCTCGTGAAAAATGCTTGAAGAAATTGCATACGTCCCTGTACCATCCACCGCCCCATTAGCCCCTCATGGATATGCTCTGTATTGTACTACTAAACAGTGGCGCGTGTTGGGCGCACAAGGGTGAAAACGGGGGGGTGGGGATAAGTGGGGTTTTGAGCTAGAACGACAGGCGCTGCCCCACAACTATTGCGTGCGCTTCAGCAAACCCAGCAGGCACTTCGAGCACAAAACGAGCAGGCGCCGTGGGGTGAAAGCTGTGCGGGTAGGTATCAGGCGAGAGGTTGGGGTAGATAGTAATCACATTCCCCGTTTCGTCTATAAAAATAATATCAAGAGAAAAACGCATATCTTTCATCCAAAACCCCGGCACACTCGGTGGGTCAAATACAAACAACATTCCCTTTCCTTTATCCAATCCTGCCCGGCCCGAAAGCCCCGCTTGGTGTTCTTGTGGTGTGGTTGCAAGCTCAACCGCAATCGTGGTGCTACCTGCCCTTGTGCTGATGCTGAGCTGTGTCATAGGGAGTGTTGGCTGGCTGTTTGTTTGGCTGTGCGCTTGATCGCTTTCCTGCTTCATGTGTCCTGCGGCAAGCGGTTGTCTTGTGTAAAAAAATATTGTCACCACAACCAATACACACAGCACAAACATACTTAAAATCCCAAGAACAAAATACTTTCCCTTCATACCAATACACCACAGCATACTACAAAAAAGGGTGGCGGAGGCGGAGAGATTCGAACTCTCGGTGGGTTGCCCCACACAGACTTTCCAGGTCTGCGCACTAGACCACTATGCGACGCCTCCGTGCCAACCCATACTGCGTCATAATCAGCTTTTTCTCAAGGAGGGTTACATAAAAAAAGACCAGATGCCCGCGGGCGCGAGCATCTGGGTTTGAATTGTGGCCCCGTACGGGGCTGGGTGTTGTTATGCGCGGCGAATTTGCCGTTTGACTGTTGTGGGCTTCTTGTCAGGCTGACTGACTGACGGGTTCCGAGCGGCACGAAGCCGTGCACACTCTTTTTCGTGATGCTCCGCCAACATCGGCGAAGCGAATTTTCCGTGTGGTGGCTTTGGAGCCAAATCTTGTAAACCTTGGTCTCGATTCATATCACACCCTGTGTTTTGTTTCATCGACTTTCATCGCGTTCCTTTCATAGGAACACGTGCCGACATGGCTTTTATACACCCACAAAGCACCTATGCGCAAGCGTGAATAGAGCTACCCAACAAGCGCTTTGATGCGCTCCTCGATGGGCGGATGGGTCGAAAAGATGCGGGTGACGAAGCTTTTGGCAGCGCCAGGCCCAAAAGGGTTGCTGATGTAGAGGTGCGCGGTGGCATTGTTGGCCGTGCGCATTGGTTGCTGATAGTTGCCTATTTTTTGTAGCGCCGACGCCAAGCCTTCAGGGTAGCGGGTCAAGAGCGCACCCGACGCATCAGCCAAAAATTCGCGCCTGCGCGAGATCGCCAGCTGCAACAGGGTGGCAAAGAGCGGTGCGAGCACTACCAAAACAACCGCAATGACGGCCACAAGCGGATTTTGCTTTTCTTCCCGGTCGCCTCCCCCACCCCAAAACATTGAGCGCAAAAAATAGTCTGAAACAAGCGACACAAATCCAACTAACACCACCGCCACGGTCGAGACGAGCATATCGCGATTGCCAACGTGCGAGAGTTCGTGCGCCAACACACCCTCGAGCTCGGTTTTATTCATCATCTCGAGCAAACCTGTTGTGACGGCAACTGACGCATGCTGTGCATTGCGGCCCGTGGCAAAAGCGTTGGGCGCTGGGTCGTTCATAATATACACTTTTGGCTTGGGCAAACCCGCAGTGATAGCAAGATTCTCAACAATTCTGTTGAGTTCAACCCACTCCGGACCCTCTGCAGGCCTAGCCCCCGCGAGTTTAATCACCAACGTGTCCGAGAACCAATAGCTTCCCACGTTCATCACTAATGCAAAAATCACTGCAAAAAAGAGAATTCCCGGATTGTTGTAATAGAAAGAAATCGCCCAACCAAGCAGAATAACCACACCAAAAAAGAGCGTCATCAATACCCATGTCTTGGCGATATTCTCGCTTTTGTGTGTATAGAGTGTTGCCATTTTGGACAGAGAATGAAGAGAGGATTAGAACTTCACTGCGACTGGCTCGCGAGCTGCGGCGTCAGCGTCACCAAGCTCGAAGAATTTCTGAGGCTCAAAGTGAAAGACGCTCGCGATAACACTCCCTGGGAACATCTCTATTGCGGTGTTGAGGTCACGGACGTTGCCGTTATAGAAGCGCCGCGCCGCTTGAATCTTGTTTTCGGTATCTGAGAGTTCACCTTGGAGCGAGAGGAAATTTTGATTGGCCTTAAGGTCTGGATATGCTTCTGAAACCGCAAAAAGGCTCTTGAGCGTGCCCGAGAGCATGTTCTCGGCCGCGCCTTTTGCCTCGGGGCCCTGGGCACCCATCGCCGCCGCGCGCGCGGTCGTTACCTTTTCAAACACACCGCTTTCATGCGCGGCATATCCCTTCACCGTCTCGATTAAATTAGGAATTAAGTCGTAGCGACGCTTGAGCTGCACGTCGATGTCGGCCCACGCCTCTTTGGCATTTTGAGTTAAATACACAAAGTGCCGTTGCCCAAACACCACCCACAACACGAGTAAAAACACCACACCGAGAAGAATATAGGTTATAGTCATATGAAAAGTATACTACCATTGACAAGTAGCGCAAGTACCCATACCGTATATATATGACTGAAATTCTCATCATCGTCGGGGCGTTGTTGGGATTGTGTGTATTTTTTGTGAGTGTCTATGTACTTGTGTCACATCCAACAGGCATTGATGAAGAAGAAGTTGCTCTGGTTCAACACGAAACACCCGAGGAGCACGTGCGCGCGTTGCATGCCGAACACCAAAAAACTGATCAAGAAGAAAACCAAGAAAATGTCGAGCTCTATGGGCCGGAGCTTTGATCTGACTAGTGCGACACTATTTTCCCGTCATCAAAACGTACGATTTTTTGAGCAAGTTTTGCATATTCTTCTTCGTGGGTGACCATAATGATGGTTTGACCGTCTTTGTGTAGTGTTTTAAAGATGTTCATAACCAGCTCTGATGACTCGTGGTCGAGGTTTGCGGTCGGCTCGTCAGCAAAGAGCACTTGTGGCTCGTGCGCCACCGCGCGCGCGATGGAGACCCGCTGTTGTTCACCGCCCGAAAGTTGGCTGGGGAGATTGCCGAGGCGTTTGCCTAATCCCACTTTTTGCAGCGCAGTCTCTGCCTTAGCGTATGCCTGTTTTTTTGATTGGTTTTGCATAAGCAGGGGCAACGCAACATTCTCGAGCGCCGTCAGCTCAGGCAAAAGTGCGTAGTCTTGGAACACATAACCGAACTTCACAAGCCGAAAAAGCGCTTTTTCTTGAGACGACATACCGCTCGCATTGTGTCCATCAATAAGCACCTCTCCTGAGGTCGGTTCGTCGAGTAGCGACATTTGATACAAAAAAGTACTTTTGCCCGCCCCTGAGCGACCCATGATGGAAACAAACTCGCCATTTTTCGCCTTGAAATCAACACCTTTTAAAACCTGCGTTTCGACAGGACCGTTTTGAAATGACTTAGTAAGTTTTACTGTTTCTATCATATATATTCGGTTAGTTTCTCCCTAAAATTGAGTCGAGGGTGTTTTTGCGGATAATCATCCACGCAGGAACAAAACCAGCAACCACTGTTGAGAAAACGAGTAGTCCTACTCGCCACAGTGTCTGTCCCACTGGGGCAACCAAGATGCCGTCGCTAAAGGGAAAGTCTATTGGGTGTGCGGCGATGGTTGGCGCCAAAAAACCATAAACAATGAGCAGCCCAATACTTGAACCGCACAGCGCATAAAAAATTGATTGGAGGACATAGGCTATTTCGACTGCATGTCCATCAATGCCGATGCCTTTGAGGATGCCTATAAACTTACGGCGTGTTATTGCATTGATGAAGACCACGATGAAGATCGTGATGGAAGCGACCACCAAGCCGATCGAGCTGAAGGCCGTCCCAAGCATGCCAAACGTCGCCACAATGTCTTTGAGGAACTGCGGCTGCGCGTCAGCATAGGTCTGCACCTTTGCCACGTCCCCCAACCCACGCAACAGCAACTGATTCTTCAGCACGAGCGGGTCTGCCCCCGGTGAAAGCTTAACCGCTACTTCACCCACGTTGCCATCGTCCCGACCTATCATGCTGCGCAACTGCGAGTCGACCATGTAGACATTGCGACTGATGTCTTGCACCTTGCTCTTGAGGATGCCTTTAATCGTCACTTCGCGCGTCACCCCCTCGACGGTGATACGGATTTTTGTGCCCACAAAAACCGCATCAAGCGACTCAAACCCCGCACGGTCGATGGGCACATATTGTTTAAGCAAAAAATCACCAATCACCACCTGGTCATAGTCCCCAGGCGAAAGATATGCCCCTTCAATGACATGACTGCCCAGATGAGTCACGGCATTTTCGTCTGCAGGATTAATGCCCACTGCCTGCCCAACCGCAGTGTTTGCCTTATCGGTTTGGCGTTTGGTCTTGTAGTTGGCCTCCAGCAGCGCTCCGTCGGTATAACGCGGACTCACGGCCAACACACCAGGAAGCGAGCGTGCCAGCGCTATAATGTTCGGGCTATTTTCAATATATTTTTTATCATTGAGTTTCGATATGATAATATCGCTTGTATATTGAGTGCGCTCGGCATCAATCGAACCCTGAATAAGCCCCACCAAAATTCCCGATACCACCACCAAGTTGAGGAAGGTGAGCACCATCACAAACACAATAAGACCTGTGGTCCACAAGCTTGCGCGACGCAGCTGACGCACCGCCAGGAACCATCCGATGCGAATATTGAGGAGGGAAAACATAGAATATAAAGATAGAGATGTTGTTACGGTGCAAGCGGCGTAGTCAACACAGCGTCACCCGCCTTCAATCCAGAGAGCACTTCAACATCACCAAGCGAGGACACTGCACCGAGTGTCACCTCCACCTCGACCACCACACCACCTTGCTTTACTTTGAGAAATTTTTTTCCATTTCGGTCAATGACCAGACCCTGCGGCACCGTGATGACTCCACTCCTCTTTTGCGAAGTAACGACCACACTCGCGGTCATCCCCGACTTGATGCGCGGGTCCTGCGCCGCAAATTGAAGCACCGCACGATAGGTCGACACCCCGTTTTGCAGCGTCTCAGCAGGGTCGATGGACACAATCGAGGCATCAAACACAGCGTCTGGCCCATACGCATCGAGCGTCACCGTTGCGGGGTTGCCCACCTTCAGAAGTGCGATGTTGATCTCGGGTACATAGCTTTCTATCTGGAAGGCACCCGTGCCTATCATCCCGATTTCGGGTGTGTTTTGAGAGACAATTTGTCCGACTTTTGCATCAACGGTCGTGACCACCCCACTAAAAGGAGCGACGATGAGTGTCTTTTGCAGTTGTGCCTGTGCGTTTTCAACATCAGCCTCTGCGCTCGCCACCAACGCGGTTTGGGTGTCGATGTCGGCCTGGGTGGCACCTGCCTGCAAGAGCTGCAGGTTTTTATCTGCTGCATTGACTGCAGCCGTGGCGCTCTTTTGAGCCGTCACCGAAGTGTTGAGTGCTGCGATTGCAGTGTTTATGGTCGCGCGCGCCAGAGTGATGTCGCCCGCATAGTTTTGGATGAGCGTCTGCGATGTGGCTTGTGATGGTGTGGCCTGACTGAGCGCAGCGCTCGCTGTTGCAAGCAATGTTGCAATATCGGAGAGGTTCTTTTGTGCCCTGCTTGCACCCGCGATCACGTCGTACATCTGAGTTGTGGGGAGATGTGCGGTATCTGCCTGCCACACGCTCAATACACCGCCCACAGCGGTGCGTTTTGATAGAAGGTCGCTCGCCAACTGAGAATCAGAAGTGTTGAAAGTCAGCGCAAGACTGGGAGTATTGGGGTTATTGATGAATCGATCGACTTTGTTGTGCACTACGTCGTCTGACTTGGCGTACGCATCCAAAATTGCGTCCACAACACCTTGGTTCGCCTGCGCAAGCGCTGAAGCAGCCCCATCAACCGCAGTCTGCGCGACCGCAAGACTCTCGGGCCGTGTGCCATTTTGCAGTGATTCAAGTTTTGCTTGTTGCGAGGCCAACACCGCTTGTTTTTGTGCGACCGTTGCCCGCGCGTCGCCGTTTTCTATTTCAGCTAAAACAGTGCCCGCGGCAACCGTGTCGCCCACACGAGCGCGCACATAAGAAACCCGACCACCCCCTGAAAACCCAAGCTCTACATCTTGCGCAGCAACCACCTTACCCGAAACAGACACTTGCTGTAAAAAATCACCTGGCTGGACCACTTCTGTTTGATCTGTCCCACCACCGCTTTTAAAAAAAAGAACGCCGACCAAAACCAGACACAACAGAGCCCCAATGCCGACTATTGTCTTTTTTTCGCGCACAAACAGGAATATATGATGTCTCATTGACCTTATTATACCACAGTGCTATACTTCACACATCCTGCGCAGTGCTGGATCTTAGAGAGTGGATCGAACCTCGATTCTCCAGAGAATACTGCACTCGATATTTTATCCACTCTTCTTTCACAAACATGGAAACAGGAACAATCGCTCGCCTCGTGAGCGACAAAGGCTTCGGTTTCATCAAGCGTGATGGTCAGGAAAAGGATCTCTTTTTCCACTCCAACGAGCTTGTTGACACTACCTTCAACGACCTTCGCGAAGGCGACCGTGTGAGCTTTGAAGTTGGCGACAGTCCAAAAGGACCAAACGCAACTCAGGTTCGCAAGGCATAAGTACTGCGCACTATAGGTGCGTGTGCTTGCAAAAACACCCCACTCGAAAGAGCGGGGTGTTTTTGATATATCTCTACACGTCTATTTCTTTACAACCTTCTGAATCACTCTGCCCCACAACCTTTTTATTGGACTAAAGAACTCGGGGAAGTAATTTTTAATGATTGAGTAGATAATAAAAAGTACAAGGATGACACCAAGTAAAATCGCCCCGTACTTTTGGACGATGGCAAGTATGAGTTTGTATTGATTACCAAAGAAGTACCCCACCACCAAAAACTGTCCAATACCAACAATGACGCCGGGCACGTTATAGACAATAAATTTCCTGTAGGGCACTTTGTAGATGCCCGCAAAAAACGGCACAAGCCACGAGATGGGCCCGAGCATGCGGGCAAAGAAAATACTTTTGAGGCCATATTTTTCGAACACCTCTTTGCCTTTTTGATAGTTGGCGTGGCTGAGAAAACGCGCTTTCTCGCGAAACATCTTGTGCCCCCAGCGCGCACCTATCCAATAACTGCTGCTGTCGCCCAAAATACCCCCCAAATAGACCGAAAACATCACGAGCCAAATGTCGAGAAAGCCAAGGCCCGCAAGCGTGGCACCGGGAATAAAAATGAGCTCACCATAGATAAAAAAGTTTGGGCCTATAAGCGTTTCAAAGTACGCACCGGCAAACAGCACCGCATATGCCAACACTGCGTGCGTTTCCAAAAAAAGTGTGAAATTTGCTAAGTGAAAGAGTGACATGATGTGTGGTGCGTTTGTTATGTTGTAGGGTTTTCCTGTACGAGTTTCATAAATTCAGCGCACACCTCATCAACCGTTATCTGACTGATGAATTTCTTTTTCAGAATAAAAAACATCTGGAGGAGCCCCCGTCCACCCGATTTATCAAGCATTTTGTCTCGCCTATCCCACGGCAAGAACAGATGGGGACCAAACGCGGCTATCGTCACACTGCGCAGGTCAGCCACGTGTGAAAGGTTGCTTGGCCCACTGTCGAGACCCAAAAAGTAGTCGCACACAGCCATCGTCAACAAGAGTTCCCCGAGCGTTATCTTGCCCACAAGTGAATACGTCTCAAACCCGAGCCTTGAGGCGATGTACTTTTGGTTTTCTTCATCGTCTTTTGTACCCACAAAAATGAAGCGAAAATTTCCACTCTGGTGCATTTTTGTCAGAGCAGCAACCCACCTTTCACTTTCCCAACACTTCATCGGCCAGTGCGCGTTTGTGTGCACGAGCACTCTTTTACCTTTTTCTGAGGGTTGCAAGAAATCAAACGTTTCTATCTTTGCGCGCTCTGCGTCAGTAAAAACAAACAGGTCTTGAGGCAACATCACCCTTGGCGTGCTACCAAAAAATGCAAAGTTCATTTCTCGATATTGCATCGGAGCACGCCTCCATATGTGGCGCAGCACAAGCCGCACACCTTCATGCAGCATAACTGGTGCACTCGTTTGGATTTTCCCCAAAGTCACCCCGCGCAGCGCGTGGTACGCTGCGGGACTAACCCGGAGCGCTATGGTTTTTTCATATACAGGAAAACTAGTTTCCGCCTGCTGCCCGTGACCCACCGCATCAACGCTCCTGCTATGGGCAGCCTTAGCCACATAGACCTTATGCACACCTTGTATCTTTTCTGCAAGGGTTTTTTGTGACGGAACCACAAGTAGATCAACCTTCTTTTCTTGATTTTTTTGAATAAAGTCACGCAGTGCCGGCATCGAAACGGCAAACTCACCGATGAGACAGGTGTTGATAATCAGGATGTTGCCCGAGCAGTGGGCTGGTTCAGAAGTAAACAGCGCACGCAGAGCAAACAGCGCAAGTTTTGGTATCTCACTGCTTGCGTCAAGATAATCATGATTCACTTGCATAGTATTCATGGTATTCTAGCACAATATGGCGTACCAACGATTTTTCTCTATTGTCATCCCCGCTCACAACGAAGAAAGCTTACTCAGAAAGACACTTGACTGCGTTGTTGCGCTCAACTATCCACAAGACCGCTACGAAGCGGTTGTTGTTGAAAACGGCTCGGATGACGCAACGCATGAAATAGCTAAGCGATATGACTCTGAGCACATGAACATCCGGGCATACACATCAAAAGAAAAAGGCGTTTCAAAAGCCCGAAATTGGGGGCTTACCCAGTGCTCGCCACAGTTTGAATGGGTACTATTCATGGACGCAGACACATTCTTGCAGCCAACATTCCTACAAGAATTAAACGAATATCTCGAACAACACCCAAAAGCCGGATATGGCACCACCACGGTACTGCTCGATGATTTCTCGCTTGTGGGTAGGTTTTGGACCCACTACATCAACCACAGCGACCGTCTCATTAAAGTCTTGCACCGCATTCACATCATACGCAAAGACCTAACCTCCAAAGCGTCATATGACGAAGAGCTTTCATCGGGCGAAGATATGAAATATGGGTATGCCCTCGCAAAACATGGAACATATTTTTTCATGCGGACCAAAAGCGTTATCACTTCTGCGCGAAGGTTCCAGAAGAAAGGTTACCTCAAAATGTTTTTCATCAACATGCAAGCAGCTTTTCCCAAAAAAGTACTCAAAAAGAAAGGCTGGGAGGTCATTCGTTAATCGCTTTTAAAATCCATGACTCTCTTGACCCACATACATAAAAAGAACAAAGAAATCGCACGCCGATACGCGACGTACTCAAAAAACCCTTATTTTTTAAAAGCGTTTACTCTGTCGCTACCACTTGCGATCGCTGGTTTCATCGTCAACCTGTATGCGATTCACTTCGCAACCGAGCACGCGAGCAACGCGGTGACCGACCTCATCCTCTCAAACACTCCTGTGTTTGATGTCGACCAGCTCTTTGTTTATGGGACATTTGCTGTCGCTGCAATAACGGCGCTCTTTTGTTTTGCTCATCCAAAACGTATTCCTTTTGCGCTCTACACGCTTGCACTTTTCTATCTCATCCGCTCTGGATTCGTGTCACTCACCCACATCGCGCCGTTTGAGCCACACCTCGTTACCGACTTTGGGGCAAACATAAACAAAGCATTTTTTGGAGGCGACCGCTTCTTCTCAGCGCACACAGGAATGCCTTTTTTGGCCGCACTTGCGTTTTGGGACAATAAAATGGTGCGTTACTTTTTCCTCGGAGCTTCTTTTTTCTTTGGCGTCATAGTTTTGCTCGGCCACCTGCACTACTCGATAGACGTGCTTTCAGCATTTTTCATCACCTATGCCATTTACGACCTTGCAAAATGGCTTTTCCCCAAAGCACATGCTCTTTTTTCCTCTTCAGATTAGATTGATGGTATATACTAGAGTCTATGCAAGACTCCTCTGACCTGTCTCACTATGAAAAGGACATTCGCCCTTGGGGGACATTTGAACGCTTCACTCAGAACGAACCGTCGACCGTAAAAATCATAACAGTGAACGCGGGCGAAGCATTCTCACTGCAAACACACGCGCAGCGCAGTGAGTTTTGGCGCATACTTGCAGGCTCCGCAACCATCACCGTGGACGAAGAGCAACACGAAGCTCGTCCTGGGGATCAGTTTTTTATAGCCAAAAATATGGCACACCGTGCAGAAGCAGGCACGGAGGGTTTGCAGTTCCTGGAAATTGCATTTGGAGAGTTTGACGAAGGGGACATTACCAGGCTTGAGGATCGATACGGGCGCACATGAACACACTCAACACAGCGGCTGTGGTTTTAACCCTCACCACCGTAGGGATGGTTCTTATGTTTTTGCTATTGATCACAGTTTTTCTTGGATTTATTACGCTTGCCTGCTATTGGTTCTGGTTTTTGTGGAATAAAAAAGATGCAGGCAAACAAGGTCTTCTTTTGCTACGCATGCACGAAAACCCCCTTCTTGGGCCAAACCCCGAGCAGTGGTGGGAGTCAGAAGCAGTGTTTAACCCTGCAGCGTTTGTACATGGCGGCCGCGTCCACCTTTTGTATCGCGCCATGGGGCGCGACGGCGTGTCGCGTGTTGGCTACGCATCAAGCCCTGACGGCATCCATTTTGACGAGCGACTTCCCCACCCAGTCTATGACCGCGGTGCAGGGTTTGACCCCGCACAGAGACCATACACACGCACCTATTCACCACTTTCCTACGACACCCAAACCTATGCTTCGGGTGGTGGGTGGGGTGGCTGTGAAGACCCGCGCGCAGTGGTAATGAACGACCACGTGTACATGTCGTTTGGTATTTTTGAAAATTGGGAATCAATGCGACTTGCCGTCACAACACTTCACTGTGGTGATCTACAAAACCGCGCATGGAAGTGGAGCCGCCACATCCCCATGTCAGCCAAAAACCAGACACACAAAAACTGGATGCTGTTTCCCGAAAAAATTGACGGCAAATTTGCTATTTTGCATGCACTCACCCCAGGCGTTTCCATAGAATACATTAACGCACTTGAAGACTTGCACGAAAACCCAATCCAGAGCAACAACCAACGCGCGGGGCGTCCCGGCCACTGGGATGCGTTTGTGCGTGGAGCAGCAGCGCCTCCTATAAAGACCGAGAAAGGCTGGCTCCTGCTCTATCACGGCATGGACCCAACCCATCCTGCAGTGGGTTACCGTGTGGGCGCTATGCTGCTTGACCTTACCGACCCAACCAAAATTCTCTATCGATCGACCTACCCTATCCTTGAGCCAACCGAGTGGTATGAAAATGACTGGAAACCAGGTGTGGTGTACGCCTCAGGCGCAGTGGTGTTTGGAGACGACCTACTTGTATACTATGGAGGAGGCGACAAGCACATTGCTGCTGCACGCACAAATCTGAATGATTTTATAGACTCGCTCACCCACCACACACACGCAACACTTAAAGCAGTATAAAATAGCGGTGTAGAATATAAAAACATGTACATTGTTAAACGAAGCGCGCATAACCCGATTCTTTCACCACTGCCCGACACTCCCTGGGAGGCGGCAGGCGCGTTCAATGGGTGTCCTGTGGTAGATAAAAAAAGCCAAACGACACACCTGCTCTACCGCGCGCTCAGCCACCCTGACCCGCTTGCAGCGCCAGGCGGCCTGTCTATTGTGGGAAAGGCGACATCGCACGACGGAGGCAACACCTTTCAAAACCGCGAACCATTTATTGTGCCTGAGGAGGCGTGGGAAAAATATGGCTGCGAAGACCCGCGAGTCACTTTTTTTGAGGGGCAATATGTCATCTTCTACACAGCACTTGGCGGCTTGCCTTTTGGCCCAGAGAATATCAAGGTTGCTTGCGCGCTTTCAAAAGACCTGCAGCGGGTGGATGAAAAGCACCTCGTCACCCCGTTTAACGCTAAAGCCATGACACTCTTCCCCGAGCGCATTGGCGGCAAAATAACCGTACTGTTCAGCGCTCACACCGATGAGCCACCTTCCCATTTGGCCATCGTCCAATGCGACAAGCTTGAAGACCTGTGGAGTCTCACTTTTTGGAAGAAGTGGCACGCGAAAATAGACGACCACACACTGAACCCGCTTCGCAGTGGGAACGACCACGCCGAGGTCGGAGCACCACCAATCAAAACCAAACAAGGCTGGCTGCTCATCTATTCCTATTTTCAAAACTACTACGCAGGCGAGGAGCGTCGCGTAACGAGCATTGAAGCAATCTTGCTCGACCTGCAAGACCCGCGCAAAATAATCGCCCGTACCCAGTACCCACTCATGACTCCAGAAGAGCTGTATGAAAAGTTTGGCGTGGTACCAAATGTGGTCTTTCCTTCTGGGGCGCTTCTCGAAAAAAACAGACTTGACCTCTACTATGGTGGGGCAGACACCGTGTGCGCCAAAGCATCACTACACCTCCCTGACTTGCTCGAAGCGCTCACCCCAACATCAAAAGACGCAAAGCCTCTTATAGTCCGAGCAAAGGAAAATCCAATTCTCACACCAACCAACAACGCATGGGAGAAGCGCGCTGTGTTTAATGCTGGCGCCATAGAAATCGACGGGACCATACACCTGCTCTATCGCGCAATGAGCGAAGACAACACCTCGGTGCTTGGGTATGCAGCAACAAAAAATGGGAAAAAAATCATCGACCGGGACGCAGCGCCCGCCTATGTACCACGAGAAGATTTTGAACTTAAAAAAGGTGGTGCGAATGAAAATTCTGGCTGTGAAGACCCGCGCATCGCCCGTATTGGCGACACACTCTACATGGCATACACCACATACGACAGCGTCCATCCACCGCGCGCAGCGCTCACCTCCATTCTGGTGAAAGACTTCTGTGCAAAGCGCTGGAACACATGGGCCACACCGCAACTCATCACCCCCGACGGCGTCGATGACAAAGACGCGCTTGTGTTGGAAGAAAAAGTGAGTGGGCAGTACATGATCATGCACCGGATCCACTCGCACATTTGTGCCGACTTTATTGACTCACTCGACTTTGCGGAGAGCCGTATCACTCGCTGTATCGAGATGCTTGGTCCCCGCCGCGGCATGTGGGACAACGAAAAAATAGGCGCCGCCGGCCAACCGATCAAAACAGAAAAAGGCTGGTTGCTGCTCTATCATGGCGTCTCAAGTCAAAAACACTACGCGCTCGGAGCAGCGCTGCTCGACCTCGGCAACCCAACCATTGTCCTCGCACGCACCATTGATCCCATCTTTGAAGTTGTGGAGGAGTATGAAAAAAAAGGACAGGTGGAAAACGTGGTGTTTTCTTGCGGTACGGTCGTGCGCGACGATACGGTGTATATGTACTATGGTGGAGCAGATACCGTTGTGGGAGTCGCTACATTCTCGCTCAAACGACTCCTCAAAATTCTCGCACCGGACAATCTTGCATGACAGACATACCAGAGAAGCTAAAACTTATAGCATTTGACCTTGACGGCACGCTCGCCGAGAGTAAACAACCACTCAGTCCCCAGATGGGCGAGCTTTTGGCGCGCTTGCTCGAAAAAATGCCCGTTGCGGTGATGTCGGGCGCTGGGTTCCCCCAATTTAAGACGCAGCTCCTTGCACACCTTCCACAGAACGCCAATCTCGAGCACCTATACGTATTTCCTGACAGTGCAGCACAATGTTTTGCCTATAAAGACGGTGACTGGCAAGCAGTATACGACCAAAGTTTTACTGAAACAGAGAAAAAGGCGGTTTTGGAAGCACTCAAAAGCGCTTTACAAGAAGTGGGTCTTTCGGAGGCTCCAGTGCGCCTCTGGGGCAAACGCATCGAAGATCGTGGGGGTGAAATTGCCTTTTCGCCGCTGGGCCAACAAGCCCCTGTAGCCGAAAAACAAGTATGGCACGAGGCACACGAAGACAAACGTCAACACCTGCGCGACAGCCTGGCTGCAAAACTCCCCAACTGTGCCGTAACGATTGGCGGCATCACCACCGTCGACATCACCCGCCTTGGCATCACCAAAGCCTATGGAGTCGAACAGCTCTCAAAAATCACCAACATTCCCATCGCCGACATGCTCTATGTGGGTGATGCGCTTCAGCCCGGTGGCAACGACGCGGCAGTGATCCCAACTGGCGTCCCCATCCACACCGTCACAAACCCAACAGATACAGCTATATTAATCACCAACCTCCTACGTGAAGTGCGCGAAGCTAAACTTCACGCAGGCTCTTGAAATTGTAGCCAGTCTTTAATGTGCCCTTGAATCTCAATTTTATTATGTAAATACTCTGGAAATCGAGCGGGTTCAGTAATAACATGACTGCCAGATAGATATTCTGCGTAACTTGAATATGGATATTCCTCCACAAAATCCATGAGTTTCTGTAAATCTCTCGGCCCCCTTTCTTTCCACTGTGGATCCTTTAGTTTTGCAGGGTTGAGGTGAATATAGGAAAAAAGATACTTTGCATAATTTTCATTTTTTATATGCTCACTCTTGAAAGTACTACCAAATAAAGCTCCGGTGCGTGCATGTTTTTGATTAAAATACTTTGTGTACGCAGTTTGAAGCCGTTGCATAAATTTTGATATACCTCCTTCAACAAGTGGCGTCGCATACAAGTGGAAGTGGTTCGGCATGAGGCAGAATGCTCCAAAAGCTACAAGTGGCTCGCCACGATCTATTTCAAAAGCATATTGCGATGTGTGGGAACGAAAGAAGTCAGAATAACGACTGTTCTGCGTGCTATTGAGTATATAAAGATATGCAAGAAAGCGTTTATATTCCGACGGTTCTGTAAAAACAACTCTTTTATCAACCCCACGACCATACAAATGGTAATATTCTCCCTGCACTAAAGGTGTTTTACGCATGAACAAAGTATACATCACCTGCGTGAAGCTAAACTTCACCTGCGTGAAGCTAAACTTCACGCAAACGTTAAGTATTTTGTTGGATAAATATCCAGACGTGCAAAAGAAAAGCCGCCATAGAATTTTGGGCGGCAACTATTGTCGGCTAAAGTATTTTTCGAGCACAGGTAGATAACCAGGTATAAAATCATACTGAGGCAAGTCGCTGGCTTCAATCCAAGCGAAGTCGTTGTTCTCCTCGCTTAGTTCGATTTCGCCACCCTGGTGCTGGCATTCATAAACAACTAGCATGACCTGGTCTGCCAAGGCTCCTGACTTATTCCACGGTCGACGCATCACGTCTGCAATGTTCCCAACAGTCACTTGAAAGGCGGTGCCCAACTCCTCTCGTATTTCGCGGAGCAAGATCTCCTTAAGTGGGGCTTCTTCTTCACCTTCGGCAATCTTGCCTCCAGGGAGTTCCCACCGCCCACCACCCTCAAAGTGAGTTGGCTCTTGGGTAATTAAAACCCTACTCCCCTTGTTTACTATAAGCGCCTTAACGCCTATGTACGATATTTTGTTCTTGCTCATGGTGTTTATTCCTGCGTGCAGCTTTGACCACGTTTAACGTACCATACATCTAAACCCTTAAAAAGCTGCGATCGAGATACCTGCGTGAAGTTTAGCTTCACGCAGAGAGCAACCCTTATTGCATGCATAATTTCCTAGCGCACGCCCACCTTTTTGCCCACACAAAACAAAAGTGGGAGAAAATGTTTGTTTTAGCGGATAATATGAGCAAGAAAAATAATTTTTTGCATAGTTTGAAGTGTTTTGAATATTTTTTGATACTTTTTTGCACAAAGCAGTTGATTTTTGCTAAAAAAGTTCTCGAGTGTCTTATGCACAGGCAAAAGCCCCCCACTTTGGGGTGCAAACAAGCATAAAGGAGTACAATAAAAATCCTATTGGATAATCAGGTGTAGCATTATGGCAACTGTACAGAAAATAAAGAAACGAAATGGTGAGATTGTTGACTTCAGTTCTCAAAAGATCGCCATCGTTGTCCAAAAAGCCTTTGCCGCTACGCTTGGAGACTCGCACGAGAGTGAAGCACTTGAGATAACACGTTCTGTGGTTGACGCTATCGACGCGCAATTTGAAGGCACCGCCCTTCTGCCCACCGTTGAAGACATCCAGGACCTGGTTGAACGCGCCTTGATGGAACGCGGCTATTTTACCGTTGCAAAATCCTACATTATTTATCGCTACGAACACGAAAAGATCCGCCAAGAGAAAAAAGAAGAGGTGGTCGAGATGATCCAAGAAAACTCGCTCCTCATCACCAAGCGCGATGGCCGCCGCGAGCCCTTTAGTGAACACAAACTCACCCGCACCCTTCTGCGTTCGAGCGAAGGGTTTGAGGGTTGTGTCGATATCCCCGCTATTATTGCTCGTGTCCAGCAAGAAATGTATGACGGGATGACCACCAAAGAGATCCACGATGTGCTCGTCATGGTGGTGCGCTCGATGATCGAGCGCGACCCCGCACACTCGTTTGTTGCGTCACGGCTGCTTTTAGAGTCTATTTATCGAGAAGTGATTGGCGAGTTTGACTACACCACACTCAACCAGTCATACCAAGCAGCGTTTATCAAAAACATCCGCCACGGCGTCACTATAGGCCAACTCGACCCGCGCATGGGAGAGTTTAACCTCGAGAAGCTCGGCGGCATGCTCGCCGTGAAGCGTGACCGGGACTTTAAATACCTGGGACTCCAAACACTCCTTGCCAACTATCTGACGCGTGAGTTCACTACCAAAAAGCTTCTTGAGGCTCCACAGATGTTCTGGATGCGTGTTGCCATGGGGTGTGCACTTGCTGAAAAGACGCCTGAAGACCGCGAGAAATATGCCATCGAGTTCTATGAAATCATGTCGGCAATGTACTATATGCCCTCGTCGCCCACGCTCTATCACGCGGGGCTGATGCTCCCTCAGCTTGCCTCATGCTTCCTCCTGACTGTGCCCGACGACCTGCACGCCATCTTCAAAAACTACTCCGACAGCGCGCAACTCCTCAAATACGCGGGTGGCGTTGGCACCGACTGGACACCAGTGCGCGCGACGGGCTCACTCATAAAAAAGACGGGCGTTGAAAGCCAGGGCGTCATCCCATTCCTCAAAATTGCCAACGATGTAACCATATCCATCAATCGTTCGGGCCGCAGACGTGGCGCGGCGGCAGTCTATCTTGAATACTGGCATGCCGACATCGAAGACTTTATCGATCTGCGCAAAAACACGGGTGACGAACGTCGTCGCGCGCACGACCTCAACACAGCGACTTGGATCCCCGACCTCTTCATGAAGCGCCTTCAAGAAGACGGTGATTGGTCACTTTTCTCCCCATCAGACACCCCCGACTTGCACGACCTGTATGGCAGTGCATTTGAAAAACGCTACGCCGAATACGAAAAGATGGCAGACGAGGGCAAGATAGCCATGTTTAAGCGCGTTCGTGCTGCCGACCTGTGGCGCAAACATCTCACCGCACTCTTTGAGACAGGTCATCCGTGGGTCACCTGGAAAGACCCTTCAAACGTGCGCTCCCCGCAAGACCATGTGGGCGTTGTACACGCATCAAATCTCTGCACCGAGATTACTCTCAACTCATCAGCAAACGAGACAGCGGTTTGCAACCTTGGCTCGATCAACATGGCGAATTTTGTTGAAAACGGCATCTTTAACCGCGACTTGGTTGCGCGTGTCGTACCGGTGGCGATGCGCATGCTCGACAATGTTATCGACGTCAACTTCTATCCAACCGAAGACACTAAACGCAGCAACATGCGCCACCGCCCTCTTGGCTTGGGGCTGCGTGGACTTCAAGACGCGCTCTACAAACTGGGTATTAACTTTGACTCAGAAGCTGCTGTGCACTTTTCAGACCAAAGCATGGAGGTCATCGCATACCACGCCATCCTCTCATCTGCCCTACTCGCCAAAGAACGCGGCACCTATGAGACCTACAAAGGCTCAAAATGGGACCGTGGCATCTTCCCACAAGACACCATCGCTCTGCTTGAGGCCGAACGTGGTATGAAAATAGACGTACCACGCCACGAGACACTCGATTGGCGCTTCGTGCGTGATACGGTGCGTCAATGTGGTATGCGCAACTCAAACACAATGGCCAACGCACCCACAGCAACCACCGCCAACATTGCGGGCTGCTACCCCACCATCGAACCTATCTATAAAAACCTCTATGTAAAAGCAAACATGGCGGGTGACTTTATGGTGGTGAACGAATTCCTCGTCGAAGACCTTAAAAAACTGGGGCTTTGGGACATGGACATGCTGGAAAAGATAAAATACTTTGATGGCAGCATTCAGCAAATTCCTGAGATTCCACCCGCCATTCGCGCCCGCTACAAAGAAGTTTTTGAAATTGAGTCGCAGTGGCTCATCAAAGCTGCCGCCTACCGTGGCCGCTGGATAGACCAGAGCCAGTCGCTCAACATCTTCTTTAATGGTACATCGGGCAAGATCCTTTCTGAAGTCTACCAATACGCATGGAGTCTTGGCCTCAAGACGACCTACTACCTGCGCACGCTCGGTGCCTCACGCGTAGAGAAAGCAACAGTGAGTATGCAGAAGTTTGGCGGCACCTCGCGCCTTGATAACGCAGTCGAGAGCGGCCAAAACTCTGGCATTGTGGGTATTCTTCTTGAAGAAACAACTCTTACAGAAACTGCTTCAACTCTCTCACCTCTTGTCATGTCAGAAGTGTCCACTCTCGTCACCCCATCGATCAAAGCTGTCGAATTTGAATTGGCCGCACGCAGTCCACAGGTGGAAGTTTTGTCTGAGCCGTGTGAAAGCTGTTCAGCTTAAGCACAAAAACATATTGCCCCACAAGAAGCCTCGCCTGTATAGTTGCAGGCCCATGCAACACCGCTAAAATAAAAACGTTTACTGTAATCAATTTTACTATCACCATGTCAGGAATCATCAACGGGGCGAGCACGACTGACCCAAACAAAATCTTGCCCATGAAGTACCCGTGGGCGCGGGTGCACTACAAAAAAGGCGTCGCCAACAACTGGGTGCCCGAGGAGGTTTCGATGCAAGAAGACGTCGAGCTGTGGAAGAAACCAGGCGCACTGTCTGAAGACGAACGTCGTATGATCCTCTGGAACCTTGGGTTTTTCTCGACCGCGGAGAGCCTCACTGCCAACAATATCGTTCTGGCCATCTATCGCCACATCACCAACCCCGAAGCGCGCCAATACCTCCTCAGACAGGGTTACGAAGAAGCGGTGCACACTGACACCTTCATCTACTGCTGCGACACACTCGGCCTTAACCCCGACGACATCTACCTCATGTACCAAAACGTGCCGTCCATCAAAGCAAAGGATGACTTTGTGGTTGAAATGACCAAGTCAGTTTTTGATCCAAACTTCAACACGCTTGGCGACGAAAACATCCAGAAGTTTGTGCACGACCTCGTGGGCTATTACGTCATCATGGAAGGCATCTTCTTTTATGCTGGCTTTGCGATGATGTTGTCGCTTCTGCGCAAGCACCGCATGGTCGGCGTGGGCGAGCAATTCCAGTTCATTTTGCGCGACGAGTCGGTACACTTGGCTTTTGGCGCCGATCTCATCAACACTATTGTGCAAGAAAACCCAAGCATCTGGACGCCCGAATTTAAAAAAGAAATTACAGGGAAAATCGTTGAGGGCGTTGAACTTGAAAAGAAATACGCAGACGACGCGCTCCCCCGCGGCATCTTGGGGCTCACCCCCGCTTCGGTTAAGCAATATGTCGAATATGTCTCGGACCGTCGCCTGGAGCGCATCGGGCTCGAGAAGCAGTACCACGTGGACAACCCGTTTCCTTGGATGTCTGAAATCATGGACGTTGCCAAAGAGAAAAACTTCTTCGAAACCCGCGTTACCGAATACAAAAAAGGCGAATTAGATTGGTAATTCTTGGACATGCTATACTGAAAAATAATTATGGCAGAAGAAAAATTACAAAAACAAATACTAGATCTCAACAAAAGTCTTTCTGGTTTTATACCGTTTGTAAAAAAACAGTTCGAAAATCAAGAAAAACTTTTTGAGATTGTTATCGCTGACATTCAAGGTGTGAAAGAAGAAATCCAAGACATTAAAGACGGGCAGGTAATGCAAGACAAACGCCTGGATGATATAGATGTGGTTCTTCGGGGAGTTTTGCGGGCAGTCGATAAAGATTCAGTGCGCGTCGTAAACCACGAACGTCGCATCACGAAACTTGAGCGAGCGGGGTAAAAAATTAGAAACAAAAAAGTCCCGCGCCATGTATAGGCTCGGGATTTTTGAGCTAAAGAAAAATTTGGGTTGGTGATTTTGATGTAGTATGGCTCTACTACAAGCTAAAACAGAAAATATTTACATATGTACGCTAAAAAAAGGGGTAGGAAGTGTCCCGAGTGTGGACTACACACAGTGCAAAAGTACGGCCAACGTCGAGGCGTGCCGTGGGTAAGAAGACAACTAGACGCGGCAACTCCTGTACACGAATCACCACTACCACAGCCAACGGTCATCGTTGCAGACACCACCTTCTGGGGACGCAGCTACGGCGTATGCGTCTTTCGTTCACCCTCATTGAAAAGAAACCTCTGTTGGACAGAAGTCGAACAAGAAACGGGAGCCATCTACGCACAGAGTCTCAAAGGGCTCCTTGAGCGCGGATGGACGGTTCCTGCAGCGGTCATTAATGGTAGGCGTGGCGCGGCAAGGGTTTTTGAAGCACGGGGCATACCCGTACAGTTTTGCCAGTTTCACCAGGTGAAGACAGTCACGAAGTATTTGACGCGCACGCCCAAGACCGAGGCTGGACAGGAACTGAGACGTCTTGCTTGCACACCACACAAAACAAACGAGCAGGATTTCATGTCCGCACTAACGACTTTCACCTATGAAGACATAGATACACTGTGGTGCGAAATTGATGGTGTAAAAGTTTCGTTTCTTTCCAGAATGGCTCTATGTATAGATAAAATACAAGACGTAGACGGGTTTAGGCTTGCAGGGGCGCGCGACCTTGTTGTAATGAAGCTTATTGCAGTATGTGGGCGCGACGAATACAAAGACTATTATGACCTGGCACAGCTGGCCAGCATGACTGACACGAGAGAGTGGCCAACCTATTGGCAAAAAACATATCCAAACAGCGACCCTATTGCATGGATCGTTGCGCTGTCACACACGGGGAATGTTCAAGAAGTCCCTCTAAAAGGAGGCACTGTGCGCACTAAAAAAGAAGTTGAGAATATTCTTTTTACTGCAGTAAAAGAACTTTCTTCTTTTATCTAAAACTATTTCAAAGATTTTGCGATTTCATACTCGCCCACCCGGGTGCGGAGGATGTGGAGCGCGAGCGCTTGGGTCCCCAACCTTGCCCCCAAGCCGTTTGCTATCGAGCGCACATAGGTGCCACTCGAACACGAGATGTTTATGGTCGCGCAGGGGAACATTCGACTCCCTTTTATATCAAGATTGCGTTTCCAAATGCGCAGTATTTCTTCTTGACGAAAATCGCCCTTTATTTTTGAAATTTCACGTTCTATGTATATAAGAAGGTCTTTTTCTGATATTTTATAAATCTCGTCTAGCCGTATATTGTATATATTTAAACTCTTTCTCGGCAAAACGATATTCTCAAGTGCCCCATTTCGAGCTAATTCAAACATGGGCTTTCCCTCTATGGTCTTTGATGAAAATGGCGGATATTCTTGAGAAATCTTCCCTTGGAACTCGCGCAACTCTTCGGCTATTTTCTTACGTCCCAAGGTTTCTAAAGACGCCTCACTCGCCTCATCCACCACCCGCCCCAAGACATCGTAGCTGTCGGTTGAGAAGCCAAAGAGCACGTCGAGCACGTACTCTTTGTCGAGATTGAGGTAGCTCTCCCGCCTTTGGTTCTCTCCTCCTACGAGCGCCAGTAGCACCCCCTCGGCCATGGGGTCGAGCCGCCCAGCATACGAGAGCACCTCGAGCGCATAGCGTGGGCTTTCCTTCCTGAGGCGCTCAAGGCGCTCGAGAGGGGTCTCGCCCATGCGTTTATATAAATTGAGAATACCCTGCATTTCTGATAGGATACAGAATATATCGAGCATGAGCAAAAGTATGAACAAAAACGAAGAAACAAAAAAACAAAAACTCTCGACCGAAAGCTATAAAGGTGTGCGTGATTTTTATCCCGAGGAGCAGAGCTTTTTAAATTACCTCAGAGACACCTGCAAAAAGATAGTCGAGCGGTTTGGCTATGTTGAGTATCACGCATCGGTGCTCGAACCTGCAGAGTTATATAAATCAAAAGGTGTCGAGAACGAAGAAATTATTAATGATCAGAGCTACACGTTTATAGACCGCGGCGGCCGCGAGGTAACCCTGCGCCCCGAGATGACCCCCACCGTGGCGCGCATGGTCGCGGGCAAGCGGCGCGAGCTCGGCTTCCCACTTCGCCTTTACTCACTCCCCAACCTCTTTCGCTACGAGCGCCCCCAGCGCGGCCGCTTGCGAGAGCACTGGCAGCTCAACGTCGACCTCTTTGGTTCTCAGTCCTGTGCCGCAGACGCCGAGGTGGTTGCACTCGCCCACAACATTCTGAAAGAGTTTGGCGCCAAGGATACTGATTTTGAAATTCGCATCGGGAGCCGCACCTTCCTCAACAACCTCATGCAAGAATTTGCCGTTGTTGAAGAAGCGCAAAACAAGTTTTTGTATCTTCTCGACCGACGCAAAAAAATGCCGGCCGAAGAGTTTGAAGGCGCACTCAAAGAGTTTGGCATCCCTCTCCAGAGGCTCTCTGCTCAAACTGTCCCGATTGATGTGGCCCAAGTGCTTGAGCTCTTGCGCGAGCAGTTTGGCGTCACCAACGCGCAGTTTGACCCAAGCATCGTGCGTGGCTTCGCCTACTACACCGGGGTCGTCTTCGAGGTGTTCGATACTCACCCAGACAACAATCGCTCTATGTTTGGCGGCGGCCGCTACGACAACCTCACCGCAATGTTTGATGACGACCCAATAGTGGGTGTGGGCTTTGGCATGGGCGACGTTACCATTCACAACTTCCTTGAGTCGCGCAATCTGTTGCCCACGTATGCGCCCCCAACACAGCTCTACATCGCCATAACCGAAAAGAGCGTACTCCCTTTTGCACTCAGCCTTGCCGAAGAGCTGCGCCAATGTGGCGTATGTGTCGCCACCGACTTTGGCGACAAAAAACTCACCGACCAAATTAAAACTGCAAGCAAACACAAGATCCCCTATCTCACCGTGGTAGGTGAAAACGAACTAACAGCAAATATTTTTGCGGTGCGCAACTTAGAGACCGGCACGGAGACAAAATGCGAACGCACTGAGCTTGCTCGTTTCTTTGAGCAAGACTAACCGTATGCGCAGAATCGTTTTTGACATAGAAACAACAGGTGAGATGTCGGGCGGCGGCATCGACCTGGCCAAGCAAGAACTCACCGTGTGCTGTATTCACGACTCTGAAACTGATACGTTCTCAAGCTACTTTCAGGACGAGCTGCCAAAGCTTTGGCCAATACTCGAGCGCGCCGACTTGCTCGTGGGCTACAACAGCGACCACTTCGACATCCCTATTTTGAACAAATATTACTCGGGCGATCTCACGAAAATTAAAAGCCTCGACATTCTTAAAGAGATTAAAGAAGTGCTTGGTCGCAGGCTTCGGCTCGACAACATTGCCGAAGCGACGCTTGGCCACGGCAAAACCGCCAATGGTCTGCAAGCGGTCAAATGGTGGAAGGAGGGCAAGAAGGATCTGGTGCGCGACTATTGCATCGAAGATGTCCGCGTCACCAAAGATGTGTATGAGTACGCGCTCAAGCACGGCGCACTCAAGTACACTGACTTTGCCGACGCAGTACCAACCAAGGGCTTAAACAAGCCAGCAACCCGCGAGATCAAACTCAACACGTCCAATTGGGAGAATCCTGCAGACTCCTCTGCCCTGACCCACACCCTGCCCTGGTAGGAGTTGCGCTTTCTCCCCTGACTACGTAAAATAGGGACACTACTCATAAACACACGCTCACACATTTTATATGAAAAGCCAATACGTCCTCCCCCTCACTATCGTCATCGCAGGCGCGTTCATCGCCGGTGCAGTCTTTTTGGTTGGCACTTCAAATAGCCCAACAAACAAAGCAGGCGAAGCACAAAAAGTCACCGGCCGTCCCTATGACCCAACGCTCGACCACGTCTTAGGCAACCCGAACGCGCCAGTGAAAGTGGTTGAATATGCCGACCTCGAGTGTCCTTTCTGCAAAACCTTCAACACCACCATGCACCAGGTGATGGACTTCTATGGCCAGTCGGGCAAAGTCGCGTGGGTTTACCGTCCATTCCCTCTTGGGCAGATCCACTCCAAAGCACCAAAAGAAGCCGAGGCGGCCGAGTGCGCAGCAGACCAGGGTGGCGATGTTGCGTTCTACAAGTACATTGACCAAATTTACCTCATCACCCCA
>JBAXFJ010000005.1:0-50450 GCA_037139975.1 bacterium | reverse complement strand
TCGCGTCAACGACGCTCACGGGGAATACGCTGCTTGCGGCTGCCACGACAACCTCTCTCTTCGCCTCCGTGTTCGGTCTTGGCGTCAACTACTTCACGACGCTTGTTGGAGCGGGGCTTGCGAACATTGGCAATGCACTTTCGCTCGACCTCACCCATGCAAACATCTGGACCGGCTTGCAACAATTCTTAGGCAATGCCTCAACGACCCAGCTCTCCGCAACGGTTGCGTACTTTGGTGGCACGGCCACGAGCACCTTCACCAGCGTGGGGTGGTTGGGGATTGGGACGACGTCACCGTCTGTTCCACTCTCGGTTCAAGGTAACGGGCTTTTCTCCGGCAATCTCACGGTCTCGGGACTGCTTTCAGCCGCGCAAGCGGCGCCATCTCCTGCCTTTCTCCGCACTGACCTAAAACCAGATGTAGACTTGGCAAAGTTGGAGGGCACTGCGACGCCAACCGTGTGTATCGTCGGCGACAGCACCGTGAGCCAAGGAAACTACATCACATCGGTAGATAGTCAGTGGTCAAAGATACAAATGGCACTACGAGCAAAATATCCAACTAAGACGTTTACCTTCAAGGATTTCAGCATCGGAAGTTCCGTGCTGAACCAGTTCACGCTATATCCCGGAGCATTCCCATCATGGTATACAAATCATGCCGCAACGTGGAGCAGCTACGTGGCCGCAGCTGGATGCACGTCGCTGTTCATCAGCTTTGGGATGAATGACGGTGGATACCAAACAGCGGCTTCCTGGGCTACCGTGCTGACGGCGATCGCCGCTTATTCGCCGATACCCGACATCATAATCTCGACGCCTATTGTAGCTAACCCAGATGCTGGGTCTCCTTACAACACGGCCCAGTGGCAGTCTGGGAATATCTCGAATGCTTCGCTGCAACGGACAATCGCATTGAGTGGCAACTCTCTTGGCGTGTCAAATCTTCCGCATATTGGTCTGCTTGACATTGGCCGGTATTTCAACATGGCCGTTTTTGGTCGCGATCCGGTCGAACAGGTGTTGTCCTACGTTATTCCACCCACAACCCCGGTAGTTGCTGGGATTACGACAACTAGCACGTTCAACTATACCCTGCCAGCGACAGATGGGGACTTCGACGTTGTTATAACCTCTAATAATGGGTCTGCGTGGTCGGGGCTGGGGTCGTATTTGGTTGTTGGGATGTTTGATAGCCTGGGTGCCGCCGGCACCTCACCGGCAACGGGATTTGCAGTTTTTTCGAATGTCGGAAGCGACTGCTTCACGAATACCTATTACTCAAACGGCACTTCTTTTATAGGTAGCCGATCATGGGGTAACTGGAGCAACACGACAAATACCCTGGAGGTCAGCCTGCAAGGTTTGCACTTTCAGGCGAAATGCAATGGCGTCATATCGCTCGACCAAAATTTTCCCGTGGCGAGCACACCGTTTACACCGTGGATCCAGTTTTTCAATCCGCCAAACGGAACCACAGTGACGATCAGCAGCTATGCGGCCGGAAAGATGCGCTCTTACACCCCGCTAATCTCGAAGGCAGATTGCTACGGATCTATTGGCGGCGCTAACAGTGGCAACGGTATCAACCACGTGGCAAGCAGTTGTCTCAATGAGGTGTACGGCACCGTGATAGACCAAGCATTGCTGCAATCGGGCACAAATGTTCCTACCTACACAGGCACTGTAGGGCAAAACGCCTACTTCAGTGGGTTTAACACTCTTGCTGGAACTTCAACAATTTATACCGCGCTCAGTGGAAATATCGGCATCGGCACCACCACCCCCTACAGCCGCCTCACAGTTTGGGGCCCTGACAGTGCCGCCACCACCTCCGCCTTTTCGGTCATCAACAACGCCTCCACGACCGTTTTTGCCGTCTACGACAACGGCAACGCCACGTACTCGGGTTCCATCTTCCAGAGTTCTGACCAACGACTCAAGACCAACATCCAATCGCTTGATGGCTCTTCCTCTCTCGCTGCCGTAGAGGCGCTTAACCCGGTATCCTATTTCCGTACGGATCAAACAGACCAGGGCCAGAACCTCGGGTTCATCGCACAGCAAGTCGCAAACGTATTCCCCCAACTCGTCTCTACCACTTCTGCAACCACGCTCACCCCCGATGGCACGCTGACGCTTAACTATGTGGGGCTTATTGCTCCAATCGTGAAGGCCGTCCAAAGCATCGCGCATGTCACGGGTACCTTTAAAGACACACTCGTCGCATGGCTTGGGGATGCGGGGAATGGTATCGACCAATTTTTCGCCAATGTCGGGAACTTCCATACCGTTAACACTAACCAACTCTGCCTCAGTGACAGCTCTGGTTCTACCTGCTATACGCGTTCGCAACTTGATTCGCTTGTGGCCGGTTCATCATCAAATAGCTCGACGAATTCTTCGAGTCAAACTTCAACTCAAAACACAAACGTGTCTACCACTTCTGACTCTGCCACAGATGCAGGAGCGGGTGCAACGACAACGACGCAGTAGTGTGGTATTGTGCGGCTCATGTCAGGCAAACTTTCAATTGTTGCAACGCCCATTGGTAACCTCGAGGATATTACCTTGCGGGCGCTGCGGGTTTTGAAAGAATGTGATGTAGTTGCCTGCGAAGATACGCGTGTCACAAAAAAATTACTTTCGCACTACAATATCCATACACCCGTCACGTCTTTTCATGCAAACAGTGGTGCAAAAGGGTTTGAAAAGATCCTCGCGGTGCTGAAAGAAGGCAAACACGTTGCGCTGGTCTCGGACGCAGGCACGCCGGGCATCTCTGATCCTGGTCTTGAACTCGTGTCTATCGTACGTGAACTTTCGCAAAATCTTCCTTCCGAAAAGGTCCTCGGATCTCCTCGTCCGCCAGCTGGCGGACTTCGGCCAGACCGTTTTCTTCAGGAAGATTTTGCTCCAGTAAAAATAGAGACAATTCCTGGCGCTTCGGCATTGGCTGCAGCGCTCGCCATCGCCGGCATGCGGGCAAACTCTTTTACGTTTTATGGATTTTTGCCAATCAAAAAGGGACGAGAGACTTTGTTTAAAGAGATTGCGAGCAGTGAGAGGGCGAGTGTATTTTATGAATCCCCGCACCGAATACTCAAAACGTTAGATTCGCTCGAAAAATACATAGGGTTACCCTATGTAGATGAGAAAAAGGCGAAAAAAGAGCGGCGTGTGGGTATATTTCGTGAACTCACTAAACTGTTTGAAGAATCTATCGTAGGTTCGGCGAGTGAAGTCAAAGCGATGCTTGAAAGCGATAAAAACAAGCAACGCGGCGAGTTTGTGGTGATTGTTGAGGGAGAGTAGAAGGGAGTAGATTTTGTGGTGGAGGAAAGGTAGAATACAGACATGTCAAAAGAAATGTTGGTTATTGGACTGGGTTTTTTGGTGCTCGTGATCCCGCAGCTTGGCATCCCTGCCTCGTGGCGTGGAATACTTCTGATACTCGCTGGAGTAGCTATTATCGCTATTGGTTTTTTACTTCGCGGCGAAGTCATATCGCGCGGCGCGCGTGGTGCTGAGAAAAATAATTTTGTTGAGAAGGTGGGCAGCGAGAAACCAGAAGAGCTATAGAGCGAGAAACAAAGAGCCGTTGTCTCATAAAAAACGGTACGTATTTTTTGTGTTTGTGGTGCTATACTTTTTAGTATGGAGGATCCAAACAAGATAACCTATTTTGCAGCATCAAACTCTCGCGGCAAGGAGGTGCCGTTTGGCATCAAGCGGCTTGATCGTGCGCGCCATATGTACATCATCGGCAAAACGGGCATGGGCAAGTCAACGCTGCTCGAGAATATGGCCATTCAAGACATCCGCAATGGCGAGGGGATGGCGTTTATCGATCCACACGGCTCGACGGCCGATAGGATTATGGAATATGTCCCCGAGCACCGCATCAAAGACGTGGTCTACTTTGCGCCGTTCGACATGGAACACCCCGTCGCCTTCAACGTGATGGAAGACGTCGGCTATGATAAACGCCACTTGGTGGTGTCGGGACTGCTCAGTGCCTTTCGCAAGATCTGGGTGGATGCATGGAGCGCGCGCATGGAGTACATCCTTTCCAACACGCTGCTCGCGCTGCTCGAGTACCCGGGGGCGACGCTTCTCGACGTGAACCGGATGCTCATTCAAAAACCGTTTCGCAAAAAAGTAGTCGACAATATCACCGACCCAATCGTTAAGAGTTTCTGGGTCGACGAGTTCGCTAACTATGGCGATCGCTACACCCAAGAGGCAACACCTGCGATACAAAACAAAATCGGGCAGTTCACCTCCAACCCTTTGATCCGAAATATCATCGGCCAACCCAAATCATCTTTTGACATTCGCCAGATGATGGATGACAAAAAGATTTTAATCATGAATCTCTCCAAAGGCCGCGTGGGTGAGGTCAACGCGACGCTCTTGGGCAGCATGCTGGTGACCAAGATATATCTGGCAGCCATGTCGCGCGCCGACGTATCGGTGGGGGCGATGGCCGAGCTGCCCTCGTTTTACTTCTACGTTGACGAGTTCCAAAACTTTGCCAACGAGAGCTTTTCCGACATCCTCTCTGAGGCACGCAAATATAAGCTGCGTTTAATTATTGCCCACCAATACATCGAGCAGATGGAGGAAGAAGTGCGCGACGCCGTGTTTGGCAACGTGGGCACGACGGTGGCGTTTCGTGTGGGGCCGTTTGATGCCGAGGTTTTAGAGACGGTCTTTCAGCCGCAGTTTACCCAGACCGACTTGGTCAACCTTGGTTTTGCACAAATTTATCTTACCCTCATGATCGACGGTGTTGGCTCGCCGCCTTTTTCGGCGACGACGTTGCCACCGTTTGATGCGCCGCCGCGGTCATTTTTTGACGAAGTGATCACTAGTTCGCGAACCATATATGCAAAGCCTCGTGCCGAGATCGAGGCAATAATCGCCAAGTGGCAAGAAGTGGACATCATGCCAAAAACACCTTCAAATCCAGACCGACCAAAACCAACACCCTCTGCCACGCCCGTTTCGACCCCACGACCAAGTGCCCCTGTCTCAAGGAGTTCCGCTCCGACTAGTCCCGCGCAGGTAAGTCACACACCTGCCCCAGCCCCCGTGCACGTTGCGCCTTCTCCTCCAGTGCGCGCGCCACATACCCCAACCCAGGCAACTTCTCACACTGCTTCGCGGCCGCAGGCTCCTGTGCAACACAGCCAGCCGCGTCCTCAACCGCCTTCATATGCGCGGCCTGCTCCGAGCACTCCAGCGCGCCCCGAGCTGCCGCCGCTCGAAGGTTCGACCTCGCTTCGTGACGCGCTGCTTCAGGTGACGCAAAAAAAAGTAGAGACACCAAAAGCAACAGAACCTGTGCGCGTTGAGCAGAAACAAGAACAAGAACAAAAACCAGAACTACAACCTGAGCATAAGCCAGCAGTGCCCGTGCATATGCCCGACCTCAAAGAAACACTCAGTAAAATAGTCGCTCCAGCTGCTGCAGCTCCAGAAAAAAAAGAAGAAGAGCAAAGGGTGGTGCAAAAAGAAAACAAAGGGATTCCCCAAGACGTGCTCAAAGAGATGCTTGCGGTTGACCCGGGCGCTGTGCCGGGCGGTGAAGGCGCATGAACCTTCTCCCCGCAACAGGGCAAGACGTGGTGAGTCTTGGAGCGCTGGTCTTGCTGGGCGCCGTGTGTGCGTGTTCACTGTGGGCGCACCGTGCGGAACCTCATGAGGAAGAAAAAGGTTATAAAGGGGAAGCGCTTACTGCCAACGATTTTACCATTGATGACTAACACACCCCCACAACCAAAACGCATTCTGGTTTTTTCTCTTGCCTATTTTCCTCATGCCAGCGGGGCTGAGATCGCGATAAAAGAAATTACCGACAGGATATCGTGCGAACATATCGCCTTTGACCTCGTCACGCTGCGTTTTGATAGAACCTCGCCACTTGTCGAGAAGATTGGGAACGTACGTGTATATAGAGTCGCTGGCTTGCCGTTTGGGGGCTATCTCAATAAGGTGCTGTTTCCGCTTCTTGCGGCAGTGGGCGCCTATCGTCTGCATAAAAAAAATCACTATGACGCGCTGTGGGCGATGATGTCCTATATGGTACTGCCGGTTGTATTGTTGCGCACGCTGTTTCAGGTGCGCCTGCCATATGTGTTGACGCTCCAAGATGGCGACCCCTTCGAGCACGTATTCAATCGCCCCCACATTTTGCCATTTCGGCCGTTGCTAAAATTTGGTTTTAAAAACGCCACGGTCGTGCAGGTCATCTCCAACTATCTGGGTGGTTGGGCAAAGAAAGTTGGGTGTCGGGGCCAGGTGGAGGTGATCCCGAACGGGGTCGATGTGCAAAAATTTCAGCGTGAAAACATGGGTGAAAAGATTCCGCACCCGCTAGATTGTCGGGCAGGCGAAGGCGTTATTTTGATCACTACCTCACGACTCGTACAGAAAAACGCACTTGATGATGTTATTCGTGCGCTCGTGCTGTTGCCAGAGAATCTACAAAATAAAACTCACTTTAAGGTTTTGGGTAGTGGTGCAGAAGAAGCAAATCTAAAAAAGCTCGCACATGATCTGGGGGTGGAGAGCTGTGTGGAGTTTTTAGGAAATATCGATAATGCAAAAGTGCCACAGTATTTGCAGGCTGCCGATATTTTTATTCGTCCTTCTTTGACCGAGGGGATGGGCAATTCGTTTATTGAGGCGATGGCGGCGGGATTGCCGGTTATTGCAACACAAGAAGGCGGCATCGCAGATTTTCTATTTGACGCAAAAAAGAATCCAGAACATCCAACTACCGGCTGGGCGGTCGACAAAAACTCGCCTAAACAAATCGCGGAAGCGGTTTGGGATATTGTGCAAAACCCCGAGGGTACAAAAAAAGTTGTAGAAAATGCTCAAAAATTAGCACAAGAAAAGTATGACTGGGAGCTCGTAGTAACAGATATGCGAGAAAGGGTGTTTGGCAGGGTCTTTGCTCGCGCGCCCAAAACCAGCTAGACTTTTATACATGAAGATCCTCATTGCAACACCGCTCTACCCACCCGACATCGGGGGGCCAGCCAAGTATGCGCAGGCTGTTGCAGGGGAATTGCGTGGGCGTAGGCACAAAGTCGAGGTAGTGGCGTACACGCGGGTGGGCCGGCGCTTGCCGCCTGGTCTGCGACACGCTGCCTATCTGGCGCGTCTGTTGCGTGCGGTGCGCGGTGCTGAATTTATTTTGACCCTCGACACGTGGAGCGCGGGGTTGCCCGCGCTGCTGGCGGCCAAACTCGCGCGGAAAAAACTGGTCGTGCGCATTGGCGGCGACATTGTGTGGGAACAGTATGTCGAACGCACGGGCGAGATGGTGAAGCTCTCGGAGTTTTATGTCAATGCTGGTGCGGGGCGCACGCATCGTCTGTCCACGAAAGAGCGGCTCATATTCAAGCTCACGCGAGTTTTTATGCAACACGCTGACGTCCTTTTGTTCAACACGCTCTGGCAGCGGGACATCTGGCTGGAGCCCTATGGTTTCAAAAAAGAAAAATCACAACTACTCGAAAATTATTATGGCGGCGTTCTTGTCTCGGGCGTCGGTGTAAGCGTGGGTGCTACAGCGGTTGCCAAAACCATTGCATCAGTCGTGGTGTCGCCGGTGTTTGTCTCTGCAACGCGCGGCATCAAGTATAAAAATATAAGCGCGCTCGGGCGTGTCTTTGCTCGCCTGAAAAAAACACGTCCACAGGTGGTGCTCGACACCAAGCCTTTGCCTCCGGCCGAAAATCACGCTCGCCTCGAAGCATGTTATGCGGTCATTATTCCTTCCATAAGTGAAGTGAACCCAAACTTGGTATGGGAGGCACTTTCATTTGGTAAGCCGTTCATTTGCCCCATCGACAGCGGGTGCCGCGACCAGCTCGAAGGTTTGGGGTTTTTTGTTGATACATCCGACCAGGCACAACTCGAGCAGACAATAGAGCAGCTGCTTGATGCAAAAATATACAATGCGTTTGTTAAAAAAATTAAAGAATTTACTTTCACGCATTCCTGGAGCGAGATAACCGATGAAATTTTAGATGCAGCACAATTACCCACGGCAGCTATGCCTCAAACGCAAAATGCTCTGCGTGTGCTTATGCTCAGTGGTGACCGGAAGATACGTGAGGCGGGGAGTGGTGCGCACAAACGCTTTCTGTTACAGCAGAGTGTTGTAGACAAGCTCGATGTGTTTGTCTGGCCGCAGGGGAGCAGTGTGTGGGAAGTGTTGCGTGCGGCGCGGTGCGGCAACTATGGCGTGGTGACCACACAGGACCCTTTTTGGCGGGGGCTCGTGGGCTGGTTGGCGGCACGCATTGCGGGTGCGCGCCTGAACGTGCAAGTGCACGCCGACCTCAGGGGGCAGTCGCGTTTTCGCCAAGCGCTCGCCGCGTTTGTCTTGCGCCGTGCACACAGCGTGCGTGTAGTGTCAGAGCGAGTGCGCGATGCATTGCCGCAAAATCTGAAAGCGAGCGTGTCCGTACTCCCGATTTATGTTGATCTTGCACCATTTAGAAAGTTGGAGCACCAGAGCAATCCGCGTTTTGAAAAAGTCATTGTATGGATTGGGCGTTTTGAGCAGGAAAAAGACCCAGTGCGCATGCTGGAGGTGTTTCAAAAAGTGCGCGCAGCAGGTGTTGATGCTGGGCTCATTATGTTGGGTGCCGGCAGTCTCGAAAAAGAGCTGCGCGCCGCTGTTCTTGAGCGTGGGCTGAAGGGTCTGGTCGAGTTCCCCGGCTGGCACGACCCAAAAGATTATCTGCAGTACGCGGATGTTGCCGTGTGTACTTCTGTGGCCGAGAGTTGGGGTGCCAGCATCGTAGAGGCCCTCGCAAGCGGGGTGCCCGTGGTGGCGCCTGATGTGGGTGTTGCCCGCATGGCTGGTGCACAAGTCGTGCCGCGCGAGCAACTTGCTGAAAAGACGGTTGAAGTGTTGCATGCAGGAGCTCGTGGACAGTTAGAGTTGAAGATGCTGAACGCGCACGAATGGGCAGAGCAGTGGCGCGAAACGTTGTGGGCATAAACAAAAACAAAAGTACGTATGAAAATTTTAATTACGACACAAATAGTCGACACAGAGGACTCAATGTTCAGCTTTATGCACGGATGGCTTGAGGAGTTTGCCCAGCATTTTGAAAAAATCACCGTGGTATGTCTCAAAGAAGGCAGGCACCGTCTGCCGCCAAACGTTGCCGTGTATTCACTGGGGAAAGAAGCAGGAACAGGAAGGCTTACTCGAGCGTGGCGATTGTTTCGATATGTCTGGCGATTTCGAAAAGAATACGACGCGGTGTTGGTGCATCAAAACGAAGAATATGTGCTCTTGTGCGGTTGGTTGTGGAAGCGACTCGGTAAACGCGTCTACCTGTGGCGCAACCACTACCAAGGTTCGCGCCGGACAAACTGGGCTGCGCGCCAGTGCAACAAGATCTTCTGCACGTCCAAATTTTCCTATACCACTAAGTTTCCCAAAACGGTACTGATGCCCGTTGGTGTCGACACAGACCTGTTTCGCCCCACTCCAGAGAGTTCGCGTGACCCGCGCGCTGTCCTCTTTTTTGCGCGGCTCGCGCCGTCAAAGCGACCCGACTTGTTACTCGAGGCACTCGAAGCGCTCCATGCGCGCGGTGTCTCGTTCAACGCGCGCTTCTATGGCGACGCGCTTCCCAAAGACGCACAGTATCATGCAGGTTTGAAAGAAAAGGTTGCTGCGCTCGGGCTTGAAAAACAAATTGCGTTCTTGTCTGGCGTGCCACACACACGGGCACCCGAAGTGTTCAGCAAGCACGGTGTGTTCGTCAACCTTGCCGCCTCGGGGATGTATGACAAAGCTATTTTTGAAGCAGCCGCGTGCGAGTGTCTCGTTCTTGCTGCCAGCCAAGACTGGGCCGAGTTGGTTGATAAAAAATTTACTTTCACAGATGTCGCAGACTTAGTCGATAAGCTCGAACACCTACTTGAGCTGTCTTTCATCGACCGCCAAGCTGCTGGTACCCAGCTGCGCAACGTCGCCAAAACCCAAAGCCTTGAGGCGCTCGGCGCGCGCCTTGCGCAGGAGATGGCGGGGTAGCATTTTTTCTTGTATTCTGCGCGTGCGATGAGATTTGTTGATTGGGTGAAAAACCCGCCAAAGGGCAGGGCGATTGTGCTCGACATCGACGGGACACTCGTTTCGGCGGGGGAGCGTGAAGTGCAGTCTGAGGTGGTGACTGCAGTCGCGGGTTTAAAAGAGGGCAACGATGTGTTTCTTTTTTCAAACAAGAATATGCCCGAGCGTAACGCCGCGCTTGCCGAGGCGCTTGGTGTGCCGCTCCTCACCTCGACCGCAAAAAAACCATTTCCTCGTGTGCTTGAAAATATGTCGTCTGAAAAGTCGGTGGTTGTGGTCGGCGACAAGCTACTCACCGACGGCCTGCTCGCGTGTTTTGTGGGTGCTGAGTTTGTGCATGTGGCCCGGGTCAGTGGTGCTGGCGAACCGCTGTTTGATGCGGTGGTGAACACAGTCGACGACACGCTGTGGCAGGCGTGGAATCTGTTCAAGCTCTTGCGCCCGGGGCAATGGGTCAAAAACGTGCTTGTCTTTGCGCCGCTTTTTTTCGCACGGCGCTTTCTGGACCCGGGACTGTTCGCGCACGCAACCGCCGCGTTTGTGGCGTTTTGCTTCTTAGCGAGTGCCGGCTACTGCATCAACGATTGGCGCGACCGAGTAGGGGATACGGCGCATCCCAAAAAGCGCACGCGGCCAATTGCTTCGGGGGAAGTATCGCCCACGCTCGCGCTCGTCTTTGCCGCCCTCCTTGTCTCGCTCAGCTTTCTTATTGTCTGGACTTATATCCCTGCCGTTGCCACAGTGGCCGCGCTGTATTTTTTATCCTCACTTTTGTATAGCATCTACCTCAAGCGCCTCCCCGTGCTCGAGATGGTTTTCTTTGTATGGTTCTATCTGGCGCGCGTGCTGGTGGGTGGTGTGGCAACGGATGTACACCTGTCGGCGTGGCTTACGCTCGCCATCGTCTTTCTCGCACTCTTTTTGGTCTCGGCCAAACGCTTTGCCGAGAGTCGCTCTGGCCGTGGGCGCGCTGTGCTCGCGCACTATCCACCACATTTTCTTGAAGGAATGTTGGTGATGAGTGCCGCCCTGGTAGTCGCATTCTATGCGCTCTATACCGTTCTTGGCCTGTCTCTACCGGGACAAGCGGGCGCGGTGGAAGCTTTTTCGCCTTTAGCTGTCTACTCGACCCTGCCGGTCCTAGGTGCCATCATACGCTACTTGCAGCTGAGTTTTCAAAACAACACTGATGCTGAATATCCAGAAAAGCTTTTACTTGTAGACCCAGGCCTCCTCCTCGCCGGTCTCGCCTGGCTTCTCATGATGCTCGCGGTGTTCTATTGATTTTTTTCCAAAGTGTAGTTATATAGGGCTTGGAACAACTTTGTTTTGGGAGAAAATAAATGATCGAGCGTCAAACCCACGAAGCTCTGCTCGCCAACGCCGCCACAATCAAGGCTCTTAGAAGCTTTAGAATTGAACCAGAATATGACTGGGATGTTCGCGACGCTGCTGCGGTTATTGGAGCCCCTTTCAATCGCTATCTGAAAAGGCAGCCTGCCGATAGGTCAAACTGTGGAATTGTCCAAATCGCAGCAAGCCATATGCGATACTTTGACGATCTCCCATACTTTGGACAGTGGGAGCAAACCAATCTCTTGCGTGCTGAATTCGGCGATCGTGTGTGCGAATATCCTGACGTGCATGGGTGTGGCGAATGGGTACAGACTCATGTGCTCATAAAATGGATTGCCGAGGAGGTTTTGAAACTAGGACGAGGCAATAAAGTGATACTCGTTGGGCATCCTCATCATGTTTGTCGGGTGGCGATTCTTGCTCAGCACTATGGACTCAATCCTATTGTTGTTCCTGCGTGCGCCCATATTGCCTATGACCATAACTGGTGTCGTCGAGGAGTTCAGTTGTGGTGCACTTGGCCGGTGTTTTACATCCCCTGGGAGTATGCCTCGCGTCAAATGTTGATTCGAATGATACAACAGGGCAAAATCTAACGGTCTCTACGGCGGCTCCCTCATCGCAGGCGTCGCTTTTTTATTTCTTATACATATCTGGAAACCCCCAGCAAAAGTGCTAGTATTCTATTTATGGGATATGTCCTGCTTGGCGCAGCGCTCGTTTGCAACGCGTTAGCGAACTTTTTACTGAAACTCGGCTCGAGCAATTTTGCGGCTGTGCGAGAAGTTGGCTTGATTCGGGGAGTCTTCACCAATTATGTTTTGCTTGGTGGTCTTGCGCTCTTTGCCTGCAATATAGTCTTCTATGCGCTCGCGCTCTCAAAGATTCCGCTCTCGGTTGGGTATCCCATCATGACCGCGGGTGGGCTCATTATCCTCACGACCATCTCGGCGCTCTATCTGCGCGAGGCGATGGGCCTGTGGCAAGTGCTCGGCATCGGGCTTATTATTGTGGGCATCGTGTGTGTGATGCAGAAGTAGGCGAAAAATAAGTGCAGAAATAAAATATAAAAACACTATGAAATTTTTTATTACCGGAGGTGCAGGATTTTTGGGCATCAACCTGGTGCGACACATTCTTGCGCAAAGTCCCGAGAACAAAATTGTCTCATACGATTTGTTGCCGTTTGACTACCCCGAGAAACATACAGAGAAAGAAAAAATTATTGAAGTGGTGGGCGACATTCGCAATCTTGAAGCACTTACAAAGGCAATGACAGGCGCCGACGTGGTGGTGCACACAGCAGCTGCGCTTCCGCTGTATTCGGCCGAAGACATCCGCACCACCGACATCGACGGCACGCGCAATGTGCTTGAAGCGGCGCACCAGGTGGGTGCTTCGAGGGTTATCCACATCTCTTCGACTGCGGTGTATGGCATTCCCAACCATCACCCGTTGTTTGAGACTGACACGCTCGACGGGGTGGGGGAATATGGCAAAGCCAAAATAGCAGCAGAAGCACTGTGCCTCGAGGCCCGCGCCCAAGGGGTGGTCGTTCCCATCATTCGCCCCAAGTCGTTTGTGGGACCAGAACGGTTGGGAGTATTTGCGCTTTTTTATGACTGGGCGCTGTCTGGCAAAAATTTCCCGATGATCGGCTGGGGCGGAAATCGCTACCAGCTGCTCGATGTTGAGGATTTGTGCGACGCAATATATTTATGCGCCACCTTGCCCGAGGGGCAAGTCAACGACACGTTCAACATTGGCGCCAAAGAATTTACGACCATGAAAGAAGACTACCAAGCCGTGCTCGATAAGGCAGGGTTTGGAAAGAAGATCAAAGGTTTTCCTGCAGCGCCCATGATCTGGGCGCTCCGCCTCCTTGAGGCGCTTCACATCTCGCCGCTCTATAAGTGGGTCTATGAGACGGCGTCGAAAGACAGCTTTGTCTCTATCGAGAAAGCCGAGAAGATGTTGGGTTGGAAACCAAAATATTCCAACAAACAGGCGCTGGTGCGTAACTATGAGTGGTACCTGGCGCACCAAGCAGAGTTTAAAAACCAAAGCGGCGTGTCGCACCGCGTGCCGTGGAAGCAAGGGGTGCTTGGAATTGCAAAATGGTTTTTCTAATCAGGTACGTATGATTTCTTCTTTGCGCGCATGGTTTAGTCAACACGTGGCACTTCTGTTGGTCGTATTTGTTGCCGTAGCGCTCACCAGCGTCCCGTGGTTCGAAGCGTGGTTTTTTTCTGCAGGCGCGTTCCACTGGATGCCGTTGACCTATGCCGATGAGTTTATTTATTACTCGCACATGCACGAGGTCGCGACGGGGAACTTGTTTTTTGGCAACCCGTATTTCCTCGAGCACCGGTTCGACCCACCGCTCGCGCTGTTTGGTTCGAGCGTTCTCGCAGCGCTCCCCATGTTGTTTGGCTTGCCCCTGGTCCCAACACTACTTCTCAACTTTGTTCTGTGGGGTGGTTTGTTTGTGGTGTTGTGTTATTGGTTATTGCGCGAGTTCGGTGCATTAAAATGGGTAAGTGCACTCATAGTGCTGTTTGTATATATCCAATCCTATGACCTCATTTTTCGTGCGAGCGTGCAGCAAGAAGTTTTTCCATTCTTTTTGCTTTTCTATATCGCGCTCATTCGCTTTCTAAAAAATAAGTCCAATATAAAAAGCACCCTATGGCTCGGGGCAGCAACTGGAGTCACCTTCTACCTCTATGGCTACCTGTGGCAGCTCGCGCTCGCGACGCTTGGATTTTTGGTTTTATATGCACTCGTGCAAAAAGACTGGCCACTGTTTGCCCGCTCACTTAAAGCGTCTTGTCTTGGGTTGCTCATTGGGGCGCCTGCATTCATCTACACGGTATGGATCACGCACCAGCCATATTTTTGGGAAAGTATGGATAGGTGGGGGCTTGTCCACACACACCTACCCGTGGCCGAAGTTATCTATTCGGGCGGGTGGGTGGGTCTTGTGCTTGCATTTCTCTTTTTCATTCGCCTCAAGATTCCACAACTAAAGACGAACCCAGAGTTTTTTGCCACCTTTCTGTTTTTATGTGTTACGGGTTTAGGGCTTTGGGTGACACAGGGGAGCAACCTCATCACGGGTCAAATGCTCGAGCTGGGCGAGCATTTGCGAGTCTTTATTGTTCCATGGCTTGCACTTGTTACCACACTTTCTTGCTGGACCCTCTGGTCCCAGCGAGCGTATATGAGTAAAAAATTCCAGATATTTTCTGGAGTGATGTTGTGTGTGCTTTTGTGCGCGAATCTTGTGTTTGCGTATGAGCACCTCTCGCGCTTTGTGCCGAGCCCCGAACAGCGTGCACTGTGGGCGCAGGAACAGAGCTACGCCGGGCCCTTGCGCTGGCTCGATGCACATGAACCAAGTCCGGTGGTGGTCTGGGGCGACCCGCACAACGAGTTGACCACCTATGTGCCCGCGCTCACTCGACAGTATGTTTTGTTTGAGCAGTTCGGGCAGTTTAATTTGCTTTCCAACGATGAGTTTTATGAACGCTACTTGGTCTCTCAGTATTTTAACAATCCAGATGCTGCCCAGCTGAAAGCAGACTTTGGTTTATATATTGGTCGGTCAAAGCAGTTTCACTATCCCAAAACACTTGAACGCGAGGTGAAGCTTTGTCGGCTTTTGCATTTCTATCAAAGTGATAGGGGGAGTAAAACCTGTGGCACTGTTCCCTCGCCAACCGAGCTGTTGGGCGATGCATTCTTCAACTCGCTTGAGACAAAGTTTCAGAAAGATATTAAACCGAACATCAAAACATATCTTAAAAAATATCATGTCTCATACATTCTCAAAGACACTCAGCTCGACCCACAGTACCGTCCCGAGGCGCTCGGCGCGGCGCGGGTATATACTGATGGGAAGTTTGAAATATATACATTACCACCCCTATGACAGACACAAATGTAGTAACTTTTACCACGACCTATGGCTCTATTACTACTCGCAGAGACCGCGACGCTAAGATAGTGGCACACCTCACACAGCACCCCTCTTTTTTTGAGAGTGATTTTGCAGTGATGCGAGCGTTTGTGACCAAAGATGACGAAGTCTTTGATATAGGAGCAAATATAGGTTGTGTGACGCTATCTTTGGCGCGCTACGCGCGCCGCGTGCACGCGTTTGAACCAATACCAGCAACCGCCGATCTTTTGGAATACAACATAGCGCAAAATCACCTTTCAAATGTGGTGGTTAATCGTATGGGTCTTTCGGATAGTCCAGGGCAACTCCATGCGTGCTTTTCTGAGGATGCGGGACAGATCTCACTTGAGACAAGTGGGGAAGGGGAGTCAGTGCCCGTATCGACGCTCGATGCATATGCGGCCTCGATACGTGTCGGGTTTATAAAGCTCGATGTAGAAGGGATGGAAGCGCAAGTCCTCGCGGGTGGGCAGGCATGTATTACCACAAGTAGGCCTATTATTTTTTTTGAGGCGCATACAGGCAACAAACAACAACATACTTCTTTCAAAAAGTTTTATCAGCTTTTGCCTGCATATTCTTTCTTTTTTAATTTATATGAAACGCAGGATGGGCGCTACCAACTTGGCAAATTACCTGGGCTCGGAATCTTAAGGTTTGCATCTGGCACGCTTAATGTGCTGGCAGTACCAAACGAGAAGATACACTTTTCCTATGTGGGGACAGCTCAGACCTTGTTGTTCTTGTCAGTTCGTAAAATAAAAAACAAGTTGCGACTTTTATTTTAGTAAGGTATTTTTCTCGTTATGCAAAAAAAAGAAGCTCTACTCTTTCAAAACGGCTCCATCGGCGATTTTTTGATGTTCGTATGGTTGGCCGAGCAGTTGCACACGAGTGGCGAGTTTGCAACTATTGCTATTGTTGTGCCGCGCGGTGCTGATTTTCTTCGTGGTTTTTTGGGTGAATATCCTTATATAACCGTGCTTGAAGTGTCGCGCTCGCAGTTTTTAGCAGCCTTTCGTTTTTGGCGCCAAACATGTGCACAGAAAACACCTGTTGTTGCCATCATCCACCCGACACCGGGACGTATCCCACTTTTTGTAAAATTGTTTGCATGGTTACTGACGCGCGGGCGCGGGAGTGTGCTGGTTGGTTTTCAAGACGCAGGGCCACTGTGTAAAACGCTCTACACAAACGTTCTTGCATATAACACCGAGCAGTCATATGACGATACCGTGCGAGACATCGTCAGAGCGTGTGGCGTTTCTCCAACACCCACACCCCCTCGTCTTGCGTTTGTGTCACGCGCAGGGGTGTTTGAGAAATATTCAGTGCAAGAAAAAAACTATCTCGTATTCCACCCAGGAGCTTCGGTGCAGAAGCGTTCTTTTTCTGTGGCTGCTGCGGGTGCGTGTGTGTCCCACATGCTGTCTCGCTCAGATTTGAAAGTTGTTCTCTCGGGCGGCCCAAGTGAAAGAGCATATCTAGAAGAAATTGTGGCAACCGTGCCCGACGATGAGCGTGGGCGTGTTGTGCTCGCGGTGGGTGCAAGCGCCCAAGATGTTAGTACACTTCTTGTGGGAGCAAAACTTTTTATCGGTACCGACACGGGCATCACCCACCTCACCTGCTTCCTCGGCACCAAAACCATAGTCGCTGCGCACCACGGTACTGCAAACTGGCTCCCGTTTTATGCGCCAAATGCTACAGTGCTCTATCGGTTTGCAGAAGACACTGAGGCGCACAAAGGGATTGAGTATTTAGAAGCTCGTCGGGGTGGACGCCTCAAGCCCTTTGCAGATGTGCCCACACCTGCAATACTGGAGGCTATCGTTACAGAGTTATAGGTATGGATACTGCTGAAAAAAACTTACTCCGAAAATATGCATACAACGTGACCTCAAGCGATGGGGAAGACGGTATCATCGAGCGCATATTTGAGGTAGTTGGGGCAGAAAACAAATGGTGTCTCGAGCTCGGGGCTCTCAACGGCACGCATGACAGCAACGTCTGGAACCTTATCAACAACAAGGGTTGGTCAAGTTTGCTCATCGAAGCCGACCCGACATACTTCAAGAAACTTGCGGCGCTCTATGCTCAGAACAGCGACGTACTTTGTCTGAACGAGTTTGTCACGTTTGAGGGTGCACAGCGTCTTGATGCGTTATTGGCGAAGACGCCAATACCAAAAGACTTTGATTTGTTTGTGCTCGACATCGACGGCAGTGACTATCACCTGTGGGATTCTCTCAAAGAATATCAACCGCGTGTCGTGTGTGTTGAATTTAACCAAACGATTCCAAACGACATTTCGTTTGTGCAGCCAAGAGACATGACGGTCTTCCAAGGCTCATCGCTTGGTGCGCTCAAGCAACTTGCGGGGCAAAAGGGTTATGATTTGGTTGCCACCACCGGAGCGAATGCTTTTTTTGTCCGCACAGAACTGTTTCCACTTTTTAATATTGTCGATAATTCGCTGGATGTGCTTCATCCAGACACACAGTTTCATACACGACTCTACCAATTATATGACGGGACGCTGGTGCTCGACGGATATCAGACGCTCTTTTGGCACAAAATTCCAGTCGATGTCGAGCGCTTGCAGGTGTTGCCAAAGTCAAAACGACACTATCCTGCACAAATTTCTTCGTCTGCAGGTGTTCGTCGCCTAAAAGAATATGTGCGAACTTTGCCCGTGTATCCGTATATTCAAAAAATACGAAAATTGCTCTAAATACCAACATGAATAAAAACATGAACACCCACGACCGTGACCGCTTTTCTCAAACCTATTTTGGTGGCACCCTCGCAGGTGAGCAAACGAAAGAAGAACTTGAACAGACACTCACGCCGTTTAAAAAGAAAACAATCCTTGCGTTCTTGCTCTCACTGCCGCAGGGTGCACGCGTTCTGGATGTTGGCTGTGGCAAAGGCAAGGCCTTTGCCATCGCGCGCGCCTATCGGCCTGACTTGGTGTTGGTGGGTATCGACGGCGCCGACCTTGCCGGCGCTATGCCCGCAGGCGTCGAATATGTGCGGGGCGACGTCGAAACACTTGGCCAATACTTTGCGCCTGAGTCGTTTGACGCGGCTATATGCCAGCACGTATTTGAGCATCTTGTGTATCCAACCAACTGTGCAGTGGGCATTCTTGATATGTTAAAACCAAGCGGCAAGCTCTTTCTTGAGACGCCCAACTGGACCAGGCTGCTGGTGCCATTTTCGCAGCTCTATTTTTATAATGACTACACCCACGTGCGGCCATACACACACAACACCTTGCACCGCTTGTTCTACGACAGTGGGTTCAGTCGTGTAGAGAGCGCCTCCTATTCTTCAGTGCCGTTTTTCCCTCAAAAAAGGGACGAGCAAACCAAAGACGCGCAAGCAACAGTGTCTGTGAGCATGAAAGAAAAAGAAAAGAAAAATTTAAGCTACCAACGCTCGTTTGTGGCAAAACTCCTCTCTCGTATAGTTGGTGTGTTTTTGCGTGATGTGCTGGTCGCGATAGCCACAAAGTAGATGGAACAAAATAAAAAGTCTGTATGAAATCTTTTCTCAAAACCTGTTTTCTCACATACTGGCCCGAAGTGCTTTCTTTTTTTGCTACAGCCGCTGCGAGTCTTGCGGTGTTTTTGCTTTCGGCGCTGCGTTTTCCTAACGATGACCAGTTCATCCTCTATCGCTATGTCGACAACATCGTTGCAGGCAAGGGGTTTGTATATAACATTGGCGAGCAGGTGCTTGGCTCGACTACGCCGCTCTTCACGCTCGTGTGTGCAGCGGTTAAATATGCGCTGCCGTTTGTCCCGACGCCCATGCTCGTGTCTTGCATCAACATACTTTTGCTCTCTATTTCAGCTATCTTTTTCTATAAGCTCAGTAAACTCTTTCTTTCGCAAAACTTTGCGCTTTTTGCCGTGCTCATCTTTGCGCTCAACCTTTCGCGCACCATCCCCGAGGGGATGGAGACGCCGCTCTTTCTGCTCACGTTTCTGGCCTTTTTATATTATCTATTTACCGACAAGCTCTACCTCTCGAGCGTTTTACTCTCGCTCACACTCTTGACGCGTCCTGATACGGGACTCATCGCCGCACTTACGGCGCTCCTGTGGTGGCAAAAAGTTGGTTGGCGCGAAACAGTACGCCTCACCATGCTATGCATCGTCGTTGCGTTGCCGTGGCTTTTGTTCGCCACGTGGTACTTCGGCTCGTTTGTGCCGCAGTCGCTCGCGACCAAGCTTCACTCGCACGACATCTATCGTCTCTCACCACTGCAGGGGGCCAAGATCCAGATGGCGGCGCTCAGTCGGATCTACTTTGGCAGATTGTTTGACCCAGACAGCATCCCACTGCAGGTGCTCTGCAATCTTTTACCATTTTTGGGGCTCGTTGCTTTAGGAGCGTGGAAAAAACTGAGTAGAAATACTTGGATTCTGCTTGCTATTCCCGTTCTGTATTTTCTCTCGTTTAGCATCTCAAACCCGATCATCTTTCCGTGGTACCTCAGCGAGATGGAGCCGCTGTGGATACTCCTCTCAATCATGGGGGTTGCGTTTATTGTAGAGAAAATACACACTGCGTCTCCAGGATCTGTTCAAGCAAATCGCAGCAGTCTGATTGGTGTGGGTAGTGTGCGAAGTGTTGTGGCAGGGCTGTTTCTTTTTGGCATCATGCTCGGACCGCTCCTGGGGTGGGCGCGGATGGTGACGGCGACCGACCCAGGGTCAAAGTATGGGCACTTTGAAATTGCTGAGTTTATTGCCACACACCAAGCACCAGGCGACACGGTGGGGGCGGGCGACATCGGCATTGTGGGCTACATCACCGGCGCCTACATTATCGACTTTATTGGTCTGGTCAACAGCCAGTCGGTCACATTCTATCCAGTCAAAGATGCATGCGCGGGTCAATGGCAGTTCTACATGACGCCGCCCAAACTTATTGAAGCAACACAGCCCACGTGGCTTATTGCAGCGCCGTCGCAAATGGAGCCGTGTTTTCTTGCTAGTCCGTGGTTCACCTCGCACTATCGCGAAGCATACAAAAACAACGCACAGATTACTGTGTGGAAATTAAATCAAAACGTTCTGTCGAAACAGCAACCATCCTGAAAGAATGTTCAGCAAGACGTGTGCAATGAGTCGTGCCCCAATAAGCCCCCACAAACCAAAGAACAAAATCCCCACAATTTGAAGTAATAACTGAAAGAAAGGGAACGCAGTGTTGGTGATGTAGAGCGCCCGCACATTTTTTTGTGCGGTTAGGGCAGTTGTAAAGACGGTTCCCACAATAGCAACCATAAAGAATGCGTATATTTGCGAGTAGGGAATCGAGGCATTGTATCGTGGAAACAAAAGGTGAAAGAGCGTGGGCGCTACTATGCTGTACAGTGTTGCAATCGCCAAAGCAGCGCAGGTTATGCTGACGATACTGCGGGTTGTTATGCTGCGCTGTATGTCTTGCGGGCTTTTTTGCGAAAATGATGGGAGCAGGGCCGAAGGGATAAACTTAAGGAGTCCGCCGATGCGGTCGGGTACGGCTGTGGCAAAGCTGTAGACCGCGAGCGCCGCGGGGCCGAGGAAGTGGAAGGCGAGGATGTTGTCTGCATACTGCACAACCGAGCTGATGACGCCCATGACGCTCAGGTGCTTACCGTACTGGAGCGTCTCTTCGTCCATGGTGTCGGGCAGGTGATACTTTTTCACCACGGTGCGGTAGGCGATGTATAACCCTGTGGTTTGTGTAACAAGATTGGTTGCAATAAGAAGAATGATGTTCGGATTGCTGAGTGCAATTACTGCGAGCGTGCTATAAAAAACAGCACTGATACAAAAGTTGTACAGGAATAAACGTCTGAAATCTTTTTTGCCCGCAAGAAATGCGCTGTAGGTGTTGAGCGCATTATTGAGCGGCAAAAAAACAGCAGTAAGCGCAAAGCCGGCGGCGAGCAATAGGTTGCCGTGGAGCGCATAGTAGGCAGCGACGACAAGTGAGATACTGAAGGGAAGGAGCCCCCACACAAGCTGGATGCGCACCGAGCGCCGTAGCACGCCTTCTTTGCCTTGCGCCACGGCGCGGATGACTGCGCTGTTCATGCCGGTCAGGCTGAACGCGCCGATGAGCGCGCCTGCCGAGAGCAGGTACTGGTAGGTGCCGTATACTTCAGGCGACAGAACGCGCGCAAAGATGATGTACAGCACGAGCGAGAACAGAGACACGCTCACACTGCCCAGGTTGAGCCAGAAGCCGCTGCGGGCCAGGTAGACCATGTCGGTGTGGGTGTAGCGCTCGCTCCAGCGCAGGACGCGGTTTAGGGGGCTTCCTTGTGTGCTGGGCATAATGATAGTGCTATTCTATACTATTCTTATGCACTTTTTCCATAATAACCTCTACAACAAACTCTATAACAAAGAGAATGTCCGGCAGGTTCTGCGTTTTTTGTGTGCGGGCACGCTCGGTTTTGGGGTCAATCTTTTAGGCTTCCATATTCTTTTAAAAATTATAACACTGCACTACCTTGCCGCATCGCTTCTTGCGCTATCATTTTCAACCTGTGTTGGATTTCTCTTGCAAAAGTTCTGGACGTTTCGTGTTGAAAAAGCAGTGGGAGGTGCGGTCGTGGCAGATCATATAGAAAATAGCGTAAGAAAAACAACAGGAACACATGCAGAAGCCGTGCGGCAGTTTTCTCTTTATGTAGGCGCCGCCGTGCTCAATCTCGGGATAGACGCGCTGGTTGTCTACGCCATGGTTGATGTGCTCTCGCAGAATAAATATCTCGCCCAAGCAGCCGCCGCCGCCGTCATCGCTCTCTGGACCTTTTTCTTCTACAAAAAAGTCCTGTTTGTTGAAAGATCTATTTGAGCAAGGTTTCGCCTTGCTCATGAATTGACGAGACGGGAGATAAGTAAGAAAGAAAAAGAAATCCCCGCCAGCGGCATGCCGCTGGCGGGGTGGGGGAGGAACGGGCCAAAGTATCGAAGGTCGGTCGGATTCAGACCCGCGTTGCGGCCGCGATATCTTGCTCGATGAACCCGATTACTGTGCGAGGCCCACCGTTCGCAGCGAGCAACTGAAGTGCGGAGAGGGTATAGCCGCAGTAGATTTCGCCCCGGCGGATCATCGTACGTAACTCGCCCTCTGTGAACCAGGTGAGACCGCGCAGGAGCTTTTCGTTCGGGTCTCCGGGCCGACCCAGTTTTTCATGATGAACGAGGCCCGCTTCGACGGTCATGAAATGCGGTTCCATAGCCGTGTTGCCGCAGACCTTCCCTTAGAGAAAATGTGTGGAAAATGACGCCAAGAGAAGCTATACTACGTCTGTGCAAAAAACAACCTATTTCATAACCGGTGTGGCAGGGTTTTTGGGCAGCCACTTGGCTGAGGCGTTGCTCAAAGACGGTCACCGAGTCATCGGCGTCGACAACCTCATCGGCGGTTACCTCGACAACGTGCCCGCAGGTGTCGAGTTCTATGCCCACGACTGCGCCGACCGTGACTTCATCTTTAAAATCATGAAAGACACCGAGGTGGTCTACCACTGTGCCGCTACTGCGCACGAGGGGCTTTCGGTTTTCTCGCCCCACCTCATAACCCAAAACACCTACGGCAACACGGTCTCTGTTCTTTCTGCGGCTATTGCCAACAAGGTGAAGCGCTTTGTGTACTGCTCGTCGATGGCGCGCTACGGCACACAGCCAACGTTTCCTTTTACCGAAGACATGCAGCCATTGCCGCAGGACCCATACGGCATCGCCAAGTACGCCGCCGAGCTGACGGTGCGCGAGTTGTGCGAGACGCACGGCGTTGAATACGTCATAGCCGTTCCGCACAATATTATTGGTCCTCGACAGAAGTACGATGACCCGTATCGCAACGTGGCAAGCATTATGATCAACCTCATGCTGCAGGGCCGCCAGCCGGTTATCTATGGCGATGGGTTACAGAGTCGCTCGTTTTCGTTTGTAAAAGACGTGGTAAGCCCACTCATTAAAATGGGCACACTCCCTGAGCCTGTGGGGCACGTCATCAACGTGGGGCCTGACGACGAGTTCACCACCATAGGTGAGCTTGCAGTGGAAATTGCCCGACAGCTCGATTTCCCCCTGAACCCAACCTACATGCCCGATCGGCCACGCGAGGTCAAACACGCCTCGTGCAGCGCCGACAAGGCGCGCGCGCTCCTCGACTACAAAACAACCATGTCGCTGAGCGAGGGGCTCAGCGAGATGATTGACTACATCAAGATGCGCGGTCCAAAACCATTTCACTACCACCTAGACTTGGAAATCATTTCAGACAAAACGCCACGCACGTGGAAGGACAGGCTTTTCTAAAAGCATGTCTTTAAATTTTTAATCACCCCATTTTATTTTTTATTTACTAATTTTTCAAAAACATGTACCGCAACAAGAAAGTAAGCGTCGTGTTCCCGGTTTATAACGAAAAAGAAAATATTCGTGCGGCTATTGACGAATTTTTTGGCGAGCCGTGCATCGACGAGATTATTGCGGTCGACAATAACTCAAAAGACGGGAGTGACGAAGAGATAAAAAAGACTCGTGCAGTGTACGTCAAAGAAACACGCCAAGGGTACGGCGCGGCCTTGCAGGCGGGGATGCGTGCGGCAACCGGCGACATCATTGTCACGGTTGAACCCGATGGCACCTTTCGTGCGTCCGACATCGAACGTCTGCTCATCTTCAGTCGCGACTACGACGTCGTGTTTGGGACGCGGACCTCGCGCAACCCCGTGTGGAGTGGTGGCGACCCGGGCGCCAACATGGACTTTGCAATGCGCATGGGCAATTGGGCCGTGGCCAAGCTCCTCGAGTACCTTTTCAACGGCCCGTCGTTCACCGATGTGGGCTGCACCTACAAACTTATTCACCGCGCCAGTTATGAAAAAATAAAAAGCACATTCACCGTGGCGGGTAACTGGTTTTCGCCCGAGTTTATGATCCGCTGTCTGCAGGGCGGTTGCGCCACCGTTGAAATTCCTGTGCACTATGGCGCGCGCGTGGGCACGTCGAAGATTACTGGCAAGCGTCACAAGGCAATCAAGCTCGGTTTCAAAATGATCTTTTTTATCATCGATGAGCGATTCCGCGCATGGTTCTAGATGTATTCGAAAAGTTGCAGAAGGACACCTTCTGTAAAGACAGAAGGTGTCCTTCTGTGGGCTGGGCAATGTTTTCTATAATCTTTTTACTTGCGGCTGTGTTGCGCCTCTTTGGTCTTTCGCAACCGTACCAGCAAGACGAATACAAGTGGGCGCAGGCTGCCGACGCAGCGTCTCATGCAGCGCAGACCATTCCACACCCACCCTTGGCGCTCTTTCTCTATCATCACATTGGCTCTGTTATTGGCTATGAAAACTTACGTGTAGTGCCTGTGTTTTTTTCGCTCATTCTACTCATCTTTCTATTTTTATATCTAAAATCTTTTTTTAGCATGCGCGCAGCTCTTATCGGCGCTCTTTTGTTTGCTGCGACGCCCTATGCGCTCCTTGGCTCTTTGCAGATAGACATCGACGGTGTGTTTTTGCCGCTCGCTGCGCTCGCTACATTTTCTGGTTACTCTCTGTGGCAGCGAGCCAAAAATAGGGGAGAAAAAAAATGGGGACTCGTGCTCATGTGCATGAGCTTGGTTATAGGTTTTGGTTTCAAGCTCAGTTTCATATTGGTTCCCGCAGCGTTTGTGCTTGACCTACTCTTTCACAACAGACAAGCGCGCGCGTTTCTAAACAGGAGGGAAGTGTTGGTTGGAGTTGCTGTGAGCGCAGTGATTCTGGTAGGCGCGCTCGCGGTTGTGTGGAATTACATCGGCTTCTTGCGCTATGTCGACAACTTCGTGGCGCTCCATGGCCGCGACTATTTTGAGATTTTGTTTTTAACCGTCAAAGGGGTCATCTATCTTTCGCCGCCTCTTTTCTTTGGGCTTTTGCTCGGCTTGCTCGACAAAAAAATACGCAAAGAACTTTCGTTGTGGTATTTTTTCCTGCTCGCAAACATTCTTTTTTACTTCGTGATTTTTGATTTCTCACACCGCACCTTTGACCGCTACCTGCTCTTTTTGGTCCTGCCCGCATGTGTCGCCACGGCCGTGTGGCTGGAGCGTGTGCTTGCTGATGTGTCGCGTGCAAAACAGAATCCTCTTGCCGCATATCTGTTTGGAGTGTTCATAGCGCTCGGTAGTGTCGCATGGTATCTGGCTTTGCTTCCACACAACATCATTCCACTGTTGCCAAAGACTGCGTTCGTGAGCGCCGTGGTCCATGGTCATTGGCGTTTTCTCTTGCCGATGACCGGCGGTTCAGGTCCGCTCGGTTTCTATCTGCCTGTCGACGTGCTCGCGCTTCTGTGGGCGCTTGCTGCTCTGGGTGCGTTCTTGGTGTTGCTGCCGTTGTCTTTGAGTGCCACTTTAAGACACAAAAAGCTCGGACTCGCTTTTTTGCTTTCCGGCGGCGCGCTGTACTCTTTGTTGGTTGGGAGTGAATACTTGTTTGGCGCATTGTATGGCAGCTCGGGCGCGGTGGTCTCAAGTCTCATGCAAGAAATAGATAAAATAAACACCAAAGAATATCAAGGTTCAACCTTGGTGAGGACAAGTGGTATTATCACCTACAACGACGTGGGGGCATACGAGCTGTACGCGCGCAGTTTGTACGCAGGACGGTTCTATCCACATGACCAGTTTGTGGAGGGGAATAGGGTTAAATTTGCTGCGCACCCTGGTTACTATTTGTTTGTGAACATGCCTGCGCTCAGCACAACGTCAGTCTATGCAAAGTATTTTGCACAATGCCGTCTGGTTGCGGGTAAACAAAGTGGCCACATTGCGGGGTATTTATACGATTGCGCCATGGCCGACTCACAGATTATTACGCTTTTGGCTCGGTAGGCGAGTATGGTATAGTTTTGCCATGCATATGAAATACGCCGGATGGCTTAAATGGGTGCTTCTTATTGGTCTTTCCGCAACTTTTTTTATTCCATTTCTCATTGCCGATGGTTCGGGTCTTGTGCTAAACATGTTCTTTCCGTTTATTACCGGCAAAAACTTTGCATTCCGCATCGCCGTTGAGCTGTTGTTTGGCGTCTATGTCATTCTCGCTTTGAAGGAGCCCAAGTATCGCCCCCGCACTTCGCTGCTTTTGTATGTGTTCGGTGCGTTTGTGTTGTGGATGGCTGTTGCAACGGCGGCGAGTGTTGACCCGGTCAAAAGCTTTTGGAGTAACTTTGAGCGCATGGAAGGCTATATCACTGTGTTGCACTTGTTCCTCTACTTTACGATGGTGGGGTCAGTCATGGGTGCGGCAGATTGGTGGAAGCGCTTCTTTCAAGTTTCAGTTGCTGCAGCAAGCCTTGAGGCGCTGTATGCGCTGGGGCAGTTGATACGCATCGGGGGTCTCGCCCCAAGCTCGCAAAGTGGCGATCGCCTTGATGGTCATTTTGGCAATGCAGCGTACTTGGGCATTTTTATGCTCTTTAACACATTCGTCACTTTGTACTTGCTCGTGCGAGACCGACGCTCGAAGGTAGCGCAGGCGGTCTATGGTTTCGCTTTGGTTTTAGAAGTTGTAGTGCTCTACTTCACTCAAACACGCAGTGCCTTTTTGGGGCTCTTGGGTGGTGTTGTGGTTGCGGCGCTCTATGTTGTGTGGAAGGCTCGCGGTTATGAATGGAAAACTCTTCGCCGCATCTCGATGTACGCACTTGGCTCAATCGCAGTGCTTTTTGTGGTGTTCTTCGCGGTCAAAGATACTTCGTTTGTTCGGGGGAATCCTGCACTCAGTCGTTTTGCATCTATTTCGCTCACTGACTCGGGTTCACAAGCGCGCTTTCAGATTTGGGACATGGCTTTCAACGGCTTCAAACAAAGTCCAAAAACAATAGCGGTTGGTTGGGGGCAAGAAAACTTCAGCTTTGTCTTCAACAAATATTACACACCGCCAATGTATGCACAGGAGCAGTGGTTTGACCGTGCGCACAACCAATTTCTAGACTGGCTCATCGCAGGTGGCTTGCCCGCATTCTTGCTCTATGTGTCGCTCTTTGTGCTTGCGGTGCTCGCGATTACGCGCTCTGAGCTTGAAGCGCCCGAGCAGGCAGTTCTCCTAGGGCTCTTGGCTGGGTATGCATTCAACAACCTCTTTGTGTTTGACGACCTCATGAGCTCGCTCTACTTCTTTGCAGTGCTGGCATATCTGCACAGCCTCTCGAAGCGAGCGCTGCCAGGCTGGTTGGTGCTGTCGCGCCCCGTGGGCGACCGAGGGGTGGCGGTGGTTGCCCCCATCCTCGCTGCGGTGGTGTTGGTTGGCGTCTGGGCCCTCAACGCGCCAGGCATCGCACGTGCGCGCAACTTGGTTGAGGCAATAACTCCGGCAGTGTTGGTTAATGGTCAAGCGCAAGCCAAGGACCCAAAGATGAGTCTTGAAGAATTTAAGGTGGCGCTGGGCCCTGGTGCGTGGCCAGGCACCCCATTGGGGACGCAAGAAGTGACCGAGCAACTCTTCCAGTTTTCAAGCAATGCGGCTGCGTCGCAGTCGGTAGACCCAGTCACCAAACAAGGGTTTGCCACATTGGCGCAGAGCGCGGGGCAAGCATTGTTGGCGCAGCGGAGCCATGACGCGCGGCTCGAGCTCTTCTACGGCAGCACGCTTGAAAGTTTTGGTCAATTGCCGCAGGCGCTACAATATATCCAGTCTGCGCTTGCTGATTCTCCTGCAAAGCAACAGATTATGTTCGAGCAAGGTTTGGTCTATATCAACGGCAAAGATTTTCCCGATGCGCTTGCGTCATTCAAGCAAGCGTTTGAAGAGGCGCCGCAGTACAGAGACGCGCGCATTCTCTATGCGGTAGCGTTCTACTACGCAGGTGACCAAAAGAGTGGCGACGCGCTCTTGCTTGCTGGCCCCACGGCTGATGGTTTCGGCACCGTGTTGGTTGATGATCAACGTCTCATCCAGGCATACACCAATCTCAAACAGTTTGATCGCATTGTTGGCATCTGGAAGATGCGCGTGGCAGCTAACCCAAATGACGCACAAACCAACATCGGCCTCGCTGCGGCATACTTCTCGGCGAGCGACATTCCAAGCACTATCACCCAATTGAAGCACGCTGAACAGGTTGACCCTGCGCACGCTGGTCAAATTGAGGCTATCATCGGCAAAATCAAAGATGGTTCGCTCAAACCCGGGCAGTAGAACTAAAAAAATCGAGGCAAAACCTCGATTTTACGTGTTGTTTGAAAAACTCCCTTGTTGGGGAGTTTTTTGTGTAGGATGCGGTGGGTGGTAGAGTGGATGCATGCAGATGGGCAGTAGAGAGGGTCTGAAAATAGAAGAAAACGTTGCACTTGCGCCCCTCACCACTTTTTATATTGGTGGGCCAGCAAGATATATGGCGCGAGTGGCAAGTGTTGAAGGGTTGCGGGAGGCGCTTGCATATGCGCGCGAGAAAGAACTTAAAATGCTTATATTGGGCGGCGGGTCAAATATGCTCGTAGGAGATGATGGTTTTGACGGGTTGGTGATAAAGATAGAAATAGCGGGAGTTGAAATTCAGAAAGATATAGAAGAAAAAGAATCAAACAAAGTAATTTTGATAGCGGGGGCGGGGGAGAGTTGGGACGCGGTTGTTGCGCGCAGTGTGGCTGAGGGTTTGTGGGGAATAGAGAATCTCTCGGGCATTCCGGGCACGGTGGGCGGCGCAGTCGTGCAAAACATTGGCGCCTACGGCGCGGCGGTGTCTGAAGTGTTGGAGTGGGTCGAAGTATTTGATACTAAAACAGGCGAAGTAAAAAAAATAGAAAACACAGCATGCGCCTTTGATTATCGCGAGAGTGTGTTTAAACATACGAGCAACTTTGTAGTGACGCGTGCGGCTTTTGCACTTTCCCGCCAGGCAAAGCCCAATCTCTCGTATAAAGATCTTGCACAAAGATTTTCAGACGGAGTGGCTGAAACACGGGGGAGTAGTGCCCCGACCCTTGTTGCTATTCGAGAAGCAGTGCTCGCAATACGCAGGGGCAAGTTTCCTGATCTTTCAGTTGAGGGTACCGCAGGCTCATTCTTTAAAAACCCAATACTTCCCAAACCAGAAGCAGAAGCGCTCAAACAAAAGTATCCAGAAATGCCTTTGTTTGCAATGCCCGAAACAGCAGGCGTTAAAGTCCCACTCGCGTTTATTTTGGATAAAGTATTGGGTCTCAAAGGCTTTTGTGTGGGAGGCGCGCGCCTGTTTGAAAACCAGCCGCTCGTGGTCGCCGCAGCGCACGGTACGCGCGCGCAGGATATTTTTGATTTGAAAGATGTTGTGATGAAAAAAGTTTTTGATGAGACACAAATAAAAATAGAACCCGAAGTAAAAATTATTTTATAAAAACTTTTTTAAAATTAAAAAAGATATCCACAGTTTAAAAATATTTTTCATTGTATCTCTATACAACTTGTTTGATACTTATGTGTAGAGCATCGATATGTGTTTGATGAATGTCTCTTTGTGAAAACAAAAGCATGATTTGAACAAGGTCGATCGATGCCAAACCAATTCGCGACTTCGTCGCTAAAACTATGGCAGCAAAAAAGAAAGCTACAAAGGCAAAAGCAAAGACAAAGAAAGCACGCCGCTAGCGTGACTTCCTTCTCGGGTTTTACCTGGGAAGATGGCTTTGATACGAGAAACCCTCGCGGTAAAATGCGAGGGTTTTTCTATGTATGCTCAATCGGTGCTTGGTTGTCTCGAGGAGCAAAAAACGCCAAAATATGCTAGTATTTTCCTATGATTTCACTGGCCAGTCTGTTTGGGGATGTGGGCAAAAAGCTCATGCACCAGAACGCAAAAACAATAGAGGCGATCAACGCTTGTGAGCCTGAGTACGAGGCGCTTTCGGACGAGAGCCTGGCTCGCAAGACGCAAGAGTTCCGGAGTCGCTTGCAGGGCGGGGAGACACTCGAGAGCCTGTTGCCTGAGGCGTTTGCTGCAGTGCGTGAAAGCGCGCGTCGCACCGTGCGTCTGCGGCCGTTTGACGTGCAGTTACTTGGCGGCATTCTGTTGAACAAGCGCGGCATTGCCGAGATGAAAACAGGAGAAGGTAAAACTCTTGTCGCGACCTTGCCCGCATATCTCAACGCGCTGATGGGTCGGGGCGTGCACGTGGTGACGGTCAACGATTATTTGGCACGACGCGACGCAGTGTGGATGGGGCAGATATATGTGGCGCTCGGGATGTCAGTTGGTGTCATCAATCAAGACGGTTCCTACCTTTATGACGCATCGCATGCGGCACGTGAAGACGACGCCATGCGCGACGAAGAGGGGAGTTTTCGTGTGTTCTATGAATTTTTGCGCCCCTCAACACGCCCACAAGCCTATGAAGCAGATATCACCTACGGCACCAACTCTGAATTTGGTTTTGACTACTTGCGCGACAACATCTCCTATCGCCCCGAAGAGCTGCGCCAGCGGGGGCACTACTTTGCCATTGTCGACGAGATCGACTCCATCCTCATCGACGAGGCGCGCACACCGCTCATCATCTCGGCGCCGGGACAAGAGTCCGAAGATCTCTACCGCACGTTTGCTGACATTGCGGGCAAGCTGGTTAAGGAAACTGACTATACGGTTGATGAAAAGCAAAAGGCAATACAGCTGACCGACGACGGCATCACTCACGCCGAAAAGCTTTTGGGTGTTGAAAATATTTATACTGAAAAAGGCATCAAGTTTGTGCACCACCTCGAGACCGCCGTGCGCGCCGAAGCCTTGTTCCGAAAAGACAAGGAGTACGTGGTCAAAGGCGACGAGGTCGTGATTGTTGACGAATTTACCGGTCGCTTGCAACCAGGGAGACGTTGGAGCGAGGGGTTGCATCAGGCAATCGAGGCAAAAGAGAGAGTCTCGGTACAAAAGGAGTCGCGCACGTTTGCATCGATTACCTACCAAAACTTTTTTCGCCTCTATGAAAAGTTGGCGGGCATGACGGGTACGGCGCAGACGTCGGCCGAAGAGTTTTACAAAGTCTATGGCCTCGAGGTGGCCTTGATCCCCACCAACCGTGCGGTGGTGCGCATCGATAGAAATGATTTAATATTTCAAACTGAAACCGGCAAGTTTAAGGCGCTCGCACGCACCATTAAAGAGTTGCACAAAAAGGGGCAGCCGGTTTTGGTGGGGACGGTTTCAATCGAGACCAACGAGCTGCTCTCGGCCTATTTGAAACAAGAAGGCGTTCCGCACGAGATCCTCAACGCCAAGAACCACGAACGCGAAGGTGAAATAGTGGCGGGTGCAGGCAAGCGTGGGATGGTCACCGTCGCGACCAACATGGCAGGGCGTGGTGTCGACATCAAGCTCGGCGGCATTGCCGCGAGTCCTGAGGAGTATGAAGCGGTCAAGGCGCTCGGTGGCCTCTGTGTGCTTGGTACCGAACGTCACGAGGCGCGTCGCATCGACAACCAGCTCCGCGGCCGCTCGGGCCGCCAGGGCGACCCAGGCGAGACGCAGTTCTTTGTCTCGCTTGAGGATCACCTCATGCGCGTCTTTGCACCCGACTCGCTCAAAAGTCTGATGGGCCGCTTTGGCATCCCGGAAGACGAAGCGATAGAAAACTCGATGGTCTCCCGCGCGCTCGAGAGTGCCCAGACAAAAATCGAAGGATTCAACTTTGACGCACGCAAGCATGTGCTCGAGTTTGATAATGTCCTCGACCGCCAACGCCGCTTTGTCTACGATCGGCGTCGCACCATGCTGGTGGGCTCGCTCGACGAGGTGGCGAGCGTGCTTGCCGAGATGGCGGGCGAGGACGAGCCAGCAAAGCAGCTTTTGATACAAAAAGAAACCGAGTTTGGCCGCGACGAGTTCCTCTCGGCTTCGCGCGGTGTATACCTGCAGACGCTCGATGGGCTTTGGGTTGACCACCTCGAGTCAATGGAATACCTGCGCGGCAGCGTCAATCTGCGCGCCTATGGCCAACGTGACCCGCTCACCGAGTATCGCCGTGAGGGCACGCGGCTCTACAAAGAGCTTGAGCAGACACTCGCTGCACGCGTGTTTGACGCGCTCGACAATATGACCAAACAAGCGGTCGACCAAACAGTGCCGCTCGCTACGCACCACACCATTCCCACACTCACGCTGACTGATGCGACACACAACGTTCAAAATAATCAAGCAAATCTTTCTGGGCACCTTGCGGCAAGCGCAGGAGGCGTAGGGAACATAGGTGCAGGAGGAGACATAGGAAGAAACGACCCGTGCCCCTGCGGCTCGGGAAAAAAGTGGAAGAACTGCGGCCTCAAGGGAACACAGGAACACCAGCAGTTAATGGCTCAAAAAAAGTAGTATGCTTAACGCATAATGGACGAGCAACCAAAAAAGGCGCACACTCTCTTGTATGCATTCGCGGCGGTGGCACTGATTGTCAGCGTTGCTGCTTTTTATGTTTCAACCATCTATGGGCAAGGGTCCACGCCCGTGTTTGCACAAGGGTTGCCCCTGTTGCGGGCGGTGCTCACGCCTGTGGTGCCACAAGAGGCTTCAGTGGTCTTAACTCGTCAAGACAAGGGCGCAAATATTTTATTTGTCGGGGATATGTTTTTTGACCGGCATATTCGCGAGGTGGCCGGGACGATGGGAGGAGACTATCTTTTCTCTTGTATCGACCCGCTTTTGCAGTCGGCTGACTTTGTGGTGGGCAATCTCGAAGGCCCAATCACGACAAATGCTTCAGTGAGTCTGGGGAGTATTGTGGGCAGTGCCAACAACTATCGCTTCACGTTCTCCACAAGCGCCGCGCCGCTTTTGCTTGCACACAACATTCGCGCGGTTTCTTTGGGCAATAATCACATAGTAAATTTTGGGATGGATGGACTTTTGCAAACACACCACTATTTGGACGGGGCAGGGGTTGGATACTTCGGCGGTGTCTCGGGTGATGAGCCGGTGTATCACACAGAAGAAGGCGGCAGCAAGTTTTCGTTTGTGGGCTACAACCAGTTTGGTGGCGCGCCTCCTGCAGAGGTTGCTTTGACCATACTGCGCGAACGCGCTGCGGGGAGAATGGTCATCGTCTTTGCGCACTGGGGTACGGAGTATTCGACCACGACCGCACAAACAAAACCAATAGCGACACTGTTTGCCGAGGCGGGGGCGTCAGTCATCATTGGTTCGCACCCACACGTGGTGGGTCTGCATGAATACATAGGCAACACGCTTGTCTACTACTCGCTCGGCAACTTCATTTTTGATCAATATTTCAGCCAAGCGGTGATGCATGGTCTCGCGGTACTTCTGCACATCGCTCCAGACGGCAGCGTCACTGCAACCGAGCATGCAACCGAGCTTGAGCGTGACGGCAGGACGTGCCCACAAGTGCTCATATAATGCGCGTGCTTGTATAGGACAAAAATAAAACCATGGTGTAGTATGTGGGGAATGTCGGCGTAGCTCAGGTAGTTAGAGCATGGGACTCATAAACCCAAGGTCGAAGGTGCAAGTCCTTCCGCCGACACAAGCAAAGCGTTGTTCGGCGAGCGCTGTGCATGGGCACAGCGCGAGAAGGGCTTGCAGGGCGCAGTGATGTTTTTGTTTTGCAAAGCAAAGGCAAAAACCGCGAGCCGGGGTCGCGAGAAATTTCCGTCAGGAAATTTACTTGTGGCCAAGTCCTTCCGCCGACACCCGGGTTGTGACGCTGTGGAGTTTGAGAACTATGTGCTGGTGCGAGACAAGAAAGAAAGGGCAAGATAGAATAGGGAGGTATGACCCCCATTGACCTGTTCGCGTTTGCGCCCGCTGCTTTTTTTGCAGGCGTGCTCATGTTCTTTGCGCCGTGCACACTCCCGCTGGTGCCCGGCTATTTGGCCTTTATTGCTGGTGTGCCATATGGGGAGGTGGGGGCGCATGACCACACACGGGCTCGGAGGCGCATCTTGGTAAACGCTGGTGCATTTGTGATTGGCTTTTCTTTTATATTTATTTTGCTTGGCGTGTTCGCGGGGGCGATCGGCGGCTTGCTTGGCCCGTGGCGTGTGGTTTTGGCCCGTGGGGCGGGGTTGGTGGTCATCCTTTTTGGCCTCACCATGATGGGCGTGTTGCGGATACCCGCGTTTTCTCGAGAAAGACGTCTTGGCCTGCCGAGGTTCCTTACCGTGGGACGGCCAGAAAGCTCGGTTTTTATTGGTGGACTATTTGCACTTGGGTGGAGTCCTTGCATCGGGCCTATTTTGGGTACGGTGCTTTTGTATGCGTCGGCAAACGCAACCTTGCTTCAAGGCGGTTTGTTACTCGGCATTTTCTCGCTTGGGCTAGGTATCCCGTTTCTTCTGAGTGCGCTTCTCATCAATAAGGCGAGTAGTGTATTTGTGCGCATTGCGCCAAAGCTACACACACTCTCCGTTGTGGGCGGTGCGCTGCTCGTGTGCTTTGGCTTCTTGCTGCTCATGGGGTGGCTTGGTAGCCTGATTCCTTCACAGTTCATCGAGTCGCACATGGTGGGCTACAACTGGTTTTTAGCACACCTGTGATATAAAATAGAAATACTATGTTGGTCAAAATATGTATCCGGGTCGGAGTCACTGCGGGCGTGCTGCTTGCGCTCCCACATTTTATTTCAGGAATAGCCGTGAATAGCTTCACCAATGCATGCATCGCAGCTCTTGTGTGGGGGGTTCTTTCGCTCACGCTGCGCCCGGTGCTGCGCATCCTCACGCTGCCGCTCACGCTCCTCTCGCTCGGATTATTTTCTTTCGTACTCAATGCAGGACTTTTCTGGTTGATGTCCCTTTTTGTCCCTGGTTTTGCAGTAGCAGGATTTGTGCCCGCGCTCGAAGGTTCGTTTGTGCTGTCTTTGGTGACCCTGGTCTTACACGCCGTCCTCTAGTACTCTAGAGGTATTGTGGCACTTATAGACGAAATAACCCTCCAAGCCTCGGCTGGCAAAGGAGGCGACGGTGTGGTGCGCTGGCTGCATGTCAAAGGCATTGAGTTTGCTGGCCCCTCTGGTGGCAATGGTGGCGACGGCGGCGATGTCTACATACGCGGCGTGCGCGACCTCAATTTGCTTTCTCGGTATCGCAGCGAAAAGAAGTTTGCCGCGGGGAATGGCAACCCAGGCGAGGGTCTGCGCAAGACGGGCGCTGGGGGAGACGACTTCACCATCGACCTGCCCGTTGGCTCTGTTGTGCGCAACAAAAGCACGGGTGAAGTTTTTGAACTCACAGAAAACGGACAGACTTTCTTGCTGCTCAAGGGGGGCAGGGGTGGTGCGGGTAACGCTGTGTTCAAGTCTTCAACCAATCGCTCGCCCGAGCAGTTTACCCCAGGCGCACGCGGTGAAGAGGCCGAGCTGTTTGTCGAGCTGCGCCTCATCGCAAATGCAGGACTCATCGGCCTTCCCAACGCAGGTAAGACATCGCTTCTCAATGCGCTCACCCGTGCCGAGGGCAAGGTCGCTTCGTATGCGTTCACCACGCTCGACCCAAACCTCGGCGCGCTCTATGAGTTTGTCCTGGCGGACATCCCAGGGCTTATTGAGGGAGCAGGCGAGGGGAAGGGTTTGGGTTTTAAGTTTCTGCGCCACATTGCACGCACCAACTTACTCGTCCACTGCGTCTCGCTTGAGTCAGAAGTTCCGCTTCAAGATTATCAAACTGTGCGTAACGAACTGCAACAATTTGAAGATGGTTCGCTCTTGAAAAAGCAAGAAATGCTTGTTTTAACAAAATCGGATAGCCGAGATAGTGAGTATATAAAGCAAATATCGTCTCTGTTTGCAGAGGCATTTAAAAAAGAGGGAAAAAAGAATCAAGAAATTTTAGTTGTTTCGATACTCGATGAGCCATCTTTGAAAAAGCTCTCAGATGCTATTTCCAAAGCTTTGCGTTAGTATGAGTGGGTGAGTGAACAAGATTTAAAATCCAATACAAACGCAAAGTATCTGCCCACTATTGGGCTTGAGATTCATGCAGAGCTGAAAACTCAGACCAAAATGTTCTGTGCGTGTCGGAATGACGCCGATGAAAAAGCGCCAAATACAAACATTTGCCCTGTCTGCATGGCGCACCCAGGAACACTGCCAGTTATAAACTATGACGCAGTGAGAAAGGTTCTGAGCGTGGGGGTTGCCCTCGGGGCGACGCTTGCAGACTATACAGAGTTTGATCGCAAAAATTACTTCTATCCGGACATTCCAAAAGGTTATCAAATAAGCCAATATGCCTACCCATTGGTGCGCGGCGGCTCTCTGCGGGGCATCGATATAACGCGCATTCATCTCGAGGAAGACACGGCGCGCTCGCAGCACACCTCGACCTCGCTCAGTGCAAATTCTGGTGGGGTAAGTCTGGTTGATTACAACCGCGCCGGCCTGCCTCTGATGGAGCTGGTGACTGAGCCAGTTATACATAACGCTGAGACTGCAGGCGCGTTTGCGCGCGAATTGCAGCTTCTGTTGCGTTGTTTGGGCGCGGGGGATGCAAATATGGAGAAAGGCGAGATGCGTGTTGAGGCAAACATCTCTGTTGCTCCCCAAGGTTCAACCTTAGACCAGGACCCTTCAAGGTTGAACCTTAAACTCGGGACGAAAGTAGAGGTAAAAAACCTGAACTCATTCAGGAGTGTGGAGCGTGCCATTGCATACGAAATAAAGCGTCAAATAGGTGTCATAGAGAGTGGTGGGCATGTTGTGCAAGAGACTCGCGGGTGGGACGAGGCAAAGCAGTCAACCTTTCCGCAGCGTAAAAAAGAATCCTCAGAGGGTTATCGCTATTTTCCCGAACCTGATCTTCCGAAGCTGATCATTTCTGAAATTCCAGAACTTGCGCACGAATTGTTGGCAAAAAATCTGCCAGAATTACCCTCGGCTAGACGAGAAAGATATGTTTTGCTTGGTATATCGAATGATGATGCCGAGATGTATGTGCGCTCAAAAGAGCTCGGGGCTTTCTTTGATGTCTTTTCAAAACAGGCAAAAAATCCAAACTCAGTGCTCCTCGGGTCAAACTACTTAACCAGTGATGTGACTGGAATGCTCGAAAAAAATGAAATGAGCGCAGAGTGGCTTACTGAAAGCAATGCTAAGCGCTTTGCGCGCGCCATCCAACTCGTTTCTGACGGCATCCTTTCGTCTCGTGGTGCAAAAAATACCCTTATTTTAATGCTTACGGATGCCCGTGATCCAGAGAGTATCGCAAAAGACGGGGGCTTAATACAACAAAGTGATCCAAAACAGCTTACAGAGGCGGTTTCCAGGGTTATAGAGGCGAATCCTAGCGTTGTGGCTGATTATAGGGCAGGCAAAGAAGCCTCTCTCCAGTTTTTGGTGGGTCAGGGCATGAAAGAAACCAAGGGCGCGGCCAATCCAACACTGCTCCGCGAGGAATTTAAAAAAGCGCTTTCATACTGATGACAATCTTGGACTCAGTCTCTCTCTTGAATTCGGCTGGCGACTTCTGAGACTTCTCCACAGTTGACAGCAATTTGTTGTGGCGAGAATTCTCGTTCTTGTGTAGAATACTTGTATGGATGAGCTAGAAATATCGGGTAAAATATATATCTCTTCAAAAAGAGCTGCAAAAGAGAATAAATATCACGCTGACTATATAGGCCAACTTGTGCGATCTGGGAAGATACTTGGCACAAAAGTCGGCAGAGCTTGGTATGTGGAAGCTGAATCTTTGGCTGAGTATTTGGGAAAAGAATCTGAGCCAATCGTTGTCAAAAAACCAACGCACGCGCAACAGCTTGAACAAGCAAAAGAAAAAGAAATTGTGGCTAAAAAAGAGCTACCAGTATCTGGTTTTGCTGCAGGATCAACTTTCTCACCTCGCAGAATAGGACTTACGTACCTCTCTAGCCAAGAAAATAGCTCTACAGTCTCAAAACAAGAGTTTTCTGATGGGTCCCGGGTGCACATACGGACACAAAGCGTGCCAGAGCCCGTGCAGCAGTCTCCAAGCGTGGTTGATGTGCCTCTGCCTAGGAAATCTGCCTTAAAATTCCTTGCACGTATGGGCAGAATTCTCTTTGTGTGCGCACTTGTCGCCGTGTTTGTAAGCTTTTTTGAGGGATCTTACTTGATTTCATATAACAGCTCTGTGGTGAATGGCGACGAAGTTCAAACTGTCTCTGTTTCTGGGTAGTGTTTGGCTAAAATAGCATACTCTTTGTCACGCAGCGTTGGCTGTTTTTTTTGTTTTATACCACTCGTATATTTTTCTGTTTTGTTATCCACAGTTTTAATATCTTTTCTTGTGCTTATTTTCGCGCTCCTTCATATATAATTAATCTAGCTAAATAAGCCGAACTAACTGCAAAAACAAAAGTTTTATCGGACACATGAAAACCAAGAGAAATATTTTAATACTCAGCGTTGCGCTTTTTGGCACAGTATTGCTTGGAGTTGTTGTGCTCGCACCACAACGTGTGCCAACCGCACACGTTTACCTCATTGGCGTTACAAACACGTATGTTGCGCAACCGATCACAGCTCTAACAGCAACGATTGCGTCTACGGTTTGGGCGCATATCGACCCACTCACGAGGGTGGCCATGGTTGGAGAGAGTGTCGCCGAAACAAACGCCACCGCACAATTTGAAGCTATAAATACGTTGCTACATATAGCAATATCGAAGGTATCACACGCGCAATCAAAAACCCTCGCCCAGATTCAGATACTTTCAAATGTCATTCACGCTAGAACTCAAGCATTTGTCGCGGGACTATTTCGAGTATCAACCGAAACGTACGCTCCGTTGCGGGTAGCGGCTGCGCAAAACTTTCAACAAAACAAATACCCTCTACCTTCAGAAAACATGCTCGCAGTGCAGCTCGTTGCAGGAGCAAAAAATCTGCATCAAGCACTTTTTGCGAACGCAAGCTCTTTTGCGTTTACGGGTACTCCCGAAACGCACGCTCTCGACGCTCACTCGCTCGCTGGTTCTGCGCCGCTCGGCGGTCCCTCCTTGGTTGCCGTCGCAGCTGCGGGCGCGGGGGTTGTCTCTGACCTCGTGCTGCCTGTGATGCATAATTTCGTCACCTCAGCTGTCTTGCCACTCACGAGGGTGGCCATGGTTGGAGAGAGTGTCGCCGAAACAAACGCCACCGCACAATTTGAAGCTATAAATACGTTGCTACATATAGCAATATCGAAGGTATCACACGCGCAATCAAAAACCCTCGCCCAGATTCAGATACTTTCAAATGTCATTCACGCTAGAACTCAAGCATTTGTCGCGGGACTATTTCGAGTATCAACCGAAACGTACGCTCCGTTGCGGGTAGCGGCTGCGCAAAACTTTCAACAAAACAAATACCCTCTACCTTCAGAAAACATGCTCGCAGTGCAGCTCGTTGCAGGAGCAAAAAATCTGCATCAAGCACTTTTTGCGAACGCAAGCTCTTTTGCGTTTACGGGTACTCCCGAAACGCACGCTCTCGACGCTCACTCGCTCGCTGGTTCTGCGCCGCTCGGCGGTCCCTCCTTGGTTGCCGTCGCAGCTGCGGGCGCGGGGGTTGTCTCTGACCTCGTGCTGCCTGTGATGCATAATTTCGTCACCTCAGCTGTCTTGTCTGTGGCCAGTCTCTTCCAGACACTCTATCTTGCCATCTCTCTGTCGGCGCTTGTGCTTGCAGCTTTAGGTTTTTCACTGGGTGGGTTGGTACTGTTTTTGCGCATACAACGCAGGGCATCACGCGAGCTCAGAAGCCGAAATAACTATATAAATCAAAGCAATATAGTCAATGAACCACTTATATATAGAGGTGAGCCTGAGGCTGAAATAATCTCGCCAGATAGGGCGTCAGAAAACGTGCCCGTACCCATGCTCTCGGCTCGGGAAGTCGCAAGACTTCTTGGGTGTACCCAGGATTATGTGGCCAATTTATGCCGAACAGGAAAGCTTGATGCCTCGATGGTAGAGGGTGTGTGGCTTGTCAGAGCGTCCTCGATTAAAAATTTTATAGAGGCTCGCGATCGCGCAAAACAAGAACGATCAGAAGCGTTGATGGAAGCGCGCAAGCGCGAGATTCGTGAATATGCAAAAACACATACGCCACTGCGGTACTATGTACAAAAACTTTTTTCAAAAAGGGGCACGCGTGCCGACATGGGGCTTGTTATGGGCAGCGTGCTTCTTTTTGGTTCGGTGCTCTTGGCGGCGCATGTTGCAGGCCAAAATCAGATCGTCTCGCAAAATAACACCCACGCGCCCTCTGCTGCTATTGGGAAAATAGCTTCACCGTTTTTTGGTTTCGGCATCAACTCGGTTTCGCTTCCTTCCTTCTCGTTTGTGCTGTCTCCGAACGCGTCGGTCGCGAGCGTTGGTTTTGTTTCAAATATTTTCTCTGATGTTTTGCATTGGTTTGCGCCGCACACGGCACAGGTTGCAGAAAACACAGAATCATTTAGCACAAAGTTTATGGTGCAATCGAGCACCGCTCCAGTGCTCGCGCGTGCGGTGCCGCAGGGCGCGGGCAATGCAGTCGGCACCGTCATCGAGCAGAAAACATACCCAGTCGTTGAGCGTATCGTTGAACGCACAACCACTGTCTCGGGCGTCACCGCGGAGACGCTCGACACGAAACTCGCGAATCTGCGCGATGTGTTGCGTGGTGAAATCCACTTCGCGATAAGCAACTCGACCCCTACGTTTGCGTCAGGTGGTGTTGCAAACAACATCGCCGTTTCCCAACGCGTCGACCAACTCTCGGGCACCACCATCTCGAACCCGACCATATCGGGTGGTTCGATTTCGGGTGCTTCTCTTTCTGGAACGAGCCTCAACATACAAGGCAACACCGTCTTTTCGGGTGACCTCTCGGTGGCAAACCTTTCGGCATCAGGTGCGCTCACCGTCTCGGGCACCACCACACTCCAGTCGATTGCCCCAAGCACTCTTTTGTACAACAACGCATCAAAGCAAATTGCTGCTGCGTTTGTTGGTAACGGACTCACTTTTTCAAATGGCACGCTTGCGACTTCGTTTGGCACCACCACCGCAAATACCTTCACTGCGCTGCAGCAGTTCAACGCAAACGCCTCGACCACACAGCTCTCTGCAACAGCTGCATACTTTGGCGGCACGGCAACTTCAACGTTTACGTCGCAGGGTTGGTTGGGCATCGGCACCACCTCTCCATACTCCATCCTTTCCATTTCGAACTCCGCAACAACCGCCGCGAACACGCCGCTCTTCTCTATTGCTTCCACCACCGGCGGCAATTCCACCTCGACATTGATGACGGTATTAGCAAACGGCAACATCGGCATCGGTACCACGTCGCCGCAATGGCCTCTCCATGTTTGGACGGCGCGCGGGGATATAGGGCTCGGAAGCATCACCACAGGGGCAGTTAGTACCGATGCAGGGCTCACCATGACGGGGAACGGCACTACAATTTCGGCACTCTTTACCGAAGTCGGTGGGAAAATACTTTCGTATGGTATCAACGTCCCCCAAATCACGACCCGAGCCACTTCGAGTTCAGGCGGTATTTTCCGTCTTGATACGCGCACGGGTGGTGCGAGCCTTAACGGCGACACACACACATTCGTCGTAAAAGCCTATTCTTTAGGGTCGTCGATAGAATATAACGCGCTTCTTGTCGACTTTGATTCGGGGGACACTGCACTCTCGCCAGCCAAAGGTCTCGTCGGCATCGGCAACACCTCCCCGACTGCCCAATTGCACGTCAAAGGTAATACGAGTACCGCTGTTACGGGAAGCGGGGCAATTACAGCGACAAATGCGAGTACTGCGGTAAGTGGCGCGGGCACCACATTCACCACTGACTTCAGTGTGGGAGATGCAATAAAGATCGGCACCAGCACCGTCGCTTACACCATTGCAACTATTGCCTCCAACACCGCGCTCACGCTCGCCACCAACTACATCGGTTCCACCGGCACAACCTTGGCGGCGTACAAAGACCCCAACAACTTATTTGCAATAGATAATGGTTTGGGCACCAATCGTTTGACGGTAACAAGAGCAGGCAACTTCGGCGTCGGTACGAGCTCACCATGGGGCCAGCTTTCGGTAAACCCCAATGGCATCGCGGGCCCATCCTTCGTCATTGGCTCTTCGACTGCGACGAACTTCGTGGTGACGAACACGGGGAATGTGGGGATTGGCACTGCTGCGCCTGGTAATTTACTGCAAATTAACGATGGTGGAACAGGCGCAGCAGATAGTGAGCTTTTAAACCTCAAAACCTCTTATAATTCCAATGGCTCAAAAAAGTCAATTACTTGGAGAGATATTGCGTCTGGGAACACCACTGGTCAAATCGATACGCGGTATAACGGTACTACAGTGGACATGGTATTCGGTAGTCTTTACAACAACGGCTATAATTCTCTCCCTATATTAACGGTAAAGGGAAATGGCAACGTCGGGATTGGTACCACCTCGCCTTGGGGCAAACTATCGGTGACGGGAGCCGGAACTGGGACCGGAGTGACTTTTGCGGCCGCGAATTCGAGCAACAGTCCACTATTCACCGTACTTGATAACGGCACTGTCGGTGTCGGTACAGGAATTACTTACACAAGCAGCAACTATGGCATGCTTATTTCACGATCATTGGAAGCATCAACAACTCCGAATTTTACTTCTATGACAGCCGGTTCTGCACAAGGGGAAATTAGCGACATGGCTATGTATTCAACCTTCGTGGGCACTGGTGATAGCGGTCCACGACGCACTGCCGATATCGTTGCGGGTTTCAACGGTGGCGCTTGGTTGAACGAGTATCTCGCCTTTGGAGTTGGATTTAACAGTAGTACTAACGACGGGAGACTTCGAACAACAGAAAAGATGCGGATTACGGCGGCTGGCAACGTCGGGATTGGCACTACCATCCCTTCCCAAAAACTCGACGTAGCTGGCTTCATAAACACCGACCAGTACAGCGGGTACAAACAGGCGGGGAATACGATTCTTGTCGCGTCTACAACATTCAGCTCTCTGTTTGTTGGTGCGGGTGGCAACACTTCCTATACTGGTGCGAGCAACGTCGGTGTCGGCGGGTTAGTTATGTCGAATCTCACGACGGGTAACACCAACGTCGGGGTAGGATATCAAGCGCTTCAGAATGCAACTTCAAGCAATAATAATGTCGCCATCGGATATCAAGCACTTATAGGAAGTGCGACGGTGTCGGGTGGAGGCCAAAACACCGGTGTTGGCTTTCAAGCTCTCTCAGCCAATACTTCGGGTGTTCAAAATGTTGGGATTGGGTATCAGGCATTACAGTCGAATACCACAGGCTCCTTCAACGCAGGTATCAGTACAGGAGCGTTGCAGTTAAATAGTACAGGGAATCAAAACAGCGCTTTTGGTTGGCGTGCGCTCACCGCCGTTACTACGGGCTACAACACCGCTATGGGAGGACAAACGGCAGCGGCTGTAACAACTGGTAGCGCTACCTCAGCGTTTGGTGCTCTTGCACTCTTCCGAAATACGACTGGCAGTAACAACACCGCTATGGGCGCGTTTGCTGCGCAAAACAATGCTCTTGCCGTTGACACGGTTACTGTTGGAGAAGGTGCAGCTTTCGGAAATGCAGGGAACTACTCAAACTCTGGAGGAACTATTGTTGGAACGCGAGCGGGCTTCAACTTCGCTACTTCATCCGACTACAACACCTTCCTTGGCTATCAGTCGGGCTATCTCAACACCAGCGGCTTTAACAACATCTTCATCGGCCCTCAAATAAACACCGTAGGCACGGGCTACATCACCACCGGCGCTAACAATATCGGTCTTGGCTTCAACACACTCTTTCCCTCAGCAACTGCCAACAACCAGCTCAACATCGGCAACTTTATTTTCGGTACGCTTCCTGCAACTACCTCCAACTCATCCTTCTCACTTCCAACGTCAGGTTCGCTTGGTGTCGGTACTACGTCTCCATACGCAACACTTTCGGTGCATGCCAACAATGGTTCAACAAACACGACACTTTTTGCAATTGGAAGTTCAACGGCGAGTGCAACGACCACGCTCTTTAGTGTCGACAACACCGGCAAGGTGGCGGTGGGCGACGCTGCGTCGGGCTCTATCTACCAAGGCATTAACGCTGGCCTCGCCACGCAGGCAACTACCACCATCGTGGGTAACACGGCACTTGGCTTCAACGCTATGCAGACCGCAACGTCGAGCACCTATGTGACTGCGATAGGCTACCGCGCACTGGCAAACCTTAACGACTGTGCAGCTTTGGCAGGAGCTGCAAAGTGCCTCCTGACTGCAGTTGGAACCAACGCTCTTTTCGCCAACACCACCGGGTATTGGAACACAGCGGTTGGTGCTGGTGCTGCGCAAAACAACACAACGGGTAATCAGAACGTGGCGCTCGGGAGCAACGCGCTTCAAGCTAATACAATCGGTAGCGGCAACATGGCTATCGGCTTCGCTTCGCTGGCATCAAATATATCGGGTAATGGCAACACCGCTGTTGGAGGTCAGGCTCTGCAAAACACCACCGCAAGCAGCAACGCTGCTATCGGTCAATATGCCGGCATCTTCAACACCACCGGCTCAGGCAACAGCTTCCTCGGCACGAATTCAGGAGAAGCTAGTCTTGTGGCAACTGACTTTAACTCCACCATCGATACCAACATGACCTTCGTGGGCATGCTGTCATCTCGTGATGGCAATGTCATCGCTTCGACGTCGGCACTCACTAACGGCACGGCCATCGGCTACAAGGCACGCGTTGGCGCCTCGAACACGCTGGCACTTGGCGGCCTTGGCGTCAATGCGGTCAATGTCGGCATTGGTTCATCAACACCTTTCGCACAGCTCTCGCTCCATGCAAACGCTGGTTCGACCAACACCACACTCTTTGCAATTGGAAGTTCAACGGCGAGTGCGACGAGTACGTTGTTCTCAATCGCAAACACTGGCACTGTCACCACTAACCTCTCCTCGGGCCTCGTCGCCAACAACACTGGTTCTCTCTACTCCTTTGCTACCTCTTCTCTGTATGGCTCGGTCGCTGCGAACACGGTCCTCACCAATGCAAACGGCACGGCAGGAACTCCTGCATTCACCGCCACCTCCACCTTCTTTGGCACCGGTGTCGGTGGCACCGTCCTCACCTGGAACAATGGCGTTCCACAGTGGGTTGCGTCCACCACCTATGCAAACGGCACCGGCATTACCACCAGCTTCTCTGCAGGCCAGCTCACCATCACCAACGCAGGCCTCACCTCGCTCACCCAAAATGGTGGTGGTTCTGCACAAACCGGCGCCATCACCTTTGCCACCAGCTCGGCGCTTTCGTTTAATGGTCTTGCTCTTGGGAGCACCATCACCAACTCAGGTGGGACATTTACCTTTGGAAACAATCTTTCAGGTACGCTGAACAATACAGGTCTTACCAACTCAACCATCGGTGCCACCTCACCCGGTGCAACACTTTCGTTTGGTTCCGCAGCATCGCTTGGCTCAACCTTTACGGCTGACCTCAATCTTGCGAATGCAAATATCTGGAGCGGTCTCCAGCAATTCAGTAGTGGACTCACCGCGTACGCCTCATCAACCATCGGCAATGGTACACAAAACGGTGGCCTTACAATCTCAGGTGGAGCAACGACGACGGGGAATGCGTACTTTGCGGGCAATGTGGGGGTTGGTACTACGAGCCCTTCTTTCAATTTCAAACTTGATGTGAGCGGGAAATTACGCAGCTTTTCATATCTTATTGGCATTGGACCTGACCTCTCATTGGAGCCTGTAGCTGCTGGACAGTCTGCGTTGACGAGCTGGCACGCATTGCAGCTGGTAGGCTTCAAAAACTCACCCGTAGACTACACCCCTTCAAACGTCGGAATCGGCGCGGACGCATACGGAGTGGTTGTCCCTATGCAGAGTACGACCGCCGCAGGTCTGGCGATTTTGGGCTTTGCAAGCCAAACGGCTAACTACTTCGAAATCACCAGTTCTGCAAATAAGGCCACTTTACATGGTGATATTTTCAACGTCGCTTCAAACGGCAACGTCGGCATCGCGACGACGAGTCCTTATGCAAAACTCTCTGTTCACGCCAACAACGGCGACACCAACACAACCCTATTTGCAATTGCCTCATCAACCGCGACTGCAACGACCACGTTGTTTACAGTTACGAACGCGGGCAATGTGGGGATTGGCACTACCTCTCCTGCTTTTCCTCTTTCTGTTTCGGGAACGAGCGCAGGCACAGCTGGCCCACGGTTTGTAAGTAGTAATACATTAGGTACAGGAATTACTCTTGAAAACACAAGCTCAAACAAGGCTTGGCATATTATCACTGGTGGCACAGGAAATAGTGAGGGTTCAGGAGCCTTGTACTTCAATAGTCCAAGCATCGCTAGCCCTATTATTATAGGCGCAGGAGGTAATCTTGGAGTTGGTTTAACGCCTTCTAGTTCGGGGGCTGGCCAACTTAATGTCGGTGCCAGCGCAACTATTGGCGGTAGTGATAGTCGTGGAGTGTTGACGGTTCAGAAAAACAGCACTACACAGTTTGCGGCAAATACTGACCCAACCGATACAGGCCGGTACTTCGTCATGGAGAACACCGAAGCAAATCAGGCAGCAGCAGGACAATACGCAAACGTCACACTTCAACTCGCACCTACGCTTAATGTTGGTACACCAGGTGTGGGGAATGGTCGTGTTCTTTCAGACATCCGAGCGGTGCGGCAAGTGGCAAGCTCTTCTGATATGGCGTTTATGTTCTCGGCCTTTGGCAACGACCATGTATACAGAGATTACTTCCAAGTCTCTTCTTCGACCAACTGGTTCCTCGGCAATCTCCAAGTTGGAGGAGTGGGTGCAGTAGCGTCTACTCTGGCAGCGAACGGAAATGCAACTATTGGTAGTGGATATACCACCACCGCAGCGCCTACTAACGGCCTCTTGGTGCAAGGCAACGTCGGCATCGGCACTACCTCTCCTTTTGCAAATCTCTCAGTCAACGGCACGGGCTACTTCGGCGGCAATCTCACTTCAACCAACCTCACAGCAACAGGTACACTCGCAGTCAGTGGTCTTGCTTCGTTCGCCGGCAACGCCTCCACCACCGCGCTCTCGGTGTTCAACAATGCATACTTCGGTGCGACAGCAACGAGCACCTTTACCTCACAAGGTTGGCTTGGAATCGGCACTACCTCTCCTTTTGCAAATCTCTCTATCCACGCAAACAGTGGTTCAACAAACACAACACTCTTTGCTATCGCATCATCAACTGCAACTGCGACGACGACGTTGTTTAGTGTCAGTAATACGGGGACGGTCTCGATGAATACGGGCATTACTGGTGGACAGAACTTCACTTTTAGTGGAACTTCTCCTAACAACACTGCAAACATAACGACCGCATCCAACTTGAATATTGCATGGGCTGGCGCTGGTGCGCTGAACATGCTCCAAGGTGTTACAAACCGATTTAATATATCCTCCGCTGGTCTCGTTGGCATCAGCGTTGCTTCGCCAAGCTACAACCTCGACGTTGCGGGTAACGGGCACTTTACCACCGGCCTCGACGCACAGTATCTCGTCGCCACCTCCTCCAGCATCGCGAGCATCTTCAACGGTGGGTTCCTCTCCAACGCTTCCTCCACCATCGGCAATGGTACACAAAACGGTGGCCTTACAATCTCAGGTGGAGCAACGACGACGGGGAATGCGTACTTTGCGGGCAATGTGGGGATTGGCACTACCTCACCTACAAACAAACTTGGGGTAAATGGCTACATTGATGTGAGTGCAACGGGCGGCTATAAATTCGACGGCAATAAGTTTATATATGCATCGTCAACTAACTTCTCTACCGTCATGGGTATTGGCGCAGGCACTGGTCTTGATGCTACCTCGACGCCGCTTTACAGCACCGCTATAGGCTACAACGCACTCCATGGTGTTGCGCTAACCGGCACCACGTACAACAACACCGCGGTTGGCTACCAGGCCCTCCTTTCAAATACTTCAGGTGCCTTCAACAATGCGATTGGTACCAATGCCTTGAGCAACAACACTTCGGGTACTAACAATACCGCGATGGGCTTTGGAGCATTGTCTGGTGTCACGACCGGCGGTGGTAACTTCGGTATGGGCGTAAATACCAACCAAAACAATCAGGCTGGCTTCAGTAACGTCGGCATCGGTAACTACTCGGTCGGCGGTGGTAATGGTATCGGTACCAACTCAAACAATGACAATATTGGCATAGGTAACGCTGCGCTCACTTTGCTCACCACTGGTAATAGAAACATTGGCTTCGGCTCGAGCGTCGGTGCAACTATCTCCACCGGCAGCAACAACATCTTTGTTGGTTTCAAGACTGCTTCGACAACGGCAACCGGTTCGAACAATATCGCGCTTGGCTACGACATTGCGCTTCCTTCCATCAACGGAAGCAACCAACTCAACATCGGCAACGCTATCTTTGGCACGGGTATCAGTGGGGAAGGTACCAACCTTTCACCGGCATTGATTGGCATCGGCACCACCACTCCTGGTTCAATGCTCTCTGTCGCAGGCGACATCTATGCCTCCGGATTCTTTAATACTTCTGCTACAACCGGCGGATTCAAGATAGACAATCAAATCCTCCTGACCGCATCTTCCACCTCAGGTCTCACTCTTGGCGGTATAGGAGCGGGAAGTGCGCTCTTGGCTACCACGACAGTAAATGGCAACACGGGCTTCGGGTATCAAGCCATGAATGTTGCAACTTCCAGTACGAAGAGTACCGCTATTGGGTATAGAGCACTCGCGAATCTTAATGACTGTGCTACTGCATCAGGCTATCCATCGGGATGTGCGCTAACTGCCGTTGGCTGGCAAGCGCTCGCCAACAACACGATAGGTATTTGGAATACTGCCGTTGGTGCGAGCGCGCTCCAAAGCAACACTACAGGGGCGACGAATAATGCATTCGGGACATCGGCTCTTGGCTCAAACACTACGGGAGGCGGCAACCAAGGTATCGGCTTCCAAGCGCTCAACTTAAACACGACAGGAAATGGCAATACTGCCGTTGGTACGCAAGCACTCTCGACGCTGACCGGTAATCATTCCAACAATCTCGCTTTCGGGCAATACTCCGCCATCTATAGCACCTCAGGGGACAACGATATATTCATTGGAAATCAGGCGGGACTCGGTGGTATTAATCAACTCAACGACACAAACTCAGTGAAAGACACTAACGTCATTTTCATTGGAGTAAATTCCTCGCGTGACGGGTCAGGTCTCGCATCAACTTCGGTGATGAATAACTCAGTAGCAATCGGGAACGCTTCCCGTGTAGGCGCTTCAAACTCGATGGCTCTTGGTGGATTGGGAGCAAATGCAGTTAATGTAGGTATCGGTTCGTCGACTCCATACGCTCAACTCTCGGTGCATGCCAACAATGGTTCAACAAACACCACGCTGTTTGCAATTGCAAGCTCGACTGCGAGTGCGACGACGACGTTGTTTAGTATCAGCAATTCCGGCTCGGCGCTTCAAACGCTTGATGCTGCTGCACCGTATGGTTTGAATATCGTGAGTCCAACGGGAGGTAACACCTACATCAACCTTGCCCGTTCGGTGGGCGGTTCCGACTTCTCTGTGGGTGCGTTTGGTATCACGAATATACGAGGCGGTGGTGGCTCGGCTTCCCTCAACGTATTTTCTAGCTCAAACACAGTGGTGGGCGAAGTAATACTAGGTAACGGAGCAAGCCAAACCGCTGATCTCCAGCAGTGGAAAAACAACGGTGTCACGCTTGCGGAGATTACTGCAGGTGGAAACGTAGGCATCGGCACCACCTCTCCCTTCGCCACACTCTCGGTCAACGGCACAGGTTACTTCGGCGGCAATCTCACTTCAACCAATCTCACAGCAACAGGTACACTCTCGGTACTCACCGCGGCTTCCATCGCATCGACAACACTCACCGGCAGCACACTTCTCACAAACGCAACCTCAACCAACTTCTTCGCAACTGTTGCATCATCAACAAACCT
>JBAXFJ010000004.1:0-57431 GCA_037139975.1 bacterium | reverse complement strand
ATTTGGCGGATACGCTCGCGGGTGACGCCAAACTTCTTACCCACTTCCTCGAGCGTGTGGTAGATGCCATCTTCGAGCCCGTGACGGAGTTTCAAAATCTCACGTTCTTTGGGCGAAAGCTCGTCGAGGATCTCTTTGAGTTGGTCACCCAAGATACGGCGCGAAACCTCCTGATCGGGCGAGAGGATTTTGTCATCTTTGATGAAGTCACCGAGCACTGAGCGGTCGTCGCCGTCACTGTCGCTGCCCACTGGGCTCTCGAGCGAGACAGTGTCTTGGTCGATCTTTTCTATTTGGTAGATCTTGTCTACGTCCACACCCATCTCGAGCGCAATCTCCTCTGCGAGCGGGTCGCGGCCCAGGTCTTGGCTGAGGCGGCGCGAAACTTGTTTATACTTCGCTATCGTCTCGACCATGTGCACAGGAATACGAATAGTTCTTGATTGGTCGGCAAGGGCGCGGGTAATCGCCTGGCGGATCCACCAGGTCGCATAGGTCGAGAATTTGTAGCCCTTGGTGTAGTCAAACTTATCGACTGCCTTAAAGAGGCCAAGATTCCCCTCTTGGATGAGGTCGAGCAAGGTCAGGTCGGGCGAACGGCCCACATATTTTTTAGCGATAGAGACCACCAGGCGCAGGTTGGCGCGTGCGAGTAGGTTGCGTGCCTCAGCATCACCCTCAACAATGCGCTTGGCAAACGCGCGCTCTTGTTCACCGTTGAGCAACGGATATTTACCGATCTCGCGCAAATACATCTGGATGGAGTCATACTGCGAGTCTGAGCGGCCATAGCCCTTTTCGGATACTTCAACGTTGGCGTCAAGCATACCGCCACCTTCGAGCACATCTATTTTTGCACTCGAAAATTTGTCATACAATTCTTCAAGAAACTCGATGTCGCTCTCGATGGTTGGAAACATTTTCAAAATTTCGTCATAGGTGACAAAGCCCGTTTCGCGACCACGCGCCATCAGTTGTTCAGCTTTCTTTGTCCGCTCATCTGCGTGCTTGCTTTGCTTTGCTGCTTTGGGACTCGTCTTTGACGAGGTGGCGGCTTTTCCCCCAACCTTTGAGGCACCAGCTTTTGCCTTGGGGGCCAGCCCGCCATCACGGCGGGCAAGCTTCACACGACGACTTGTTGCAGCTTCGCGCAATTTTTTTGCTTTCAAAATTGCGTTTTGCGCCTTTGTAGGCAGAGATTTCTTTGCTGAGGCGGGTAGTTTCTTTTTGGCAGGCACCTTGCGCACACGAACCTTTTTCACCACCTTCCCCGCCTTCACAGCTTTTTTTGCCCCTTTTTTAGTTTTTGCCATACGTGGCAACACTATATCACAAATACTTGCGTTTGTAACTCTCTCTTTCGACAGCACGCGCAATGTCCGCGAGCATGTCGGCCGCAATGGTCTCTACGCTGGTGTGCTCACCCAGTTCTTTTTCAAAAGTAAAGCGCCAAAATTCGGCCCGCGGCTCACATTCTTTCTGCAGCTCATCGATACGTTCTTGCCCAAACAGCACCACGAGGCGCTCGTACACCGGGGAACCTGTGGGGTCCTTCCAATCTGGAGAATCTTTAGGAAATGCGAGCAAAAGCATCACTGCTTTTTTTTCTATCGCTGAAAGTTCCTGCTCTGTCGCCGCAGACACTAACTGGTCCGCGGCAGGAGTATGCTCCTCTGCAGACGCGAGAGCGCTGTTTGAAAAAGCATGCGGGTCATATCTCGGCACGTGGGCAACCTCGGCGCGCACCGCCTCTTCGGAAACAAGAAGCTTGCTCGCGACCATACGCGTAAAGTGTTCTTGGTCTATCTTGCTTGAAAGCACAGCAATCAGTGGCAGCACGTTTGCTTGCACTGCTTTTTTATATGCACGCTCGTCTAGTTTTTTATTACCTTTCAGGTCTGTGCGCAACACTTCAAGAAAGAATTCAATGGCTGTTTTTGACGCGCGCACCGCTTCTTTGAGCAATTCAGGATTCTCTCCCGCGATGTCTGCAGGGTCTTTACCATCTTGAAAAGTGGGGATCTTTACGTCAAAACCCAAGGCAAGTGCCATGAGCGCGCTCTTGTGCCCCGCGCGCACGCCAGCAGCGTCACCATCAAGCGCCAAGACCAGCCGCTTTGACAGGCGCCCCAGCAAGGTCAGGTGCTCGGGCGTCAGCGCCGTGCCCGACACCGCCACCGTAAACGGCAGGCCAGACTGGTGCGCCATCACCAGGTCAAACTGCCCTTCAACCAGCAGCATGCAGTCGGCTTTGCGTATCGCACTTTTCGCCTTATCAAACCCATAGAGCACGCGTGACTTTTTAAACAGTGCGGTTTCGGGACTGTTCACATATTTTGCAGGTTCACTTCTTTGTTCAGACTCGCCGCCTGCGCCATCACCACTTCTAGTGCTCGAACTCTGAATATCTTCAAAAAATCTGCCTGAAAAAGCAATCACTCGTCCCTGCGCGTCAGACATGGGGAACATGATGCGGCCTCTAAATCTATCGTAAATTTCACCGGGACGTTTGTCAGATTTTGCTGCCACCCCAGCATCAGCGATGTCTTCTTTCTTAAAACCTAGCTTACTCAAGTGGTCAGACAAGGACTGCCAATTCGCGGGCGCGTAGCCCAGCCGCCACATTTTGATTGTTTCAGGCGTCACGTGTCGCCCTTCCAAATATTTCAACACGTCTGGTCTTTGGGCTAAAACAGATTCAAAATACACCGTTGCCGCTTCACAAATGTCGCGCAGAACTTCTTCTTTTTCTTTAACCTCTTTTTCGTGTTCTTTGGCACCAGGCGCAAACGTCTTTCTCTCCAAAACCACCCCTGCTTTCTTTGCCAACTCCTCGAGCGCTGTTTTGAAATCTATCCCCTCTATTTTTTGTACAAAAGAAAAGACATCGCCTTTTTCGCCGCAACCAAAACAGATGTACGTGCCACGCTCGGGCGAAATGTGGAATGACGGCGTCCGTTCGTTGTGGAATGGGCACCGCGCCACAAAATTGCGCCCGGCGCGCCGCACCTGGGTATACTGCCCCACCACCTCAACAATACTGAGCTTCTCTTTTATCTCCTGTACTTGCACATCCGCCATATGTGCTTCTATTCTAGCTGAAAATTAGATATTTTGGGTAATGCTATAAAATTTCCCCTCTTTCACTACCATTCCCTCTTTTTGGAGTTTGGTGAGTTCAGTTTTTATTTCAACACTTGCCCTATTAGCTTGAGAAAGCGTTTTTGTAAGATTTTTTGAAAGCTCTGCAAGAGTTGCTGGTTTTTTGAGCAACTCGCGTAGGATAGCCCCGCGGAGTTGGCGAGCAGAACCTGCAAACTTGGACTGCTTTGTGTAGTGCTTGCTTTGGTTATTGATCCGCACGCCATTTTGTTTAAGATGTGCACCATAGTCCATCAGTGCTGCATAAAAATCTCTGGGACTTACACCTCTTCTCTGTGCCAACACCAACGCTTTCTCTATCAACGGCAAGATCTCCGAGTCAGAAACTTTTATGCTACTTTTATCAAGGTTAAACCTTGATATTTCAGCGAAGCAAAAGTGAGTAAAAACCGTACGGATATTTGTTTCGATAAATACTTCGGGTTTGTTATAGGCAAAAGCCATCACCGCCCTCGCCGTGTACGTCCCAACACCAGGCAACTTAGTGGCAATAAGATCTTTAGGAAATTTCCCGCCATACTTTTCAGTAATTAATTTTGCAGTTTGATGCAGATACTTTGCCCGCCGGTTATAGCCAAGCCCACTCCAGAGCGCGAGGACTTTCGGGAACGGTGCTTTGGCAAGCGCTTGGATGTCTGGGAATACTTTTATAAACACATGATATTTTGGAATGACCCGAGCAACTTGCGTCTGTTGGAGCATCATCTCTGACACGAGGATTTTGTATGGGTCGCGCGTTGCTCTCCAGGGTAAATCATGCCTCCCCGCTTTTTGACAGTGCATCAAAACAGCACCAAGAAGTTTTTGCAGGTTCTTGTCTTGCGTCCTATTTTTGTTTGCTGCCCCTGCCATGTGCGCACATCATACCAAAAATCCCCCGTTCTTTTCCTTTCGGAATCGAAACGAGGGATTGTGGCTCAAGAGAGACTTGAGGCTAACGATTATTCGTTAGCTTTTGGGCGGGCGTGAGAAACCGTCAGAGTACGGCCACCGAAGTCTTTGCCATTCCACATAGAAATAGCAGCTTCAGCAGCAGCCTCGTCGGCCATCTCAACGAAGCCGAAGCCGCGTGATTCGCCTGACTCACGATCCATAACGATCGAAGTAGAAACGACTTCACCAGCTTTGGCAAACGCGTCCTGGAGTTCCTCTTTCGAGGTCTTCCAAGGGATGCCACCCACAAACAGTTTTTGTACCATATGTGCGTATACGAATGAAATAATAGGGGGTTTCCCCTGTTCTTTCGTAAGGCGACCTCCCCGGGGTTGCCGCACAGCGGAACACAATGGAGAATCTTACTTATGAACAGCGCTACTGTAGCACGACGCTACTGCGTACGCAAGCCCAATTAAACAGAAAGCCGCGCATAGACCACCAGGCGTTTATCAAAAGAGTGCGCATTCCCGTCCCAGGAACCATCACACGTGATAAGCACAAGCTGTGTCGGACCGGTCGATGTAAAGATAGATGCTGTGGGAGCGCCTTCTACTGGATATTCGTCTATCTCGTTCACCGTGTAGACAAGTGTTTTATTGTCTTTGTCTGAGACCGTCACGATATCACCAATCTTTACTTGTGAAAGGTGTTCAAACACGCCGGCTTTCGTCAGTGCGTTGTTGACGTGTCCCGCCATGACGACACTCCCCACTTCACCCGGCTTGTTTCCCGGCGAATACCAACCCACATTCCCAAAACTTTTTGGTGTTGCCATTGCCCCAGCAGATGTGTTGCCCACCTGTTCTACCACCGCATCCACACCAATGCTTGGTATTGTGAGTCGAGTGGGAATAATAGGTGTGGTTGATGCGAGCGGCAGTGCAGACACAAACCCGCCATCACGGCGGGCAAACGTAGAATCTCCTGAAGCGGAGAAGTCTTGTGCTGCAGGAGAGCTAAAAATTTGCGCGCCAGAAAGGTGTCCAAACGTGAGCGACCCAACGCGCGAAACCATATCAGCCATTCCAAAGAGAATAACAAACATGCCCACACTTACGACGATACACCTAACGAGTGGAAGAGATAATGATTTTTCGAGCATACGGTGCAAAGAATATTCCTGCAGCAGCAAGCAACACGAGTGCGAACGCGAGCGGCGCGCCTCCATCTCTCTCGAGCATTACCGAAAGCGGCTCAAAGCCTGTGTTGGGGAGTTTTGGCACATACGTGCTCGTGACTGCTGTAGTTGGTACAGGATATGCACTCGCCACAGCCGAAGAGGTCGTTGGGGGGACATAGCTCGGCGTGGTGTAGCTGACCGGACCATTGGTGCCAACAACATTGACGGTGCAGATTGCTGTTTGGGTGTCACTCGACACCGTAACTGTTTGAACTCCCGAAGACTGGAGCGTTGTAGTGAGCGACGCTCGTGTGCCCAAATAGGTGCGGTTTGGTGTAGACCAGTTGTAGATGCCACTTCCGCCACCAACCGCGAATGTGACTGGCTGGCCCAACGTTATGGTTTGATACACAGGCGCACAGGTGAGCGGAGTTTGGCCCACATAGGGATATGGGTATGGGGTGACGACACCATTATAGTCGTTGCTGTTCTGATACTCAGTGATGATGCAAAGTCCGTGGTCTCCTGAAGAGAAATTCCCAGAACATCCGCTCGAATATATCGGATTGTAGCCCGGTACAGGAAGTGCTGTAACTGAGTAGCTGCCAAGGACAGAAACTGTCACCCCGTTAATTGAACCCTGAAAAGAAGCGGGCGAAGCACTCCCACCTGAGACAACCGCGGTGAAGTCTCCAGGGAGACGTAAAATCCGAGTGGTTAGGTTTGCAGAAGGAACCTGCACATACACCAAAAGTGTACCCTGTCCACTATAATATTGCGTCGTGTATTCTGCAGAGACAAAAACAGGCACCACAATAAACACAAAGGCAAATGACGCGAGGATAGCTATAATAGGGCGCAGTGACATGGTGTTTTTGTGGTTACCGGATAGTGCCACCACCCTACCACAAATCCTATTTTATACAAGCCCAACGTACTACTGCCCCAACAAGCTGTTTATACTACCCGCACCCACTCCTTGTGACGCAAGAAACGAGGGAATGAAAAAGGGGAGTATAAAAAGTGGGATGACGATCACCGCCACGGTGATGATCCCCGTCCACTTGATATACACCAGCACCTTGTGTGCGGCGGCATAGGTCGCGTCCAGCTTGCCTTCAAGCTCGACCATCTTTTTTTCAATCCGATCGAGTTGTTCGTTCATAATAGTGGTGAGTTGTGTTGCAGTTCGTTTCCGCCAACGTCGAATTGCTTGGTTAGTGTGCGGTTGTTGTCGACGCAGTTGCTGATCCTGGGGTTATGGTTGGAGTCGAAGACGCAGCAGACAAAGAGACATTGAGACCCTTCAAGATAGTGGCGATATCCTTGCGAGAATCCTTAAGATCCTTCTGCGCCACACCAACCGCTGTGTGGGCAGTTTTGAGCGCTGCGGCATTTGCAGCCATCTTTACTTTGTCGCCCTCGTCCGGCACCAGCGACACTGACACTGACACTGCGCTTTGCGCCTGCGCATTGGCATCAGAAAGTTTTTGCGACAAATCGCCCAACGTCTTTGAAAGGGCGCTGATGTCGGTGCCCGCGGTTTGCGCAGCAGCGATGCGCGCCTGCAACTTGGAACCAAGTATGGTCATCATCCTGGTGAGCGTAACGACACGGTCGGCTGCGGTAGCGATTCTTGCTTGAGGCACCAAAAGCGCGTATACGCGATATGATTCGTTTATGGACTGGACCTCACTCTTGAGCAACGTTGGGTCAGTTTCTGCATCTATTTTTGCTTTGAGCGCTGCAAACGCAGCAACCTGACCACTGACCGCACCTGCCAGATTTTGTTTAAAGTCGGCCTGAACCTCCTGCATCACCCCAACACGATCGGTTACTTCATTAAGGGTTGCAACACGGCGATCAATTTCCTGGTCGGCACGCGCTTTTGCCGCAGTCATCTTTGCAGCTGCTTTGCTGGCGCCAGCTGGCGTGGTGGTTGCAGCGGCGAAAGCGAGAGTTGGCACAAGCAACATCCCCACAAGCCCAAATGCTATCCGTGTTCCTGTTTTATATGTAGTCATAGTGTCTAGAGTTTAGTGTGGTAGAAAAATTATTAATAGGACTGGGCAACTGGTTTGTCGTTTAGACTTGCCGTAACCTGCGAACCATCAGCGTCGAGCGCTTGCATCTGCGCGTCTACTGCGGCAGTGTCTTGCCCAATCGCTGGATCAGAAGAGTCACTCGCAACGCTCATGCCGTTGAGTGGCGCCGGCGCAGCACTTGCTGCTTGAGTAGTCGTCGCAGCAACAGCGCCCGCAGCATTTCCTTGTGTTGAAGCTGAATACGATGCACTTTTGAACCAACCGCTCCACCACAGGAGCCACCCCACCCCCACCAAAACGACAAGCACCAAAACCCACTTAAGTACTGCTGGCATATGTTTTTAGAATTTTAGCTATTCAATAAAGTAATCGCACCCTCACAGTATACCCTCTTGTGCTGTGACTATCCACAGCAAGAATTTGTTATAACAGAGACTCTTTTTGACTACGGTGACCCCTTGAAGTAGCTCATTTCTGATTTTGGCCCAACCCATGTGTCAACCGCGCTCCCTGCAACGGAAATTTCTGGCCCCATATACTTGGGTACACGATTTGAAAACACATCCCATACCGCCTTGAGCGACGCGGGCACTTCCCGCAACACATTGGACAAATAGTGGTCTTCTGGCTTTGCTGCGTCCATACCCACCGCTGACAACCCAACAGCACGCGCAATGAACAACGCACGCGGCAAGTGAAATGCTTGTGACACTATGATAGCCGAAGAAACCACAAAGACATGGCGTGCTCGATACATACTGCTGTAGGTGTCGAACCCTGCATAATCCAGAAAAATATCTTCTTTTGGGATACCTTTTGCCAATAAATACTTCCCCACTGGATAGACTTCGTCATAATGCAACGTACCATTGTCGCCACTCACCAAAATCTTGGAAACTTTTTTTGCGACATAGAGCGCATACGCCGCGTCTGCCCGTTCTTTAAGAACGGGTGAAAGTGTGCCGTTGGAGCTGATACTTGCCCCAAGAACAATAGCAACTTGGGCGTTTGGCGCAGCATCGACCGATGAATATATGGAACCGTGCCCTTTTGTATAAATAGAAAGTAACATTCCCACACAGAGGGCAAGAGAAAAAAACACCCCAAACGCACACACTCGAAACAAGCGAGAGATTATGTGCATACAATCAACAGTGTACCATCCAAAAAAACAACCGCTAGACCATTTCGCGCGTTTTTATCTTCTCTATAAGCGGACCCGTGGTTAGCCGCGCCAAAAAACCACCACCTGTGTCGATGTCGTGAGTGGTATGGTGGAGCCGTTCAACCTTGGTGACCCTTTCAGACATCTCGAGCTGCTCAACCAATTCATCATAAGAAATTCGTGTTGGGTACAGTTCGATGTGGTCAAAGCCGTCAACCTGTGAACCATTGAGTTTTTGGTCTGAGAGCTCAAGGAATTCAATAGTGCCAATGCTTGTCTCGATGCTTTTTTTGAGTTTGATATAGGCAATGCGACGTTCCGAGATCATTGCTTGATAGATATAGACACTGACGTCTTTCGGTTCAAACAGTTCGCGCAAAGCTTCAAAAGACTCTTTTGATCCACATTTGTAGCATATATGGTCTGCCTTGGCGACACCCTCGAGAGCGTGCTTTTTCACAAACAGTTCAAACTGTGCAACATATTCACCAACTCCCGCATAAAACGCTTCAATGCTTTGAATCATGACTTTATTCTATCAGCTTATTTTTATATCATCACAGACTTTCACGTTTGCTTAGTAACCCTCGAGCGGCACAACTTCGGTAATCTCGCTCATTGGCGCAGGAATAACACACAAGACCTTGCCGGCAATTTTGAAGTCTTCGTGCAAAATGATTGGCTTAAACTTTGGGTCTTTGGACTCGGGCCAGAGGATGGTCATGCCGTCACGGCGTTCGAGACGCTTAACCGTCACCATATCGCCCACAATCGCAGCAACACGGTCGCCGTTTTCAGCGTGCTCGGTAAAGCGGATAAGCACGTAGTCGCCCGTGTTGATGCCCGCATCATTCATACTGGTGCCGATGGCGCGCACCGCAACAATATCGCCTTCTTCTTGTTCAACGATGCGCTTGTCGACTTCAAGATATTCGTCGGTTACCCGCTCGGCGAAAACACTGAGGTCATCGCAGCCAACACTTGCAACGATGGGGACATTGACCGTACCCCACATGCCGTCAACATTGCGCACTTCGATATTGCGCTTGAAGCCCCTGTGCCGAACAATATAGCCCTTGCTCTCGAGAGTTTCGAGATATTGCGTGACCGTGCGCAAGGAGCTGAATCCTAGCTTCGTGCGCAACTGGTCAAGTGTGGGCGACCCCGCCCCACCCTCGACAAAATCCTTCACCGCGCCCAAGACCCGCTGCTGTTTGTATGTAAGTGCTCTGTTCATATGTGTGTATAGTAGCACTCACAAATCACATGCGATACACAACATACACAAATTCTGTGGATAACATATTCGAAAACAAAAATTGACACAGCAACAAAAAAATATTAGAAATAAAAGCGGAACAATGTTCGCTTCAGGGAGTAAAAAATGGCGGTGTCACCGATGGCGCGGTTTTTCAAACAAGCGCTGACTAGGCGGACCAAAACGCTCAACACACGAGCGCCGGACGGAGCAGTGATAGCAAACGACACGAGGCAACCCGCGCCGTTCATCTGTCAGCCCTCACTGTTTGAGAAAAAACTGGCGGCAGGCTGGAATCCAGACGGGTTCCCGCGACCCCTTCAGGAAGACCTTTCTGCCTACTATTGATCGCTCACTCTCATTTTTGGACAAGCACTGCACTAGCCGCACAAAAGCGGCTATTTCTTTTTTTACAGACACATCTTTACTTTGTGCGCTCAATGCGGCGCAGGGTTTGGCGGAGGTGAGCGTGATCGGGCAACGTTTTCGATACAAGAGCCCAGAATTTGGGCGAATGGTTAAATTCAACAAGGTGACACAGCTCGTGCACAATGACGTAGTCAGCAACCTCGGGTGGCAGGAGCACTATTTTGTAATTAAAATTGAGATTACCCTTGCTTGAACAGCTTCCCCACCGCGACTTGTGGTTTTTGATAGAAAGCCTGCCAACCGGGTGATTATAAAAAGTATTGAAATGTGCGAGCCGCGTGCGCACAAGCGCGCGCGCATCTTCGCGCAGCTGTAGATATTGCCGCCTGTTTCGCCGCATAAGCATACGGCACCACTATACACCCAGCACTTTACAAGAGCAGGTGTTGGAAACCTAGACCGCGCGCGAGATGCAGCGCAAGCACTTTTCTTGTTTGAGACGCGTTTTGAGGTAGCGATTGCCGCAAAGACAGATCAGAATGGTTGTCTTGTTTGGACGCTCGATCCACTGGCCATCTTGTTGGAACGTCTTACGAACCTCGCGTATCTGCGAGTTCTTTTGGACCGCCCTTACTGGCTCTTCGATGACTTTTGCGCCCTTCTTTAACATGAGACAACAATAACAAAATAACGGTATGTTGTCAAATAATGCGACTTGACAGAAACGTCATGTATGATAAAGTCTTTACATGTCAGACAAACCATCGTTTCGGGACTTGATCTTGCGCGCTGTTGCAGTCGTAGGCCTTGTGGCCGTATTACTCGTTGGTGCGTGGGGTATTATTCAAATCGCCTTCTACATTCCAACACTTTTTGATACCACAACCAGCACCACTATTACACAAACAACCCAAACAAACACGCTTTCTACTACCGTTTCCACATCAACTGCGACACAACTCCCCCTCGTGCCGGAGACCCTGTCTCTCATGGCGCCAAACATCATCACGAGCGGGCAAGCATTTCTCCTTTTATGGAATCACCAAGGCGAGACGGGCGCATACGCATACCAAGTCTCCTATTCGTGCGCTGCCAACCTTTCAGCAAAAACACTCGTGCCGACCGGCACATACAAAGAGGTCGCCTGCAACACTCCGTTCGATTTTATAGATGCAACCAGCTCGATGCCGCTGGCGCTCATCGTTGTGGGACAAAAACAAGCAACAACCTCTCTCGTTATTTTTGCCCAACGACTTGCAGATGGGACGGTCACCGCTGTTGCCTCGAGCACCACGGTGGTGCTTCCTGCGCTACACGCGAGCGCAGCAACGCCAACCAACACCTCTGCCACCACAACCACAGCAAAAGCAACGCCCGTCACAACCGCAAAACCAGCAACTTCAAGTAAGCGCGCCAGCCTTTCGGGTTTCCCTGACTTCACCGTGCAGATACTTTCGGTCACGCCCACAAGTGCTAACACCAACAGCGCGCTCGGCCCTGTCCACTACACCGCACAGTTTGTGATTCAAAACATTGGCACTAACGTCACCCCCGCCAACTGGGCTTTTGATGCCATTATCCCACTCAATTCTCCTTACACCTACCACAGCCCTATGCAGCAAAAGCTCTACCCAGGCGACAAGATCGTCTATACACTCGGCTTCGACATCCCCCTCAACAACAATCAATACTTCGCCCAGCACCAAGATATTTTCACTGTCATCGCCGACCCGCAAAACATCGCGCAAGAAAATAACGAGCAAAACAACATCGCCTCTCTTCCTTTGCCGGTGTATTAAAAAATCGAGTTAGAATTAGGGCATGTTTGGCAACGGCAAACTACACATACAATTCTACTTTCTTTGGTATGACTTTTGGGTCGGGTGGTATTTCGACCGCGCGAAGAAAGTTTTATACATCTGCCCAGCCCCTATGTGCGTACTAAAAATCTGGAGGGACTAAATATCCAAATTGGCGAGTTTAGCATTTGACTGGATGAACGACTTGCGCGAAGAGACATCTTCGCCCATGAGTATGTTAAAGATACTGTCGGCATCGGCAGCGTCGGTGATGTTTACTTGTTTAAGCACGCGGTTCTTGGGGTCCATGGTTGTCTCCCAGAGCTCCTCGGGGTTCATCTCTCCCAGACCTTTGTAGCGTTGCATCGAAACTCGTTGTTCTTTCTTTTTAGCTTTTGCATTTTCTGCTTCGCTGTCTTCGCCCACACCCTCATCTTCACCCTCTACCCCTTCACCAGTAGAACCCTTTTCGTCTTCTTCTTCAGCGCCTTCTACCTGCACCTTGTCGGCGTCGGCACCAAGCAATGCATTTTTCTCTTCGTCTGAATAGACATAGTGGACTTCTTTGCCGCGTTTGATTTTATAGAGCGGCGGCTGGGCGATGTAGATAAACCCACCCTCGATGAGCGGCTTAAAGTGGCGATAGAGCAGGGTGAGCAGGAGCGTGCGGATGTGCGCCCCGTCGACGTCGGCATCGGTCGCGATAATGACTTTATGGTAGCGGAGTTTGCTGATATCAAACACGTCGCCGATGGCGGTGCCGAGCGCCACCACCAAGTTTTTAATCTGCTCGCTCGCGAGCATCTTGTCGAGGCGCGCCCGTTCAACATTGAGGATTTTACCGCGCAGTGGCAAGACCGCTTGGGTGCGCCTGTCGCGCCCCGTCTTGGCCGAGCCACCTGCCGAGTCTCCTTCCACAATAAATATTTCAGACTCGCTTGGGTCTTTGGTCTGGCAGTCGGCGAGCTTGCCCGGCAGGGTCATGCCTTCAAGCGCCCCTTTGCGCATCACCGAGTCTTTGGCGGCTTTGGCGGCTTTGCGCGCCTTTAAAGCAAGGATTGATTTTGAAATAATCGCGCGCGCATCATCCGGATTCTCCTCAAGAAACTCGTTGAAAGCGCTTGCGAAGACAGTGTCTACCGCGCTACGCGCCTCGACAGAGCCGAGCTTCCCTTTGGTTTGGCCCTCGAACTGGATCTCGCGAAGCTTGACCGACACCACCGCGGTGAGGCCCTCTAAAACATCATCGCCAGTAAAGTTTTCTTCGCTGTCTTTAATCGCGTTCGCCTTGCGCCCATAGGCGTTGAGCGTGCGCGTGAGCGCTGTTTTAAAGCCGGTGATGTGGGTGCCGCCCTCGAGGTTGTAGATATTGTTGGCAAAGGGAAACACACGCGAGGAGATGTCATCAACATATTGCAGAGCGATCTCAACCGCAACACTATCCGCCGCCGCACCACCCGGCGGAATGAATTCTTTATCAATATAGAAAATATTTTTGTGTACTGGCTTTTGGTAGCGGTTATGGAACGAAATGAGCGAGCGGAGGCCCCCTTCAAAGTAGAATGTTTGCGAGGGAGAGCCGGTGAGGAGGTCGCGGATGTAGAGACCGTCGCCTGGCTTGGGTAACTTGATCGTACTCTCGCGCGCGTCGATGATGGTGATACGCAGACTCTTGACCAAGTAGGCCTGCTCACGCAAGTGCGAAACTATTTTAGCAAAATCAAACTCAGTGGTAGTAGTAAAGATGCTTGCGTCGGGGGAGAAAGAAATGACCGTGCCGTGCAATTTCGATGAACCGAGTTTTTTAATCGGTGCTTTCTTTTTGCCGAGCGCATACTCTTGGCAGTATGCGCCGCCGTCGCGGTGCACTTCGGCGAGTAAGTAGGTCGAGAGCGCGTTCACCACCGAGGCACCCACGCCGTGCAAACCTCCCGAAACTTTGTATCCCTCGCCGCCAAACTTGCCACCGGCATGGAGCGTCGTCATGATGGTCTCGAGCGCTGAGACCTTGGTTGCTTTGTGCACATCAACGGGAATGCCGCGGCCGTTGTCGGCCACGCGCACGAGCGTCTCGCCTTTGTTTGGGCCCGGTAGCAACACCACTTCAATATCGTCGGCAAAACCACCCATCGCCTCGTCGCGCGAGTTGTCGAACACCTCCCACACCAGGTGGTGCAGGCCATCGGTCCCCGTGGTGCCGATGTACATGCCCGGGCGACGGCGCACTGCCTCGAGCCCTTCGAGCACGGTGATGTCGGCCGCACTGTATGACGATTTCTTTTCTTCTTTAGCCATAAAAAATAACCTCTCTGGTTGGCTCCAGTATATCACAAAAATATCCCAACGTAGAGACAGAGACAACATACTGATTCCAGAAAATCTTGCAAACAAACACTTTTGTGTTATTCTGATATTGGATTCTGCAACCAACTCACAAAAAAAAAGGGGTGTCCGATGATCGATACAAAGATCAACACTAGCGGCTGGCGTGCATACTACTCAGAAACACAGGGGCGAGCAGCAGACCCCCTGGTTGCCCTCGCTTTAGAGGCCTTGGGGCACGAGCGGCGTGGCATGGCACTTGACCTGGGTTCGGGCGCAGGTGTAAATGCACGTCATTTGGTCGACTCCGGCTTTGCAAGGGTTCACGCTGTGGATCAAAACCCTTTTGCGGCGGACCATACCAAAGGCGTAGACAGCGTAACGTTTATTCTCAAACGAATGGAGCGCTACGAGGCAGAGTGCAGTTCTCTCGACATCGTGCTCTCAATCAGAGCGCTGTGGTTCCTATTCAAACCAGATATCAAAAAAGTGGTGATCATGGCGCACCGAGCCCTTCGCCCAGGAGGAGTCTTCGCCTTCAACCTCATGGGCATGGAGGCCGATTGGGTGAAAGACAGCGTAGTGTGCGGCTTCACCACCACAGAGGTCATGGAGATCACGCAGGGTTGGGAGGTTTTGTATCAAAAAGAAGAGCGCTCTCATTCAGCGCCAACTGGCAAAACCGTACCAATACAGTGGCATGAGTGGCACTTGATTCTCAGGAAACCGGACTAATACCAAAAAGAAAACACGCAGGCCGAGCACATCGCTCGGCCTCTTTTTTACCTAATTTCAAACCCCTCCGCCTTTAGTTTTGTATAGATTTTCTCCATAATCGGATTCACCTCGTCGTCGGTAAGCGTCTTTTCAAACGACTGGAATATGAGGCGAAATCCGAGCGAGGTTTTATCTCCTTTTGTAAACGTATCGAACAAGCGAATACTTTGAAGCACTCCGCCAGCTGGCGGACCCCCCGCCTCTGTTTTAATCATCTCTGCGACAGCAGTTTCGCCTGTCCCAGTAGGAGTCCAAAATGCCACATCGCGCACGATGTAAGGATATTTTGAAAATGACTGATATCGGTCAGTCTTCGAGAGTGGTAGATTTTGATACTCAGTGGCATCAATTGATTCGAGTGGTTTTTCTGTAGCCTTCTCACCCTCGACAATAGTCCCGAGCATCGTTATTTCTTTGCCTTTCCTCCAAACAGTACCGATTTCAAAAAGCTTGATTTCTTTAAGACCCAATAAATCTTTATTAGGGATATTTTTCTTGAGCGCATCCTGCAAACCATCCACCAGCGTTGTGCGCATATAAGGCCGCACGCCATCTACTTTATTTAACACTACTCGCTCGCCTTTCTCGGCAAATACGGAAGTGAAAACTTCAGAACACCCTTGATTGACAAGCTCTTCTCGCACTTTTTCTGCTGCAGCAAAATTTTGATTTATCTCTGGTTGTGCAGAAAAAGCAGGAAGTGGCGCGGGCAAAACTTTGTCATACCCCACAATACGCCCCACTTCTTCAACCAAATCTTCTGAGATTTCTAGATCAAGTCTCTGGAATGGCGGCTGCACCTCAAACACCCCTTCTTGCTCTTTGTATGCAAACCCAAGACGCTGAAACACGTCCGCAACATCTGCTCCGGTTAACGCTGTACCCAAAACTTGATTTATTTTTTCAGTCGTAACCGAAACGTAGGTTTGTTTCTGCGACTCAGGATACACATCACAAAAGCCCACCACCTCGCCGCCTGCTATTTTTTGGATAAGTTCGATAACCGCGCGCATCGCGTAGCCCGCGAGCTCGGGCGAGAGCTGCTGCTCAAAACGCGCTGAAGCATCGGTGCGCAGCTTGAGCGCTTGGGCAGTCTTGCGCACACAGGCGCCGTCGAAGTTGGCAGACTCAATAATGATCTCGGTTGTGCTTTCAGAGATCTCCGCAGGCTTGCCGCCTTTGACTCCCGCAACACCAATCGCATCTCCTGAATTACCATCAGCAATCACGAGCATATGTTCTGCAAGCGCGTATTCTTTTTCATCGAGCGCCAGCAACTTTTCACCCGGCTTCGCGTTTCTGACTTCAAGGTTAAACCTTGGGAGGTCTGGGCTAAGGTTTAACCTTAGGTCAGGGGCAAGCTTGCCTGCGTCAAAGGCGTGCAGCGGCTGCCCCAGGTCGAACATCACATAGTTGGTCGCATCCACTATATTATTTATAGACTTTTGTCCCATCGATTCTAACGCAGAACGCAACCAGTCGGGCGATGGACCAACTTTAACGCCCTTCATATGCCCAGCGATGTAGCGCCTACAGAGCGGCGTTTCTATACGCACCAATACCAGCGACTTTTCTGGAGACCCTTCCTGGAGCTCGCCGAGTTTAGGCTCAAGCGAGCGGATAGAAAGGTCAGAAGAAGAGGAGTTGGCCAGCGGATCGCGCTTCATCGGCACTGTTAAAATCGCCGAAAGCTCGCGGGCGATGCCCGCGTGCGAAAGGCAATCATGCCCACGGTTGGGTGTAACTTTTACATCAAGCACATCATCCCCGCCTACTTTTTCTATCCCATCTATCTCGAACACATGGAACGTGAGTGCGTCCGACAACACCTCGGCATTAGGCAGTTCCTGCTCAAAATATATCTGGAGCCAGTTGCAAGAAATTTTCATACAAATATATATCGCTTAAAACTGATTGATGAAGCGCAGGTCGCCCGAGTGCATGAGGCGCACATCGTCGATGCCCCAGCGCAAAAGGGCCAGCCGGTCGAGGCCCATGCCAAAGGCAAAACCTTGATATTTCTTTGGATCAACGCCCGCATTCTTAAGCACGTTGGGGTGCACCATGCCCGCGCCCATAATTTCTATCCATTTATTTTGAAGTTTCTCGGGGACGCCCTCGCCCACCAGCATCATGTCGACCTCGACCCCCGGCTCGACGAATGGAAAGAAGCTTGGTCGGAAGCGAATCTCAACCGAAGCACCTTTAAAGAGCTTTGCAAAAAACTCAGCGAGCGTGCCTTTGAGGTGCGCCAAGGTAATGTCCTCGCCCACCACCAAACCCTCTATTTGGAAAAATTCTGCTTCGTGTGTCATGTCGGTTGCCTCGTTGCGAAATGCTCTTCCTGGCACAATGATTCGATATGGGGGTTCTATTCCCTTTTTCATCTGCTCTTCCATATAATGTATCTGCACAGGGCTCGTGTGGGTGCGCAAGACATGCCCTGGCTCGTCTTTAATAAAGAAAGTGTCCTGCATATCACGGGCAGGGTGGTCTTTGGGGACATTTAACGAGTCGAAGTTGTACCACTCGGTTTCGAGCAGCGGCCCCTCGGCAAAGGTAAATCCCATGTCAAAAAAGATGCGGTTTGCCTCGCGCATCAGACTGGAAATCGGGTGTATGTGACCTTTTGCAGCTTCCACCTCACCACTATAGCCGTTTTTATATAAAAATGGTATCCTAGAGCCATGCATATCGGGATGTTCGGTCTATACGTGTGCCTCTTTTTGGCCCTCTATTTCGAGGTGTTTATGTTGATTTCATTCGTCGAAAAGCGCCCAGAGAAGAAGACCAACACTCGCCCCAAACACTATCCCAGTGTCGCCATATTGGTCCCTTGCTGGAACAAGGCAACAACCCTGCCAGCAACCATCCACTCGCTCCTTGCGCTCGACTATCCAAAAGAAAAACTCTCCATCATCATCATTGACGATGGGTCAGTGGACAACACCTATGAAGTCGCGATGCAGTTTGCGCACCACCCCCAGATTACGGTCTATCAAAAGGAAAACGAAGGGAGCAAGTTTGGCGCACTCAACTTTGGCATTAATCATTCACACAGCGACCTGGTCGGCTGCCTCGACGCAGACTCGTTTGTTGCTCCCGACGCACTCCTTGAGATCGTAAAAGAGTTTGAAGAAGACCCACAAACCATGGCAGTGGCACCAGCGATGAAGGTGAATCGTTCACGAAACCTTCTCGAGATGATGCAGTCGGTCGAGTATACCTTTGGGATTTTCTATAAAAAGATGTTCGACAACATACACGCTATCTCTGTCCTGCCTGGACCATTTTCAATTTATCGTCGCGAAGTCTTCGAAAAGATCGGCCAATTTCGCAAAGCGCACCACACCGAAGACATGGAGATGGCGTTTCGTATGCACGCCAACGGCCTGAAGATCGTCAATGCCCACCACGCGGTCGTCTCGACCAACGTCCCCAACACGGTGGGCGCGCTTGTTCGCCAGCGCACCCGTTGGTCGCGCGGCTTCCTTGAAAACTCCCGCGACTATTCCTACATGTACTTCAATCCAAAATATGGGCACTTTGGCCTTCTCATATTACCCTTTGGCCTCGCTGCATTTATGGCCGGCCTCTACAGCGCAAGTTATGCATTTTACCAAATGGGAAAAGCCTTGTTTGGGCGACTGATGAGCGCCTGGGCAACACGCATCCCCCTACACCTGCCACACATGCGCATCGAGTGGTTTTACCTCAACACCAGCATGCTCACCTTTTTGGTTGTCGCGGTGATGATCCTGACCTTGACTGCCATCTTGCTTGGCAAGCGCATGGCGCACACTGACCTGTCGTTTAAATCGTTTGTGTCCTATTTCTTCCTGTTTGGCTTCCTTGCACCACTGTGGCTTGCGCGAGCAACCTGGGACACCGCGCGCTCAAAAGAAAGAGGATGGCTCGTATAAACCTGCAAAAATATGTGCTTGCGCTTGTCATCACCGTTGCGCTTTTTGCGACTGCTTTTTACATCGAGTCCCGCCTCGACGCACAGCGCGTTGTCGAGATCCGCGCTGCCGAAGAAAGCGTCTCAACCGACATTCTCTCGTCTGAAACACAGTTTGCACTCTTAGGCAGCCTTGATTGCGAGACCATATCACAAAACCCCGTCCTTTCGAGCGAGCTCAATTCGCTCGCGAGCCGCCTCTCATTCACCGAAGACAACTTGGGCACAACCAACCCAGAAGTAATCAACCTCAAGTCTCAATATTCACTACTCGAGATCAAAGACTACCTTTTAATGGAGCAAGTGAGCAAAAAATGTGGGCAAAAGCCCGTGTTTATTCTTTACTTTTACTCAAATGCCGGCGATTGCAGTGACTGCGGCAGCGCCGGCAACGTGCTCACCTATTTGCGCGACCAATACCCAGGACTTCGTGTCTATTCGTTTGATTACAACCTCAACCTTTCAGCACTTAAAACACTTGCCTCCTTGCGTCACGTCGAGGCAAAACTCCCCGCGTTCATCATCAATGACCGGCCACCGGTCTATGGACTCAAAACATTCGACGAGATGCAAAAACTTATTCCTGAGCTCAAAACCCTTGCCACTTCTACACAAAAAACCGCGACTTCCACATACCCTCGCTCGGGGTTCTAGTATATACTTTTAATGTCTACACACAGCATGTGTATGCGCACTTGAGATATGGCCACACCCGAACTTCTGCAATACATCGCACAAAATAAAGCTGCCGGTTCTACCCAAGAGCAAATCTTGGCGGCGTTGCGGGCCGCTGGTTGGAGCGAAGACGTCATCAATGATGCGCTTTTTGGCACTACATCACTCAATAATCCAAATACTGACACAAAACCCGGAACATCTACCACCGCAGAACTGGCACGAATACAACAGGAGCTGGAACAAAACCAGAAACGCTTTCATCCACATTACACACAAAACACGGCAAGGTCTCCTGGAATCATAGGACTACTTTTACAATGGTACATCGTACAGAGCAAAAACCAAGCAAATATTCTCTTGATTGCTATCTCTCTCATGTCCTTAGGATTGAGTATTTTGCTTTTATTGCCCAAACATCCTTCAGTACAAACCATTCCCACAACCACGCGTAGTGAGACGTTACACATCCTGGCATGATAGATTTTGTCTCACTTGTGCCGACGCTTGGGTATGCGGGACTCTTTACACTCGTATTCCTAGAATCAGGAGTGTTTTTCGGATTCTTCCTCCCGGGCGACTCGGTCCTTTTTAGCGCTGGGCTCTTGGCGAGTCAGGGATTTTTCAATATTGCGCTTCTTGTTTTGCTCCTGGGTGCTGCAGCGATTTTGGGCGACAGCGTTGGTTATTGGTTTGGCACAAAAATAGGCAAACAGATTTTTAACCGACATGACTCGTTCTGTTTTAAGCGGGAGCGTTTGAAACAGGTGCAGGCGTACTATAAAAAGTATGGCGCAAAAACAATCATCATTGCGCGCTTCATACCCGTCGTGCGCACATTCGCACCCATTTTGGCCGGTGTAGGCGAGATGCCCTACCAACTTTTTGTACGTTACAACATCGTGGGCGGCGTCGCGTGGAGCGCGGGGGTCACCCTGCTTGGCTACTTCTTGGGCAGCGCATTCCCAGCAACCGAACACTACCTACTGCCCATCATTATGGGGATTATCCTCCTCTCACTGCTTCCCATTTTCATAGAATGGTACAAAGTACGCTATCCACATAGGTGAAAAAGGTGCGAGCGCGTATAGTGGACAAGAATATATGCAGAAAAACCTTGTTTACATTTGCTGTGGAGTAGTCGTCCTGCTGAGTGTTGTAGGTATGCTTTTTTTGCATCCAAACCAAAAGAGCCTCAGGGCAAGTGTCGTGACAGCTATCCCCCTTGCTTCAACCACAACAACGCACACAACCAGTACATCAACGACCCTGCTACACATTCCTATCTTTATCTATCACAGTGTGAAGCCCGACACCGCAACCGAGACACAGATGCAGAAAGACTATTCAATCACCCCCGAGATGTTTGAGCAGCAGCTGCAATACCTCAGCGAACATGGCTACACCCCCATCAGTATGGACGAGCTCGCCCGTGAACTGAGAGCAGGCACCACCTCGCCCATCGCTAAACCCGTAGTCCTTGGGTTTGATGACGGGTGGAAAAATCAATACGTCTATGCATTCCCTTTGCTCAAAAAATATCACATGCTTGCAGTGTTTTACATCTACACCAACCCACCAACCATAGGAGACGCGCGCTTTATGACATGGGAGCAGATCAAAGAGATTGACGCTGCTGGTATGGAAATTGCTGACCACACCGTGACGCATCCCTACATGCAAAAGCTGACTCCTGAAGGAGTACAACACGAAGTGCTGGACGGCAAAAAGAAACTCGAGGCCGAGCTGGGCAAGCCGGTGGTGCACTTTGCCTCGCCGTTTGGCTATACCAGCCCCGAACTGGTAGCGCTCCTCAAAGATGCGGGTTTTGAGACGGGCCGCACGGGGCATATGGGCGCCTGGCACAGTGAAGCAGATACACTCACCCTCACTGGTTATTATATCCACCGCGACCTCAAAGACTTTGAGTTTATACTCACTCGCGCCAAGTAGTCAGCGCAATTTAAATTGTAGACAAAAAAAACAGCCCCGACATTCGTCGGGGCTGTTTTTTTAAATAAAAGTAATTATTTTAACGAGCTTTTGAGTCAATAAACGTCAAAGCTTTGCCTTTTTTGCCGGCACGGCCGGTGCGGCCAATGCGGTGCACATAGTCTTCATAGGTCATCGGCAGTTCGTAGTTGATGACGTGTGAGACGTCGTTGATGTCGAGACCGCGTGCTGCCACGTCGGTTGCCACCAATATCTGTACCTTGCCACCCTTGAAGGCTTCGAGCGAGCGTTGACGTTGCGACTGGCTCTTGTTGCCATGGATTGAGTCTGCTTTAAAGCCGCGAGTCGAAAGCGTCTTGGCGAGCTTCTCGACACCGTGTTTGGTGCGGCCAAAGACAAGCACTTTGCTGAATTCTTTTTCATTGAGCAGGTCGTGCAAGACATCAAAGCGGTCTTTGCCTACGGGCACATGCACCACGTCTTGATCAACATTCTTTGAAGTGTCACCAGTCTTGACGCTAATGCGCACTGGGTCGTGCAAGAATTCGTTAATGAGCGTGTCGATTTCGCGTGACACCGTCGCCGAGAAAAAGAGCGTATGACGGTCTTTGGGCATACTTTGCATCACGTAGCGCATGTCGTGCACAAAACCCATGTCGAGCATGCGGTCGGCTTCGTCAAGCACAATGGTGTTATATGAGGCAAGGCGGATTTTACCGCGCTCAACCAAATCTTTGAGGCGCCCTGGGGTGCCGATGACGAATTGGTTGGTGCGGCGGAGCGCCATGATTTGCGGCCCGATTGAGGCGCCGCCCACACACACGACCGAAAAGATTTTCATCAGCTTGGTAAAGCCGCGGAGTTCCTGTTCGATCTGCACCGCGAGCTCGCGCGTCGGCACGACAATCAATACTTGAGTGTTTGGCTGGGTGCGGACTTTGTGGATGAGTGGGATAAGAAAAGCAGCGGTTTTACCAGTCCCTGTGTTGGCGATACCGACCACATCTTGACCCTTCAAAACATGCGGAATAGCTTTGTCTTGGATGGGAGATGGGAGCATGTAGCCCTTTGCGGCGATAGCTTTCTTAAGCTCTTCGTCAATTTGAAAATCGGTAAACTGGTGCTCAGGTACAAACACCGCGACCTCTTCGGTGATGACTGCTTTGTTGATGAATTTTGATGGGTCGATAAAGTCACCCATACCACCACCGCGTTTGCCGCCACGAGAACTTCCCCGTGCTGGGCCGCGACTTGCACTACCACGATTGCCCTGATAGCCGCCACGACTTGGCGTGCCCGAACTGCGACCACCTTGGTAGCCACCGGTCTTGTGACCCTGGTAGCCACCAGGACGAGCTGAGCCGCCACGACTAAAACCACCTGGCCTGCCCGACATTCCGGCGGGTTTAGGGGCACTGTGACTAGAGCCTGCAGGCTTGCTGCCTCCGGTAAAAGAAGGGCGTTTGAACGATGCGCGGGGGCGATTTGAAGTGCCACCAACGACGAATGGTTGTTGATCCATAGAATATAAATAGGGTTTTTCAGCCCCACACCGCTAGCCTTTATAAATAAAGATGTGGCTAGTAAACCCCAAAACGAATATAGAAAACGAGTGAGATTTGGTTACTTATAATACTATACTACTCAAACGGTTTTGTCAACAGGCTGCCTTGTTCTGCTATACTACAGCCATGCAACAAAAGACTTTTTGGGAGAAAGTGCGGGGCGCATGGAAGTCGGTGGGGCCGGGGTTTATTACCGGCGCGGCGGACGACGACCCAAGTGGGATTGCGACCTATTCGCAAACGGGCGCGATGTTTGGCTACAGCCAGCTGTGGACAGCGCTTTTCTCGCTCCCGTTTATGATCGCCGTGCAGGAGATGTGTGGCCGCATCGGGATGGTCACGGGCAAAGGCCTTTCGCAAATCATTTGTGAAGAATATTCCAAAAAAATACTTTTCTTTGCAGTACTCTTGCTGCTGGTGGCCAACACCATAAACATCGGCGCCGACCTGGGTGCGATGGCCGCGGCAGTGCAGCTGTTGGTGCCCACCGCCCCGTTTGTATTACTCCTCATCGTCATCACTCTTTTCACGCTTCTTTTGGAAATCTTCGTCTCATACAAAAACTATGCAAAGTTTTTGAAATATCTCACCCTCTCGCTCTTGGCCTATGTCGCCACCGCGTTCGTTGTGCACCAAGACTGGAGCTTGGTGTTGCGCTCAACGTTCATTCCCCACATCGCCCTTACGCAAAGTTATTTAATGAACATCGCCGCAATACTCGGCACGACCATCTCGCCCTATCTTTTCTTCTGGCAAACCGACGAAGAGGTCGAGGAAGAAGTTGAAAGCGGCAAGCTGCTCGACATGAACGACCCGGCACAACCCGCAATTACCACAGTCGAAATTAAAGCGATGCAGCGAGACACCACGGTGGGTATGGTCTTTTCACAACTGGTAATGTTTTTCATCATCCTCTCGGTCGCAGCGACACTTAGTTTTGGTGGCACACACATGATAGCTACTGCTGCCGACGCGGCACGCGCGCTCCAACCAGTAGCGGGCAACTTCGCGTTCTTGCTCTTTACTCTTGGCATTCTTGGCACGGGCCTTTTGGCAGTACCCGTACTTGCAGGCTCGGCCGGATACGCCGTGGCCGAGGCGTTTGGGTGGAAAGAGGGCTTGGGGAGAAAATATGCAGATGCACACGGCTTCTATGGCATCATCGCCCTCGCCACACTCGTGGGATTTTTTGTAAACTTCACCGGGCTCGGCGCCATGACGATGCTCTATTACGCGGCAATACTCAACGGCCTGCTGGCCCCGCCGCTCATCATCATCATCCTATACATCGGCAACAACAAAAAAATCTTGGGCGAGCATACCAACTCAAAACGCTCAAATATTCTAGGAGTCATCGTTGCTGCTGTTATGAGTGCCATTGCCCTAGCACTGTTGTGGAGCCTTGTGTAATTTGACTCGTGTTGTTTTTTGAGGTTTTAGTATATAGTGCAGGAGTGAAGCGAGCATATTCCCCAAAAACGAGCCAAAGACCAAGGCGTCCTATGGCAAAACAAAAAAAGGTTGTGCCCGTTGTGGGCACACCCCGTGGCGTGTTCCCCATGCGCATCAACAAGTATTTGGCGTGGAAGAACCTGTGCACACGGCGCGAAGCCGACACCTATGTGGGCAAAGGCCAGGTCTTGCTCAACGGCACACGCGCCGTGCTGGGTGACCAGGTGCAGGAAACAGACACGGTTGAAGTGCGCTTCCGCACCAAACAATACAGATACTTTGCCTACCACAAACCGCGCGGCATCATCACGCACTCGCCAGGCGAAGGTGAAGAGGACATCAAAGCAGTGGTGCCCACACCCGGCGTCTTCCCTATTGGGCGACTCGACAAAGACTCAAGCGGCCTCATGATTTTAACCGACGACGGGCGCCTGACCGACAAGCTGCTCAACCCGGACTTTGCCCACGAGAAAGAATACATTGTGCGCGTCAAAGAACCCCTGCAATCAAATTTTCAAAAGCGCATCGAGCCGGGCGTCAACATTGAAGGACACCTGACAAAGCCCTGCACGGTGAAAGTTTTGGGTGAAAACAAATTTTCTATTGTGCTGACCGAGGGCAAAAAACACCAGATCCGCCGCATGTGCGCGGCGCTCGGCTACGTCGTGTCGAACCTCGAGCGCCGCCGCATCATGAATATTAATCTCGACAAACTCAAACCCGGTGAGCACCGCGCCCTCTCAGGCAAAGAGTTGAGCGACTTTCTTAAAGCCCTGGGGTTTTAAAGCAGACGTTACTGATACTGGATAAAGCTTGGGATGGGGCGCAGGTTGAAGATTTCTTTCATGGTGAGGAGGCGCGTTGAAGGCTTGAGAAGATCATTTTTATAGAAAAGCTTCAGACCCGCAAACTGCACCGGCTGAGGAGTAATGACCGTGTTATAGGTGTTTATTTTTTTTGCAGGGAATCCCCATCCGTCCATGTCCATCACCACTTGCACCTCGGGCAGTGGCGTAATATTTTTATAGCCCGTTACCATTGGTAAAGTAAAACGATGCACCACCAGGATTTTTGGTGGCAAATGATTATCGTCCACGAGCTTTGCGAGGTAGTTTGCCGCAAAATTAATGTCGGTCGCGCTCATGGTGCCAATGACGCTACCGGGCTTGGCGCCGCCATGCATCGCGAACTCAGGGTCAAGCGCGAGGTGCACCTGCGGCATCTTAAGATATTTCTCGAGCAGTGGAATTTCGGTTTGCACATTACTGAGCCCTACCTGTACATCGAGAATAACAATACCGTGCACCTTGTCTGCCAACTCGAGCGCGTGGTCAATCTGGCTGTCAGGCATCCGGAAGCGATATTTGCCGTCGGCGCCGGGCGAGCCTTGGGCGGTCGTGACGATGTAGTCTATCGCGGGGACGACCGGGGTCGAAGGGTCTGCCGCCTCCCACGACGCTTTTTCTGCGAGCAGTTTTTGGATTACCGCGTCCTCTGGATATTGCCCCAAGACACCCATGCCTTTGGAATAGAAATTGCCGTAGTAGGCAATGATGCGATTAAAGGGCAAAAGCGCGCCGGGGAGTGGATAGGGCAAGCCTTGGACCGGCCAAAGCGACTTTTTTACCGCCACGGTTGATGAAGCTACTTTTTTTGTCGTACTCGCCGTTGAAGTTGCTATAGGCTTGGGGGCTGGATTGTTGGCGAGCACGAGCATCTTTGCGTCATAGGCTGCAGTGTCGAGTGGCGGCACGGCCGGTGTCGAGCTCGCCTGGGTAGAAGTGCTCGTAGCCAAAGCCACGGCCGCTGCATCTGCCGAGTGATAGCGCACAGAAAATGGGTCAGCATAGACAATAAGCGCCACAAAAAGCATGGCACACGCAAACACACCCCCAACCCGAACCGCCTTCTGTGTAAAATTCACCCCCTTAGTATAGCATGGCCGAGGCTCTGTGTTTTAGAGCGCATACGACACCCGAATCACATCTTTTTCTTTCTTTATTTTGCGCACCACAATTGGCCCGATATTGCCGAGATTGCTCACATGCGTGCCACCGCATGGGATACCTGATTCGCCACACATCACCCCTACGGACATTTTTATGGTTAAATTTTAACACGCTCGTGCGACACTTTCTACTCGTAAATAGATGTTACACTTTTTACATGAAGCGATTTTTGGAATGGATCGGCATAAAAGAAAAACTTGATAGCGGTGACCATCGCCCACCATTTGTTTCGGAAAGAGACTTGTGGTGGGCAAGTTTGGGCCAAAATGTCGGCTCAGAAATGAATGGCAAAAGCGGTCGTTTTTCTCGGCCTGTGCTGATTATCAAAAAGTTGGCACATGGATTTTATCTCGTTGCGCCCACCACCACACAAAAGCGCGAGGGCAGTTGGTATGTATACGTTCAGTTTGATGAACAAGATGAATACGTATGCCTTAACCAAATACGCACCATCGACTACAGGCGTCTGCATTCAAAACTTGGCCAAATCGATACCGACAATTTTGCGAAAATAAAAGAGGGATTTCAAAAACTATACTTTTAAAACGATGTTCCCCCGCCCTTGCGGGCGGGGGTCGCGGCTAATGCCGAATGTAACCACAGTATATACCCACTAGCTAAAAAGTCAATTAACTTTACACAAACCCGGGGAAGTAGTCGGCTTTGATATTGAAGCGTGAGACGCCCATACCATGTAGCGTTTTTTTGAATGCCTCGACCATGCCGTGCGGCCCCGAAAGATAAAACATACGCTCTTTAAAGTCGGGCACTTCGCGCATAATGAGCGCGGCGTCGAGCATCCCACCGTAGACGCCCGCGGGCGCGGCTGGGCCGCCTATCTTCTCCCCCACCTTCTCGTTCGTTATTACATACACCGTCTTGAGCCCAACTTCTTTTGCCCTATCGAACACGTCTTTGTAGGCAACCTCGGTAAGTGTTTTATTGGAATACAAGAGCGCCGCGTCGCGCGTATCTTTTGTATCGATCATCTGCTGAGCCATCGCGCGAAATGGGGTGATGCCGATGCCGCCCGCAATGAAGACGAGTTTTTTCTTTTTATTTTTTGGCAGAGTAAATTCGCCCGAAAGCCCCGAGACGGAGACCATGCCGCCCACCGGCATCCCCATGAGCGCTTGTTTGTAGGTGTTCGAAGGCTCATAGACTTTGACCCCAAGGCGCACGGTATTTTCTGTTGGCGACGAGGCAATAGTAAAGTAGCGTCTGTTCCCGCGGCTGTCGGGCTTCGCATGCGGAAGTGTCCACTCGAGGTACTGCCCAGGCAGAAACGAGAGCGGCCGGTCTGGATTAAAAACAAATTCATACACTCCTTCGCCCAACTTGTTTTTCTCTTTCAAGGTGAGCATGAAGCGCCCCTTGGGGCTCACCGCATAGGCAAAGATGTTGCCGATGAGCAGCGCGATTTCGGGTGTTGGATAGAAAGAGCCGAAGTGCACATGAGGCGCAAACAAAAACCCAACAATCGCGCCATAAAGGATGCGCGTCCAGCGTTCGGGTGGCATCGTGAGCGGTTCGGTGAGCATCACAAACGCAAGGAAGAAAAATGCGGAGTGCGAAAATGTTTGGAGCATGGGCGTAAGGGGGTCGCCCGCGAGTCGCGTGAGCGAGATGGTTATGAGCGAGACAACCGAAAAAGCGATCACGAGGTCGAAGCGACGAATTTTGCGCACGATGCACAGGCCCCCAATGACCACAATGGGCATGAGCGCCGAGTTGCCCGCCACCCACCAGGTCGCCGACTGGCCTATCGTGAGGGCCGCGAGCGCGACACCCAACGCCGCAGGATTAAAAATATGCTTCTTACCAATCGCGAGAATATATTTTGAAGCTATAGCAAACACCGAGACAAAGACGAGAAAGCCGATACCCGATGCGTCGCTCCACGAGACCGGCGAGATGATCAGCGCGAGGATAAACGCTGTGATGTAGACCGACTCGATGTTGGTCGCGGCCTGAAAGACTTTTGCAAACACCACCTGGGTGAGCGCACACACCCCCAAAATAACGAGTGTTGAGAAGAGCAGGTCAATAGGGCTGTGCGCCAGGATATGGAGTGCAAAGAAGACAAACGCGAACGCCCAGAGCACCACGAGATAGTAGAGCACCAACCGGTACATGGTGACCCGATTGAGGAGATTGTCTATGAAAGAAAACATTTTTTAGATTAGGCTTTTGCCTGCGCAAGCGCCGAGGAGAGCGACTGCACAAAACCATCGACGGTTTGTGTTGCACCAGAGATGCTGTTTACTTTGGCGCTTTGGGCCGCAATTGCTTCTCGCTTCAAAATTGGCATCGCGTTTTGGCTGATGCGCAGCGTAGTGCCACGGTCGCTTGGGTATTGCAGAAACTGCACATCGCTGATCTTGCCCCCCGATATAACCGCGCGCACTTGCATAGGACCATAGAATGCGTCGGCAACCGCGCCGGTGTAGCTACCATCTTTATATTGACCTTTAGGTGTAGGGGCAGGTGCTGGAGTCGGGGTTGGTGCGGGGATTGGAACCGGAGCTGGTGTTGGTGTTGTGCTTGGCGGCGGAGTTGTGTTTGTTGTTGGCTGCTCTACCGTGCCAGGGTTAGTGGCAACCACCGGAGCACCCGCATTCCCCATATATTGAAACACCACATAGCCAACACCCACCGCGACTACCCCAAGCGAAAGTACTAATTTCTTCATTATATGTTTTTTATTATACGTCAAAATCGGACACTCCTATACACAGGTATATACGCCGAACCCCCCTGTTATGGTTGCAATCCCATTTTGATCTATCGCATATGCCTCAAACCCTGGGAGCTGTTCAATAAACGCTGCACCCTCCTGCCCCATCGCAAACGCCGCAGTGGCAAACCGGTCTGCCTCGAGCACATTTGGGCCAAGCACCGTGATGCTTGCCCAATAGCTGGGTGAAGCCTCTTTGTTGTGAGGATTATAGATATGCGCCCCGCGGGCATAGCTACCCGAGGTCGCCACACCCCTGCCTTTTGGGTAGAGCACCTTTATAATCTCGCTCGGGTTAAAAGGGTTTCGGATTCCTACCGACCACTCGCCACCTTCTTCATTTTTACCTGAAGTTTGGATATCACCACCCGCCTCGATGCAAAAATTTTGCACTTCCCTCTCTTTCAAAAGTTCTGCGGCGTTTTGTATCGCCCAACCCTTGACGATACCCGACGGGTCGAGCAACCCCACTGGAGTTTTGATATCAAAAAAACCATTCGTTTCTTGTTTCGTTTTTTCAGCCAGGGCAAATACTTCTCGCATGTGCGGGCTATATTCACCCTCTTGCAACTCACCACGATTTATTTTTGATATTTCACTATTCTCTTTATAGGTACTAAACCGCTCGTCTACTTCTTTAAAATACGCAAACACACTCTCCAACAGAGTGGCATCGCCGCCCACCACCTCAACCGTAATCGGCATACCCATGATGCCCCGCGTCTCTTTCATGTTATTTATTTTGAAGTATTCACAATTTCTACAAGTCTCTCATGTACCACACTGTTTGAAGTAATCGCTCCCTGAAAAGGCCTATTGTAATCTAAAACTTCTCCTTGCATACCCGTGACCCTGCCACCAGCCTCTTCAACGATCACCTGCACTGCGGCCATGTCGTGCGCACACACTCCCGCTTCAATGTAACCCGCGAGTTTGCCGCGAGCTACAAGAGTTGATTTATAGACGGCGCCGCTCACCACGGAAAAATATACCCCCTCTTTTTCAAGCACGGGGATATATGGCAAAGTGCGGAGCCGTCCTGCACCACTAGTGAGCCCCACTCGCCCACCACGTAAACCATTCTTTGAAACCTCAAGCCGCACAGAATTACAAAAACTCCCCACCCCTTGAACGCCCTCATACATTCGTTTTAAAAATGGATCATACGCAACACCAACAACAGGCACACCGTCTATAACCAACGCGAGCGAAAACATCGCGGTAGGCGACCCAGCAATATAGCCCGACGTACCGTCTATCGGGTCGCAAAACCACTTCCGTCCACCCCCATATTCAGCAGTACTCTTTTCTTCGCCAATAATACCGTCCTCAGGAAACTCGCGAGACAGCTCTTCGATGACCATGTCGTTAATGAGCGTATCGGCGACAGTAACTGGCGACTGATCGGCCTTAACCTGCACCTGCTGGTCAGCGTCAAAGTATTGCAACATAATCTCACCTGCATGCAACGCAAGTCGCTTTGCAACCTCTACCTCTTTTGCATAATCCATATACTGAGTGTACCAGGTTCAAACACTCTACACAGAAGTGCATTGCAAATAAAACGAAAAAAGGCTACTGTAAAGAAGCCATATGTTGGTTTTTGCTATCGTAGTCGCAACGTTTGCCTCAACCCTCCTCGGCGGGCTTTTTGCCTTGCGGCTCAAAGACCAATTGCATCTTATTTTGGGTTTTAGTGCCGGAGCGGTCATCGGCGTCGCCTTTTTTGACCTGATGCCCGAAGCGCTCGAGCTGGGCGGCGCGCACTACTCGCCCCTCTCTATTACCTCAATCGTCGCGCTTGGCTTCGCGCTCTACCTTATCCTCGACCGATTTGTCCTCTTGCACGAGCACGGAGAACACGAAGCAAAAGACGACGCGCATGCGCATCTGCGCCTCGGCGACTTTGGCGCAGGCACCCTCTCGTTCCACAGTCTACTCGACGGTATCGGTATTGGCCTTGCCTTCCAGGTCTCGCCTGCGGTGGGGGCAGTTGTGGCGGTTGCGGTCTTGGCACACGACTTTTCCGACGGCATCAACACAGTTAACATGGTCATCCGAAACAACGGCGACGTATCACGTGCGTTCAAATGGCTCTGGGCAGACGCACTCGCGCCGGTCTTGGGCGTGGTGATCACGCTCTTCTTTACCATTCCTTCTAATCAACTCGGTCTCCTGCTCGCGCTCTTTGCAGGCTTCTTTCTCTATATCGGCGCATCCGACTTGGTGCCCGAGAGCCATCACTCCCACCCGGCCAAATGGACGACCATCGCCACCCTCTTGGGCATGGCCACTCTCTTCCTTATCATCAAATTCGCGAGTTAAAAAACTAAACTAATTCTTTGCAACAAGAAATGTTTTTAATTGCTCGAATGGTTTGATTTTAAGATACGTAATTTTATCATCTTCTTCACTCAACTCTGCGCGGGTTACTGAATAGCCCTCGGGAATAAAAATTGGGTCCCATCCATAACCACCAGCACCTGCTGGTTTTTCTGCAACACTACCCGACATACTACTTTCAAAATACTTCTCCTCTTTACCGTCAAAATATCCAAAAATGCAGCGAGCAACGGCGCTGCGATCTTTACCATCAACGAGCGCACATATTTGCTCGAGCGAAAGTTCTTCTAAGAAGAAGCGGATGAACGTGCCCGGGAGCCTGCCGAGCGCTTTGAATTCAAGAGAAACATCTTCGACCAAAACTGGCTTCCCTACTTTCGCATATGCTTGCAGGACTTTATGCTGCACCACCTCTCTTAAATCAAGAGACTGGATTTCTTCTAAATCAAGTTTAGTGTGCTCCACGGGATAGCCTAAATATTTCGACAGATAGTCGGCCTTGTTTTGGTTGCCGGTGATAAACGTGGGGTTCATGGCGCCAGACTATATCGCCTCGGTTACTTCGAGGTCTTGGAGCGGGAGGCCGTTCATGAAATCGGCCTTGCCAACCGGCACATCATTTTTGCGCACCAAGGCGTACGCCATCGAGATATGGAAGAAAAAGTTTGGTATCGCATAGTCGCGCGCATAATCAAACCCCGTCATGAATTTCCCTGGGAAATAGGAAATAGTTATCTGGCGCTCCCCCGCGCCCGCGAACGCGCTCTGAGGAACTGACTGTATAAACTCAATCGTCTTATCGATGCGAGCCTGGAGTTCGGCGACAGTCGCTTCGGTGTCCTCAAACTTTGGAGCTTCCATACCCGAGAGCCGAGCTGACGCGCCCTTGGCCTGGTCGGTCGCGACCTGTACCTGCTTTACCAGCGGGAACATGTCGGGTGCGAGTCTATCTTGTAGGAGCTTGCCCTCATCAAGCCTATGCTCTGTCGCCTTGGCCAACACACCCTTGAGCCCACCGAGGAGTTTTATAAACGTTGGCATCGTGTAGTCGTATATATTTTCCATATATTTTTTAGATTATTCTGCTAGTACGCCCATTCTAGCACATTGGCTTTTTTACTGTGCCATTTGGGCAATATGCTCAAAATGCTCTTTTGAAACCGGTTGCACCGAGAGGCGCGAACCGACTTCGCGGACGCGCATGCCAGCGAGTTTTTTCTCGCGTTTAATCTGGGCAAGCATCATTGGAGTTTTAAACTTTTGTACAAACTGCACGTCAACACAAAACCAAATTGGTTTTTCTTTCGTCGCTTTTGGGTCAAAATGCATATCTTTTTTATCAAACTGCGAGGCGTCAGGGTACGCAAGCTTTGCTACTTTTGCCAGCCCCACCACCCCGGGCTCTTTGCCCGAGTGATAAAAAAGCACGCCGTCGCCCACCTTCATTGTCATCATAAAGTTACGCGCTTGATAGTTGCGCACCCCGTCCCACGCGTCCGTCCCCTTCTTTTTAAGGTCGTCTATCGAATACACCCCAGGCTCGGTTTTCATCAGCCAGTAGTTCATAGCTAGGCAGCGTACCTATAAACTCTTAGAATCCCCTTTGATCATGCGAACCGCTTCTTCGACCGTGGTCATGAACTGTGCGGGGAAGATGATGGTTGAGTTTTTCTCGACTGAAATTTCAGCCATGGTCTGGAGCGTACGCAGCTGGAGCGCGACGGGGTGCTTGGAGATAATGTCCGCCGCCTCGCCCAGCTTCTGCGCGGCTTGCATCTCGCCTTCTGCGGCAACAATTTTGGCGCGGCGCTCACGCTCGGCCTCGGCTTCTTTGGCCATCGCGCGCTGCATATTTTCAGGCAGGGCGATGTCTTTGATCTCAACCGCAGTCACCTGCGCACCCCAGGGTTCAGTGTGCTGATCAATCACCTCTTTAATCTGTGCGTTGATGTCGGCAGTTTGCGAGAGCACCTGGTCGAGCATAAATTGCCCCACAATGTTGCGCACCGTGGTCTGGCTAATTTGATTGACCGCGTCGTACACGTTCTCGATGGCAACCACCGACTTCATCGGGTCGACGATGTGAAAGTAGGCTACTGCTGCGATATCTATTGAAACATTGTCTTTGGTGATAATTTTCTGCGACGGGATGTTCATCGTGATGGTCCGCAACGTCACTTTGGTCATCATCTCAAAAAGCGGCACAAGGACAATGAGCCCCGGCCCTCGCACGCCGGTTGCTTTTCCCAAAAAGAAAATAACCCCGCGGTCATATTCTTTAACTACGCGTAGTGACAAAAGCACAAGCACTGCAGCTACAGCCGCGATTATCCATGTCATGGCCTTAGTATAGTCCTAACTACCCACGTCTGCCACCCCCGCCTCACGCTGGAATTTCAAAGACTTTTTTGAGCCCGACAAGGCGGTAATAGCCAGACGTCACCGCCCATTGCACCAGCACATACAGGGCAACAACCGGCAGCAGCTCGAGAGTGCTGTGAAGTGATGGAGCTTTCAGATTGTAAAATTCTGTGACCAGAGGAATTTTTAGCAATGCAACAATCAAGACCACCTCAAAAACCGCGAGTACCGAAAGCTGGCGTACTTGTGTACCCGTCATGGGGCCACCATAGACCTTGGGTGCAACCATAAAAAAGATGATTCCCACTATGATGCACGCGAGCACCACCAGACTCGTGGGGCCGTGCTGTTGCGCATGTTCAAGACTCATATAAAACGCAACGCCTGCCACCAACGTCTGTGGTAACGCCGAAAGGAGCGCAAAGGGCATCACCTGCCGCAGAAATGATTTGTCTTGCGGCACCACACGCGCGTGCACGGGGCGGATGATCCAATAGAAAATGAGGAGGCCGGGCAGCCCCACAGTAAAGTAATTGATAAACGTGATGTTAAGTGGTGTAAACGGCGATGGGTAGTCAAAAAGTGCCAACAGCACAAAGAAAAAGAAACCGAGGAATACCTGGTTGAAAAAAAGACTCGCGCACAGCTCGATGTTTTGGATAATATTGTCGGCAAGCTTCACCCCGTTTGGCAGGTCAGAAAAACTGTTTTTGACTAACACCACCCCCGCAACTTGCCGCGTAGCCTGTGCGCCGTCAAACATAGCTATCCCAAGGTCGGCTTTCTTGATAGCAAGGGCGTCATTGGCCCCGTCGCCGATCATCGCGGTAAAGCCGCTTTGTTTGAGTCCTTCGATTATTTTTTCTTTCTGCTCGGGCTTGATGCGCGCAAAGAGTGTGTAGCCAGGGACGCGTTGCACATAGTCGGCGTCACTCCAGCCTTCAAGCTCGACGCCCGTGATGACTGCCTCCGTGCCACGCACACCAGCCTGCAGTGCGACCGCCGCGACCGTCTTTGGGTTGTCGCCCGAGATAATGCGGATGACAACTCCCCTATTTTGAAAAAATTGAACTGCCTCAGCAACACCCTCACGCAAAGTATGACTGAGCGTAAAGACCGCCGAAACAGAAAGCCCAAGACCCACAAGTTCTTTGGGCAGCGGACCCGTAGAGGCCAGAACAAAACATAGGAGCCGTTTGCCCGCGGGCGCCTCAGTGTCTATAAGGTTTTGCATCCACTTTTTCTCTGACTCAGACAAAATGTGCGGCAAAAAAACTTCGGGCCCACCGGCCAGGACGAGCCGCTCGCCATGCACGTCTTTGATGCGCGCGACCCCAAACTGGCGCGACGAAGAAAAGGGCAGATCTTCCACAACTTCACCGGCATATACCTCACCCATTTCTTTTTTGATCGTCTCGATGGTTTGCGATGAATCCCCTGTGCCTTTGATGTAGCCGCGAGCAGAGTCTCGGGCATAAACCTCGTCCACACCTGGCGGCAGATGTAGGCGCTCCACCACGAGTTCAGCGCTCGTGAGTGTGCCTGTCTTATCCATGCAGAGATTTTTTATGCGGCCAAACTTCTCGGTTGCGTTTATTTCCTGCAGTAAAACATTTTTACGATACATGTGCGCTGCTCCATACGAGAAAAGCAGCGTGACGATGACCACCATCCCTTGTGGAAGCAGCATACTGGTGAGTGCCCCAATGTTTTGGATGATGGCTATGGTCGACTCATGCACCATCGTGCCCCACACGGTGACAAAAAGAATAACGAGCAAAAGCAGGTAGCTCGTGTATGTGATAACCAGGTTGATTGCCGACTGGATGGGACTGAGGATGAGCACATACTTTTTAATACTTTGGGTCATCTGCACAATGCGACTTTCCGCAAAGGCATTCTCGGCAACGAGCGTGCCTGAACCTGAAGTGATGATGCTGCCCGCTAGGACGCTGTCGCCCTGCGTGCGCAAAAAGGCCGTCGACTCGCCCGTAATGAGCGCCTCATTAACCTCGAAGCCATGCGACGAAGCAAGCACCCCGTCGCAAGGCACCTGGTCGCCCATCTTGAGCTTGATGGTGTCTTTGGCGCGAATGTCTTCTGCCATCACGACCGACTCTGTTCCGTCTGCAGTCACCCGAAGCACTCGTGGCGCCGCGAGCAGCTGCAACTTCTCGAGCGTGAGCCATGCGCTGATCTCCTGTCCCGCACCAAAGACGATGTTGATGACGGTAATGAGCGCAATAAAAATTCCCTCCTGCGTGTCGCCAAACACCACCAGTAACGCAACCACTGCAAAAATAATCGCATTAATCAGCAAAAAAACATGCCGCGACACAATGCGCGCAATCGCCTCAACCCTGTGCCTTAAAACTGCTGAAAACAATATCATTGTTCTAGTATAGACCTTACCTGTTCACATTTATATTCCACACTCAGTTTTGAGGGCGGCGAGGTCTTCGGGACTCAGGGAGAGGCTTTTGCTTTGGTTGACCGGACTCATGATAGAGTCGATGTTGTCGTTGTGCTCGAGTCCAATCGCGTGGCCCAGCTCGTGAGCAAGCACGCGGATGAACGCAGTCTTGTTGTCGAACTGATAGACGTTGATGCGCGTCCCCTGCGCATCTGCAATATACACTCCTTCTTCAAACTGTGTGCCTGTGAGCCCGTCGTTGTTAATGGCGCTGACGTTTGCGTTGATCTGATCGACCAGCCCATTGTATTGCTTGATGAGTGAGTTGATTTGATCGGCGAGAGTGTTTACTTGCAGTCGCTTCACCTCTATCTCCGCGCGCGCGCCAGCCGCCCTCTCTCTGTTTGGCGACTGGTTGTATTGCGCAACAAGCTGCTCGTATGTTTGGCTTGCTGTTGTGTACTCCTGCTGCAGTGCCATGTACTGTGCTTTTATCTGTGCGGCGTTTTGGCTGGTTTGGTTTATTGCAGCTCTTTGTGTTACTTCTTCTTGCGAGGTTTGTTGACGCGTATCATAGACAAGACTGATGGTGAGCGCTCCGTGTGAGTCATGGACAAACAACAACTTGCCCGCAGCGCCACTCCACAGACCACTCGCCTGCGTGATGTCTTTTTCAAAATCACTCTCTGACACTCCAAAGCGTGGGTCGAGTGTCCCAATTTTGTAGGCAATGGGCTGCTTGCACGGCAATTTTTCATAGTAAAAAAAGTAGCCGACACCGCATAGACCCGCTACCCAAACAAGCGTCCACACAAACCCGACTATACGTTTTACAACACTCATGCGTTTAGTATACAAGACGCAAACACCCGCGCGGTACATAGGTGCCGCGCGGGTGTTTTTTTGTGGCGAGTACATCTAACTACTCAGCGTCACGCTGGTGAGCACCACTGGCTTCAGTGGTCGGTCAGACTGTCCAGTTTGGACATTGTTGATGGCAGTAACCACATCCATGCCCGACGTAACTTTACCAAAAACGGTGTAGTTGTTGCCGAGGTTAGTGCGATTGTCGACTGCATTGATGAAGAACTGGCTCCCTTGCGTGTTGGGGCCAGAGTTGGCCATCGCGATAGTGCCTGGGGCGTTTTCGTTTTGGGCAGCTATTTCATCGTTAAATTGATAGCCTGGGCCGCCCGTACCCCACCGCGCCACCATCGAATCATCTTTTGAAAGCGGGTCGCCGCCTTGGTCCATAAAGCCCTTAATAACCCGGTGAAATTTGGTGCCGTCATAAAAGCCGCTCTTTGCAAGCTTGATAAAGTTGGCGACGGTGTTGGGCGCCTGGTCGGGAAAGAACTCTACCGTGATGTCGCCCATGTTCGTGTGTAGTGTTGCAGTCATATTTTTTTTATTAGAGTTACTAGTTGTAGTGTTGGTAGTCGAAGCAGTGGCGTCAGTCACCGGCACCGCTGCGCCAGTGGTCGTTGCCTGCTCTTGCCCAACCATGGGCTGATTTGACGCAGCGCTGGGTCCAGATAACAACCAATATCCCACACCGAGCACCATGAGCACACCAAGAATCGCAAGAACAATTTTATTCATACAATGTACAGATACTTACCAGTAATGTGACTATAGTATACTAAACATATGTCCCTGCATGCAAAACATACCCTATTTTTTATATTTCTGATTATCGCCGCTGCGGTGCTTGGGCTTTTCTTGATGCGCGCGCCAGCCCCCGCAGCAAACACAGACTTTGGCGACCTCACCCGGGTATATGAAAACACCGCAGAAGGTTTTTCTATCCGCTACCCCGAAGGGTACGCAGTCGACAGCCGCTACGTCTATCAAGAAATGGGGCTCGAACACCTCATCGAGGGAGTAAAATTTACTATTTCTACCTCCACTGCCGCGGGCACTAACCTTGGGGCAGACTCCTACCTCAGCGTCGAGCGCATCGCTACCACCTCGGCCTGCACCGCAGCGCTCTTTCTCGACCAAAGCGGTGGCGCGCAGACACCAACACATACTCTCACAGAAAACGGCACGATCTATTCAGTCGCTTCCACCACCGGAGCAGGCGCAGGCAATCGATATGAAGAAACAGTATATGCACTACCAAACACAAACCCCTGCCGGGCGGCGCGCTATTTCATACACTACAGCGTATTTGAAAACTACCCACCAGGCACAGTGCGTGAGTTCGACAAGCAGGCGCTCCTATTTGAATTTGATCACATCCGCAAAACGGTAGATGTTTTAAAATAAAACCAATAGAATCACACGAGATTCTATAGCGAGAGGATAAACGCGGCGAGCATAATGCCAACCAACTGATAGCTCAGCATCACAAAGATTTGTTTGGGCCAAAACTTTTTCTTGGTATTTGCCCATACAACCGAGGCGATTTGTGTGGGAGCGAGAAAGCCGACCCACAGCCAGAAGCCCACGTGGTAGATGCTAAAGCCAGGCAAGTATACAGCAAGGTTGGCAAACGAAACGGTGCTCAGGAGCGTGAGCAAAAACTGGAGACCATAAAACGGCATCATCTCTTTTTGCATTTTCTGCATCTGTGCCTTCGACATGCCCTCGCACTCCATAATCTGCATCCACCATTTCCCAAACAACAAAGGCGAATACCACAGCGCCCCAAGAATAAATTGAGCGACCACCGCGACCAAAATCAATGTGTATGATACTTCCATATGTTTACATTATAGCATTAGTAAATGAAGTTTTTGCACTCTCGACATGCCCTTTATCTCAGCTTCGCGCTTTGAGGCAAGGCTCCTGTTTGGGTATTTTTCAGTATACACAATGCGCACTGCCCCATGCGCGCGGGTATAGTGCCCGCCCACGCCGCTTTGGTGTTCGGCAAATCGCCGCACAACATCGGTTGTGATGCCCGTGTAGAGCGAACCGTCTTTGCACTTTAGAATGTAGATGAAATACATACCAAAAACTCTCAACGATGCGGGCAACCGGCCCAACAGCAGGGCCGGCGCATGCCGCCTGAAAGTTTCGAGAGTGCTTTTTTGATGCGAATGCCGCGCGTTTCGGCTTTTTTACCCGAGGTGACCCAACAGATCCACTCACTGCGCGCGAGCGGTGTAACATCATCCCACGTCGCCCGTGCTGCGGGCGCCCCCGCAAGCGCTTTTTTCAAATCCGCCGGCAGCTTGTGCGCTGACCCAGAGGTAACTTCTTTCATGCTTTAAGTATAGCAAAGAGCAACTGTTGCGTTATAAACGGTACATCTTTTTACGGCATCTTCATGTAGTCTAAAGTTTATGAGTGGTATACTTGGACTACATGGAACTATCGCTCATTCTTGTATTACTAATGGTGGTCGGATGGTCCCTCTGGGGCTACTTCTCCTCTCGAGTCGAACAGACTGAATACTCGGTGCTCACGAAAACTGATGGCTACGAGATTCGCAACTATCCTGCACATCTTGTCGCACAGACAACAGTTACCGGTCCATACCGAGACGCACTTGGGCAAGGATTCCGCATCGTCGCTGGGTACATTTTTGGTGGAAACACAAAGAAAGAAAACATTTCGATGACCGCGCCAGTGGTCGAACAAAAGCGCAACGGACAATCAATCGCCATGACGGCCCCGGTAATGGCAAACATCGAAGGAGAGTCTCACACCATTACGTTCGGCATGCCCCGCTCATATACGTTGACCACGCTCCCCACGCCTACTGACTCGCGGATAACTATCGCCCAAGCACCTGCCAAGAAAATGGCGGCCAAGAGGTTTACTTTGTGGCGCACTGATGCGCGCGTGCAATCTAAAAAACAAGAACTTTTGTCCGCACTGTCTCATGACAAAGTTACTGCCATCGGAGAGCCACAATACGCCGGATACAACGCCCCATGGACACCGCCGTGGATGATGCGCAACGAAGTACTCATTGAGATAGCATGATGCCAACCACCTTCAAAAAAAATAGCTCCTATTCTAGGCAGGGTTGCGCGCCGCTTGCAGACCGTCAATAAGCATGAACCAGCCCAAGCACAGACGCAGCACCACCGCACTTATGGTTGTTAGTTTCGTATTCATGCCCCTATCATACACCCCTACAAGCCCACAACACCAAAGAGTTTACCCACACCAAAAGTGGTCGCCATTGCGAGCGCACCACCGAGCACGTTGCGAACGGTGGCGGTCGTTTTGTTGGCGCCGCCAACGTATGCACTCACCCACCCAGTGAGCGCGAGCGCAAGGAGAACGCCACCAAAAGTCGCAAAAAGTCGCACCGCTTCGGGCACAAACGTAATAGCAATGATTGGAATAACGCCACCAGAGAGAAATGCTCCTGCCGAAGCAAATGCTGCGTGCCACGGATTAGTCAGATCATTTGGATCTATGCCCAGTTCGGCATCAACGTGGGCTGCAAACGCGTCTTTTGCGGTCAATTCGCGCGCTACCACGTGCGCGGTTTCATGCGAGAGTCCTTTTGTAACATAAATACTCGCCAATTCTTCGAGCTCAGCTTCGGGAAAATGCTTGAGTTCATAACGTTCTTTTTCAAGCAATGCCTTTTCAGTGTCGCGCTGTGCGCTCACCGAAACATATTCGCCCACCGCCATTGAAAGCGCCCCTCCAACAAGTGCCGCAACGCCCGCAGTGAGAATAAAACTACTGGTGTCGGTAGCACCAGCCACCCCCACAACAACCGATGCAACCGACACGATGCCATCGTTGGCACCCAAGACAGCAGCACGCAACCAGTTGAGTTGCGAGGAACCCGTGTCGCCATGTGGCTCTGGGTGAGCAGCTGTTGGGTGGTGTATTGACATAGACCCTAGTATAGCAAAGATATCCCGAGTGTTGTTGTCCTTGTTTACTGAAACTCGGGGAGCTCGGTTGAATTGTAGAAGTTTGCGCCAAGCTCGCCATATACATAGGTCGTGCCGCCAGTGGTGATGGCAGCGCCGCCCGCAGCAGGATTCGGGTCAGGGTGCGAGCCTTTGAACCCTATATTAAAGAGCGTCACCACTGCTGCGGGGTTTTGCGATATATCAAACCCCGCACGCTGCCACTGCGCCTCAATTTCTTTGATATACAACGCGGTGTAAAGGTAGGAATAGTAATGATCTTTTGGGTCAGTGAGGCGGTCGTAGAGTTGCGTGTCATGGTTGGCGTCTGAGGTGTAGGCAACAAACCGCAACAGGTTGGGCCCCGGGTAAAACGGCGAGCTTGCATCGGCAACATATTGTTCAATATGATTTGCCGTGTCTTGTTTGATGCCCGAGACGCCGAGCGAGAATTGTGAAAGTGAGCCAAGTATTTTCAGTGGCTCGAAGTATCGTTTGAACACTTCCCGCTCAGCAGTGAAAAAGCGAATTTGTTCGGGCACCGCAGCCGCAACAATCATACGTGCGGGCACCCCCGTCTCGGCGCTAACCCGCGCAACAACACTCTGATCCTTGAGTAATCCAGCTTGGATGACCGCCCATTCGGGCGTCTGCGTCCAATTGCACACAGCAACCGCGGCATCAACACACGGCGGCGTACTGCTTGCGACCCCCAGAACGCCCCCAGTGGGCGCCGAAGGAAACCCAAAAAACGCATTACGCGAAGCAATCGAGCCACGTACATTGAGCAGACCAAACTGCATCGCAAAAAACACTGCGGTAAAGAGCACGCCAATGAGCGCAAAGATGCCGACCACACTGAAAAAAAATATTCTTAGAAATTTAAACATACTGCACACCATATCAGAGTTTTAGTGCTCTGAAAAGAGTTTTTGTTATAGCGTTGCAGGAGTTTCGGTAGTTGACTGGTCGCGCCACTCAACCGCAAGAAACGCTTCGTCGATAGCACGAATATCCCACCCCACGCCCGTGAGCAGTGTGCGGATGTTTCCCTTGCTCACCCCACTGTGGAGCAGTGCGTCAATGGCGACGAGTGCGCGCTTGGTCGGCACAGCGGGGATCTGTGCAAGAGCGTGTTCAACCACCCCTAACTTTGGTGCGTGCGCATCCAGCAATGCTGACGTCGCTGAACCTGGTTTCGACAAACTCTCACCCCACTCAACCGCAACCAGGGCTTCATCCACCGCAGCAGCCTCCCACCCAACACCAAGCAAAAGTGCTTGTATGGTCTTTTTATCGACACCAGCGCGGAGCTGCGCATCGATAGCAGTGAGCGCACGTAGCGTTGGCGTCACTGGAATGTGCGCAGACGCAGCGCCCGCTGGAGAAGCGGTTGCAGCGCTCGCAGAAGTTGCTGGAGCTGCCGCTGCCACTACCGGAGCAGCAGAAGTGGCAGCAACTACTGCGGGCTTTTCTGCGGGCTTTTCTTTTTCGAGTGCGCTAAAAATCTCACCTATGGTTTGCACATCCCACCCAACTTCCAAAAGGCTTTTAGTAATTTCTTCTTTTTGAGCACCTGTCGCTTGCTTTGCTCGCACATAGGCGAGTGCCTCTGGTGTTACCATAATACCCCTAAGTATAAGGCATGCGCTCCGTGCAAACAACCAGACACTACACACAACACGTGTGTGGATAGACGAAAAAATACCCCCCAAGGAGGGGGTGCGGGAAGATACAGAGCACCAAAACAAAAGCGTTAGTGCCTCGCACCCCCACCTTCGACATGAAAAAGTGGTTGCATTGGGCGTTCATACGCAGCGGGCTGCTGACCAAAACTCAGTGTGCAGAAATGGACGCGCAGTCCTGACGCCGGGTCAAAAAATGTCTTGTACCGCGTCGTACATACAGGGAGCTAGTGAGCGTATTTTTTGGAGATGGCTTCACGCCTATCTGCATGAGAGAGGTTCTTTTGCTCAAATGTTTGAAAGTCTTTGCGCAGCTCTGGGGTCAAGTGGATACCCTCTACGGCGCTGATCTTGGCGAATGCGTTGCGACCAATAGTGTAGCTTTGGGCTGCCTTTTTCATACCTGCAGTATACCATATTTGGGACTGAAAACAAAGCAAAAAGCCGCGACAATTTTGCCACGGCTCCTGCCAGCACCCCTCCCGCCAGCGATTAACTAATTAATATATGGGTTAGAATTGAACACGGTCAGGAAAGACAATGGACAACTGGGCCATAATCTCAGACCAGTTGCGTATCGCAAGCGTCTTGCATTGCGAAAACCTTTCGACACAGTGCTAGAACTAGCACGTTGTCCAAGTGGGCTGCCAGACTAGGATTCGAACCTAGATAAACAGATTCAGAGTCTGTTGTCCTACCATTAGACGATCTGGCAATTTTTGTGTAACTCCTTTTTGCCTTTTGGAGTCTTGTAGAAACGTTCCATCCGAAACGCTTCGTATGTATCAGCATATGCTTCCTGGTACACCAACTCAAGAGGAAGTCTCCCCTTGGTCGACCGAACCTTACCACAATTATGCTGGAGCAAGCGTTTCTCTATGCTGGCGGTACAACCAATGTAGAGTTTGTTATCTTTCTTGCTTCTTAGAACGTATACGTATTGCATAGAACCAGTTGTCCTACCATTAGCCTCGCCCGTAGGCCGGGCTACGGCCGAGGGACGATCTGGCAATGGGTAACCACCATCCCCAACGGGACTGGTAATGTATGCACACAGTACCTAAAAAACGCCCTAAACTCAAGCAGAAATTATTTCAGTACCGCCCACATGCCGGGGTCTTCGGCGCCACCGAGACTAAAGACGGCAACGCCGCGCAGGCCCAGAGACCTTGCCAAAGCGACTTTGTCGGCGATGGCCGCTGCATCCTCCCACGTGACATAGTTAAAGGGCTGAGAACCGCTCATCTGTGAGCCTTGGTTTTGGACGGTGGCGGTGACGGGCGCCGACTGCTGGGTCTGGGTCGAGTCAGTGCCGGTGGGCGCAACTGCAACAAGAAGCGCGGGATTGTAGGTAAACCCTATTTCGCCCGCGCTGGTGCGCGTGGGGGTGATGCCCAGTTGTTTTGCAATCTGGAGCGCATACTTTGGGTTGAATGCCCAAAGGACTTTGTAGTTGAAGGAGCCGCCTGTTGGGGTGACTTGATATTCGTAGCCATAGGTGGGCACTCCGAGGATCAGTTTATTTTTTGCGATATTTTGCGCGGCCAAGGTGACGAGGTCCGAGACCCAGCCCGGGTCGGCGACCGGCGCATAGGGCGCCAAGCGCGCGGCGTCGAGGCGAAGGTTGGTTGTGCCCTGGTCATAGGCCATCACCTCGACGCGGTCGCAGTACTTGTTGAGCATGTTGTAGTCGTTGGCATAGTCGGTGGCGTCGGGCGGGATGGTCGCGCCGGGGAGGTATCGGTCGACGAGCGGTTGACGCGCCTCAATGGTGCAGTAGACCAACTTGCTGCCCATGCGCTGGTAGAGCCCCTTGAGGAAGGTTGAGAAGTAGTCGCGCGTCTGAGACTGTTTTGCCTCAAAGTCGATGTCGATGCCGTCAAAACCCCTTGCTTTGACCTCGGATGCGATTTGGTTTTCGAGCGAGACACGGGCAACAGTGTCGCTGAGAATGTCTTGGATGTTCTGCCCATCACCCCACACGACGCTTGGTACGACACGCACCTTTTTTGCCTTTGCCGCTGCGATGAATGCTGGCCACGGACCTTGCGTGATGTGCGCATTGTCGATGAGTTGCCCCGTGTTTGAGACTTGGTAGCCAAACGGCATCACCGACTTGAGTTGTTTGAGGTGGGGCAAAACGTCTTGCGTGCCCGAGGCTGCACGCCAGTCGGGCACCCAGCCCGAAAACTCGAGCGGTCCCCGGTAGGGTTTGGTTAGCGATTTGCCCGTGAGGTCGCCACCTGTTGATTTGGAAACGCTCGGCGCCGCGAACGCAGCCCCTGGCAGCAGCATCGCCACAAACGCGAACGCACCAAATAAAACAGAAAATATCCTGCGGTATGCACTATTCATATTTTTCATTCTACACCTCTGTGGCACAAAACGCACAACTTTCTTACATCAAGAATACGGGCGCAGCAGCTAGATGGTAACGGTCGCCACAATAGCGCAGTGGTCGCTAATGCCGGGAACAAGCGAAACGTCCTTGGCATGATAGTGTGGCGAGGTGAAGAGTCCGTCCACCATTTTGTCGGCAAGCTCTTCTGGGCGGTCGCGACCATTGCGGTGCAAGGTTGCATCGATGCTCGTTTTGTATTTGGACGGGACGTTGTCGGCGTACGCGTCTGCGATCTTTGAGAAAATCTCTCCACCGCGGGGCGCGTTGAAGTCGCCACAGAAAACAATTTCTCTCTCGTGTTCCAAAAGCTCCAAAAGAGTGTGCAGATCTGCCCGCTGTAAATCGTTTGTTCCTCCTTTTGCTGTCCACGTGAAATGCACGGTGCCGACACGATACAACGCATTCTCATGCATAATTTCCGCAACTAAAAGCATGCCCGAGACACTGCGACCCTTCTCCTCTTCAGTGACCGCACCGGACATTTCTATATGCGTGGGGACCTGGCCCGCCTTACCACGGTAGTAGTGGGTGCGAGTTGCGACAAATGGGTTATGTGAAAATATACCAACACCCATTTTCCCTTCTCGACCTTCTGCTTGATGTATCGTCATTGGATCAAAGTGAAAATGTGGTCCAAACTCCTGAGCAAAACGCGGAATGTCATATTCCATGAGTTCTTGGAGACACACAACGTCGGGTGCCTCTGCGGCGAGAAAGGGCAGCACACGATCCAAGTGATTTGAGCGTTCAATGTTGAGTGAAACAAGTTTCAGCGACATACAACTTTTAGGAAACAACACGCTCGTTCGCGGCCTTCACGAAGGCAACAAAGAGCGGGTGGGGAGCCAAGGGGCGCGAGAGGAATTCAGGGTGAAATTGGGTGCCCACAAAAAAAGGGTGTGCAGTCTTGGGCAGCTCGGCTATTTCCATCAGCTTGCCCGATGGCGAGCGACCCGAAAAAACCAAACCAGCACTTTCAAGTTGTTCTATATATTGCGGGTTCACTTCATAGCGGTGGCGGTGGCGTTCTGAAACTGTACTGGTGCCGTACGCTTCGCGGACAACGCTTCCCTCTTTGAGCAGGCATTCATAGGTGCCCAGGCGCATCGTGCCGCCATAGTCTTGCTTGGTGAGCTTCTCAACTTGATCCTCCATCACATCGATGACCACGTGCGGTGCGCTCATGTCGACTTCGGCCGTGTTTGCCCCAACCAGGTTTGCGACGTGGCGCGCATATTCCACAACGAGCCACTGCATGCCATAACACAGACCAAAGTAGGGAATTTTCTTTTCGCGCGCATACTGGATGGTCGCCACGATGCCCTCGACCCCGCGCGCGCCAAAGCCGCCCGGCACCAAGACGCCGTGGAATTTTTCCAGTTCGGCGAGTTTGCTCGGGTCTTTTTCATAGGCTTCCGAGTCGAGGTAGGACATGCTCAATTTGACGCCGTTCGCATAGGCCGCGTGCTTGAGCGCCTCGAGCACTGAGATGTAGACGTCCGAGAGGACATAGTCGCCCGACTGAAAGTATTTGCCCACCACGGCTATCTCGAGTTTCGCACCACCGTTTTTTGATTTGGCGACAAACTGCTCCCACGCGCCGAGGTCGGTGGGGCGCTTCTCGAGGCCTAAAATTTCACAAAGAATATCGCCCATGCCGTCTTTTTCATAGTTGAGCGGCACGTCATAGATCGAATCAACGTCGGGCGCCGAGATGACGCGCTCGGGCAAAATGTTGCAAAACGTTGCTATTTTTTCTTTGCGCTTTGCATCGAGCGGCACCGCGGCGCGCGCCAGGATGACATCGGCCTGCAGGCCAGTCGAGTTGAGTTCGCGAGAGGCATACTGCGTGGGCTTGGTTTTCATCTCGCCGATATTGCCAGGGATGGGCACATAGGAAAGCATCACGACCGCCACGTCGTGCGGCTTGCGCTGCTTGAGCATGCGTGCCGCTTCGAGGAAGATGATGTTTTGGTATTCGCCGATGGTACCACCCACTTCGACCATCACCACGTCGGCGCCCGCAGCCGCTTGGGCCGCACTGACGCGACGCAGCACCTCGAGAGGAATGTCGGGCACCACTTCAACATTCTTTCCGCCATATTCCAAGTTGCGTTCGCGACGGATGACTTCCTGGTAGACCCGCCCAGTGGTCATGTAGTTGATTGAGGGCAGCGTCGTATTCAAAAAGCGCTCATAGTTGCCCATGTCTTGGTCGCACTCGTAGCCGTCTTCGAGCACAAACACCTCGCCATGCTCGGTGGGGTTCATGGTGCCTGCGTCGACGTTGATGTAGGGGTCTATTTTGATTGCCGTGACCTTGAAGCCTTTTGCTTGCAAAATCTTGCCGATTGAAGACGAAGCAACTCCTTTGCCGATACCCGACATCACCCCGCCGACAACGAAAATATATTTTGGCTGTCTCTTTGTGCTCTCTGTAGTGTTTTCTGTCTGTTCTGATTTTTCTGGCATACGGTGTTTCAGAGATTATACGTTTATTTTAAATTTTGAGATAGCGACGCACCGCCAAGAACGAAGCGATGCCGCCCAGCAACACACCTGTGCCCACTATGACCACAAAGAAGGTAAAGAAGTGCGAGAGGTAGTAGGAAAAAATATTGACCCCGCCAAAGAAGTTTTCGGTTGCGGAACCGAGCCAATAGGTCAACGGGTAAAAAAGTATGAGCGTTATGGCACCTGCGATGAGCCCATAGAGCACGCCCTCGACCATGAATGGCGCCCGCACATAGAAGCGCGCTGCCCCCACCAGGCGCATCACCTGAATTTCTTCGCGCGAGGTATAGATGGCGAGACGCATCGTGTTGAACGAGATGGCGATGGTGGTGAGGATCAAAATAACAATGATTATGAACCCAAGTCGTTGAGCAGAGTCAGTGATCTTTTGCAAACGATCGAGTGCTGCACGATGGTCGGCATCAAAATAGTTGACTTTGTCGATGATGCTGGCCGCTCCCCCACTTGAAAGCGCTTGCTGACTCTGCAAAAATTGTGCGATGGCATCATACTGGGAAATATCTTTTGCTTTCACGGTCAAAACCGCACCAAGCGGGTTTGTCCCAAGCTCATCGAGCGCTTGCAGCGTCAACTGGTCGCCCTGGTGTCGGTCACGAAACGCCGCAAGCGCATCTGCGGCGTTGACGTAGTGGGTCATTGCAACTTCGGGCAGCGCTTCGACTGATTTTTGTAACTGTAAAATCTGATCCTCGGGCGCCGTGGTAGCAAAGTAGACATTCACATCAGCTTTGTCGCGCAATTGGTCGAGCGTAAAGTTGAGGATCACCCCCGCAAAGATACTCGTCCCCACCACAAACAACGTGACGGTCATCACGAGGATAGACGCAAGCGACACAAAACCGTTGCGCCAAAAATCCAGCAACCCTGCACGTATCACTCGTTTGAATACCAACGTTTTCATATATTTTTAAGTATACCTTACTCGTTTTGTGGTGCGTTATTACAAAATATACTTTCCTTCGCGGTCGTCGCGGATGACTTTGCCGCGGTCCATGGTGATAACGCGCTTCTTGAGTGCGTCGATGACGCCTTTGTTGTGAGTCGTTAATATAATAGTAGTGCCCAGGTCGTTGATTTTTTTGAGGATTTGAACGATTTCGAATGTGTTGACCGGGTCAAGGTTGCCCGTTGGCTCGTCGGCGACAATCACGTCGGGTTGGTTGACGATGGCGCGCGCGATGGCCACGCGCTGCTGTTCGCCACCCGACATCTCTCCAGGAAAGTGGTTCATCTTGTCGCCCAAGTCGACCAAGTTGAGCACGTGCGGCACATCAGAGTGGATCTCTGCCTCGGGACGGCCAGCAGCTTCCATCGCGAACGCGATGTTTTCGTAGGCGGTCTTTTGGGGCAGGAGTTTGAAGTCTTGAAAGACAGTGCCGATTTTGCGACGCAGCTCACCCACGTGAGACAATGGTACTTCGTGCACATTTATCGATTCAAAAAAGACCGAGCCAGATGAGGGCTTCTCTTCAGCGAGAAGCATTTTGACAAGTGTCGTCTTGCCCGCGCCCGAGTGCCCAACAATGGAGATGAATTCACCCGGCTCGACTGAGAACGAAACGTCCTCGAGCGCAACCGAGCTGTCGGCATATATTTTACTCACCCGGTCATAGTAGATCATAGCAACCCACCTATTGTACCCCCGCGCGCCAACTATGCAAAATGGGTTTATGAACAAAAGAAATGGCTACTCTGTCTCTTTTCCTCCTTTCTGTTCTAAAAACGGTTCGAGGTTGCCGTCGAGGACCGACTCGGCGTCGTGGACTTCGACGCCGCTGCGGTGGTCTTTGACGAGTTTGTAGGGGTGGAGGACATACGAGCGAATTTGACTTCCCCACTCTATCTTATTGGTATCAGTTGAGAGGTCCGAGATTTTTTCTTTGCGCTGCGCTTCCAAAAAGTGCGCGAGCTTTGCTTTGACTATCGCGATTGCTTTTTCTTTGTTGGCACCTTGCGTCCTTTCGCCGTCAACGTGGGCCGAGATGCCGGTCGCCACATGCACCACGCGCACCGCCGTCTCGCGCTTGTTCACGTTCTGCCCACCGGGGCCGCCCGAGCGCGCAAAGCTAATCTCGAGCTCGCTTTCAGGCAAATCAAAACTACCCACTTTTGCAAAGACTGGCAAGACTTCGACCAGCACAAACGACGTCTGTCTTTTTTGATTGGCATTAAACGGCGAGATGCGCACAAGTCGATGCACGCCGTATTCGTTTTTTAGTGTGCCGTATGCACCCTTGCCTTCTACTTCGATAGAGAGGTTGCGATAGCCGCCATGGTCGTTCCTGTTTTCGTGCAACACCTTATACCCCCAACCACGGCCCTCTAAAAATTTACGATACATCCCTAAAAGCATTTGTGCGAAATCCTCGGCGTCGTCGCCACCCGCGCCAGATACGATAGAGAGAATAGCGTTGCCTCTATCAAAATTTGCGCCGCCACCATGCTCTGCCTCTTCTTTTAAATCTTTGAGTTCGTGCACAAGGCTTTGCGCTTTGTTTTTATCAGTCCAAAAGTCAGACGCTCCCATCGCCGTCTCAATCTCCCCAATTCTTTTTTCTATCTCGGCTTTTTCCATATTCTAAATAGCCACCCTTGCACAATACTGGAGTCTCTATTGTACTCCGCTAGAACCTACTTTAGCAAAAATCTCGATTGACTCGCACGCGCCGAGCGCGTGGTGGCTTTGACCTAAATCGTACGCTCCGATTGGGTGGTGGTGCAAGGAATCCCGCCCACCGCGCGGAGTACCGCGCGTCCCGCCCTCTCGCCTTGCCGCTCCTCTCCATGCTGATTTTTTGCGGGGGGGGGATTTGAAAAAAGGAATGGGCGGCAAAGGCGAGGGGCGGCTTCCTTTTAGGAAAAGGAAGGGTGTGATTCAAATACAAGCGGTGCCTCGCCATGCAAAATTCTTTAAGGAATGGCGAGGCGCAAAATCTATATGTGTTTGCCCCTCCCACCCGTGCGCACACATCATCCCCGCCGTTTTAGGAAAAATTATAAAACGGCGGGGATGGCTCCCTAGTGGAAACATTCAAGCGTGCGCGAAGCGCGCACAAGCTAAATAAGCTTGAAACTTCCGTAGAATTTTTCGAAGTCATTGCTCTGAATCGCACCATTATGAATGAAGTAAATCTCATCGGGTCGATCAAGTCGCTTGATTATAACGGCTTTGAAAATCCAACTCGGTATAGAAGGGGTAGTAACAGTAACTTTGAGCGCAGACAGACCATTTACACTAATACTTTCTCTTTTTTCTTGTCTGTCGCCAAATTGCTTGCCCATTTGCGCGATGAATTGTTCGGTGCTCGTAAAATCATTTCCAACGACAAAAAGTTCGCCGTCATATCCATCTGGACCGAAAGGTTTTTGACCAAAGGCGGCGACAAAACCGAAAGACGAATGGCCGTCACCATGTTCTTGTTCAATCCAGTTCGGCGGATATTGTATTTCGAATCCATTTGTACTTCTATACGTTTGCCAATTCGCAGACGCAGACGCGCCATTGGTAATTATGAAAGAATTACTTGTAGCTTCTGCGATTGAATCAAACCAATTTCCGCAATGTGTGTTACAGTTGGTTGTATCTTGAGGCGTTCCTACTTTTATCGTTAATGTATAGGATTTTCCAGACTCGATGGTGCTACAGCCAGAACCCGTGCAATCAGTCAAATCAACATGCCACGTATAACTACCATCAGCGGCATTTGCTGACCCAACCGGATCAATCGGACCGACATCCTTGAAATCCGCTGGCTCGTTCAAGTAGAACAGCACCTTTGCGTTCGTCGGAACATTGGCTGTATGCCAACTAATCTGCAAATTGCCGCCATAAGGAACCTGCGTACCGCTTTTTGGTAGAGTAAGCGTAACAGATGGTTTTGAGGTTGGCGTATTTGCCGTAGTTTGCGCCTGATTATTTTTTGTCGGCAAAGTTTGCGAATTGTCCAAAGTATTATCCGAGAGAGCTGACGAGGACGATTGCTGGTGTATGACGTAATATGCCCCACCTCCGAGGACAATCAAACCGAGCACTATGGCTATCAAAATACCGACACCGACGAATCCTCGTTGATTTTGCATAAGTAAAAAGGTGGGGACAATTGTTAATAAAACTTATGCACATAATACCACGTTCTTCATGCAATTTATAGATGTGAACAGTGGAAGCCGCCCCTCGCCTTTGCCGCCCATTCCTTTTTTCAAATCCCCCCCCCGCAAAAAATCAGCATGGAGAGGAGCGGCAAGGCGAGAGGGCGGGACGCGCGGTACTCCGCGCGGTGGGCGGGATTCCTTGCACCACCACCCAATCGGAGCGTACGATTTAGGTCAAAGCCACCACGCGCTCGGCGCGTGCGAGTCAATCGAGATTTTTGCTAAAGTAGGTTCTAGCGGAGTACAATAGAGACTCCAGTTTCAAAGCAAGAGGGGTTTCGCCGCCGGAAATACGCGCGGCGCGAAGCGCCGCGTAGGGGGGAATGGGGTTTCCGCGCGCTTCGCGCGTGGAGGAGGTTCAGAAAATACAAAATCCGAAAACTTTTTGGAGGGGGTTTTGGAGGGGAAATGCAAATGCAGGAATCCATAAATACATAGTGGAGTGCTTTGCCCCACCCGCCCATGCGCGCACGAGTAGTCCATCCCTCGCCGTTTTGAGGAACATTGTAAAACGACGGGGATGGCTCCCCCCGAAATGCGGTATGATATTTGAGATATGAAGTATTTTCTTTACGCTAGAAAATCTACCGATGTTGAGGACAAACAGATTTTGTCTATCGAAGCGCAGCTTACCGAACTTCGCGCGCTTGCGAGGCGCGACAATTTGGAAATTGTGGAGGAGTTTGTCGAAAAGAAATCCGCAAAGATTCCGGGTCGCGCGATATTCAACGACATGATGTCGCGCATTGGGCGCGGCGAGGCACAAGGCATCATTTGCTGGGAGATTGATCGCCTCGCGCGCAATCCAGTCGATGGCGGACAAGTGCAGTGGCTTTTGCAACAGGGCGTCATTCGTCATATCCAAACGCACGACCGCTCGCACTATCCGAACGACAATGTGTTGATGATGTCAGTCGAACTCGGTATGGCGAATGAGTATATACGCCAGTTGAGCGCGAATACTTCTCGCGGCCTTCGGCAGAAAGCGCGGCAAGGTATTTATCCCGGCCTCGCCCCTATCGGCTACCTCAACGACCCGCGCACCAAGACCATTCACGTCCACAATAAAAATGCCTCTCTCGTGCGCGAGATGTTTGAAAAGTACGCGAGCAGAACGACGACGCTTGATGCGCTGGCGACGTGGCTAGAAAACGCGGGCGTGATGTCTAAAGGCAATCGCCGCGTCCACATTTCGCGCATCTCATTTATTTTGCAAAATCCGTTTTACTACGGTCACTTCCGCTACGCGAACGAACTATATGAAGGGACGCATACGCCGCTCATTTCAAAATCGCTTTTTGACAAAGTAAGCGTGGTTTTGCACGGACGTGGCCGAAGGCTCGCAATCAAAACCGACCCCGCGCCGTATTGCGGCCTCCTGCGATGCGGTTCGTGCAACATGGCAATCACGGCCGAAGTTAGAGAGAAGCATCAGTTGAACGGCAATGTTCACCATTACACCTATTACCGCTGTACGCGCAAAAATAAATCTGTGAAATGCACAGAAGTGCCAGTGCGCAGCGAGTTATTGAACTCGCAGCTTTCGTCGCTTCTTGGCGAGTACGCCATGCCACAGGAGTGGACAGCGCCGCTCACTAAACTGCTCGACGCTGAGGCCGCTGACGCGTCCAAAACAGCAGCAGAGGCCGTGCACGGTCTACAGGCCAAGATTGAAGAGATTTCGCGTACTAACGTGCGCCTGACGGATTTATACGTGGCCGAAGACCTGGAGCGCGAAGAATATTTGTCCCGCCGCCGCTCGCTTGTCAGCGAACGCCGCACGATTGAGGAACAAATCGTGCGTTTGGAACAAGCCCCTGCCGCGTGGGTTGAACCTGTCCGAAATTGGATTTTGGGCGCTTCGCGCCTTGATGAAATAGCGAAATCGAGCGACCTCCCCTCCAAAAAATCCCCCCTCCAAAAAGTTTTCGGATTGAACCTCTCAATCCACGCGCGCGAAGCGCGCGGAAACCCCATTCCCCCCTACGCGGCGCTTCGCGCCGCGCGCATTTCCGGCGGCGACACCCCTTTGAGTTTGAAACTTGAGCCGAGGGCCGGGATCGGACCGGCGACCTAGGGTTTACGATACCCTCGCTCTACCAACTGAGCTACCTCGGCGCGCACACGCACAGACACTCGGGTTCTTCTTGGAACCGTGAGCCGTTGGTCGGGATTGAACCGACGACCTGCTCCTTACCATGGAGCTGCTCTACCAGCTGAGCTACAACGGCGTTATGCTCGCCCTAACGAAACAGAGAGCAACGCGCACGCCTCCAACAGTAGCCTATTTTTGACTGCTTTTCAACTTATTTTATTTCACAAGCTCCCCGCCCTCGTAGTAATGCTTTGCATCTTTTGCATCATAGGAGACATACGGGCTCAAATCGCCATTCTTTACTACAAAAGTAGCGCGGTCGGCACCCACCACAGGAGCGCCCTCGTAATACACAGAGCCAGCATCCTCTGCATACCCACTCTCAGGCGAGAGGACTCGGAATGAGTTTGCATCACAGGACACCACCTCGCCGTCATGATATACCTGCGTATCGTCTCGCGCGTATATCGAATCAAGCAGGCGGAACGACTCAGGGTACTGCACGCTGGTGAGCACAGTGCCGTCATAATAGACATGACCCCAATCTTTGGCGTAATCACCCCCGTCACTGCCGAGTATCTCGAAGGTTGCAGGGTCGGCATCAAAAATAGGGTGGTCATACATATATACATATGTTCCGTCGGTTGCGTATGCATCAGAGAGCACCTGGAGCCGCACGGGGCGCCCAGAGCCAGCGCCCATGGCCAACATCATTCCAAACACTATCGCCCACGCGAGCAACCCAATCAACGTCCATTTGACGGCCTCACTCATAGGGCTGGGCTTGGGGAAGGTGTTTTTATACTCAGCCTTACCAAAAGCAAGCATGGGGTAAAAGATGAATGGGAGACAGACGAGCCCGAGAGCAAACCACCCATTCTTGCCAAAGTTGCGCGCAAGGCGATACACCAGAGTGATGCCGACGACAAGGTTGACCAGCGGAATAAACAAAAGCACGACCCACCATAACGGACGTGAGGTAATTTCGAGCAATTTAACGCTGCCATACACAGGCACCAGAGTGGCCCAGCCGGGTTGTTTTGCTTTTTCAAATATTCGCCACTTTGAAACAATAATCAAGAGTGCGAGCGAGAGGACAATAACTACCACCCCGAGTAGCATAAAAAAGAGGCTGGAGAAGTGGTGGCTGTGCGGCACATGCGCACCGTAGCGGACCGCGTTGCCCACCGCTGCGGGCATCGCGACCGAGCCCATCGAGAATACCTGCGCCGCATGAGTAAAAAAAGTGTGAAATTGGTTTGTCATACGCCCAATAGTAGCATGCGTTTAGCTATGCAACAGAAGCGGCCTGTGTAGAAAAACTTGCAAAATATACTAAAATATCATATGATAGTCTCATACAAATTAACCTTACTATATCTAATATGTCTACTATCTCTGTCCCACTCAGCACCGAACTCGCACAAACGCTCGACAAGGCGGTACAAGAATCTGGCTCTACCAAAGCAGACATTATGCGCCAAGCGCTCAAATTTTATGCAGAAGAGTGCGCTGTTCGTAAAATATTGTTTGCGGCATCTGAACCATCTTTGGCAGGAAATTTGGACGAACTAGTCGCGAGTATCGACTAGCCCACACAAGCATTATCGCTATGGAAATTTTCTATAAACCATCGTTTGTACGTGATTTTAAAAATCTATCTGCCGAGGTGCGGGCCGAAGCACGCGCCAAAATAGAGCTCTTTAGGCAAGAACAAAATCATCACCAACTGCGCGTACATAAATTAAAAGGAAAGTTGCAATCCTTCTATAGCTTTTCTATCACGCACGAACACCGCGTTGTCTTCTCTCGCGAAAAAGATGGTGCTGTGGTTTTCCTTGCCATCGGCACGCACGATATATACAAATAGTTTTTATTCTCTTTTTCTGTATCCCTTTTGAATTCACGATTTGTAAAAATCCTGCGCTCAAAAGGTGAGGCAACATAACGCGTTGCCCCTCACGCGGCAGATTTTATGGTTCTGCAACCGAAAACTTTCCGCTCTCCCTCATGCTCAGTTTACGGTCACGGACCGGGCCTGGATCTCGGCGACCCAAGCCTCGAACACTGCCGCGCACCCAACGGTGCGCACGAATGCCCGCGCCGCATCCTCTCCACACGTGGAGAGGATGCGGCGAAACTGCGTGTAGGCTGCACTCATAGAACGTCCCCTAAAACTTAGCAACCCGACATTGGGCCGCCTAATTCGGACCGCGACATTGCGACCCTTCTAAATCCACCAACATCTATGTATCCGATCAATTTCTTTTAAAATTGATATAGGATATTTTGTCAAAGAACGCTTAGAATGACTCTCTCCTCTACGAGCGAATCATGAGTATACTATACACACATAGACAGGTTTTGTCAAGTGCTTAGCAATGTTCAAACCCGATCCGCCAGCTGGCGGATCAAAAAAGCCTTGAAAAACAAGGCTTTTTTGACACCCTCGCACACATGAGGCACTTTTGCTTGGGATTATTGATGGGTTGTTGACCCGGCCCCTGCTGTTGGGTGTGGTGGCGGCATCATAGGGTGCTCGTTGTCTCCCGCCTCGCCCGGTCGGCCCATCATCGGCATGGTTGAGCTGCCCATTGGGCGCAATATTGGCCGATCCTGACCTTCTGGCTTGCCTTGTTGGCCGTCCAATCCTTTGCCACAACGGCGCTCAAAGAAGTCGCGCGTTGCAGGACCAACGAGACCCGTGGTGGTCGAAGCAACGTCATTCTTTTCTTGGAAGCGCTTCATCGCGCGCATCGTCATCGGTCCAAAGGTGCCGGTTGATGAGGCGGCGAAACCATTTTCAGGATCCTCTGCGAGCATCTCTTGCAGCTGCTTCACATCGTCACCCTTTGCACCAAGCCCGAGGTTGCGCGTGAGCGCGATGCATGCCATCTTGCCTGCCTGGCCCATTGGCAGGCCTATCTGCCCTGCTGGCATCATGCGCATAGTTGTTGTTGAACCCACACCTTCCCCGCTCCCATCTTTTTGATTGTGCGCAGGCGCCTGCCCATTGAGGACCGCTTGCACGTTACTGACCACGTCTGTGCTCGCGTTAAACGATTGCAAGAGCGAGACTATAGCATTCACTTGACTACTGGTGAGGCCCGAGGCAAACGCCGCCACCGGGACAAGCATCGAGAAACCAACTGCCGCACCCAGCACACTTTTTGTAACACGATTCATACTCATTTTTATTTCTTAACGCACGAATAATAACAACATTAGTGTACCACCAAAAACCTTTGTTGTTTTTGCGCGGCTGATGGGTGCTGGTCACAAATATTTCTTCGCCGTCGCTCAGAAATT
>JBAXFJ010000003.1:0-62604 GCA_037139975.1 bacterium | reverse complement strand
ATAATTCGCCCATTGTGTCCAACACAACGCCATACATATCACTTTCCGCAGTGCCCTACACAGGGCTCGAACTTGGACCAATTGGTCTGGTGGTGTACTGGAGCACATTGGTGCTTTTCTGCCTCGGTGTGGCCTATACAGTGACAGTGCGTCGTGCGCGCGCGGGCATCCCCCGCCTCGTAAAAGAATTTCTTTTTGGAACGAGCGGGGAGACGTCGTCACAACCAGCCCTTGTCGCGCACTACAAAGCTTCGGTTCAGTCGCCAGCGCCATCACAGAAAACTAACACCACTGACATCACTGACGCGTTCCTGTTCGCGCAAATCCACAGCAAGTTCAACAAAACAAAAACAAGTTGAGCATCGGCTAGACTTCTTGTATAACAAGGGACATAGTATATGGACGTACCGCAGATATTTGCCGAAGCGCTCTACTGGTTCTTTCTGGTGGCCTGGTCATTCTTCTCTGTTTATCTGATAGTCGTCCGCCAAGTGCAAAACAGGCTGGCTAACAGGCTTGGAACGCTTCTGTTCGGTGTAGAGGCGCACGGCGAGTCCTCTGCATCTCATACACACAGCACGCACCCTCAGGCGCCCAAAGACTCACACGTCGACGAGCATCCACCAAAGCTTTTTGCAAAGTCGCACGCGAGTCATAGTGCGGCGCACGGCGGTCACGCACACGCCGTGCACACAGAACCACCCGAGGTTTTTCCTGGTGGGGCAGGCCGAGGGGATGCAATAGACGAATTTATTGTTGCGCAGCTGGAGCGCACAAAATAACTCTTCTAGTTACGCGCGCGTTTTGATCTCTTCTGAAAGTTTTGAGACTATGTCTGCGATAGAAAGTGCCCCCACTTTGCCGTGGTCACGGCTCTCGAGTGTTGCGGTTTTCGCTTCTACCTCTGCGTCGCCAATCACGAGCGTGTAAGGAATTTTTTGCATCCTTGCTTCGCGGATTTTCTTGCCGAGCGTCTCGTTGCTGTCGTCTACTTCAACCCGGATTCCTGCGTCTTTCAAATTTTGCATCACTTCGTAGGCAAAGTCTTTGTGTGCGTCTGCAATTGGGAGAATACGTGCTTGCACCGGCGAGAGCCACGTGGGCAAGGTGCCCTGCAAGTGCTCCAGCAAGATGCCGATAAAGCGCTCGATGGCACCGGTGATCGCGGCGTGGATCATGACGACGCGCTCTTTTTCGCCCTTTTCGTTGACGCAGGTCAAGTCAAAACGATCGGGCAAGTTCATGTCGAGCTGAATGGTTGCCACTTGCCACTGCCGACCGAGTGAGTCATTGGCCATAAAGTCGAGCTTGGGGCCATAGAACGCTGCTTCGCCAACACCGTCGAATGTTTCAACACCTTTTTCTTTTGCAATGGCTCTGAGCATGTCTTCGGCAACTTTCCACTGTTCTGTGGTGCCTAGATATTTTTCTGGCGCTGCGGGGTCGTGTAGCGAAAGGCGAACTTTGAGCGCTGAGAAGCCAAACGTGTTATAGAAATTTTCTACAATATCCCAAACTTTTTTGAACTCTTCTTTCATCTGCTCTTCGCGGCAAAAGACGTGTGCGTCGTCTTGAGTGATGGAAAGCACGCGGGTGAGGCCACCAAGTTCGCCCGATTGTTCGTCACGATAGACCATGGTTGTCTCGGCATAGCGCTGGGGCATCTCACGGTACGAAAAGGGTCGACGGGCAAAGATCTGTGTGTGGTGTGGACAGCTCATCGGCTTGAGTGCATACTCGCGGCCTTCACGTGCGGTGATTTTGAAGAGATCGTCGGCAAATTTTTCCCAGTGACCCGACTGTTCATAGAGTTCGCGCTTGGTGATGTGTGGAATGGTCACGCGCTCATAGCCTCGGGCTTGGCGCATCTCCCAAACGAACTTGTCGAGCTCTTGCCTCACGATGGTGCCTTTGGGTGTCCATAAAGGGAGTCCTGAACCAACGAGGTCTGAAAACGTAAATAAATCGAGTTCCTGCCCAATTCGGCGATGGTCGTGCTGCTCCTGTCCTTTTTCTTCCATATCTTCCTATCTTAAAGCGCCTTGAGCGCGTCTGCAACCAGCGAGAGTTCGCCGTTGCGGTTGCTGAGCTTGCCCTTGAGCGCGATGCACATGTCGGGTTGAATGATGCTTTTATATTCTGCAAAGCTTTTGGGGAAGATCACGGCTTCGATGGAGCCGTCATAGTCGGCAATTTTAATGAACGCCATTTGGTCGCCGCCTTTGGTGAGGATTACGCGGACGTCCTCGACCATGCCCGCCGCAACCGTCGTGGCGCCAGGCATCACCTGCGTTCGCATTTGGCCAATGGTCATCGTGCGCTTGTCGAGCTTTTCTTTGAACCGGTCCAGAGGGTGCCCCGAAACATAGAGTCCAAGCAATTCTTTTTCCCATGCAAGGCGCGTTTCCATGGGCACCTCGGGGGCGGGAGGGAGCTTCAGCTCGCTGGTGGTGCCACCCAGTGCCCCAAAGAGCGAGTCGTGGGAGCTTTCTTTTACTACGTCGCGGTGGTACTGCAGCAGGGTCTCGATTGCAGCCAGCATCTGCCCGCGGCCGCCATCAGTATACTCTTGCCCGCTTGTTGATTGATAGAGTGAGTCGAGTGCGCCACATTCGATGAGCGATTCAAGGCCTTTTTTGTTGAGGTTTGAGTCAGTAATACGAGAGAGAAAATCGCTCAGTGAACTAAACCGCCCGTTCTTTTTTCGTTCAGCGATGATCGAGTCAGAAACACCCGCGCCAAAATTTTTGATTGAATAGAGGCCAAAGCGAATACTATCGTCAATGACGGTAAAGTCTCCAAAACTCTCGTTCACGTCAGGTGGCAAGACGGGGATGTGCATGCGTTTGCACTCGGCGATCATCGTGGTGATGGTATCCATGTTGCCCGACTCTGCGGTCAGGACCGCCGTCATGTATTCGACGGGGAAATTGGCCTTCATGTATGCAGTCTGGTAGGCGACGCGGCCATAGCTCGCCGAATGTGCTTTGTTGAAACCATAGGCAGCAAACGGCTCGATCCACGCCCACACTTCTTGAGCTTTGGCAAGCTTCCACCCCACATGCGTGACGCAGCCTTGGATAAATTTTTCTTTCTGAGCGGCCATTTCTTCAGGAATTTTTTTGCCCACTGCTTTGCGAAATTTGTCGACCTCGCCCCACGAATAGCCTGCGAGTTGGTTGGCCATGATGAGCAGGTCGTCTTGATAGACCAGCACGCCATAGGTTTGTTTCAAAATTGGTTCCATAACCGGGTCGAGATAGGTGACCAACTCCGGGTTGTGTTTGCGTTTGATGTAGTCGGGGATAAATTGCATGGGACCTGGGCGATAGAGCGCGACCATAGCGTTGATGTCGTGGATGGTGGTGGGCCCCAGTTCGACGAGCCACTTAGTCATGCCGGCCCCGCCCATCTGGAAGACGCCTTCGGTTTTGCCCTCTGCGAGCATTTTAAATGTTTTGGCATCGTCCATGGTGATTGCCTCAATGTCGACTTTGACGCCGCGCAGCTTTTCTATCAGCCGCACTGCCTCAGCAAGAATAGTGAGGTTGCGGATCCCGAGGAAGTCAAACTTGGTGAGGCCGATACCGTCTTCGCCGACTGAATACATGTCGTATTGGGTGATGAGCTTGCCGCCCTTGGGGTCGTGTTGGAGCGGGGCATAGTCAACAAGGGGTTTGGGGGAGATGACCACGCCCGCCGCGTGCACCGAGATGTGCCGTGCACAGCCCTCGATCTTTTTGCCCAAGTCGATGACTTCTTTCACCTCTTGGTCGGCTTTGTAGAGTTTGCCGAGCTCGGGGTTTTCGGTCAGCGCGCGGTCGAGCGTCATCGCAAAGCCTTGCGAGCCAAAGGGGATTTCCTTAGCGACGCGGTCGCCGAGGCCGTAGGGGTAGCCGAGCGCGCGCGCCACGTCCCGCACTACGCCGCGCGCGAGCATGGTCCCAAACGTTCCAATTTGTGCGACCCGGGTCTCACCGTACTTTGCGCGCGCATAGCGGATCACTTCGTCGCGGCGGTCATCGGCGAAGTCCATGTCGATGTCGGGCGCCGAGGGGCGCTCAGGGTTGAGGAAGCGCTCAAAGGGGATTTTGTATTCAAGTGGATCAATTTTGGTAATTTGCAAAAGGTAGGTGGTCATCGAGCCCGCCACCGAACCGCGAATGTTGTAGTAGATGTCGTGTTCGCGCGCAAAGCGGATGAGGTCTTCAACCACCAAAAAGTACATCGCATAACCCTTAAACTTGATGATGCCCAGCTCATATTCGAGCCGCTCCAACACAAGGGCGTCTTCAGCGACACCGCGAGCGCGAGCACCCTCCATGCACAGGTCGTGGAGCAGTTCGTCTGCTGTTTTGTTTGGTGGTAGTGGAAAGGCAGGAAAGACAAATTTGCCCAAGACCAGCTCGACGGTGCAGCGTTCAGCAATTTTGAGGCTGTTTGCAAGTGCTTCGGGTAGCTTCTTGAACTTTTGCTGCATCTCTTTTTCTTTGGGAAAAGCATAGTCTTCGGTCAAGTCGTCCTCAGCAGCATAGCCGTTTTCGATTTTACGCATCGTCTCCCACGCGAGGCGGTCGTCGCCGCCCAGGTAGTACACCTCTTGTCCTGCGACGAGCGACGCGTGGTGTTCCTGTACAAACGCCTGCAGACGCTCAAACAACGCTTCGTGCTCGGCATTGCCCGCATAGTGCGAGATTTCCAGATAGACGTTCTCTGCGCCAAATAGTTTTTGATACTGAGTAAGCAGTTTTTCGGCACGCTCTCTGTTTTGTGCGCTTTCTTGCCCACGCAGTGCCTTTTGCACTTCACCACGCAGATAGGGCACGATGGCGATGATGCCTCCCGCGTGCGCGGCAAGCATCTCGGGTGTGCAGATGGGTCGGCCTTCGTGTTCGGCTGTGTATGAGACGGTCACCAGCTTGAGCAAATTTTTATACCCACTCTCGTTTTCGGCCAGCAGCACCAGTCGCGCGCCGTCTTGAAGGTACGCTTCAAGACCGATAATTGGTTTGACGCCTTCATGCTGGCATTCCTGCACAAACTCGACCGTGCCATACATATTGCCCAGGTCGGTGAGCGCCAACGCAGTGCAACCTTCTTTTTTTGCCGCAGCCACCAGCGCTGGCAGTTTGGGCAGCGCCCCCAAGAGTGAATAGTGTGAATGGTTGTGGAGCGGGGCAAAAGATGCTGACATGTTTGCAGTATACAATAGAAGAGCGTGAAATTTTTAATTGGTGTCGATGAGGCGGGCCGGGGGCCTTTGGCGGGACCGGTGGCCGTGGGGGTCGTTTTGGTGCCTATGGGTTTTGACATCAAAAAGTATTTTCCCGGCGTCGCGGACTCTAAGAAGCTTTCGCCCAAAAAGCGGGAAGAGATATACAAGCTTTTGCAAAATAAAGTGAAAAATCAGGATGCGTCTGCAAAAAACTCACTACGATATATCGTAGTGTTCGCTTCAGCAAAGGTGATAGATAGAGTGGGGATTACTAAAGCTGTTAGACAGTGCGTGTCGCGAGGTGTTAAAAAAATCGTCCCAAATCCAGAAGAAGTCATGGTATTGCTCGATGGCTTATTGATTGCGCCGCCCGAATACACACAACAAACGATCATTAAAGGCGATGTGACCGAGTCGGTCATTTCGCTTGCGTCTATTGCGGCAAAGGTCGAGCGTGACCGGCTGATGTGCAACCTTGCAAAAAAGTTCCCCGACTATGGGTTTGAAATCCACAAAGGCTACGGCACCAAGAAACATTACGAAGCAATCGAGCGTTGTGGATTGTGTGAACTACACAGAAAGACGTTTTTGTGATATGTTGAGAGCTGCTGTTCGTAAGCACTTCGTACTGAAAAACCAGACGAAGATTGGGAAACAAACCAAGGGGTGGTCATGCTGGTAACACGCTTTGTCCAGGCGATCGCTGTAAGCGATGCTGGTGGGTCGCGTTGCGCAAACTGTGCTCGCGTAACGGGTCAGTGGCCCGATGAAGAAAACGCACACTTTGTGAAGGTTCCAACTGCTGGATACTTGGTCATGTGTCCTGCGAGTGGGCACAAGGATCCAACAAGGATTGTTCCCCGGAATAATCCTTGTCAAACCTATATTGCCGACCAGTCCGCCTCTGCCTCCGCTTTGAAGGCGTTGTTTTAAGTCTCCGCGCCACGTGCTGGTGTGGGGCTTTTCTTTTTTCGGGGTATCTGGTAGTGTATTGGTACATATGGTTGTACGAATGAGACACACAAGGGCGCATACGGCTAACCGCCGTTCGCACCACGCGCTGAAGGACCGCACCCTCGCCACCTGCGAGTGTGGCTCTGTCCGTGTGTCTCACCGCGCATGCCCCTCGTGTGGCCGTTACAATGGCCGTGTCGTTGCCGGCAAGGCAAAGAAAATTGTCGCAAAAGCTGCCAAAAAGCTTGCCCGACAAGACGGCGGGCGCAGCAAGGCCCAGGCAGCCAAATCACAGGCAAAGACTAGCGCTGCGAAATAAGAGTAGCGTATACTGTTCGGTATAGGGCGAGTGCGATAGACGCTCTTTATTTTTGAAAATGGCAAACAGGCACCTTTCACGGTCGGTCGTGCTGCAAACACTCTTCGAGTGGGATTTTCGTAACTTCACGTCACAACAGGCTGGCCTCGCACTTGAGCGCAACATTGTTGAATTTGCTCCAAACGCGGGCGATACTGCTTTTATACAAGACTTGGTGCGTGGGGTGGCCTTGCGCAAGCAAGACTTAGACTTGGTGATAGCAAAGGCTGCACCCGAGTGGCCACTTGATAGAATTGCTTTGATAGATCGGAACGTGTTGCGGCTCGGTTTGTATGAACTGCTCTTTGCAGATAGAGAAAAAGTGCCAGCCAAAGTCGCCATCAACGAGGCAATCGAATTGGCTAAAAGTTTTGGCAGCGAAAACAGCGGCCGCTTTGTCAACGGCGTCTTGGGCGCCGTCTATAAAGAGCTGGGCGAGCCCGGCAAAGACGAAGTCTCAAAAAAGAAAAAGATAGTGCCCTATGAACAGATGCCCGTCCAGAACCTGGGTGGTGCGGTTGTGTTTGCTAAGCATGAAGGTGATATCTACTTAGCGTTAGTACACGACATCTTTGGCCACTGGACTCTTTCCAAGGGCAAGATTGGGGATAATCCCGACATTGCAGACGAGACAGTTGAAGAGGGGACGATACGCGAAATCAAAGAAGAATTGGGGCTCGACATCAAGCTACTTGAAAAAATAGGCGAAAACGAGTATGTTGCCTCTGACCCCGAGGTGGGCAAGAAGCGCAAACACGTGACCTATTTCCTCGCAGAATCACCGTTTGTCGACATTACGCTCGAGCAAAAGGGTGGGCTTGATGACGCCAAGTGGTTCCGACTGCAAGATGCGCTCGAGCTCAACTTCTACGAAGACATGCTACCTATCATCCAAAAAGCAGTCCAAAAACTCACTTCTAAATAAGGGCCAAGCTATACGAGAAACTATATATGCCGAAAGATTTTAAGCCGTTTGAAGAAAAGATCGGGGTGACTTTCACCAATCCAGAATTGCTCTGCCAAGCATTCACGCATCGCTCGTACCTGAACGAGCACCGCGGCGAAGTGCGTGGCCACAACGAGCGACTCGAGTTTTTGGGCGACGCTGTTTTGGAGCTGGTCTCGACTTATTTTTTATATAAAAAATTTCCCGACCGCCCTGAAGGCGACCTGACCGCATTCCGCGCAGCATTGGTCAACGCCGTTACGTGCGCCGAGGTTGCCGGCGAGCTCGGCATGAACGACTATCTGCTCCTTTCTCGTGGCGAGGCCAAAGACACCGGCCGCGCGCGCGGCGTCTTGCTCGCTAATGCGTTTGAGGCATTGGTCGGCGCGCTGTACATCGACCAAGGCTACGGGGCTGCCGAGCAATTCATCCACACGTTTTTGCTTCCCAAAATAGATGGCATTGTACAAAACCGCCTGTGGCAAGACGCCAAGTCGACCTTGCAGGAGAAAGCCCAAGAGCACGACTCCGCCACGCCCTATTACACCGTGCTCAAAGAAATGGGTCCCGACCATGACAAACACTTTTTGGTGGGCGTGTATGTTAAAGATGTCTTACTCGCCGAGGGCGAAGGCAAATCCAAACAAGAAGCCGAACAAACCGCCGCAAGAGGAGCGCTTGAGAAAAAGGGGTGGTAATATAATTGCATGATTTTTTTAGAAAACATCCTACCGGCCTTCTTGGCATCGTTCACCATAATCTTTTTTATGTTTGCCCCTATTTGGGAATACGGCGCCCATAAAAAGTATTTTTTTCTCAAACCATTGAATGTCTTACTGATCTCGATAGGTATATTTACCATCGTGAACTTTTTATACGCGGACGGTCTCGCGAGGGCAGCGAAAACAGACTCTGGCGGCTTTGTCGCGTGCACTAGCCCAACTAGCCATGGTTCGCTGCTAGGCCCTACGGGGATAGATTTGTTCGAGCTCTACTCTAGTTATGGTCAATATGACCCTAACTCTCTTCAGTGTTTTAAGACAAGAATTAGCAATTTTGACACTCCCAGGCAACTATATGAAATGGTCTTGCTCAATTCAGTTTTATACGGATTCTTTTGTGCTGTGTTCTCGATACTAATCCGATTTCTTGCAAGTAAAGTACGGGAGCCGAAGGGTGTGGTGATTGTTGACGCTCCTCCAGCGGGCGCAGAGCCTCCTCGGTTTGAATAGATTTTTCTACGCCTCCGTGCGCTAGACGTTTTTCTTGGTAGAATAAAGTGATGCGACTAAAGTCGATAGAGTTAAGTGGGTTTAAGTCATTTGCAAAAAAGACGGAGCTTGAATTTGCATCGGCTATTACTTCTATTGTTGGACCCAACGGGTCGGGCAAGAGTAATATTGCTGAAAGCTTCAGGTTTGCACTCGGTGAGCAGTCAATGAAGAGCATGCGCGGCCGCCGGGGTGAAGACATGATCTGGAACGGCTCACAGAATTCACCCAGGGCTGGGCGGGCATCGGTGAAGCTTATTTTTGATAATGCGGATAGGGCTTTGGCGCTGGACTTTGATGAAGTGGTGATAGAGCGTGTGGTGAATAGGGACGGGACGAATCAGTATCTATTGAATAGTTCGGAAGTGCGCCTGCGCGACGTGGCCGAACTTTTAGCACAAGCCAACATTGGGTCATCATCACATCATATTATTTCCCAAGGCGAGGCGGATAGAGCTTTAAGTGCTTCGCCCCGCGAGCGCCGCGAGATGCTCGAGGATGCATTGGGATTGACTAGTTTTTTATATAAACGTCAGGAGGCAAAGCGCAAACTCGAGAAGACTGCCGAGAACAGTCAGAAGGTTGAAAGCTTGCGCCGCGAACTTGCCCCGCATCTGCGCTTTTTGGCTGGGCAGGTCAAAAAGATAGAGGACTCACAAAAGCTGCGTGACGACCTGGGGCAGAAATATCTTGAATATCTGAAGCGCGAGAGCGTATACCTACGTATCCAAAAGTCTCTTGCAAAAGAAGAAAGAGACGCTCCTGAAAAAGAGCACGCGCTTTTGAATCAAACTATCGCTCATCTGCGGAGCGTGCTCGAAAAGAAGCGCGAAGACAGCGAAACGAATGAATTGATGAGGCTCGAGAGCGAGATGCATGGCGCCGCCGGGCGTCGCGACGCTCTGGTGCGCGAACTCGGACGTATCGAAGGTGAGCTCGCAGCAGAAGCGCGTATGGTCCCTGTGCCCTCCAAAGAGGCGTCGGTTCCCTCGGGCGAGGTGCGCACGTTTGTTGAGCGCGTCGAACAAGAGCTCGACGCTGCGCTGAAAGGAAGCGAGTCTGAGATCAAAAATACATTACTCGGGCTTGTGGTGTTTGCTCAAGAGTTTTTGCGTCGCATTGCGACCCGAGGCGAGATAGCGCACAAACCGGCCGTCTCGCACGAAGAGCTGCTCGAAAAAAAGACACGGCTTGAAAACGAGCTGCAAGAAATCCAGAAAAAAGAAGGAAGTCTGCGTGCTGAAGTGTCGGTTTTGCGCTTACAGATTGAAGGCGAAAAGGATGAAAATCGCAGCGCGGAGCGTGAGCTCTTTGTGGCGATGTCGCGTCGCAGCGAACTCGAAGTGGCGTTGGCGCGCCTTGAGGCGCGCGCGCAGGCCTTAGTTGAAGACGAAGCGCGATTCAAGGCCGAGTGCGGTGAGGCCGCGGCGCTCATGGGTCGCGCGGTGATGGAATATGAAAACACGGTTTTGTATGCGCAGAGTGGCGACATGGTCACTGATGCAGACATGGTCGATGAAGACCGAACTGTTCAAGGAGAGCGAAGACGCAAGCTCGAACGCCAGAAAATCAGGCTCGAAGAAGCGGGTTTGGGGAGCGCAAGTGAAATTTTAAAAGAGCATCAAGAAACACTCGAGCGCGACCAATTTCTGGCACGCGAGCTTAACGATCTGGCCGCTTCGGCTGAGTCACTGAACGGTTTGATAGACGAGCTCACGGGCACGCTCGAGGCGCGGTTTGTAGGCGGAATAGAAAAAATAAATGTAGCGTTTAATTCGTTCTTTCAGGTGATGTTTGGCGGGGGTTCGGCTTCACTCGCTTTAGTTGCAGAAAAAAAGAAAACTCGCGGTGCAAAATCTGCAGCGTTAGATACAGAAGACGGTGGCTATTTTGAGGTGAAGGGGGAAGGTGACAAGGGTGGAAGCGAAGAGAATGGCGATGAAGAAGACGAAGACAAAGAAGAAGGAGTCGAGATAACCGTCTCGCTCCCACATAAGCGGCTCAAAGGCCTGCACGCGCTCTCGGGTGGCGAGCGGGCGCTCACCTCAATTGCTTTGATATTTGCGATGTCGCAGGTCAACCCGCCGCCATTTTTGATACTCGACGAGACCGATGCGGCGCTCGACGAGGCCAACTCGCGCCGCTATGGCGACATGATAGAGACCCTCGCGCGGCACTCACAGCTCATCCTCATCACCCATAACCGCGAGACCATGTCCCGCGCGGGCGTGCTCTATGGCGTTACCATGGGCTCCGACGGTGTCTCCAAACTCCTCTCGGTTAAATTTGAAGAAGCCCTAGCAGTTGCGAAATAACCCTTTTTGTAGTTTAGTTTAGGTTGGTTCAATCAGGAGGCCGCAACAATGAATATCGAGAGATCTTTCCCCTTAGGGGATTGGTTGTATACCTTTGTGAAAACTGGCCAGGATCTGGCAGTTTCGCGTCGAGGGTTGACCGATCTGCCGGGTGTTGGCGAGCAATTTATTCCGTACGACGCTATACCAGATGCGCTACGCCCAGTGCATATGTTTTTCTGCACCCAGCCAGGCGCGGTAGAAACCCTCGCGGGAATCTCTGCCGAGGATCTGTTCCCGCACGAGTTGTCTGGGTATTCAGACTAACTCAAAATCCAGTGTTCGCTGAATCAAATCGGCGGCCACAAGCTTCACGTTCACCTTGTCGCCCAAGGTGAACTTTTTCTTTGTGCGCTCGCCTACGAGGGAGTATTCTTTTTGTGAATGATTGTAAAAGTCGCCCCCAATACTTTTAACTCGTACGAGGCCTTCGCAGGCCGAGACGGTGTCTTCAACATACAAGCCCCAGTCGGTCACACCCGAGATGACCGCTTCGAAGGTCTGGCCAATTTTCTCCTGCATATACTCAACTTGTTTATAGCGAATGGAATCACGCTCGGCGCTCACCGCCTTTGCCTCCTGCTCGCTCGCTTTGATGCAGAGGTTCTCGAGGCTGTCGTATTCGCGCCTGGTCATCGGGTTGCCTAAAATATGTGAATTCAAAATACGATGCACGAGCATGTCGGGGTAGCGCCTAATGGGCGAGGTAAAGTGGGTGTAGTAGTCAAAGGCGAGGCCGAAATGCCCGATGTTTTTGGTCGTGTAAATCGCTTTGGCCATCGAGCGCAGGGTTGCGGTGCGGATGAGGTGCTGTTCGGGCTTGCCCTCGATTTGCTTGAGCAATTGGCCAATGTCGCGCGCCGAGTACCCTTTCTTGCCTCGTTTTTCAAAGTCATAGCCGATGGCGCGCACAAAGGTCGAGAGCTCTTCTATGCGGTCTGCCTTTGGTTCGTCGTGGATACGGTAGAGGAAGACATAATTTTTCTCGGGTACCTTTTGTGCCAAGACGGAAACATGCTTCGCGACCTCGCGGTTGGCGAGGAGCATGAACTCTTCGATAAGCTCGTTGGTCGCGATGCGCACCTTCCGCTCAACCCCTATGGGCTTGCCTGAGGCGTCTAAGACAAACTTTACCTCGTTGTCGCCAAAGTCTATCGCGCCTTCCTGCTCGCGCGCTTTTCTAAGTATTTTTGCAAGCGTGTTGAGCGTATTCAGTTCTTTAAGAAATTGTCCTTTTTGAATATCGAGTACCTCCTGGGCTTCTTCATAGGTAAAGCGTTTTTGCGAGCAGATGATGGTGCGCTCGAAGCGGCGCGCGAGCACTTCGCCGCGGGTATTGATGCGAAACACAGCCGAGAAGGCGAGCCTATCCTCACCTTCTTTGAGGCTGCAGACGTTGCCTGAGAGTTCCTCGGGGAGCATAGGAATGGTTGCGTCAACAAGGTACACGCTGGTGCCGCGCTTGCGCGCTTCTTCTTCGATGGCGCTGCCGGGGCGCACAAAAAAGGTCACGTCAGCGATATGGACGCCGATTTCGTACTCTGTTTCAGTATTGCCTCCAGTCTTTGCACTTGCCTCAGTAATTTCTTGTATAGAGAGTGCGTCGTCGAAGTCTTTGGCCGTGAGCGGGTCGATAGTCATGGTTGTGACGCCTCTAAAATCAACACGGTGATGCGCTTCATTTTGAATAGTCTGTGCATGCTCCTCCTCGATCTTTTTTGCCTCTTCTTGGATTTCTTTTGAGAACTCGGTGCGGAAGCCGTGCTCGATGACGATAGAGTTCATCTCGGCGCGGTGCTCGCCCGCCTGGCCGATCACTTCAAGAATCTCACCGAGCGGATTCTCTGCACCTCCATAAAAAGAAACCAATTTCACGAGTGCTTTGGTATTTTCTTTGGTCCCGGTCGGCACATTTTGTATATGAAAAGGCTTGTACATGCGCGTGTCGTCGGCAACGCCCATCCAAATATTATTTTGGTGGGCGAGGGTGCAGACGAACTCGGTTTTGGCACGCTCAATAACCGCGACTACTTTGCCCGTAAACCGCCCGCCTGCTGATTTTGCAGGCTTGCTGGCCCCGGCGCGTGGTTTGCGGAAGGGTGTCTGGGCCAAGCCTCCTAGCTCGACTTCGACCACGTCGCCGTTAAATGCACCGCCCAGATTTTCAATAGGGATTTCGATGTCCTCTTGTTCTTTTTCAGCTTTGCTCGCCACTGCCGCCTCACTGCGCGGCCACGCAACATAGCCCACCCCTTTGCGGGTGATTTGGATGATTCCTGACACGGTCTTTTTGTTCACGTGAGTTGCAGTATAACAGATTATTGACTTTATTACAGCCCACTGCTACAGTGTCTTCACTCCCGGGTTCCCGGGTCTTTTTACCGAAAAGACAGAAACTATAAAGAAACATGATAACCATTCGCCTACAGCGCCGCGGCAGAAAGAACGACCCGTCTTTTCGCGTGGTGGTGCTCGACTCAAAAAAGAAAGTAAAGACCGGCAACTACCTCGAGATGGTGGGCTCGTATGACCCACGCGTCAATCGCGTCGACCTCAAAGGCGAGCGCATTTTGGCCTGGATGAAAGAAGGCGCAACTGTTTCAGACACGGTCCACAACCTGCTTGTTTCAAATAAAATTATTGATGCAAAAAAGATAAACGTGCTTCCTAAGAAAACCTACACCAAGCCAGTTGAAGTAGTAGCTGAAGTCGCAGAGCTGGTCAAAGAAGCAGAGGCGGCCCCAGCACAACCAGAAACTGAACAGGCAGAAGCAGAAGTAGCATCAGCGCCAGAGGCCGAGGCAGCAGCAGAGCCTGTGGAGAGCGCGGTTGCGGGCGAGGCATCAGCATCTTAAACTAAAACGAGTGCGGGCGTTTTACTTAAAATTAAATACACAGACGACTTGTTATGGCAGAGAAAGACGAACAGTTTTTGGAATTTGTAATCAAAGGCCTGGTTGAACACCCCGAAGAGGTCAAAATACACCGTGTAGTCGACGAGATGGGTGTTTTGCTCACGCTCGACCTCAACCCAGAAGACATGGGCAAGGTCATCGGCCGCTCGGGCAACACCGCCAAAGCCATTCGCACGCTCCTGCGCGTGGTGGGGATGAAGCATAACGCACGCGTCAACCTCAAGATCAACGAGCCAGCGGGCGGCACTGGCGGCGCGCACAGCCAAAGCACACAAGACTCGGGCGGTAGCGCAAACACCGGCTGGGACGGCTCACACGCCGAGGGCGTCACCTCTTCTCCAGTGATGAAAAACATCGACGAAGCGATGGAAGGGCTAGGCTTGTAAATTTTCGCAAAAATGAATTCTCGCAGAGTACGCATAATTTCTTGCTAGAAATTTGCTCGCGCTCGGGCCGTCGCCCTGCGCGAGTCTCTGCTCAAATTATTTTCGCTTCTCTATGAATTTTCATGTAATCACTCTGTTTCCTGAGACGATAGACGCATACACAAATGTGTCGATTTTGGGGCGCGCACAGAAGGAAAAGAAATTTACCGTGAAGACCTATCAGTTGCGCGACTTCTCGGGCAACCCGCCCAAGGGTCGGGCAGGTAAGTGGTTTTATGCAAAAGTCGATGAGCGGCCCTATGGTGGCGGCCCGGGGATGGTTTTGCGCGCCGAGCCATTCATCAAGGCAGTTGAATCTATCCAAAAGTCTATTCAGAAAAAAGTAAGTAAGCCTGCAAAATCAACCGCAGCCAGTAAAAAAATAAAAGTATTGATCACGGCAGCGGGCGGCAAAGAGCTGACGAATTCGTATGCCAAAGCGCTCACTAAGTATGACGAAGTGATTATTTTGTGTGGCCGCTACGAGGGGATAGACGCTCGGGTTAAAAAAGTTATCAAAAGTATGGGCGCGCAAGTTGAAGAAGTTTCAGTCGGTCCCTACATTTTGACCGGTGGGGAAGTTCCAGCGCTTACTATCATTGATGCAACAGCAAGGCAGATTCCTGGTGTGTTGGGAAAGTTTGAATCGCTCGAGGAGGGGAGGGTTGCGAGCCACGAGATCTACACCCGCCCAGAGGTATTGATGCATAAAGACTCAAAAGGGAAAAACAAAAACTATACGGTCCCCAAAGTTCTGCTCTCGGGTCACCATGCCAATATGGAGGAATGGAGGAAAAAAACCCGCCCGAACGTACTTTCGGTACGGGCGGGGCGCAGCAAGCCAGAATAGCTCTCAAATGTAGCTTATGCACAGAGGACATTTGACACAAATTTAAATAATAAGTATGATGTTTTTGGGTCTTATCCATGGGGGATTGGACATGCACAGTACCTCAGAGCCAAATAAAGAGGGGGAAACAAGGAATGAACGTAACTCCGCTAAGGCAAGGTTCTTCAACTGTTGCTGCGCCGGTCGCTAATCGTCCCATTGTGGGGTGGTGTAAGGATCCAGCCATAGCATCTGCTCTTATGCGATTCTTCGTCGCAAATGTGCCTGAAGATTATTCAACCTTTTCGGGCAAGCCACCACGGATACTTGGATACTCCTCGTGGAGTACTAGGCATCAGGAGAATATAGCCGCTCTTGCAGAACGTATTAAGTCTCTAGAGCCCGTGCCCGGCCGCAACGCAGAGTTGGTGGTCACAGCCATCAGAGACGATGCGTCGCTTGCTGGCCTCATGGTCGTTTCTTTTCGACACGGGCTGAATCCGCACGTGGTCCTCGAAGACATTGTTGTCGAAAAAGGGCATCGTAGTGAAGGAGTTGGTAATGCATTATTCAAATGGGTCGACGAGCAAGCGCGTTCGCTTGGGCTGTTATCATGGTATCTCGAAACCGGAAACACCAATGCTCGGGCGCACAAGTTTTTTGAGCGGCTCGGATTTAAACCTCGCGCTGTGATCATGGAGCTGTATCGCGCCATTTGAAGATTCATCGCCTTCGTTCAACCTAGTTTTGTTTTATTGGCCGCCACATTGTGGTGGCCCTCTTTTTTTGCGATAATGAGGATATGCTTTTCCCAAAACTTTCTGGCAAGTCTGTTGGTTATGTAAATCTAGACACCGAGGCGCGTTTATGGATTAAAGAAAGGGGTTTGGGTACAGAACAAAATCCGCTCATTGACTCAAGTATCTGTCAGACCATGGTTGATGATGTGCATAAAAAGTACGGGCTCGATTATTCGTATGGGGGCTGGTTTGAAGATCGTAGTTTTTTGTGGAAGGGGAGTTATTTAGACAAGACGGGCACCTATACACATCTCGGTGTCGACTTTAATGCCCCCGCATTTACTGAAATTGCTCTCGATTTTGATGGAGAGGTAGTGCTTGTGGGGGATGATCACCCGCTTGACGGTGGTTGGGGTCCGCACGTGGTCGTTAAGCATCAGAACTTGCCACTCTACTTTATATTTGCCCATTTGGATCGGGATCCACAATGTGCGATTGGTGACATTCTCAAAAAAGATCAAATTTTTGCGAAAGTGGGCAAGGCTCCATACAATGGCAATTGGTTTTCACACTTACACTTGCAGGCCATAGAACAGTCTTTTTTTGATCAACTTATTGCAAATAATGCTTTTGATAGTCTGGATGGATATGGGTTGGTGAAAGACACTGAAGCAAACGCCCGCCGGTTCAAAGATCCACTCGCGTATGTGGAGTTGGAATAAGTCTGATAATAAACCATTGACTCTATACCCAGATAATTGTACTATTTCAAAGGCTGAACAACCTCAGAAGGAGTTTTTTTAAATGGTACGCTCGAAATATGAACGCCCGTCGCCCTGGCAACGGCAAATACCCTCGAAAGAGGGTGCAGACACTACTGTACCGCCCAAACAAGCCTAAAGAAGCTCAAAAGGCGACTTTCCCATCAACGCGCCACAGCAGCACTCCTGTTCGTGGCCTTTTTTATCCCCAAATTGGGTAGATGGTGCTTGACAGGGGTTTCTGGGCAGTTATACTAGTTAATGAAACCAAAGCGGGGTCTATTTGGGGGAAATCCTAAGTAGCGATTGAGTATCGAGAGCGGGGGTTTCGATACAAAAACAGTGTTCGCACAGAAAGTATAGCTTCAACAGGAGTGAAGTAGGGAGTTTTGCATACTCCCGGTATTTTTGCGTCTAGTGGGTGTGGATAACTCTCTTGCAGAAATTCTTTCCGTAAGAACGAGTGAATGGGTGAGCAATTGGGCATGTGCGTTTTATTACCCAAATAGTTTTATTAACTAGCCTTAAAAACTATGCGCGAACAAAAAACCTTCTCACGGTTCCGAGCCCCTCGTGTCGAGACCCCCAACCTCGTCGCTGCGCAAGCCGATTCATACAAAACACTGCTTGAAAGCGGTGTTCGTGACATTTTTAAAGAGTTCACCCCCATCAAAGACTACTCGGGCAAAAAGTTTGACCTTGAGTTTGTAAAGGTTCACATCGGTGAGCCAAAGTTCGACGAGCACTATGCCAAGGCCCACAAGCTCACGCTCGACGTGCCTCTGCATGCGACCGTGCTCCTCAAAAACAAAGCGATGGGTGGCGAGAAGGAGCAGGAGATCTTCTTGGCTGACTTCCCCCTGATGACCCCACACGGCACCTTCATCATCAGTGGTGTGGAACGTGTCATTGTGCCCCAGCTTGCGCGTTCATACGGCGTCTTTTTCACGACTGAGGAAGTAAAGAACAAGCGTCACTTTGGTGCAAAGATCATTCCTTCGCGCGGTGCGTGGATCGAAATAGAGGCAGGTGCCGATGGCGACTTGTCGGTGCGCATCGACCGAAAGCGCAAGTTCCCCGTGACGTCGCTGTTGCGCGTGTTTGGTGTGTCTTCGGATGCTGACATGAAGGCATTGTTTGCAAACTCTGAGCGCGGCTCAGCGTGGATCGCGAACGCAATTGAAAATGACCCTGCAAAAACAGTTGAAGACTCATATGTCGAGATCCACAAGCGCCTTCGCGACGGCGACATGGCAACCGCCGCGAACGCCCGCGAATACATCAACTCTATTTTTGGTGAAGACCGCTACGACCTCTCGCGTGTTGGGCGTTTTCGCTTTAACCAGCGTTTTGATAAAGAGATGGACGAAGCAGGTCTGGCCCGCAAGACACTCAACATCGACGACTTGGTGACCGTGCTTGAGACGGTTCTGAGCCTCGAGAATGACCCGAATGCCGTTGAAGACAACATCGACCACCTTGGTTCCCGCCGCGTGCGCTATGTGGGCGAAATGCTCCAGCAGCGCCTCCGTGTTGGCCTCACACACATGAAGCGCAATATCCAAGACCGCATGTCGACCATCGACACCGACGCGTCGATGCCGCAGCAATTCGTCAACCCGCGTCCGCTGCAAGCACGCATCAAAGAATTTTTCACCACCAACCAGCTGTCGCAGTTCATGCAACAGACCAATGCGCTCGAAGAGCTCGAACACCTCCGCACACTCTCGGCGCTTGGACCCGGCGGCCTCACTCGTGAGCGCGCAGGCTTTGAAGTGCGCGACGTGCACCCCAGCCACTATGGGCGCCTTTGCCCGATCCAGACTCCTGAAGGCCCTAACATTGGTCTTATTTTGCGTCTCTCGACCTTTGCGCGTGTCAACGAGTTCGGCATGATCGAGACGCCGTACGTGCGTGTCGAGAAAGGCGTGGTCACCGGTAAAATCCAATACCTCAATGCTGCTGAAGAAGAAAAAGAATATATTGTTCACGGTGCAACCAAGCTCGAAGGAGAAAAAATCGCAGACGCCATGGTGGAGGCGCGTCTCAACGGGGTGCCAACACGCATCGCTCGCGAGGAAGTGACGTTTATCGACGTTGCGGCTGAGCAACCATTCTCGGTTGCCACTTCGATGATCCCATTCCTTGAACACAACGATGCAAACCGTGCGCTCATGGGTTCAAACATGCAGAAGCAGGGTACGCCCTGCATTCTTCCCGAGGCGCCACTCGTGGGCACCGGCATGGAGGCGCGCGCCGCAAAAGACACTGGACGCATCGCGCTCGCGCTTGAAGAAGGCGTGGTGACTGAGGCTGACGGCAAGCGTGTCGTCGTCAAAAATGCAAAAGGCAAAGACACCATCTATCCGCTCGTCAACTTTGTGCGCACCAACGGTTTTACCACACTGCACCAACGCCCATCAGTCTCGGTTGGTCAAAAAGTTGAAAAAGGTCAGCTTTTGGCTGACGCGTCGTCGACCGACAACGGCCAGCTCGCGCTTGGGCAGAACGCCCTCGTGGCTTTCATGTGCTGGTCGGGAGCAAACTACGAAGACGCCATCATCATCTCAGAGCGCATGGTCAAAGACTCAAAATTCTCCTCGATTCACATCGAAGAGTTTGTCTGCAACGTGCGTGACACCAAGCTCGGCGAAGAAGAGACTACCCACGACATCCCCAACGTTTCTGAAGGCAAACTCCGTAACCTCGACGAAGACGGCATCATCCGTCAAGGCTCTGAGGTGCGCCCCGGCGACATTCTTGTTGGTAAAATTACTCCAAAAGGCGAGACGCAGCTTACTCCTGAAGAGCGCCTTTTGCGTTCTATCTTCGGCGACAAGGCACGCGATGTAAAAGACTCGTCACTCCGCATGGAGAACGGCAAGCGTGGTCGCGTCATCGGCGTTAAAGTATTTTCTCGTGAACAAGGCCACCATCTCGAAAGTGGCATCATCAAGCGCGTGCACATCGAAGTGGCACAGCTCCGCACGGTGTCGGTTGGCGACAAGCTCGCAGGCCGTCACGGCAACAAGGGTGTTATCTCACGCATCTTGCCCGAAGAAGACATGCCGTACATGGAAGACGGTCGCCCGGTTGACGTGATTTTGACCCCGCTTGGTGTGCCGTCACGTATGAACCTGGGACAGATCCTCGAATTGCACCTCGGCCTCGCAGCAAACACACTCAACTATCAAGCAATCTGCCCACCGTTTGCTGGCGCAACTGAAACTGAAATTCGTGGTGAGCTCAAAAAGGCTGGCTTCAATGAGTCTGGAAAGATGAAGCTCTATGACGGTCGCACCGGCGAAGCATTTGAGCAAGAAATCGCGGTCGGCTACATGTACATCCTCAAACTTCACCACATGGTTGAAGATAAAATCCACATGCGCTCAATCGGACCCTACTCGCTCATCACCCAGCAACCGCTCGGTGGCAAAGCGCAAGGCGGTGGCCAGCGCTTTGGTGAAATGGAAGTGTGGGCGCTTCTTGGTTATGGTGCTGCATACACGCTTCGTGAGATGCTCACCATTAAGTCTGACGACATCCAAGGTCGCTCTGCTGCCTTTGACTCTATTGTTCGCGGGGAACGCATCGCGCACCACTACGCACCTGCGTCGTTCAACGTGCTGCTCCACACGCTGCGTGGTCTCGCTTTGGACGTGGCGCTTATGCGCGGCGGACAGATAGTATCAAGCACGCGCCTTTCACAGGCGGGCAAGATGCCGGGTGCAGACATTTCAGACTTTGACGCAGTACACATCCGTCCTGCGTCTCCTGAAAAGATCCTCGAGTGGTCGCATGGTGAAGTCACCAAACCTGAAACCATCAACTACCGCACCCAGCGTCCAGAGAAAAACTCTCTCTTTGACGAAAAGATCTTCGGACCGGAGCGTGACTACGAATGTTACTGTGGCAAATACCGCGGTATCCGTTACAAAGGCATTGTCTGTGAGAAGTGTGGCGTCGAAATCACCCGCGCAATCGTGCGTCGCGAGCGCATGGGCCACGTCGACCTCGCGGTGCCCGTGGCACACGTGTGGTTCCTCCGCGCTATTCCTTCGCGCCTCGCGATGGTCCTCGGCATCTCCTCGGGCGAACTCGAGCGCGTGGTGTACTTTGCGGGCTTCATGGTGACCCAGGTGCACAAAGCTGAAAAAGAGCGCATCATTGGCGAGCTTGAGACTGAATACAAATCAAAACTGAAAAATCTCCAAGACGAAAAGTCGAAAGACAAGATGAAAGAACTCTTCCTCGAGGCAAAGCGAGACATCGACAACATCTATGTCGGCTCGGTCCTCGATGAACCAAAGTATCACCGCTACACCATCAAGTATGGTGCGATGTTCGAGGCAGGTATCGGTGCTGAAGCAATCCACAATCTGTGCAAAAACCTCGATCTCAAGCAGATGACCGAGGATGTGGAAGCAGCGCTCGTGAAAGCTGGCGCCGCTGACCGCGAGAAGTTTGGCAAGCGCCTCTCTATCCTCCGCGGTATGATCCGCGCAAACGTGCGCCCCGAGTGGATGTTCTTGACTCGCATTCCCGTCATCCCACCAGGCCTGCGCCCTATGGTTGCACTCGACGGTGGCCGCCATGCGACCTCCGACGCCAACGACCTCTACCGCCGCGTCATCAACCGCAACAATCGCCTCAAGAAACTCATCGAAATCCACGCACCAGACGTCATCCTCCGCAACGAGAAGCGCATCTTGCAGGAAGCAGTCGACATGCTCATCGACAGTTCCATCCGTCACGGTGGCGCAGCGTTTGCTGCAGGTGCGCAAGCACGCACCCGTCCGTTGAAGTCGCTCGCCGACAACCTGAAAGGCAAGCATGGCCTCTTCCGCCAGAACCTGCTCGGCAAGCGTGTGGACTACTCGGGTCGCTCGGTGATTGTGGTGGGCCCAGAGCTCAAGCTCTCGCAGTGTGGTCTTCCAAAACACATGGCGCTCGAACTCTTCCGACCATTTGTTATCGGCAAATTGCTTGAGAAAGAACTCGCCTTCAACATCCGTGGTGCCGGTCGCCTCATCGACGAAGGCGTGCCAGAAGTGTGGGCAATCCTCGAAGACATCATCAAAGACAAATACGTGTTGCTTAACCGCGCACCAACCCTGCACCGCCTCGGCATCCAGGCCTTCCAACCTATCCTCATCGAAGGCAATGCAATCCAGCTGCACCCACTCGTCTGTTCAGCCTTCAACGCTGACTTCGACGGCGACCAGATGGCCGTGCACGTGCCGCTCTCGCCTGAAGCTCAGACCGAAGCGCGTGAGATTATGTCTGCAAGTAAGAACATCCTCAAGCCAGGAAGTGGCGACGTGGTTATCGCAAGCAAGCTTCTCGATATTCTCCTGGGCACCTATTGGATGACCAAAGAAGTCGAAAGTGCTAAGGGTGAAGGCCTTTCCTTCTCGAGCCCAAACAGCGCCATCCTTGCATACGACTATGGACACTTGGCGTTCCAAGCAAAGATCAAAGTCATGCCAAGTGAAAAAGAAAAATACGCTGCGTTCGGTGGACAGCTCTTTGAGACCACGGTTGGCCGACTCATCTTCAACACCGTCTTTCCAAGCAACTATCCGTTCATCAACGCACCGATGGACAAGAAGTCGCTTGCCAAACTCATCGACGATCTCATCGCACGCTACGGTCTCGAGAAGATCCCCGACATTATGGACAAGATTAAGAACTTTGGCTTCCGCTATGTGACGCAGTCTGGCATCACCTGGTCGCTCGACGACATCCGTATCCCTGAGGAGAAAGACGCGATTGTTGCCGCAGCACAAAAGAAGTCAGCAGAAGTGGTGGCACATTGGCAAGAAGGTCTCTTGTCTGAAGAAGAGCGCTATCGCATGAACATCGAGATCTGGCACGCTGCCAAGTCTGAAGTTGAAAAGCACATCCCGGGCACACTCCCCGTCAACGGCCCCGTGTCAGACATGCTCAAGTCAGGCGCCCGCGGTTCGGTCGCACAGGTGACCCAGATGGCCGGTATGAAAGGTCTCATCGCGTCGCCATCGGGTGACACCATTGAGCTCCCTGTGACCAAGTCGATGAAAGAAGGCCTCTCGCCCATTGAGTACTTCCTCACAACACACGGTTCACGTTCGGGCCTCGCTTCCACAGCGCTCTCGACCGCTAAGGCCGGCTACCTCACAAGACGTCTCTTTGATGTCGCGCAAGACATCGTGGTGGTTGAAGAGGAGTGTGGCACCAAAGAAGGTCTTGTCGTGACGCGCGAAAGCGCCTCAGGCATTGGCACGTTCTTGGCCAAAAACATTGAAGGCCGCTACTTGGCTGCAGACGTCGCAGACGCTGAAGGCAAAGTAGTCTACAAGAAAGGCCACTTCATCACCGGCGTTGACGCCAAGCACATTGAAGAATTGGGCAGCGAGTCAGTCTATGTGCGCAGTCCTGTTGGCTGCATCTCGAGCCGTGGGATCTGTGCGCACTGCTACGGCGCAGACCTCGGTACCATGAAGCCAGTCGCGCTCGGTGAAGCGGTGGGCACCGTTGCTGCACAGGCAATCGGCGAGCCAGGCACCCAGCTGACGATGAACGTCAAGCACGCCGGTGGCGCAGCTTCAGCAGGTGGCGACGTGACCCAAGGTTTGCCGCGCGTTGAAGAAATCTTCGAGCGCCGCAGCCCACGCAACCCAGCAATTGTTGCAACCGTCTCGGGCGAAGTGGTTGAAATTAAACAAGAAGACAAAGAAAAAATAATCCGCATTGCTCCAAGTCTCGAAGACCGCGGCAAGAGCAAAAAGGATATCATCGAATACACGGTCAACGCTCGTCGCCAGTCTTTGGTGAAGGTGGGGGAGACAATCAAAAAAGGCCAGATGCTGACCGACGGTTCGGCAGATCTTTCGGACCTCTTCAAATATGCAGGCCGCGAAGCAACCCAAGCGTACATCATCACGGAGATCGTGAAGATCTATGAACTCCAAGGCGCAAGCATCTCTATCAAGCACCTAGAAACAATAGTGCGCCAGATGTTCAGCCGCGTGAAGATCACACTCCCAGGCGCAACCGAATTCTCGACCGGTGACGTCTGCAGCGAGAACGATATTGTCTTGGCTAACGGCCGTATCGGCGAGCTTGAGACACCTGCGACCTATGAACACTTGGTGATGGGTATCCTCGATGTGAGCCTCTCGCGCGCATCGTTCCTCTCGGCAGCGTCGTTCCAGAACACCACGCGCATGCTCATCAAAGCCGCGATGTATGGATCGGTTGACCACCTCGAGGGCCTCAAAGAGAACGTCATCATCGGCCGCCTCATCCCCGCAGGCACCGGCTTCAAAGGCTCGCCCAAGGAACGCATGATAAATAAGTACGGCCCTGCGGTGACCGAACCAGTCGAAGTAGAAAAAGAGATAGCAGGGTAGGTAAGTAGGTAAGAATAATTATAAAAAGAAAATGGCGTCCCTCCCGGGGCGCCGTTTTTTGCATCCGTGATTAATTAAAGGAACGAAGATATAATAAGGCAAGCTCCTAAAATAACTACGCAAATGAGAATCACCCCTGAGGGCGGTTCCGTTTGGGGTCGTCGAGTAAAGAACATCAGCGCATCTCCCACCCGATTTACAGCGGAACTATAGCACCTCTACACCCCCAGCACCACAGGGATCACGATGGGCCGTTGACGCAGTGGATTTGTGGATAAGAAACTTTGTGTTACTTCCACTACGATATATCGTAGTGCTATGCCACATGTGTCACGACACGAACCAGAGAAGAAAATTGCTGACGAGATCTACGTTCGGCTTTTGGATCACCTCACCAACAGAGGCAGCGCAAAAGACCGCTCACTTGTGTGTGCAGAACTCTTTACACGCACTGAGCAAATTATGCTGGCCAAACGCCTTGCGATTATTTGTATGCTCGGTGAGGGGTTTTCGTTTGACGATATTCAAGAAACGCTCCGCGTGAGCCCATCTACCGTTGGGCGTATTTGGTCTGCGATGCAGAAAGGCAAATTTGATCAAACGATTCGGATTGCAAAAAAGAACAAAGTGAGTACTGGGCTACTCGCTGCCCTTGCGGCTTTGGTAAGTGCTCCACGCCCAGTCCATGCGCCGCGGTGGAACTGGGTAGACAGAATATAAAATAGATGTTTTAGGCACTACGATATATCGTAGTGTTTCAAATGTCGCTATAGAAAAAGAAATGGCGTCCCAATTTGGGCGCCGTTTTTTCTTTCAGTTATTTGTCTCGTTCGCCCTTTGGGTAACACATGGCCATTACCCCGGCTTTTTTGGAAACCCCATTCTCTTTTCTCAGATCATTAGCCGCAAATTCGCAGGCCGCCTTTGAATTGAACTCGTGTGCCCCGGTTGCAATAGCGGGGGCACCAAAGGTTCCCAGCACCACAATCGAATAAACAAGGATGTACATCGCCGCAAGCTCCTATTTGTTGCGTAAAGGTACACTACCCGAACTTACAAGAAATATCAAACCCCCAGCACCACGGGGATGACGATGGGGCGTTTGTTGGTTTTCTCAAAGAGGAAGCGGGCGACGGCGTCGGTGACGTTATTTTTGACAAAGTCGAAGTTGATTGGCTGTTGGTTCTTTGTCCCGTCCTCTATTGTCTTCTTAATCAGTAGGCGTGTCTGCGAAAGCAGGTCTTGATTCTCGCGCAAATAGACAAAGCCACGCGAAATAATGTCGGGAGATTTTCTAAGGTGGCCGGTTTTTGGATTCACGGTTGCGATGATGACGAACATGCCTTCTTGGGCGAGCACCGTGCGGTCGCGGATGACCACTTCTTGGATATCGCCAATCGAGAAGCCGTCCACCAGGCGCAGGCCCGCAGGTGCCATCTCTTTGAGTCGGACAATCTTGGTGCCCTCTTCTTGAATCTCTATAACACAGCTGTTGTCGGGGACGATGATGTCGTCTTCACCGCGTCCGCAGGCCTTGGCGATGTCGGCATGCACGCGGAGCATGTAGTGGTAGCCGTGCAAGGGCATAAAGAATTTTGGATTGATTTTTGAGTGGATCCAGAAGGTTTCGTCGCGGTTGGCGTGGCCCGAGGCGTGCACGTCCATGATCTGGCGGTCGATGATCTGGGCGCCTTGGCGACTGAGGTTGTCTTTGAGTTTTTGCACGGCGCGTTCGTTGCCGGGTACCACCGAAGACGAGAGCACCACCGTGTCGCCTTTCTTGATCTTCACATACTTGTGGGTCTTCATCGCCACACGCATCAACGCGGCAAATTCGTCGCCTTGGGCGCCGGTGGCTAAGACCATCACTTTGTGGTCGGGCAGGTGTTCAAGTTGGGCGGCGTCGATAAACATCTTTTCGTCTACCTTGAGCATGCCCAAGTGCTTCACAATTTCGATATTTACTTTCATCGAGCGGCCCTCAACAAGCACCTTGCGACCGCATCGCTCTGCCGCCTCAAGCATACGCATGATGCGCTCGAGCTGTGAGGAGAAGGTGCCAACAATCAGGCGTGTTTTAGTATTGGTGATGATCGCATCGAGATTCTTTTGCACGATTCGCTCGGGCAGTGAGAAGCCCGGCTTGTCTGCGTTGGTCGAGTCAGCGGCCAAAAAGAGCACTTTTTTGTCTTTGAAATAAGCGAACTCTTTTTCTTCTTGTTCTGAAGGAATGCCGTCGGTGTGGTCGAGGCGCAGGTCACCGGTGAAGACCACCATGCCGTAGGGTGTCTCGATGATGATGCCCATTGCATCGGGGATGGTGTGCGAGACCGAGAAGAAGCGCACGCGCAGGTCGCCCACACGCACGACGTCGTCCTTTTCAACCTCGTGGATCTCGAGTGTTTTGAGATTGGGGAATTCTTCCTGGCGCTTTTTGATCATCACCGCCGAGAGCCTTCGTGTGTAAATGGGCGGATAGCCGATGCGGTCGATGACATAGGGGATGCCACCAATGTGGTCGAGGTGTCCGTGGGTGATGAACATCGCGCGAATTTTGTCCTGGCGATCTTCGAGATACTTCGTATTGGGGAGGATGTAGTCGATGCCCGGGGTATCGTCCTCGCGGAATTGGAAGCCGCAGTCGACGATGACAATGTCATTGCCGTATTCGATGCAGGTCATGTTGCGGCCGATTTCTTCGACGCCGCCGAGCGGGATGATGCGGATGTTGCCTGTACCTAAAGGGGGGATTGGCTTCTCGTCGCCATTGCCGCTCTGGCTGCCGGGGATGGGCAACTCGCGCACGGGGTGCGCTTGGTGGGGGCGTGGGCTGCCGGCGCGGCCAGGGCCGCTGCGTTTGCCTCTGTTTCCGCCTTGGCCGCCACTAAATGGACGTCGTGGGCCTGTGCCAGTGCCGCTTGGGCGGGCAGTGTGCGGGCGATGTGGTCCTTTTGATGGTTCTGTTGGCATGATACTTATGAAGTTAGTTATATGAGTAATTAGTAAATTTTAATTTTGGGAAACCAGTTTGTATCTTTGCTTTACACTTTTTTATTTATCTTCGCGAAGCGAAGATGGGCCATACAGAGTCTGTTTCGCGATGCCACTGCGCAACGCTCAAGAATCGGTCACTTGGTGTCTCGATAAAGCCTAAATCCACGCCCACGATGTCTTTTGGCACAGTATACACGAAGTCTGGCGTATAGAGAAATAGTGCGGGGATGTCCTTCTGGAGTGCGGTCTGGACGCTCTTGTACAGGGATTGCTGGGCGCTCGCGTCTTGTGTGGTGCGCAAGGTTGCCAACGCGCTGTCGACGCTCGTGTTGGCATAGAGTGCAATGTTGAGCCCTGGGTCGAGGCGTTGCGACGAGTGCCAAAATGCATAAAGGTCTGGCTGTCTCCCCACCACTTCGCCAAAGAGCAGGGCGTCATAGTGTCGTGGGCGGATGACGTTTTGCGACAAGTCTCCCTGGTCATAGACTGCCGTCCCCACCTTGGCACCCATCTGTTGCCACGTTCTTTGGACGAAGAGCGCCGCGTTGTGCAGCTCAGGTACGTTGCCGGTCGCGAGGGTGAATGAAAGTGGTATTATTTTGGCGGTTTTGCCCGACCCGGTGACTTTTTGCAGCGTGCCGTCTTGTCCCACAGTCCAACCTGCTTTGAGCAATTCCTGACGAGCCCCGTTGATGCGTTCAGTGCTTGAAATGTCTGCTTCTCCTTGCCATGCGACTCCGCCAGGGAGCGAAGGGGGCAAGGGGTCGTCAATGGCTATGCCGTATCCACCGAGCACGTCTTTGACCAGCGCGTCTTTATCGAGTGCGTCGTCGAGTGCTTGGCGGACGTTTACATCACGCAAGACTGTCGACTGATTTTGGTTGAAGAAGACGGCAAACACGCGGCCCTGTGGTGAATGCACAATGTTTCGGTCTGTTATACCTGAAAGAGCCTCTGGGGAAATACCACTCGCGGAATCTATGTCACCACTTTTGAGTGCTCGCGTGAGGTCGTTTTGGTTTTGATAAAAATGGAATACAAGTGAGTCAAGGTATGGCCACCCCAGGGTGTAGTGTTTGAAGGCCAAAAGAGTATAAGAGGTTGGGAGTCCTGAAGCATTGCGCGAAATGGGCCCAACGCTAAAGGGGCCAGATCCAACAGGGGTACCGTTGAGAGCGCTAAACGAAAAGTCAGTGTCGCCCACGCCGTCCCAGAGGTGTTTCGGCAAAATGCCCAAGGTGAGGTTCGCAATAAATGGTGTGTATGCTTGCCGCACAACAAATTGCACCGTGAGTGGGCCCGTGGCTGTGACCAGTACGCCGTCCCAGTTTGCCCGAAGGGGGCTTTTGAGTGTTGGGTTTTGGATTTTTCCTATAGTAAAAAGTACGTCGTCTGCGGTCACGGGCGTTCCATCTTGGAAGGTCGCCGCTGGTTTGAGTTGCACGGTGTATGTTTTCCCGTCTGCTGAGATGGAATAGCTCTCTGCTAAGTCTGGCGTGTATGCACCAGAAGGCAGGGCTTTCAAAAGGCCTGAATACACAAGGGCGGTGAGGTCTTTGTCGGAATCTGAAGCGGCAAGTACGGGGTTGATGAATCGTGGGGCGCCAACGACGCCTTCAGCCAAAGATCCGCCATGGGTAGGGACACTCACAAGCAGGCGTTGGTTCAGCAGATAGACAAGGCCAATAGCGCTGACAATTAAAAGTCCTGCAAAAAAAAGAAAGAGTGCTTTCCCGCTGGCAGAAAAGGACTGCAGCAGCGCGCGCGCTGTTCGGATCATAGTAGTTTATAAGTAATAAGATTTGAGTAACGTGGTTTTTGAGACTCGTATAGGGAAGTGACTAGTGGATGAGAAGCGCAACGAACGCAGACAGGGCAAACAACGTGCCGCTGACAATGGCCGCGTAGAACAGATATTTTTCGCTTCCGCGGCGAGTGTGATATGCCGCGCTAAAGTTGTCGCCGCCGAATGCGCCGCCAAGAGAGGCTCCCGTTTGCTGCAAAAGGATGCAGACTATCAGGACTACCGCCAAAACCATCTGTATATACGGCAAGATACTGTGCAGAGTCATTAGCAACGATTTTAGCATAATCGGGGTGGGGGTGCAACTTGACCACGTCTACTCTATGGACTATATTTTACAGCACCAAGGGCCCAAAAAAGCCGAATTTATAAGCTTAAAATAAAGAATTTTTCCTATGCAGAAAAAGAAGAAAGTTCAGCAAAAAAAAGTAGTTAAAAAAGCGGCAAAACCAGCTGTAAAAAAAGTTGCTCCCAAAGCAAATCAAACAGCAGTAAAAAGCACTGCGCCGAAAAACACGTCGGGTGTGATGCCGCTTGGTGACCGAGTGTTGATTCGCCCACTGACAGCTGAAGAAATGGGTACAACTACTTCGTTTGGTTTGATTATTCCCGACTCGGCAAAAGAAAAGCCCGAGCAAGGCACCGTGGTTGCGGTGGGTCCTGGCCGCAAAAACGACCAAGGCGAGCGCATCGAGCTCGATGTGGAAGTTGGCGATACGGTCTACTTCAAAAAGCCGTGGGACGAGCCTATTAAAATTAAAGGCGTCGAGTATTACATTATTTCTGAGTCAGACGTGACGCTTATTGTTGAGTAATTACTAACTAATAAAATTCAAGGCAACACCTTTCTGGCAAGCAGCAAGGAGTCGTCTTTAAACCAAAACCATGGCAAAACAAATACTTTTTAACGAGAAAGCACGCCGGGCGCTCAAGGCCGGCATCGACAAGGCAGCAAACACGGTCAAAGTGACGCTTGGTCCTCGGGGACGCAATGTGGCGCTCGACAAAGGTTATGGTGGCCCCACTATCACCAACGACGGTGTATCTATTGCCAAAGAAATCACGCTCAAAGACCGGTTTGAAAACATGGGCGCAGAAATCGTCAAAGAAGTGGCGACAAAAACAAACGACATTGCGGGTGACGGGACCACAACATCGGTTGTGTTGCTCCAGGCGTTGGTTGAAGAGGGGATGAAGCACACGGAAATGGGCCTCTCTGCTATGGTGGTGCGCCAAGGCATCGAAAAAGCAGCTGCCGAGGCTGTTGTGGCGCTCCGTGCGCTTGCAAAGAAGGTGCAGACCGACGAAGAGGTGCGTCAAGTGGCGACTATCTCGGCTGAATCAGAAGAAATCGGCACGATTATTGCCGACACAATTAAAGAAGTGGGCAAAGACGGCGTCGTGACCGTTGAAGAGTCGCAGTCATTGGGTATTGAAAAAGAAGTCGTCGAAGGTCTTGAGTTTGACCGCGGCTACGTGAGCGCCTATATGGTCACCGACAGCTCGCGCATGGAGGCGGTATATAAGGACCCGCTCATCCTCATCACCGACAAGAAGATCTCATCCATCCAGGAAGTGTTGCCATTGCTTGAGAAAATAGCCCAAAGCGGCAAAAAGGAGCTCGTAATTATTGCTGAAGATGTTGATGGTGAGGCGCTCACCACCTTTGTGCTCAATAAACTGCGTGGCACATTTAACGTGCTCGCGGTCAAAGCGCCGGGCTATGGCGATCGCAAAAAAGAGATGCTCGCGGACATCGCTGCGATGACCGGCGGGCAGGTTATCTCAGGCGACGTGGGGCTGACGTTTGAAAAGGCTGAGCTCGAGATGCTTGGTCGCGCTTCAAAGATAATCGCCACCAAAGACTCGACTATCATCGTTGGTGGCAAAGGCGAGAAAAAAGACATTGCTGCGCGCGAGGCTCAGCTGCGTGCGCAGATCAAGAACACTGACTCAAAGTTTGATAAAGAAAAGCTCGAGGAGCGTCTCGCAAAGCTCACCGGCGGTGTCGCAGTCATCCGTGTGGGCGCAGCGACCGAGACTGAGATGAAATATCTCAAGCTCAAGATCGAAGACGCGGTCAACGCAACTAAGGCGGCAATCGAAGAGGGGATTGTTCCCGGCGGCGGCACGGCGTTGGTAAAAGCAGCGCAGAAAGTTGCTGAAACATTCGTAAAAAATAAAGAAAAGATGTCTCTGGAAGTGCGCGTGGGCTATGAAGTGGTGCTCAAGGCGCTTGAGATGCCGTTGCGCCAGATCGCCCTCAATGCGGGTGTTGACGCGGGCGTGGTTGTCGACAAGGTCAAGAATGCCAAGGGCAACGCGGGATATGACGCAGTCAATGACGCGGTGGTGGCCGACATGCTCGCCGCGGGCATCGTCGACCCGGTCAAGGTGGCGCGCACCGGCCTCGAGCGCGCAGCATCAGCTGCAGCCATCCTCTTGACCACTGAAGCAGCCGTCGCCGAGGAACCAAAAGACGAAAAGAGTTCTCCCGCAATGCCGGACATGGGCGGAATGGATTACTAGTTTCTGTTGTAGTGTTAAGAATAAACTTCTTATAAACAAAAAAACCTGCTCACATGAGCAGGTTTTTTTGTCAGAAGGTCAGAAGGGGAGTGTTTATTTAATCTTTGGTCTGCGCAGGAAAGAAGGCATCGAACCCCAGTCGTCGGTCTCGTCCTCGACGTCTTTTTTGACTTTTGGTTCGTTGGATTCAACGGGCTTTATTTCTTCTTTGAGGGTTGGTTGGGTTGGTGCGGCCACAGGCTGTGGCGAGGTGTTGAATATTTTTCCAATAGTACTCGTATTTGCACCCACTGGTGGGACGTCTGCCTCTTTGCCATCGCGACTATTGAAGTTGAAAAGTGGCATGCCGCGTTGGTTGCCTAAGCTGGCGCCGGTGGGGAAGCCGGTTGCAATGACAGTGACGCGCACATCGTTTTTCTTGAGCTTCTCGTCTTTGATGGCACCAAAGATGATTTTTGCGTTCGGGTCGACAGACTCGGTCACAATCTTCGCTGCTTCATGGACTTCGATCATCCCCAAGTCATCGCCACCCGCGATTGCAAACAAAACACCCTTTGCGCCGTTGATTGAAAGCTCGAGCAGGGGTGAGGAGACGGCTGCTTTAGCGGCCATGACTGCGCGATTTTCGCCTGAGGCGATGCCCACGCCCATGAGCGCGCTACCTGCATTCTCCATCACGGCGCGGATGTCGGCGAAGTCAACGTTGATGATGCCGGGGTGGGTGATGAGGTCTGAGATGCCCTCAACGGCTTGCATCAGCACGTCGTCAGACATGGCAAAAGCTGCTTTGAGTGTCGTGTCTTTGGCGACGGTAGCGAGCAAACGGTCGTTGGGGATGACGATGAGTGCGTCCACCTCCTTGCGCAATTCTTCAAGGCCTTGTTCTGCCAGACGCATGCGCTGTTGGCCTTCAAATGAAAATGGTTTGGTCACAACGGCCACGGTGAGGGCTCCCAGCTCTTTTGAAGTCTTGGCAACGATGGGCGCGGCTCCGGTGCCGGTGCCGCCACCCATGCCGCAGGCGATGAAGACCATGTCAGAGCCTTTGAGTGCTTGTTGGATTTCTTCTTTGGTCTCTTCAGACGCACGCTTGCCGATTTCAGGATTCATTCCGGCGCCAAGCCCTCGGGTCAGGTTTTTGCCAATGTGAATTTTCTTTTTGGCGAGTGAATGGTGTAGGTCTTGTGCGTCAGTGTTGATTGAGACAAAATCGACGCCGCGCACTTTGTTCTCAACCATGTGGTTGACAGCATTTTTTCCTGAGCCACCAACACCAACAACGCGGATCCGTGCGAACGCTTCAATTTCTGGCTGTACTTGTGGCATAAATAAATCTATTACGTCTATTACTGGGCTAGCTGTTGTGCCCATACTCTACCACCCGCACATTCCTTTGCAAATCTGCCTTGTCGGCAAGACAGGTCTAGACGTTTCAGAAAATCTGTTTGAAAAACAAGGCTATTCTTGTCTTGTTTTGTCTTGTCTTGTGCAGTTTATGGTAAAAACTTCTTTGCCCAGCGCCAGAAGTTTTTGAAGGTGTCGCGGAAGTTGCTGTCCCCGTGGTGTTCAATGTCGCCCCCGTGAGTAAAGCCCCAGATGGTCAGGCCATAGGCTGTCGCCCACAAATTGTCGCCCAGCTGCATTTGGGTTGCGTTGCTCTCTGAAAGGGACGCGATGCGTGAAGGGAGACGTAGTACTGCTTTAGCGATTTCGCTGATGCCAACAACTGATGCGCCGCCGCCAGTGAGGACGACTCCACCAGGCAGAAGCTCGTCCCGGTTTATTTTTTTCAAATGTGCTTCGATGTATTTAAATATCTCGGTGAGGCGACGATGTGTGATGTCGTCCACTTTCTTTTTTGGGATGTTGCCGCCAAGAACCGCGCCCATCTTGAGCTGTTCTGCTTCTTCGGGTGAGATGCGCAGCCCCAGTGCCAGGTCGTTGGTGATGTTGGCGCCACCTATGGGGAATATTTTTATTGAAACGGGACGCGTATCTTCAAACACAACGGTTGAAAGTGTTTCAGAGCCAATGTTGACCAGGATAGAGCCAAGGCGTTTTTGAGTTTTAGTGAGCGCAACAAAGCTTGCGGCGATGGGGCCAGCAACAAAGTCTTCCACCTCAACGCCCGCAGCTTCAACTGCTTCCACCAGGTTGCGCATGTGTACTTCTTGGTAGGTGATGAAGAGTGTTTCGACTGCGATGCGCATGCCTTTCATTCCCACAGGGTTAGTGCCCATGACGCGCACCCCATCGACAGTGAAGTGGAGCGGAATGGTGTGAATGGTTTTTTGGTTGAGCGTGGTGCCTGGTGGCAACGCTTTTTCGCTGGCAGCAATGACGCGGGAAATGTCACTGTCGACGATCTCAGAGTCGCCGCGCTCCACGACTGCTTCGCCTCGAGAAAATACTTCATTTAAACCTACGCCGCTAAGTGATACATAGGCTTTTTTGATAGGAACGCGCGCGGCACGGCTGGCTTGGTTGACTGCTGCACCAATGGAGTGCGCTGCTTCAAGGGGGGCGACCACGTACCCTTGTTTGAGGCCGCGACTTTCAGCATAGCCGGTGCCCAAGACGTGTGGTGGTTGGCGCGGGTCGTCTGCGAGTTCAGCCACCACCACTTTCACGTGATAGGTGCCGACATCTATTCCAGTTACAATTTTATTCATTCGCGTGGGCGAAGACCGAATCGCTTCATGATTCGTTTTTCTTCACTCTCCATTGTAGCACCATGTTTCAATCCTTTTAAATGAAAGCATCCGTGGATAAACAAAAAGGCAAGGTAGGTGCGCTTGTCCATCGAAAAACTTGCACACTCTTTCTCGGCGACTTTTGGACATAACAAAATCTCGCCGGAGGTTTTTGAAAGCGGGAACGAGAGTACGTTTGAAATATGTCCCGGGTCTTTTTTCTCTACCTTAGAGAGTCTTTCTTTAGTAATCTTTTGCATCTCGGCAGGAATTAAAAAAGCGACCGAAAGGTCGTATTTTTTACCAAGCACGGCGACTTTGATTTCCTCAAAATCAGATGAGGTCTTTGGAGCCGACAAGTGTGAAAAAGAGGGTTTGACTTGGCCTAGCGGCCCGGAGCGCACTCTTTTTCGTACTTGTCGGCGTATTGCCACGGTTGCTATTTGCGGCGAGGGCCACGAGTAGTACGCTCGACCAGTTTGCCGAGCTTGATGAGCTCTTGAACGTTTTCACGGCGGGCGATGACTTTGAGGGTCTGCTTGCGGCGGACCTCAGAAGACTTCACGCGGGCATAGTAGCGGCGATTGCGCATGCGCTGGATGAGCCCAGCACCTTGCACGCGCTTGGTAAAGCGACGGATGAGGTTGACCGATGTTTCGGCGTCCATTTTTTGCACTTCTGCGTTTATTGCCATATGTGCTAATGATAATACCAGCTTGGTGGTTTCTGCGCAAGAGTCCCCCAAAGACGGAGAAATGATGCACACACTACACCTTCAGTGTCTTGAGGAAGCGGGGAAGGGCATCGAGACCAACGATCATTTGGGCGCTGGTGGCGGCTGAGCGGACGATGATGGTGCCGTCGAGCGCTTCCCGCTGGCCCATGATGAGCAGGTGTGAGGCGCCTCGCGCTTTTGCTGATTCGAGTTGGGGCGCTAAGCCTTTTGCATCAAACGACTGCATCACAGGCACGTGTGCTTGGCGGAGTATGTCGATGACCGCAAGTCCTTGGAGTTTGGCGCGGTTGCCGAGTTGTACAAAGTATACTTTGGGAGGCAGTGTGCTTTTTTGTTGTGTGCTTGAGGAGGCAAAATCAGATCGAGCTGTGCCTTTTTTGTGGAAGAAGATGCTCGCTGAAACAGCTGAGCCTTCTTTGTGGTTGTGTGCTTTGCGAACATACTCATCGTAGCGGCCACCTGCGCTCCCCAGCACGGTGGTGTCGGTGTCTAAAAGGTCGAGCGCAAAGACCACGTGGGGGTTTCGCTCGTCGCCCACGAGCAAATCATCTATTTCGTAGGGGAGGCCCAGACTCTCGATATATTCCAAAACTTCGCGAAAATGTGCGCGGCTTTTTTCAGACAGAAAGTTCATTGCGCGTGGGCCGTCGGCGAGGACTTGCCGGCAGTGTTCGTTTTGGCATGTGTACACTCCAAGCATGTTCTCGCTCGTTGTTTTTCTGCAGGTGGGGTCGAGTGCGGCGCTGTGTTTTCGCAGATAGAACGCAAGTTCTCGCTCAAAGCGCACTTTTGAGTCGTGGTCGCCCAACGCATTGACGCGTACACGCGAGACGCCCGCTCCCCATTCGCTCATAATTGCAAAGAGTGTCTTAAGAAGGAGTATTTCACCCAAGCTCTCACTTGATCCAACTACTTGCAAGCCAAATTCACCCACGGTGTTTGTGGTAACGGTTCTGGGTGTGTGTGTTGGTGATGCACTTGTATAGAAAGCAAGCACAGGTTCAGTGTCTCTTTGTTTGAAGCGCTTCACGCACGTGTCGATACTGGCGCCGAACGAGTGAGGTGTTCGTGGTGGTGCTGGGGTGAGTGCCTTGCGCCCAAGTGTGGCGATGGTGTGTGCTCGTGTGGCTTGTTGTAGTTCTTTTTCAACATCGCGCAACGGGCGAAACCCATAAAACGAGGCCACATCCGTGGCATGTGCGATGAACGAGCTCGGGGTTTTTATCATTGTGGTAAGGTGATTGCCCCAGGAAACAGTGCGGCAACGGAGACGGGCAATAAACGTAGAAGCACTCGGCCAACAATGTCTTTTTTTGGCAGGAAACCCCACACGCGCGAATCCGAACTTTCGGGTCGGTTGTCACCCATCACAAAGTATTCGCCCAGAGGAACGGTGTAGGTCTGCTCACCACCGTTGCCGTGGTTGACGATGTATGAGTCGGCAATGGTTATGTCTGTGGTGCTTGCGCTGCCTGGTTTTTGAATGGTGACGCCAGTGTCAGAGATGTGCAGAGTTTCGCCAGGGAGGCCGATGATGCGTTTGATAAAAAACTGGGAAGTGTCTTTTGGGTAGTGGAACACAATAACGTCGCCGCGCTGTGGTGTTTCAAAATAGTATGAGAGTTCGTCGACAAAGAGGTACTGACTGTTTTGAAAGGTTGGCACCATTGATTGTCCAGAGACAATGAATGGTTGCAGAATAAAAAGTCGGATAGGAACAACGATGCACAATGCGACAAACGCAAACTTGAGGAGTTCGGTGAAGAAATTTTCACGCTGCTCCTCTTCCATGCAAACAGTGTAGTGGATTTTTTTTTCTGTGCAAGCGTCCACAAGACAAAAGTGCAGTGGAGAACACAAAAAAGATGCATGCAAGCGTCTTTAGAATTACTTTTAATTATTTTGGTGCTAGTATTTGTGCATGAAATGGATTTTTGTTGGCTTGGGCAATCCAGGAGACGAATACGTTGGCACACGACACAATGTGGGGCGTGACTTTTTGCTTGCGCTTGAAAAAAAAATTCTTGAAACAGACAAAAGCACAAAAATAATTCTTCCCGACGTCTTTATGAACGACTCGGGGAAGCCGGTCAAGAAGTTGTGGGGAGAAAAACCCAGTGTAAAAGCACTCGCGGAGCTCGTGGTAGTGCATGACGATCTCGATCTGCCGCTTGGAAAAGTTAAAATCTCGTTTGGAAGCGGCGCGGGTGGCCATCGCGGGGTCGCGTCCATCCAAAAAGCCCTCAAAACAAAAGACTTTGTGCGTGTACGCGTGGGCATTTCACCCGCAACACCCGGCGGCAAGCTCAAAAAGCCGGATCAAGAAAAAGTTATTGACTTTGTGTTGGGCACATTCAAGCCGTCTGAGCAAGAAAAACTCAAAAAAGCACACAAGCTGGTCGGCGAGGCGTTGGAGTTGCTGGTGGTAGATGGAAGAGAAAAAGCGACCATGGAGATCCACAGCCGCTAGTTTCTGATATTTGTGTACGTGCTATTTTTGTTCTGGGGCAACTGGGTTGACCGAAAGCGCCATGCGCATCTCTTTTGGATCAAAGAGGGCGATGGTAAATGGGTAGCGTTTGCCCAGTTCGAGGCCGGCACGGAGCTTGTCCTCGCCGCCAAACTCTGAGACGTGCACCAGGCCCGCGATACCTTCTTCAATGGAAGCCAGTGCGCCGTGTTTGTTGAACTTGATAATAACGCCTTCGACTTGGTCGCCCTTGTGGTAGCGCTTGCTTGCCTCTTGCCACGGATTTTCTTTAAGGGATTTGATCGAGAGCGACACCTTTCCATCTTTGATATCGATAATCTTTACCTTGACGGCATCGCCCACAGTGAAGAAGTGCCGAGGGTCATCCACAAGACCCCAGTCGATTTCAGAGATGTGTACCAAGCCCTCGAGGCCCTCCTCGAGCTTCACGAAGACACCAAAGTCAACCATACCGGTCACGGTACCTGTCACGACGTCGCCGACGCCATAGTGTTCGATCATACCGCTCTTTTCTTCGTTGTTTTGGCCCTTTTCAGAGAAAATGAGCTTGCCTTCCTTGGGCATTGCTGAGATGAGCGTTACGTTTATTTTCTGCCCAACCAGTTTGCGGAGCTCGTCCAAGATCTTGTCTTTGTCGCCGTCAGCGATGCGTGGGTAGTGGTCGGCCTTGAGCTGCGAGGCAGGCAAGAAACCAGAGAGGCCCTGCCAATCCAAAATGAGCCCACCTTTGTTGGCTTCTTTGATGGTGAGTTCAAACTGCTTGTTTTGCTTGACTGCTTCCTCGGCCTCGGCCCAGACGATTGCTTGGCGCGCTTCCTTGAGACTGAGCTCGATGTAGCCGTCTTTGGTGTTCGTCTCGATGACTTTGGCGGCAACGGTGTCGCCCACGTTGATGCGCTTGATGACTTCGCGCGCGTTCATGTATTCGCGCCCAAAAATCACCCCCGTACCAAACGGTGGCAGGTCAATGTAGAGGCGGGCGCGGTCGAGTGAAATCACCACACCTTCGATAATATCGCCGGGCTTTGGGGGTTCTTGAGCTTGCTCAAAAAACCCCATCATGGGGGTGGAAATTGCGGGAACGTCAGCACTGTCGATGGCTTTTGTAGACATAATAATGTGTATGTAATTGTACGGCAGGGGCTTCAAATTTCTGGAAGGTTAAACCTTGGGGAAATTTGAAGGTTACTCCTGCGCGCTTGTCCGACTTTCGGCGGGCTTTTGCCTTCTTTTTAAGGGAGGGCGATTGCTGTTAATAAAGCAATTAAGGGCAATATACAGCAAAAGTTTTGATTTGCAAAGTCTTATGAAAGGCTCAAAAATTGATACGAAAAGGCCCCAGCGCTTTCACGCTGGGGAAGTTTTGCGGGTGGGTACTTGGGCAAGTGGGGAACTTGTCCAAGGGTTATGTGCGGAGTGCAATAACCAAACGAATGTACAGCTAAAATCTTAGATAAATTAGACAAAAAGAACTGCCTGCGCTCGGGTGGCTCCCGTCGAGGGGGTGAGGAGCACGGAAGCCACCCTTGCTTGGCACATGGTGAGGGGAGCACCATGTACATAAAACCCTACACCAAAGATCTGTTTTTGTAAAGCTACGTTGTAGTGAGGTGTGGTTTTGCAAAATATGCTAGAATAGGCGTATGGTTATCAACTACCTCGGTGGGGAGTGCTTTAAGATTACCCAAGGCGAGCTCACCTTGGCATTTAATTTGCCTGCAAAAGACTCTGACCTTAAGAGCGTTAAGTTTGGCTCAGACATCGTCTTTGTCAGCCAAGACCATCCCGACTTTAACGGCACAGAAAACGGCGTCTTTGGCGAACGCGAGCCGTTCGTCATTAACGGGCCGGGTGAATATGAAATCCGTGATGTTGCGGTGCGTGGCTTTGGGGTCGTGTCGACCTATGGGCAAGTGGCTGAAAAAGAAACAATCAACACAGTATATAGCATCATGCTCGAAGGAATGAACCTGTGCTTTTTGGGTGCGCTCGGCACGCGTACGCTGCCCCAAGAGGCAAAACAGGAGCTCGACGACATCGACATTCTCTTTTTGCCGATTGGCGGCGACGGTAAAAACGGCTTACTTGAATATGCTGAAGGCTACAAACTCGCGGTTCAGCTCGAGCCAAAAGTCATTATCCCTATGCATAGCAGCGACCAAACGCTTAAAGCTTTTTTGAAAGAAGCGAGTGCGGAAGGGGTAAAGCCAATAGAGAAGCTCACAATAAAAAAGAAAGATTTAGAGGGCAAAGAGGGTGAGATTGTTGTTCTGGAATCCTAGGTGTTCTCTTATTCTACTCAACGCATGAAGCAATATATCCAAAACCTGCAAGCGAAAAAACCTCACGAGAGGCGTGTGCATGCAGCGCGGCTTTCAAGTATCATTACACTTGCTGTCTTTTTTGTGTGGTTGACGGCCACTGGCGTGCGGCTCTCGGTGCACACATTTGGACCAACCAAAGAAGCGTCAAGCGATACTCAGACCACCATTGCAAACGGCACTGACCAGAACCAATCGCAACTCGCGAGCGTGGTGAGTGCTGCGCCGGGCGACGGCGGCGCTGCGATGGGTGGTTCAAGCAATACGCTTGTTGTGGCCACAAGCAGCAACACAGGCGACTCGCTGGTCAGTCCGCAATAGTCACGCAAAATACTATTCACTCATAACTGTATGGCAGGAGAAAAAGATAAAAAGAATAATAAAGAAGAAGCGGGGGAGCAGGTAGCCCATGTGAACGTGGTCGGTCGCAACATCTCGACCGAGATGCGCGAAGCCTACTTGGACTACGCGATGTCGGTTATCACCAGCCGCGCCCTGCCCGACGTGCGCGACGGGCTCAAGCCGGTGCACCGCCGCATCCTCTATGCGATGCACCGCATGGGACTCACCTCGGGCGCGCGCTTTCGCAAAAGCGCGGCAGTGGTGGGGGATGTGCTGGGAAAGTATCACCCGCACGGCGACGCGTCGGTGTATGACGCGATGGTCAAAATGGCACAAGAGTTTTCGATGCGCTACCCGCTGATTATCGGCCAAGGTAACTTTGGCTCAATAGACGGCGACTCAGCTGCCGCGATGCGCTACACCGAGGCAAAGATGTCGCGCATGAGTGAACAGCTTCTTGGCGATCTCGAAAAAGACACCGTGGGTTGGCGCCTGAACTACGACGGCACACTGAAGGAACCTGAAGTGTTGCCCGCGGCGGTGCCCAATCTTTTGTTGAATGGAACGCTCGGCATCGCCGTGGGTATGGCGACTTCCATCCCGCCACACAACCTGCAGGAGGTTTTGAACGCGCTCACGCATTTGATAGACAACCCCGAAGCAACCGTCGAGGATTTGATGGCGCATGTCTCGGGCCCCGACTTCCCCACAGGGGCGGTGGCGTTTAATAAAAAAGACTTGCTCCACGCCTACTCGACCGGCCGCGGCGGCGTGGTGGTGCGCGGCGTTGCCGAAATCGTCGAAGACAAAAAAGGTAATTTCCAAATCGTGATTACCTCCATTCCCTATCGCGTCAACAAGTCCGACCTTATCGTGCGCATAGCCGACCTGGTGCGCGACAAAAAGCTCGAGGGCATCCGCGGCCTGCGCGACGAGTCGACCCGCGACATCCGCGTGGTCATCGAGCTTAAAAACGGTGCACATCCGCAAAAAGTCCTCAACTATCTTTACAAACACACGGCGCTCGAAGACACCTTCCACTTCAATATGGTTTGTTTGGTTGACGGCGTGCCACAAACGCTCAGCCTTAAGGGGATTTTGGAAGAATTCATCAAGCACCGCCGCGAGGTGGTGCGCCGCCGCACGCTCTTTGACCTGACCCGCGCACAGGAGCGCGAACACATCCTGCTTGGTTTGCAGAAAGCGCTCGACCATATCGACGAGGTCATTAAGACCATTCGCGCGTCCAAAGATGTGGCCGAAGCCGAAATCAATTTGATAAAAAAATTCAAATTTTCACCACTGCAAGCACAAGCGATTCTCGAGATGCGCCTGTCGCGCCTGGCTAACCTCGAACGAAAGAAAATCAACGACGAGCTCGATGAAGTGCAGGCTCGGATCGCCGAGTGGCAAGCGCTTTTGGCAAGCGAGAAAAGGATGCTTGGTGTCGTCAAAGACGAGGTGCTGGCCGCAGGCAAGCGCTTTGGCGACGACCGCAAGACCAAAGTTATGAAAGGTTCGGCGGGCATCATCAATGTTGAAGATTTGGTCCCCGAAGAAGAGCAGGTGCTCGTCTTGACCGCGGGCGGCTACGTCAAGCGCACCAACCCAGAAGAGTATAAAAGGCAAAAGAGGGGAGGCGTGGGCGTTATTGATTTAAATACCAAAGAAGAAGACTTCGTCACCACCTTCTTGACCACGTCGAGCCACAGCGACCTGCTCTTCTTTACCGATGTGGGCAAGGCGTATCAAATCAAAATGTATGAATTGCCCGAGGGCAAACGCTCGACCAAGGGCAAGGCTATCGTTAACTTCCTCTCAATTTCTGACACCGAAAAAGTTTCGTCGGTGCTCTCGATGCGCAAGGCCGACAAAGAGGGAGAAAGATCGTTGTATATGGTGACCAAGCAGGGCGTCACCAAAAAGGTGGATGCAACCGCCTTCCACGACGTGCGCCGCTCAGGCCTCATCGCGATGAAGCTCACCCCCGGCGACGAGCTCATCGCCGCGCTGTTGGTTGAGAAAGGCGACGAAATCGTCTTGGCTTCAGCGAGTGGGCAGGCGATCCGCTTTAAAGAGAGCGACATCCGCACCATGGGCCGCACGGCGGGCGGCGTGCGTGGCATGAAGCTCGGCAAAAACGACGTCATCGTGGGCGCCGACGTGATCCGCAAAGGTGATAAAGATGCTGAGATATTGGTCGTCTCCAAAAACGGCTACGGCAAGACGACACCAAACAAAGAATATAAAACCCAAAACCGCGGCGGCTCGGGCATCAAGACGGTAAAGGTAACCCCCAAGACCGGCCCATTGATCGCCGCTAAAGTAGTGAGTAAGAGTGGTTCGGGCCCTAACGGTGTAGATGGGGAAGTGGTCGAAGTAGTCGTTGTCTCACGAAACGGCCAAGTCATCCGCACCGACCTCTCGGAGATCCCATCCCTCTCGCGCTCGACCCAAGGCGTCCGCATCATGAAACTCCGTGATGGTGATGCAATCGCCTCCTTTGTGTGTTTGTAAAATGACTGATAGAAAAGTTATTCCAATTCCAGCGAACGCGCCCAAGACGGGAGAAGTTTTTCGGCATTACAAGGGCGATTTATATAAAGTGAAGCCCGCTGAGCAAGGCGAAACCTTGCTCAAGTAATATATGAAAAAGAATTCTGTTTTAAAAAACGACAAATACAAAAAAGCGCGGGTAGGATACTCGCGGCTTTTGTTGGTGAGTTGCCAGAAGTGCGGAAGCGCAATCTGTCAGTATCAAAAAGATGGACCGGGGAGTTTGCGCCGGATGTATATAGATCGAATCTCTGGTGCGAAAGTTTCTTTAACAAGGAAAGATTTGAGTTGTGCTCAAGGGCACTTGTTGGGAGTTAAGATTGTATATGAGAAAGAAAACCGTCCCGCCTTCAGATTGTTTGTAGATTCAGTGACTAAGAAGATGGTGAAAGCGTAAAAATAATGTTACAAAACAAACACTAATCATGGCAACCCTGCGCTCCCCGTTATCTGCGTGAAGTTAAACTTCACGCAAGGAGCCGTTCCCCGAGCTGTTAGGGTATATACAGGAAACTTTTGTGTAATATATAAAAATAAAAACCACCGAGGCGGGCCGGGGTGGTTTAGATGGGTGTGCATCCATTTGGGATTTCTGTTAGGAGGAAGTGTGTGTCCACAAACTTCCTCACTCCTTCTGGGAACGCTGTTTCTATGGTCAGAATTCCTTTTCCACCCCCTACCCCCTTCATATGAAGTGTATAGGATTGTCCGAAGGTGTCCTCCAAATATTCCAGATCTCCCACATAGGCTATGTATCGGATCTTTCCCGTGTCTTGCTGCATAACAAGCCCTCCATTCTCTTTTTGTTTTGGTGCGGCCTCAGCTGAGAAAACTATATAGTATAGGAATAAGAAAAGCTATATGTTATTTGGCGGGGGCTTTTCTTTTTTGGTTGTATACTAGAGACACTATGCAAGATGGGGAAGATAGTTCATTTTTGAATCCCGCCGATGTGTTGGAGCACGTGAAAGTGCAGGCGGGGATGCGTGTGGCCGACTTTGGCGCGGGCGCCGGTTTTTTTACTCGTGCCGCGGCCCGTTTGGTCGCGGGTGGGGATGGTGGGCAAGCGGGTGTGGTCTGGGCCGTCGACACCAACACCGACTTGCTCGTGCGCATCAAGAACCTCTCGCTTGTCGAGGGCTTGCCCAATGTTGAGATAGTCCAAGGCGACATTGAGCGCCCGGGCGGCAGCAACCTGCCGCCCGGGCGCTTCGACCTGGTCATCATCGCCAACACGCTCTTTGCCTCAGACGAGAAGCTGCAGGTGGCACAGGAGGCCTACCGGGTGCTTGGTCCCCATGGGCGAGCAGTGGTGGTGGACTGGAAGGACTCGTTTGGGGGCCTTGGGCCCCACCCAGACCATGTATTGACCACGGGGGCTGCGCGCGACCTGTTTGAAAAAGCCGGCTTTGCATACATTGAAGACGTTCCTGCGGGCGCCTACCACTGGGGATTCGTTGTTCGCAAAAAAAACGCACCTGCCGCATAATGTATGTATGAAGAGTTCTAGTTTTCAAATTGCAGTGATTGGTGTTTTTGTTGCGCTCATTTTTTTGGGGGCGGGGATCTTTGCAACCAAGGGTGGTGGAAGCGGTGGTGCAGGAGTCGGCAACGTTTCGATCTGGGGTGACATAGACCCCACGGTGATGGAAACGGCGCTCGCAACCTTGCGTTCGGGTGACAAGTCGTTTGCCAACGTGACCTATGTGTATAAAAAACCAGCGCTCTATGAAAACGCATTGGTGGAAGCGATGGCCAGCGGCAAAGGCCCTGATCTATTCTTTGTTTCACCCGAGATGGTGGGGAGCTTTGCAAATAAAATCACCACCATCCCCTACAGCGCGGTGTCGCAACAAGCGTTCACCAGTGCCTACATCGACGAAGGAAGTCTCTTTTTGACCGCCCAAGGACCAAGCGCCATACCCATCCTCATCGACCCGCTCGTGATGTATTGGAACCGTGACACGCTTGCCGCCGCGAGTGTGGCGCAGGCGCCAAAAGACTGGGACACAATTTTGACTATTGCACCCAGCCTTACCACCCTTTCAACCGACGGGAATACTGCTATACAAAAGAGCGCTGTGGCGCTGGGTGGTTGGGGCAACATCGCCTATGCAAAAGAAGTCCTCTCGACACTCATCATTCAAGCGGGCGACCCCATTGTGGCTGAGGACCCCACGTCGGGCAAGCAAGTGGCGTTTTTGGGTGAAGTGCCCGAAGGCGCCGCCACAAGCCCAGCTGCTTCGGCGTTGCAGTTTTATACTGAGTTTTCGAACCCAGTCAAAACGAGCTATTCGTGGAATCGCTCGCTGCCCGAAGCTGCCGACGCGTTTGTGTCGGGCAAACTCGCATTCTACTTTGGGTTTGCGAGCGACTACCCAACCTTGCTTGCACGCAACCCCAACTTGCACATCGCTGTGGCGGTCATACCGCAGATCAAAGACGGCGGCGTGCGCCTGACCTATGGGCGCATGACGGGCGTTGCAATTGCTCGCACTGCGGCCAACCCCTCGGGCGCGCTGACCGTGGCCGAACTGATGGGAGGGGTCGCGGGCGTCTCGGCGCTTGCCAGCGCGGCAAAGCTCCCCCCCGTGCGCCGCGACGTGACGATGGACACCAGCGCCAGCGCGGCGGCGAGCGTGTTTGTGCAGTCAGCGCTCATGGCGCGCGCGTGGCTCGACCCAAACCCCACACAGACCGACGATATCTTTAAAACAATGATAGAATCAGTCGTGACGGGCGCTTCGACGCCTGACCGGGCGGTTGCCGAAGCGGCGCGAGCGCTTGGTCTCTTTTATCACAACGCAAGCGGCAGCACACAACCACAATAAAATAAAAAATAAATGACACGTATTCGCATAAAAAAACTCTTTACCACTTTTGCCCTCGTCTTTCTCTTCTTGCCGCTTGTTTCTTTTGCACAGTTAAACAGTAACGCTGGAGGTTTGAATAGTGTTTCAGGTAGTCTTAATAGTAGTGCAGGGTGTACCTCTGGATTTTGTTTTCAAAACCCTCTCAAAATCAACACTATTTGTGGTTTAGTTAAACAAATCCTCTCGATTTTCCTGGCGCTGGGCACGCCGGTGGCCGTCCTCTTTCTTGTCTATGCAGGCTTCATGTTTGTGCTGGCGCGTGGCAACCCAACCAAGCTGGGGACCGCCAAGCGCAATATCACCCACGTCATCCTCGGCATCTGCATCTTCCTGGGCGCGTGGCTCCTCGGGCAGGTGGTCGCCAACACCATCAACACCGTTGCCCCGGGGACCGTCAACACGAGCGGTTCGTGCAGCTAGGAGATAGTACCAACCACTATGTTTACACCATTTACATCAACGCTTGCGCCAGCCGCTGCAGCTCTTTCACCCATACTTTCAAAAACCACCAGCGCCACCTTCACCTCACTGGTTGCGGGGCTCATGAACGTGATCAATTTGCTCGTGTGGCTGATGGGAGGGGTCGCTATTGTTGTATTCTTCTATGGCGTTGCGCAGTTTGTCAGGAAGTCGGGCGACACCCACGCGCATAGCCAGGGATATAAGCTGATGCAGTGGGGCATCATTGCTCTGTTTATTTTCTTTTCACTCGGGGGTATTCTCAACTTCTTTTGTGGGAGTCTCTTTGCACAGAGCGGCGGGTGTCCCAATTCATGAGCCACTGGCGGCGCGGGAACTTGATTTTGGGCCGTGCGCTATCCACAGGGCTGTGTCGTGGGTGCTTGTCGGATGGGGGGAGGTTCGTTACACTTAGGGGCATATAAACAATAATAATTTTATGAAAAAAATAGCACTCATCGCGTCTTCACTTTTTGCTCTTCCATTCGTGGCGTTTGCCGCACCGCTCGAAAATATCATAGCGCTCATTCAGCAGATTGCCGTCATCATCAACTACCTCATCCCCATCCTCGTTGGTCTTGCTCTCGTATACTTCTTCTGGGGTCTTGTTTCATACATCCGACACCCTGATATTAAAGCAGGCAAAGACACTATGATTGCAGGCATCATCTCACTATTCATCATGATTTCAATCTGGGGTATTGTTATCTTTGCGCAGCAAGCACTGGGGATCAATGCAACACCCACACCTCTTTCCGCACCGCACTTCCAATAAGTATTAGGTAAATATTTGGTCAACGCAGCACACACATGTACCTCTTGGAATATTGCCCATCTGGTGCGAGTTACTGCACCATCGTTGGCGCGTTGGTAAACAACATCATTAATCCGGCACTTTTGCTGCTTTCGGGGGTCGCTCTACTCATCTTCTCGTGGGGCATCGTGCAATTCCTGATCAGCCTCAACAAAGGTGAAAAGGGGACAGGTGAGGGCAAGCAGCATATGTTGTGGGGCATGGTCGGGATGTTCATTCTCCTCTTTGCATTTGCAATTTTCAACGTTCTTGTCAAAACTGTTGCGAGCTTGGGGTGAGTGAAAAAAAGAGGGGGTGTAGGTGTAAAAAAAGAAAATAAAATAGGAAAAAGAAAGAGCGGCGACCTTGTGGGTCGCCGCTTTAGTTTGAAACGTTACGAACTTGTTAGTTTGTAGTGGAAAGTTGCTTTTCCGCCACTTACAGCTCGTATCGCTTCGAAGAATCGGTTGGTGTTTGTGGGTTCTGGTCCCACCGTCATGATCACAGAGTCGTTGGTGTCGAGCAGTTCAACTCGACTACCTCCAGCTTCAACACCAAACTTTACGACACATCGTTTGCCGGGGTTGATTACCACTTTGATGGCACTGACCTCGACAACCTGAAGTTCTCCAGGGCATTTTTGGGAGGTGTTAGTGGGGACCGCCTGTTGTTGCTGTGGATTGTAGGTGTTCTGCTGGTTTTGGACGCCAGCAGATTTTTGGTCGCTGCTCGGTCTTGCGATCAAGTAAGTGACAAGTGCTGCGAGAGCGACACCTGTCCCGATAACACCCACCCTTATGCTCCAAGCTTTGAAGCTTGTCCGCGAGTGTGAGCTTACGGGTGCTATTGCCATTGATGGCTCCTTTCTGTTTGAGTTTTCAGGTGGGCCGCATAACGATTGCGCTGGCGTTGCCGTCGATACGATCATAATGAGCCGTTGCATTGCCTGTTATGACCATTGCTCGTCTTTGCACGTCGGCAAAGTCAGTTGGGGTTATGCTGCCATCAAAAACTTTTGCATCGAACTGAGCTTTCGTAAGCCCCATCAGGTCAGCACATATCATACTGATTCGCACTGCTTCATCCTGTCCATCGCGCGCTCTCTGCACTTCTGGCGGCAGTTCCATTTGGCTGATGAAAATGCTGACCACCCGAATACCAAACTTTCGTTCGAATTCGGTCACAGACGAGCTTGACGCGCCTACGCTCGTTGCTGGGATTGCGACACCCATAAACTCGTCGGCAAGGGCGTCGTTTATCTCATCCACCCTTCCTCGTGCTTCCTCCATAGTTCCATTTGAGATTTGACTTGTGAGGAAGCTGCTCACATAGGCAAGGAAGCCTCTTTGTATAGTTGATTCATCCACCCCAATGTAGCTCCCGAGATTTCCGAGATCAACTTGGTAGTCCAGCAGGCCCTTCGAGATAATATTCGAAGTTTTTGTTGGTACCGCAACCGTGAACGGGACGGAAATGGCTTTCAAGGAAATTTCCCCTGAAGCGTTCCGTTCCTCCCATGGAAGCGATATGTGCATACCGGGTCCATAGAGGACGCGTTTGCCCGTGAATGGGTTGAGTGTTGCGTAAGCCATCCACTCCTCGTTTGATACAACCAGACGCCACGATGTAAAAACACTCACTGTTGCACCGACAACGATTCCCACAAATGCACCAAACCATGCGACGCTGGGTCCGATGTGTGAGAACCAGTAATACAGGAGCAGAGGAGGTGTCAGAAAAGCGAGTATCATGGTGGTGCCAAAAACCAACCAACGCAGAGCGCGATCACGATCGATAATGTCGCTGTCTTGCGGTTGCGCGATGTCAATGCGCAACCCCTTGCGCAGCGGTGTGGTGGTCGGGGCGGTTGTCGTTCCAGACATGGGCTAGTCCTTCCTTGTTTACGGTCCTTTTCAAAGAACCAGGGTTGATTGCGGCAGGATGCCGCGGAATCTTGTTCCACCGCACATAATACATGAAAAATGGTTTATGTCAAGTTTTTATTAGAAACAAGGTATACTAAAGGCATGAAAAAGGATTATACAAAATGGCACACAAAAAAATCTGAAATTGAACATAATGATGACACGCGAGTATTCTTTCACGAAAGAGAGGTTTGGTGGTGCTCGGTAGGCAGTAATGTTGGTTTTGAACAGGATGGCAAAGGCCAGGCGTTTGCTCGGCCGGTGCTCATATTCAAGAAATTTAACAAAGAAGTGTTTTGGGCATTGCCTCTGTCTACAAAAGTAAAGACCACAAAGTTTTACGCATCAGTGCGTTTAGGAGATGGCGTTGATCGAGTCGCGATTGTGTCTCAACTGCGACTCACTGATGCCAAGAGACTTATTGATAAAATTGGAGTTATTGATGAAGTAAACTATATGGAAATACAAAAAACGGTTATAAACCTTTGCAGCTTATAACCGATTTTTGTTGTTGTCTGACTACGCTTTCGCGCAGCCGAGGCCGAAGCCGTTTAGGTTTGAAGTATAGCATGGCGAGTGTTTAATATGCAAGGGAAAGTAGAAAAAACATAGGTTTTTGTGTATAATCACCAAACCCGCCTATAGCTCAGTTGGTAGAGCAGCTCCCTCTTAAGGAGACGGTCCCAGGTTCGAGCCCTGGTGGGCGGACACGATAAAAAGTATGCAAGGGCATAGTTTTTAGCGTGGCCGGGTCGGAGGCGCATCGGCGCCGAGACGGGGTCGCGGAAATTTTCAGCAGAAAATTATCTGTGACGATAAGTTCAATCAGTTGAAAATAAAATGCTGGGATGGCGGAATTGGTATACGCGCTAGTCTTAGGAACTAGTGGGGCAACCCGTGGGAGTTCAAGTCTCCCTCCCAGCACTAATTACGCAGTAATTCTGCGGAGAGTTGAAAGGCGGAGCTATGTTTTTCTAGCAAGAAAAACTGCGAGTCGGGGTCGAGAAAATCCTGCTGCAGCAGGATTATTCGTGACCAAGTCTCCCTCCCAGCACTACGTACGACGTTCCAGTTCATGGTCCCAAAATATCCCCAACGTGTTGGCGCGAAAGACGACTTTTTTGTGATGCTTGAAGGCTGTGGCAAGCGGGTCGAGGTATTCTGCATTTTTGAAGACGTTTGCAACCAAGATGCCCTCTGGCGCGAGCGCCGAGCGGGCCAACGCCACCGAGTCTTGTCGCACTGTCGCGTTCGATGGATACTCGCCGGTAAAGATGTCGATGCACAATAGGTCATATTTTTTTCCCAGCGCTACTTGGTTCCCCAATACTTCGAACATATCACCCTCTATTATTTCTATATCTTTTTTTGTACTTGATTTGATGCTTGTATCTTTATCTGTATTTTTTGCTTGCGGACACAGGTTATATTTCTCAACTACGTTAATTATCACGGGGTCATGCTCGGCCACCTCGATGTGGCAGTTGGGGAAGAATTTTTTCAGAATAGGCAGGTGCCCTGCGCCACCGAGCCCGCCGATGAAGACGCGCGCCAGGCGTTCGTCAGCTTTCTCTTTCATACGTGCGATGTCTCTTGTAACTTCGAGCCACATGGCGTTGGTATAGTCGGTGGTCTGACCATAGCCGCTTGCGCCGAGTTGCCAGTGACTCCAGGGGAAGGTGCGCCACACAAACACAGTGCCGTTTTTTTCTGAGGGATATTCGTCATAGGTTCGCAGTAGATTCATAACAGGTTTATATTTTTATTATATTTTATTTTTACCCATGAATTTGTAGAGCGCTGGTTGATAGGCGACATAGGTGAGCCCAAATTTACGCTTGAATGCTGAAAAGCCTTTCCACGCTCGCGGCTGCCCCGGGTGCCAAAACAGCCCAAAGTGCAGATGAGCGATGCCTTCTTGTGCAGAGCTTGTGTGCCAATGGTGCATCAAGCCGATCATCGCGGGGACTTCTTCGGCCTCGGGCTGGATGAACCCTGCAATGTAGTACGACGAACTGCAGGTGGGGGAATCGAGCGCCGACATGCCCGCAATGACCTTGCCCGCATGCAACACGCCCCACAGGCGCACATGCTTTGAACCTCTGCGTATTTTTTCTGTGGTCGAGTCAAGGCTTGCGCCCATGGTGCGTTTGGCGACCGAGCTTTTTTTGTAGCCAGCAGCAAATGCTTCATAGGTGAGCGGCACTAGTGTGTAGTCGCCGCTCGCTTCGAGTTGTTCCCAGTGGCGATACATGGTGCGCACCGACCGTGACCAGTGTGGGACAAAGTCGCTTCTGCCTGAGATGTCGACAAACCCTTCCATCTGGTAGGGATTATCCGACCATTGTTTCCACCCTGGCGGAATGTCGGTGCGGTCGAGCCGTATCCACCGCACGATGCGCGCTGGGGCATCGGGGTTGTGGGTGGGGTGGTTTGGCTCTGGTTCGGCGTCGCCCAGGTATTGTTCAAAATAGACTGGCCAACGCCCCCAGCGCATCGCGCCCTGCACACCTGGCACTACCTGTGGGCGCAGAAACACGTCGATGTCGCACTCGGGCATATATTCGGGCCACAGGTAACGCGGCACAAACCCGGCAGGCAGCGTTGCCTCGCACGCGCCCCACAGGCACGACACGTCTTTTTTTTGTGTGGTGTGTTTAATATCCGATGCCATACAGAATGTCGTCTTTTCGCTCGCTCTTTTCTTTGTGCCACAAAATAATGCCACGCAGGCTGTCATGTGCCATGCGCTCGCTGGTGTACCCGTATTGTATATTGCGCAAAACGAGTTGAGCTTTTTTGGGTAACTCTCTTAGTGATTCTCCCGGTAATTCGTTTGGTTGTTGTGTGTGGTCTGTGGCGGGCAACATGCCCAGCTGGCGCATGAGCACTTCTGCCCAGTGTATATGCCGCTCAATATCTTCTTGTTTTCTCTCGCCGCGTTCGCCCGACTCGGCCATCACATAGGTGCACGGCCGCTTTCTTTTGGCGAGTGCGCGCGCTTTTGTAAACATGCCCGCTTTTTGAAGTAGCACTATTTCGGCACCTGAGGCTTTGTAAAACTTCTCGGTGCGTGCGTCTACCGATTTGACACCTGTTTGATATGTCCACAAAAATGGGGTGAGTGATTCGGTCAGTGCGCCGCCGTGCAGGTCGAGCCACGCATCTGCAGCAGACACGTGGGTGGCAACAAGCCAGTGCACGAGCTGCTCGCTGGCACTGCCGCGCGCGCGGCCGGGGAAGATGTTTTTAGGCAATTTCCCGTCTGTGGGGTTGTGTGAGCTTTTGTTTTCGAACCCGGCGAGGTTGATGATGGGCACGACCACTAGCCTGCCGTTAAAATTACCAGAGCGATATTTTTCTATCAGTAGGTGCGCGGCTTCGATGCCCGCGTATTCGTCTCCGTCCATGCCGGCAGTTATGAGCAGCGTGTTTCCCGCTGTGCGCCCTTGTATGTCACACGCGGGTGGTGCTGGCAGTTTTTGTGCCAAGCGCAAACGGGACATGCCAAACATTTCAGCATTGTAACACAAGGGCTGCGTGCTAAAATGGGCGTCATGGATGAAGAGACTCGGGGCGACTTAGTGGCCGACTTTGCCGAGCTCCATGCGCTGGTGAAGAGCGGGCTGGCGCGCGTGCAGGCACATCAGGCAGGTCTTGAGCGCATGCGCCAGCAGTATCAACCACAAACTTTTGAGCAGCTAGAAACATCTGCGGGTGAGCTCGAAAAAAAGTTCCAGAAGATTCTTGCGGCTATCAATGAGGACGTACAGCGCATGGCGAGTTCAGGTGGCGACAGTGACACTGCTTTGACAGAGGCGCTCGCACACAAAAAAGCACTCTCTGATGTGGCACGCACATTACAAAGCGAGCTTGCATCTGTGCTGTCGGCAGGCGAATGGCAATCGCCGTCTTTTTTGCATTCTGTTTTTTCTGAAGCGGGGAGCAAAACAGGCACGGTCCAGGTTGGCGCAAACGACTATAAGCGCGACATGTATCCAGACGAACGGGCGTATGCGCAAGAGTTTGTGGCTGCCTATGTTGACCAGGGCCCGCGTCTGGCGCCGGTGGCGTTTCCGACCAGCAGTTGCATGGCGGCCATAACCACCGTGCTTGGTCACCTGCGCCTCGGGGTCAAAGAAAGCGACCGTATTCTTGTGGGGCGATCCACCTATTTTCAAACAAAATGGATACTCGAGCATTTGTTCCCGGGTCAGGTCGTGTATATTGACGAGCTTGACACTGAAGGCATTGTTGCCTTTGCGCGGGAACAGCAGCCGTCTATTGTCGTGTTTGATTCGATAGGGAATTCGGGCGAGCTGCCCATGGCACATCTCAAAGAATTGATTCCCGCACTTGCGCACGTGCTTTCTCGTCACGCAACGCTCGTGCTTGACAATACCACCCTGGGAGTGTTCGCGCAGCCGCTGCGTTTTTTGCCAGTTGGGCTGCATATGCGGCTCATTGTGGTTGAAAGCCTTTCGAAATATCACCAGTTTGGTTTTGACCGCGCAAACGGTGGCATTCTGTGGACGCCTGCGGGTCTTTCGATACAAGAGCTGGGGCATGCGCGGATACATATGGGCACCAACCTGCCAGACACATCACTGCACGCGCTGCACAAACCCAACCGTGCATTGTTTGAAACGCGCCTGCTGCGGATTGGACGCAATGCGCAGCGTCTTGCAGAGCGGCTCGACCGCGCGCTTAAGAGCGGCTCGGGGCCCGCGTCGCACATTGTGTATCCCGGCCTCCCGTCCCATCCTTCGTACGCATGGGCAAAAGACCTGCCGTTTTGCGGTGGTTTTTTTGTGATTGCGTTTCGTCCGGGGAAACAAACCTTTGCTCAGTATGATGCGTTTGTGGCACGCGTGTTTGCCGAGGCAAAAAAGCGTGACGTGCCGCTTGTTGGGGGAACGGGGTTTGGCTTTACCACCACGCGGGTGTATGTCCCGGGGCGGACTGCGACAGAAAAAGACGCGTTTGTGCGCGTGAGTGTTGGGACCGAGACCGCACAAGAAATAGAGGCGCTCGGCGACGTGTTCATCGCTGCGCTGTCATTGTCATTGTCCTAAAACGCAAAGAAAAAATTTGAAATATCTGGTGCCGGGGGTGGGACTCGAACCCACACGGCCTTGCGGCCTGGAAATTTTAAGTCTCCTATGTCTACCATTTCATCACCCCGGCTGGTCACCCCAGTATAAAACAAATTTGAGGCCACGGTGGGAATCGAACCCGCGTATAAAGGATTTGCAGTCCCTTGCCTTACCACTTGGCTACGTGGCCATGTATTTACACGGCGCGCTTATACTGTAACTCACTTGCGGCACCTATGAAAGCTCTGTGCCCAACTCGTCGAGTCGTTGGCGGCTCTTTTCGCCCTCGTCTATAACAAACTCGATGTGGAGCGGGGAGATACCGCGTATTTTCTTTTTAAAAAACTTCGAGAATTCACCGCGGTTGCGGTTTGCAAAGGCGAGTGCGCTTTCCTCGGCGCTCTGTGGCAGCACGGTGATGTAGACGCGACCACTGCGGCCGTCGTTCGAGACGCGTGCCTCGGTCACGGTCACCAGCGACTGCCGGCCCGCTTCGCGGGCAAGAAACTCTGCCGCGCTGGTGCGTAGCGCTTCGCGTATTTTTTGGTGTCGCGTGTTTCCTTCTTGTTCTTGTTCCTGTCGTTTTTTCATATACGGTTTCGTTTGAGTTCTATTTCAACACCGCCTCAAAGACGATCATCTGGTCTCCTGGCTGGGGCGGTGTGCTGGTCTTGACCATGGCGCCAAACTCTTGACCCTTGGGGACTTTTTTGACTTGTTCTTTTTGGGACTGAAGGCCTATCAACTCGCCACGACCCACCTCAATCATTTCACTTTCTGTTTCTGCACCTGCCTGTGTGGATTGAGAAAGGCGCATAAACTTGACGTTTCCTGGGACCATCTCGCCGCTCTCAACGCGGCCACCTAAGACAACATTGGCGCCTTGGCTGCTGAAAATTTTGAGCACTTTTGCCACCGCCTGTTCCTCTTCTGCTTCCGAGCGCGGTCGGCGCTTTTCTATTTCTTCACCAAGCCACTGCGCGAGCTCATAGATGATGGTAAAGGTTTTTGCTTCGACGCCCAGGCGCTCGGCCAACTCGCGTGGTTCACGGTCAAGTTTGACGTTGAACCCCGCGATGAGTCCTGGGTTTTTGCCACTGCCTGCCAGGCGCACATCGCCTTCGGTGATGGGTCCCACGCCGCGCGCCACTACGCGCGCCTCGAAACGCTCGTGTATGGGGAGCTTTTGCAGCTCGTGCAGCACGGCGTCGCCGGTGCCCGAAAAGTCACTTTTGATGATGATGGGGAGGATGACCAAGTCGTCTGCGTCTGTTGAAGATGTGCTTGTTGTGGGAAGTTTAGCTTCACGTACAGAGTTTTCTGCTTCTTTTTTGCTTTCAACTACGCGCCATGCTGCTCCCACCGCAGGAAGGGACGAGAAGCCCACGATACGCACCGGGCTTCCTGGCAGCGCTTCTTTGATTGGTTTGCCCAAGAAATTTTCCATGATGCGCACCGGGGCAAAGCTCTCTCCCGACACAACATATTCGCCGCTTTCGATGGTGCCGTTTAGGACGATGAGTGTCGCGGTATTTCCACGCTTGTTGTCAATGTTGGCCTCGATGACGACACCTGAGGCGGGAGCGTCGGCGTCGGCAGTCAGCTCTTCGAGTTCGGCGGTAAGGAGGATGAGGTCGAGCAACTCGGGAATGCCTTCGCCCGTTTTGCTCGAGACTGGGGCAAACGAGATGGTGCCGCCCTGGCCTTCAAGGAAAACGCCATGCTCAATGAGCGACAGCTTTGCGCGTTCGAGGTTGGCGCCTTCTTTGTCGATTTTGGTGAATGCGACGATATAGGGGGTCTTTGCTTCTTCGATGAGTTTTATCGCTTCAACGGTCTGGGGTTTGGCGCCGTCGTCGGCAGCAACCACCAAAATGGCGATGTCGGCGACACCAAGACCGCGCGAGCGCATCGCGCGAAACGCTTCGTGTCCTGGTGTGTCCAAGAAGGTGATCAAGTGTGAACCACTCTTGGTTTCGTGCGTGGCCTGATATGCCGAGAGGTGTTGCGTTATGCCGCCCGCTTCGCCTTCTGTAACCCGAGTCTTGCGGATATAGTCGAGCAGCGTCGACTTGCCATGGTCGATGTGGCCAACAATTGCAACGATAGGGGGACGCCCCTGATAGGTTTCTTTCTGTTCCATAGTAGTTCTGTGTGGTTATGCTTCACGTTTGGCGTGGGTGGTGAGTGATTGCTTTGCTTTTTCTATTGCCTCCTTTTCTTCGGCGGTCAGCTCAAAGGTTGAGATGCCCTTTTCAATTGGTTTGCCATAGACGCCCACTCGGTCGCGCGCGTAGAGTGTTGACAGTACCACACCAGAGAGCTTCTCGTCAATAAACGCAACAGCGAAACTTTGGTTGCCTCCGCCGCCTCCGCCCGTGGGAAATGGGTTGAAACGCACAAAACCAACACCTTGGGTCGAGTGTTGCACCCGGGCCTCCACGTGTTTGAGATAGACCTCCATCTCGCTACGAAATTTTTCGAGTTCTTTCATATTGCGAGAAAGAATAGCCAGTGTTTCTTCAAGCGAGCCACTTTTGCCCAGCGCAAGACGCTTCATCCGCAGTCGCATCATAAAAAAGAAGACCAGTGCGAGTAGCGAAAATATAAACGCTCCAAGCGCGAGGTAGGGAACAGTCAGCGCAAAATAATAGGCGAAACTTCCTGGCGAGGTGGTGGTTACAAAAAGAGATGCAAGATGCATAGTAAGCAGTATACTCAAATGTATGTCACTTAGAAAGCTGATACAAAAGACGCGAATATACGCAGATGCGGCGGCGGGGACGCCGATCTCGAAGAACGCCACGAAAGAGCTGGTGCAGCTTTTGGGTGTCTATGGCAATGCAGGGGCCTTGCACAAAGAAGCGCTCGAAGCAAAAGCAGCGATGGACGAGGCGCGCGAAAAAATAGCAAAAGCGATTGGTGCGCACAGCGACGAAATAATTTTTACCGCCAGCGGGACAGAATCAAACAACCTAGCCATCCAGGGCATCTTGCGGCCGCTGCTGCAAGAACGTGGCGAATTGCATGCCATCACCTGCGCCATCGAGCATCAGTCAGTGCTTGAGCCGCTTCGTGCACTTGAGGTCGAAGGCCTCTATGTCACCGAACTTCCAGTTGATAGTCAGGGGTTTGTTTCCCTCGAGCAGCTGAAAGAGGCGATCAACGAGCAAACCGTGTTCATCTCCATTCAGTTGGTCAACAGTGAAGTGGGGACCATCGAGCCGGTGCATGAAATTGCCAAAGCAATTCGTCAAGCAAAGCGGAGCCGTGCTAATCAGCTCCACCCCACCCCTGCGCTCGGGCGCTCCGGGCCGCTAGGCCAAGTCCAACCCTCGCTCCAGGGTGGGGTTGCGCTTCCCGTTTTGCCTCTATATTTCCACACTGACGCAGCGCAGGCGCCGTTGTGGATGCCGCTGCGGGTTGACCAGCTCGGGGTGGACTTGATGACGCTTGATGCACAAAAAGTGTTGGGTCCCAAGGGTGTCGGTTGCCTTTATGTGCGAAGGGGAAGCGACATTGAACCAGTTTTGCGTGGTGGTGTGCAGGAATTCAACCTGCGCGCGGGGACGCCCAACACACCGCTTGCAGGCTCGTTTGGTGTTGCCATGGCCGAAGCCGCAAGTGGTGTGGAGGCTCGTGCAGAAAAAACAGCAGCGATGCGCGATTTTCTTTATACTGAAATCAAAAAAAGAATTCCCGATGTGTTGGTGAATGGCCCAGTACTCGACTTGCATCTGCGTGAAGCTAAACTTCACGCAAGAGAGGAAAAACAGAACGAAAAACGAGAGCTGAAAAAGAGGGTCGCAAACAATCTTAACATCTCGATTCCTGGCCTTGATGCTGAAATGGCCGTTATTGCGCTCGATGTCGAAGGTGTTGCGGTCTCGACCCGTTCGGCCTGCAATATCGGCTCAGACGAGCCCTCGCACGTCATCAAAGCACTCGGTGTCTCAGGCGCAATGTCAAAAACAGCGATCCGGATAACGCTGCTTCCCGACCTGACCAAAAAAGACGCGTTGTATATTGCAGAAGCACTTGTGAAAGTTGTAAAGAGGTATCGATCTGAGGTATACTAACCGTGCTATGGACATAGAGAACCTCACGAAACATCAAATCGTTCTGCTCACGCTTTTGGTGAGTTTTATGACGTCCATTGCGACCGGCATCGTCACCGTGGCACTCATGTCCCACGCGCCGCCAGTCATTAGTCGTACCATCAATCAGATCGTTGAACACACCATACAGACGGTTGCGTCTTCAACCCAGGGCACCACGGTGGTGCAAACACAAAAGACTGTTGTCGTAAAAGACGACGACCTCATTGCTCAGTCAATTGCTGCGTTGCAAAAAAGCATCATCAGGATTACCGTCAAAGGGGGGCAGGATTTGGTTGCACGTGGGGTATTTATTGACGCAAAAGGTGTTGCGCTTACCGACCGAGCGTCACTCGATGCCACGGGCGTGACTGCTTTTGATGCAATTTTGCCAAGCGGTGAGCGTGTGCCGCTGGTCATGCGTGACCCGATGGGGACGAGCACGCTCGCGCTTGTCGATGTCCGTGTTGGCACCTCGACTGGACTTGCGAGCGCTCCTTTGGCTGATCGTTCAAAACTGCGCCTTGGGCAAACTGTGTTGCGCATCGGTGGCACCGGTGTGGACACGGTCGCTGTGGGTGTCATTGCAACGCTCCCGTCAAGTGGCACATATGCTAAAACAATTGACGCCAGTGTTGGTTCGTCTGTGCCGGGCGCCATTCTCGCAACGCTCTTTGGCGAAGTGGTCGGCATGACCACCAGTTCGTCGCTGGATTCGGGCGGCAGTGCAACCTACACATTTGTCTCTCTTCCGCAGGTTGCTGCCGCGCCCGCCGTCCCTGCAAAACCAGAACCAAAACCATAATTACTTCGTATAATAAAATATATGCCACCATTTAATCACTTCACCACCAAAGCCAAAGAAGCCGTAAGGCGAGCACACGAGCTGGCGGTTGAGCGTGGGCAAAACCAGGTTGGGCCCATGCACCTGCTCGCGGCGCTGCTTTTGCAAGAAGAGTCGCTGGTCACCTCGGTGCTCGAGCGACTCGAAGTAGATATGATCCTCCTCACCGACACCATGCTTGAGTCGCTCGAAGGCACGTCGGGTGGGGCAACACTCTCGCCGTCATATCAACTGTACCTTACGCCCGAGTTGGTACAGGCACTTGAGCGCAGCGCAAAAGTTGCCACGGAGCTGCACGACGAGTTTGTCTCGACCGAGCACCTGTTTGTGGCCATTCTCGATGTACCCGGCATGGCGCGCGAGACGCTTTCGCGCTTTCGCATCACGCGCGAGTCGGTGGTGCGCACACTGCTTGAATTGCGCTCCAGCAAGGTCACCAATGCTGGCGGTGATCAGAAAAAGAATCGCGCATTGCAAAAGTACACCCGATCGCTCACTAAGATGGCGCTTGAAAATAAACTCGACCCGGTTATTGGCCGCGACGAGGAGATCACTCGTGTCATCCAGATTCTCAGTCGTCGCACCAAAAATAATCCCATTTTGATAGGCGAGGCCGGTGTGGGCAAGACTGCCATCGCCGAAGGCTTGGCTCAGCGCATCGCGCTCAACGACGTGCCCGAGTCGCTGCAAGGCAAAGAACTCGTCTCGCTGGACTTGGGCGCGCTCATCGCTGGCACCAAGTATCGCGGTGAATTCGAAGAGCGTCTCAAAGCCATTATGAAAGAAATCGAGCGTAGCGAAGGAAAAGTACTTCTCTTTATCGACGAGATACACACCGTCATCGGCGCAGGCGCGGCCGAGGGCGCGATGGACGCGAGCAATATGCTCAAGCCGGCGCTCGCGCGTGGCGACTTGCACGTCATCGGCGCAACGACGTTGCGTGAATATCAAAAACACATCGAGCGTGACCCGGCCTTTCAGCGGCGCTTCCAGCCCGTCTATGTGCTGGAGCCAACCATCGACGACGCAGTGTCCATTTTGCGCGGACTCAAGGAAAAATACGAGCTCTTTCACGGGGTGCACATTACCGACGACGCAGTGGTCGCCGCAGTCGAACTTTCTGCGCGCTACATCGCCGACCGTTTTTTGCCCGACAAAGCAATTGACCTCATCGACGAGGCGTCATCGAGCTTGCGCATCAGCCTCGAGAATAAACCACCCCTGCTTGAAGATGCGCATCGCAAAATAATGCGCCTCCAAGTCGAGAAAGAAGCCTTGCGCAAAGAAGCGGCTGAAGAAGGCGAAAGCAACGCCAAAACGCGTACCAAAACAATTGAGCGTGACATTGCTGAATTGAAAGAAAAGACCAGCGAACTCGAACAGCGCTGGAAGAATGAAAAGCAAACGCTCTCAGACATTAAAAATATTAAAAAAGAACTCGAGTCGCTGCGCAACGAGGCCGAGATGGCCGAGTCGACCGCTGACCTCTCGCGTGCAGCCGAGATCCGCTATGGCGACATGCCCGGCCTTGAACAAGAGTTGGACACTAAAAACAAACGTCTCAAAAAACTCCAGGCAACGCGCCGTATTTTGAAAGAAGAAATCGTTGAGGCTGATATTGCGTCGGTAGTTTCCAAGTGGACCAACATCCCTGTTTCGCGCATGCTCGAGGAAGAGGCCGAAAAGCTCTCGCGCATCGAGAGGGTGCTTGAGTCGCGCGTGGTTGGTCAAAACGAAGCAGTGCAAAAAATCGCCGATGCGGTGAAGCGCAGTCGCGCTGGCATCGCCGACCCAAACCGCCCGATTGCCTCGTTCATGTTTTTGGGCCCCACCGGTGTGGGCAAGACCGAGCTGACTAAAGCGCTGGCAGAGTTCATGTTTGACGACGAGAAAGCGCTCATCCGTGTCGACATGTCGGAATATATGGAGAAGCATTCGGTCTCAAAAATCATTGGTTCGCCGCCGGGCTATGTGGGCTATGACGAAGGTGGTGGCCTCACTGAGCTGGTGCGTCACCGACCATATTCGGTCATTTTGTTTGACGAAATTGAAAAGGCGCACCCGGAAGTCTTCAACATCCTCTTGCAGGTACTCGACAGCGGCCACCTTACCGACGCCAAGGGGCGTAAAGTGAACTTCCGCAACACCATCATCATCATGACTTCAAACATCGGCGCGCAATACATCGACAAGATGGAGCAGCTCGGCTTTGCCTTGGGTACACGCACTGACGCAGGGGACTATGTCATCGCAAAGGAACGCGTGATGCAGTCGCTCAAAGACTACTTCCGTCCCGAATTCCTCAACCGTATCGACGAAACTATCGTCTTCAACATCCTCTCGCCTGAGGCAATCAAAGAAATTGTCGACATTCAAGTGAAGGTTGTGGTCAAACGTTTGGCCGAAAAAGACATCACACTCACGCTCACGCCCGCGGTCTATGACTACCTTGCAAAAGAGGGCTATAATCCGCACTATGGCGCGCGGCCGCTCCGCCGACTCATCCAAGATAAAATTCTCACCAAGGTGGCGAGCCTCATGGTCGCTCGCGGTGTGCTCTCGGGTGGTGCAGTGACGGTGGATATGAAGCCAGGGAAAGAAGGCGTTGCTCCTGAGTTTGTGTTTGACGTACGCAAAGGCGCTCCGCGCCGGGTCAAGACACAGATAAGCGAGCTGATTGCCTAGTCCTAAGGTTTAACCTTAGGACAGGTTGCGTGGAGAAAACATTTAAAATAAAAAACACCCGACCATATGAGGCTGGGTATTTTTTCTGTCATGTGCGCCGGGTTGGATTCGAACCAACGAAGGCCGAAGCCGACAGGTTTACAGCCTGTTGTAATTGACCACTCTACCACCGACGCATATATATCGAACACGCACAGCACAGTAGGCACAGGATAATCCATTTTCCGCACGTTGTCGACAAATGTCCCGGTTTGACCCAGTGTGTCAAAACAAGCATGCTATTATTGTGGTGTGAAGTCGCACCACCATGTACTCGCTGTGTTTTTTGTTGCGCTCCTCTCTGTGTCGTTTGTGGGAGTATTTTCAAAACCGGCAGTTGCACAAACACCACTTGTTGTAACGAGTCAGTCCGGCGCGTCAGCAACCGCAAGTAATTCGCTCGCGCTCGTTTTGCCCAGTGGGCAGCCGCAAGATGCAAGTGTTTCTCCTGGAACCGATGTTCCGCTTGTGGCTTTTGGAATCAAAAACAACAGCACAACCGCAGCAACAGTCAGTAGCATCACGCTCCACAAAAGCGGCACTGCTCCAAACGCTTTATTCAGCAATGTTGGCCTTGTGGATACCACCGCCAACTATCTTGCGGCCGAGGTGTCTGGTGCAACCATATTAAACACAACACAAGACGTCACTTTGACTTTTCCTGTGCCTTTGCACCTGGCTCCTGGGGACGCGCACACGTTTGTGGTGTGGGGGAATATTGTCGCAAGCGCACCCACCACGGCGCAAGGCAATACATTTTCATTTGCGCTCAACGCTGTGGCGGGCGCCCCTGCTGTGGCGGGCACGTTCCCTGTTACGGGGGCGACGTATGTACTGGTCGCGGCCACGACAGCGCCCCCTGCTCCTGTGTGCTATATGTCGGTGACCCCAAGCAGTATTTTTGTGGGGGATAGTGTCACCATTCGGTGGACAAGCAGGAACGCTACTGCGGCTAACATCTCTTCCATCGGCAATGTCGCCCCTTCAGGCTCGCTCAACACCCTGCCTTCCTCTGCACGCGTCACCGTCTTTCAGGGGACGTTCACCGGCCCCGGCGGCACTGCCCACTGTTCGGCTAGTGTGACGGTAAATGCTGCTGGATCGGGTCCTGGCGGCACTGGCATAGGCGGCGGCACTGGCATAGGCGGCGGCACTGGCATAGGCG
>JBAXFJ010000002.1:0-157195 GCA_037139975.1 bacterium | reverse complement strand
GCACAAATCTTTTCACTACAACGCTTGGTCTTGGCAGTAACTACTTCACCTCGCTGCTTGGTGCGGGGCTCTCGAACATCACAAACACGCTCACGCTCGATCTGACCCACCCAAACGCTTGGACAGGACTGCAGCAGTTCAACGCAAACGCTTCCACAACACAACTCTCGGCTAACGTTGCATACTTTGGTGGCACGGCAACCTCGACGTTTACGTCGCAGGGTTGGTTGGGGATTGGCACCACCTCTCCCTTCACCACACTCTCGGTCAACGGCTCGGGCTACTTCGGCGGCAATCTTACTGCAACCAACCTCACTGCAACCGGCACGCTCTCGGTTCTCACTAACGCCTCCATCGCCTCCACCACACTCACGGGCAACACACTCCTCACCAACGCAACCAGCACAAATCTTTTCACTACAACGCTTGGTCTTGGTTCAGGAAACTACTTCACCTCGCTGCTCGGCGCGGGGCTTTCAAACATCGCAAATTCGCTCTCGCTTGATCTTACTCATGCAAACATCTGGACCGGTCTCCAACAATTTAATGCCAATGCTTCGACCACGGCGCTCTCTGCGGGCCTGGCATATTTTGGCACAACGGCAACAAGTAGCTTCAATGCAACCGGTGGGCTCTCGCTCGCAAACTTCACCCAAGGCTCGATACCATACATCGGCCCGAGCGGCTTGGTGAGTCAAAACAACAACGGCCTCTTCTGGGATAATACCAACAGCCGCCTTGGCATCGGCACCACCAGCCCACAGCGGCTCATTGATGCATCGGCCTCGGGCTCGGGCACGACGCTCGCCACTCCTTCTGCAGCAACCATCGGTATCACAAACACAAACACAACCAACAATAACTATGCTGACCTTACCTTCCTGACGGCTGACGCCTCGGGCAACACCTCAATTGGTGCAAAAATTTCGGGCGTCTTCACCTCGCACCTCGCCAACGCCATCTCGGGCGACCTCGCTTTCATCACCAAAAATGCCGGCACCGCGGCAGAAAAAATGCGCCTCACTGCGGCAGGATTCTTGGGCCTTGGCACCACCACCCCCTATGCCAACCTTTCTATCCATGCGAACAATGGCGCAACCAACACCACACTCTTTGCGATTGCCAGCTCGACTGCGACGGCAACGACCACGTTGTTTAGTGTAGATAACACAGGGAATGCATTTCTTTCAGGCAACTTTGGTATCGGCACCACTTCGCCCCAGCGCGCACTCTGGATCACAAACGCAGGAGTAAATTCACAAATTGGTCTGGAGGACACCGGCGCAGCGGCAAACAAACACTATGTAACTATCGGAAACTCTCGTGGAAATATTAGTTTCAATACATTGACCGATGCGCTTGCTTCAACAACTCTTATATCCATCGCAAACACGGGAGCGATGTCTTGGGGTGCGGGCTTAGGAGCAATCACGCATCTTAACGGCCCAGTCGACCAACCGTTTGCATTCGCTGCGACATCCCCAGTGCAGGCGTCCGCGTCCGTTGCGGGCAACAGTATGACGTTCACCGCTGCGGCGGCGACTGCAGGCAGTTCGAGCGCAGGTGCGGGTGCAGGTGGTGGCTTTTCCTTTACTGCAGGAAATGCTTCACGCTTATCAACTGGCAACGCTGCTGGAGGCGCATTTACTTTCTCAGGAGGAGTTGGAATTGGTAACGGACAAGGTGGTGGTTTTGCTTTTACTGGCGGTCAGGGTGGAACTGCGAATGGCGGTCAGGGTGGTAACTTCTCTGTAACTGGCGGTTTGGCGGGTGACTCTGGAGGAACTGGTGGGGATATTTCACTCACTGGTGGTTCCTACAATGCGGGCCAAGGAGGAACTCGCGGTGGAAATATAACCCTTACAACTGGTGGAAACGCTTCACAAAATAATGGAAGCATTGCAGGAGGTGCCCTGAGTCTTATTACAGGACAAGGTTCGAGCAATAATAATACAGGAGCGGCTGGTGCAGGAGGAAATACAACAATAACTACAGGAATTGGTGGTCTGGCAAACGGAGGCGGTGCCGGAACTGGCGGCGCCGGTGGTTCACTTCAAATCAACACTGGTGCAGGAGGAAATGCTACAGGCGCAAGTGGCACACGTAATGGGGGCAACTCGGGCAGTATCTCAATCTTTACTGGTCCTGCTGGTACGGGTGCGTCTGCTAATGGCGCTACGGGTACAATTAGCTTTGGTGTCGGGGGAACCTCTACCACAACTCTAAATCTAACGGGAATGGGTATTGGTGTGGTATCCCCTGCATTCAAACTCGATGTAGCGGGGAAGATAAATACCGATCAATACTCGGGTTATTTCCTAAACGGAAATCTTCTTGGTTATGCTTCCACCACCAATGGAGTAACCGTCTTTGGTCTCGGAGCCGGTGGTAATAATGCAACCACCAGCGCGACGCTCTCTGGCAACTCCCTCTTCGGTTATCAGGCTGGGGCGGCTCTTACCACAGGAACGCAGGACACTGCATTTGGGTATCAGGCGCTACAGTCCATCACTGTTGGAGGCGGGAGCACTGCTTTTGGATATCAAGCCTGCAACTCTGTTATCACAGGTACGCTCGGAGGCATCACTTGTTTTGGACGGAGCGCGGGAAATAAGGATGACGGCAGTACCGGCAACGTCTACATCGGCGACCAAGCAGGAATGAACAATACCACCGGTGCTGAAAATACTTTTGTTGGTCGGCAAGCAGGCATCAACAACACCACTGGTAATTCAAATACCGTTGTTGGCCTCAATTCGCTTACTCAGGTAACTACAGGAGGAAATAACACTTCTATTGGACAAGATGCCGCAAAGTTCATTCCTACTACTTCGCACGATAACACCGTTCTTGGTCAAAGTGCTTTGAAACAAACAAACACTGCGTCCGCAACAAACTATAACGTCGCTCTTGGTTCTCTCTCGATGACTAATTTTGCTGGTTCTGGTGACGGGAATAATACCGCAGTTGGTACCTGGGCTTTGCAAGGAAATGGAGATCATACAAGTAGTACATTTGCACAAAATACTGCGGTTGGTATGGGATCTGGATTAAATATGGGAAGCGGCAGTTTTAATAGCTTAATAGGCTATTTCAGCGGTCTTAATATGACGAGCGGCAGCTACAACACGCTTTTGGGATATCGAACGGGTCCGACGCTTACTACGGGTAGTGGCAATATTCTCATAGGTGCAGGCGGAAACAATCAAGTTGGTAATGTAGATGTTCCCGCAGCCGGAAGCAGCAATCTGCTCAATATCGGAAACATTATTTTTGGCACTAATCTCAATACGGGAGCAAACAATGCACGCGGTATCAATTCTCCTCAAGGTAACCTTGGTATTGGAACCACCACTCCGTTCGCACAATTTGCGATACATGCCGATAACGGCGACACCAACACCACGCTTTTTGCAATCGCAAGTTCGACTGCAAGCGCAACCACCACACTCTTCTCTGTCTCTAATTCGGGTCCTATCACCTTCAACACCGTCACCTACAACGGTTGTACGGGCCTGACCACCAACGCGAGTGGTGTTGTGGGTTGTACGGCGTCTGATCAGAGGCTTAAACAAAATATCACCCCGATCAATGGGCAAACCGCGCTTGATGCGATTAACCAACTCAACCCTGTTTCTTTCTATTGGAAGGACCCAACGCTCCCAACTTCGGGCATCGGCTCGACCGATCAACAACTTGGCCTTGTTGCCCAAGAAGTGCAAACTGTCTTCCCAACAGTGGTGACCAAAACAAGCGCAACCACTCTTACGCCGGGTGGCACGTTCCAGGTCAACTACATGGAGCTGATCTCACCAATTATTGCTGCGTTGCAAACGCTGTCGCACAAGGTGGACGCGCTGGCTGCTGCGGTGGCCGGGTTTGCGCAGTCGATCACGACCAAGCAGGTGTGTGTTGCAAAGATGGATGGCACACCTGTGTGCATCACCGGTGACCAACTTGCGTCAATCTTGGCGAGTGTTGGTCAAAGCATGTCGGGCGGCTCCAGCGGTGGTTCTTCTGCCACCACCACCCCCGACACCGAGGCTCCCGTCTTGACCCCCAATGGAGCAAACCCTGCAAACCTTACCGTGGGTGACTCCTATGTCGACCTGGGTGTCTCCGTTACCGACAACGTCACCCAAAACCTGGGTTACTCGGTCTCGGTGGACAGCGCGGCAACCACCTCGCCCGATCAGGTCCACATCGACACCAGCGCTCCTGGCTCACACACCATCCTCTATAGCGCCATGGACCAGGCAGGCAACATTGGGTATGCAACACGCAATGTAGTGGTGCAGTAAAAGTAAATTTTTTTCTGTGGGTGCAAAGGGTATACTTGCCGTATGGAACCCCTCGCATCAAAAATACGGCCCAAGAGTTTAGGTGAGTTTGTTGGTCAAGCGCACTTGGTTGCAAAGGGTGCGCCTGCCCGACCAGGCGAGCCTGCTCGTTCGGGCGGGCCGCTGTATGAAGCCATTGTGGGTAAACACCTCTTCTCTTTTTTGTTATGGGGTCCGCCGGGGAGCGGCAAGACAACGCTCGCGCGGATATATGCGAACGCGCTTGAAGCAGAATTTTTTGAACTCTCGGCGGTTGATTCGGGCAAAGAGGATATTAAAAATGTTATTCAAAAAGGTAAACTCGATTTTTCAAACAAGCCAAAGGTGTTATTTATCGATGAAATTCACCGATTTAACAAAGCCCAGCAAGATTTTTTATTGCCGTTTGTTGAACGCGGAGCACTCACTTTGGTTGGCGCTACGACCGAGAACCCAAGCTTTGAGGTCATCCCCGCGCTTCTTTCGCGTGCGCGGGTGTTTGTCTTGAATGAATTGAGCGAAGATGAGATGGGGCAGATTGTTGTGCAAGCGGCTAAAGCGCTTGGTGCAAAAATTAAAAAAGACGCAAAAGAGTGGCTCGTTCGTGTGGCTGCGGGCGACGCGCGACAAGCCATCACTGTGCTTGAAAATACGCACAAGCTCTATGGTGTGGTCACACTTGAAGCGCTCAAAGAAACGGTCCAGTCCCAACATCTGCGCTATGACAAAAAAGGCGAGGAGCACTACAACACCATTTCGGCGTTCATCAAAAGCATGCGCGCCTCGCAGCCTGATGCCGCTTTGTATTATTTAGCGCGTATGGTCGCTGCGGGCGAAGACCCGCTCTTCATTGCGCGGCGAATGGTGATTTTTGCCAGCGAAGACATTGGCCTCGCGGTGCCGACTGCGCTGGTGGTCGCCAACGCGGTTTTTCGCGCGTGCCAAACAATAGGCTATCCCGAAGCGCAGATCAACCTCGCGCACGGGGTCGCGTATTTGGCTGAATGTAAAAAGAGTCGGAACTCACATGACGCCTATTTTGAAGCGCTCGAAGATGTCAAAAAACTGGGCAACCTACCCATCCCGATGAAAGTCCGTAATGCGCCAACCAAGTTGATGAGAAATGTGGGCTACGGCAAGGGGTATGAAAAATATGATACAGAAAGTTATTTGCCCGAAAAGTTGAAAAATAAAAAATATTTGAAATAAAAACCGCCCTTCTCTCGCGCTGATGCGCAAAAGAAGGGCGGTGGTGGTCAGAGGATTCGAAGACCTCCCTCGAGACTAGCTGCCTCGACGAGGCGGAACTGGGTTCCGACTGTTAGCTTGACGAGGCACGCGAGTGGACTGGAGATTTGTTCCCCGTTCGGCCCACCGCAGATGACGCGGTCTTGTTCATACCGCGTGATAGTGTAGACGGTTTGTAGTCTAAATTTTTCAGCGACGACAGTGTCGCTAGGGTCTTTCATTGCAAGCGCAACTGGCATGGTTTGCTCCTGTTTTCGCACCCAACAAGGGTGAACAAATGCCCAGGATCTGCGGCATCCAAGCACATCATAACAGATTTGACACACCTGTCAAGGTTTATGGTCGCGAAGCGTTGGGGATAGCCAAAAGTGTTATAGTTGAGGCATGCAGGATGATGTGGGGAGAGATACTGAAACAATAGTATTGGGTAGTGGGTGCTTTTGGTGCACCGAGGCGGTCTTTTTGATGTTGCGAGGGGTTGCGTCGGTGGCTCCAGGCTACGCGGGGCCCTATTCCTCAGACGCGCCGACTTATGAAGAGGTGAGCACGGGTACGAGTCCTTATGTCGAGACCATAGAGGTGGTCTATGATCCTAACCAGCTCGCGTTTGAAGAAATTCTGCAAGTTTTTTTTGCCAGCCATGATGCCACAACACTCAACAGGCAGGGTGCCGATGTGGGGCCACAATACGCGTCAGTGATTTTTTATACAACGCCGCGCCAACAAGAAAAAGCCCAGCACTACATTGACGTGTTGAATAAAAGCTCGACTAATACGGGGATGGCGCCGATTGTGACTCGGGTCGAGCCGCTTGCAGCTTTTTATCAAGCCGAGGACTATCATAAAAATTATTTTGAAAAGAATAAGTCTGCTGGCTACTGTCAGCTGGTCATCGCACCCAAGGTTGAAAAGACGGGGGAGAAGTTTAAACGTTTGCTCAAATAGCGTAGTAAGATAAAACCATGCAACCAAAAGTCTATCTCGCACCCTTTTATATCATCGCCGCGAGCTTTGTGGGCCTCGGCGACACACTCTACCTTTCGTACTACCACCTGCTCGGCATCGTTCCGGGGTGCGCCATCCTCGACGGATGCGAGAAGGTCCTCACCAGCCCCTATGCAAGCGCGTTCGGTGTACCGCTTGCCTACATCGGCCTTGCCTTCTATGTATACCTGCTTGGGCTCGCCACCCTGCTCGCCTATGATCCCACGTCAAAGGGTCTGCAGTTGGGGGCGCTTGTCTACACCACCATTGGCTTGCTCTGTTCAATTGGTTTTGAGCTCTTCCAATTTTTTGTCATTGGTGCTTTGTGTATGTATTGCGCTATCTCGGCGCTCACTACACTGGTGTTATTTGGTCTCACGGTCTGGCATTTCCGCACCGCAAAAGTCTAATACCTGGTGCGTGAAGTTAAACTTCACGCAGATGGTTTAATACCTCGAGCGGCGCATGCCGCGGAAAAGTCGCCAGAGGAAGAAGAAAAATATAATAAGTAAAAAAGGATAAAATATTCCTGCATTGCCCACAAGGTAGCGTAATGCTGAGAGGACAAAAAGTATTACCGTTGCGCAAATGGTCCAAAGTGTCGTAAGGATGCTCGGTTGGTTGGTGTTTGAGGTTGTGTTGGTGTCTGCGGTGGTTTTGAATGCAGATGTATTTGGCTTCTTGGTTGTTGTTTTGGTCTGCACGAGTTGGTTTTTTGACCAATTAATGCCGCCGTCAAGCGCTCCTGCTGCTGCCTTGCGGCCCGAGTCTATTGTGCCAAACACGGGTGCCGAGAGGTGTGCTGCAGCGGGTGAGATGTTTGCAATGCTATTTTGAATTCCTGCCGACGAGGTAACAGGGGTGAGGGGGATGGGTGTGTTGCTTGGAGTGTCTGGTATGGGGGGTGTCGCTGGTTGAGGTTTTTGATTGATGATAAACGACTCAGTCTCGGTGCCGACAAGTGTCCCAGTACCCGAAACGAGCTCGGCGGTGACTTGATGTGTTCCCGCGAGCGGTTCCCATGATATGGAAATGGTTCCTGCTTCGCCTGCCTTGAGCGACACCGCGGTGCTGCCGATGCTGTTTGTACCATCGGTAAACTTCATGCTGCCCACAAACGCATTTGAACCGTCATTGTTGACTGTGGTGTGGATTATGACGGTATCGCCTTCAGTCACTGAGTTTTTTGATAAAAATAGCGATTGCTGCGGCGCAAAGCCAATAGCATATACAGAAAGAGGGGCAAGCGCAGCGGCTGCGCCAACAAGTAAACCAAAAATACTTTTTTGCATGTATCTCATCACGTTACTTTCTAATCAAGTATACCTGTTTCTGAGTATATAACATTTTTTTCATGCTACTATAACAGTCATGCATAGTTTTTTTGATTTGTGGTATGCATTTCGTCATTTATTTATTCCGTCATACAGAAATGCCTATCGACCACGCGTGCTGCATCGTTCGTGGCTCATGTTTTTTCTCGCGCTAATGCTTGGTGTTGAGGGTTTTTTGATGACCAGCCTGATCAGTCAGCAATCAAATCAAGCATTTTTTGCAGGGGCTGTTGTTGCGGGCACTACCCCCATGACTGCGGGCGCAAGTAATGCCTCAAACCCTGCAGGGCTTGTGCAAACAACTGTGCGGCAGATTGCTCGTTTTTTGGGCGACTCGCGGGTTGTAAACGCTCTGCTTGAGGCCATTGCGGGTATGCTTTTCTTGGCGGTATTGATCACGTTTTTTGTCCACATCCAGATACAATCCAAAAATATGCTGCTGGGTGGAGTGTTGGTTGCGGTGCTTGCACTTTTGTTTGTGTATAGCAACACGCACGGCCTGCTTGCTGGTACTGTTGCTCAGCATGCGCAAATGGCCAGCGCGGCTGCCTCGTTGTGGTGAGGAAGCCGCGCTGGCCTAACGCATTTTTTTCATACTCTATGTGTAAGTATTTATGACTACACTTTCTATAACACGTCACACGCAAGAAGGTTTCTAGCTTGTATCCAATAGTTCTTGGGGATAGGTTGCTTGCTGGAATGTGCTGGCTGGAGTATCGTTTTGGTATGAATAAAAACCATTTATATACAAGTGTTGCGGTTGTGGTAAGTCTCGCGGTCGTTGCGCTCTTCTTTGTGTTCGGCGGATCGTTGTTTGCGCGGCCGTCGGGTGAGGCGAGCCAACAAGTAAATCAACAAGCAAACCAACAGGGGGGTGCGGGGCTGGTGGTGCAAGACCAGGAAGTCGGCACGGGTGCTACGGTGCAGCCAGGTGACACAATCGTGGTTAATTATGTTGGCAAGCTGCAAGACGGCACTGTGTTTGATAGTGCAAACGGTGTTTCGTTCCAGATCGGTGTGGGTCGGGTTATTCCCGGTTGGGACCAAGGCCTCCAGGGTATGAAAGTAGGTGGCAAACGCTTGCTCATCATCCCACCAGCGCTTGCGTATGGCGCAAGTGGTTCAGGCCCAATCCCCCCAAACGCAACACTCATTTTTCAGGTTGAACTAGTGAAGGTGGGGCAAACTGGTTCAACAAGCAACACCGTTGTTCCTGAAGGCGCAAATGCTAACTAATCAAATCTAAGCAATTAGTGTAGAGTCAAATTGCCCTACGTGGGGCCTTTCGGGATGCGGCCAGTAACGTTTAAAATAGAAAAGCAAAACAAGCCCTCGCTCGCTCGAGCGGGGGTTTTGTCGACCCCGCATGGCGACATTCAAACGCCTGCGTTCGTTGGGGTGGCGACCAAGGCAACCATCAAAGGCGTTTCGAGTCTGGATTTTAAAAATTTGGGTTTACAAACAGTCATAGCCAACACCTATCACCTCTACCTTTCGCCGGGGGAAGATCTGGTAGAAAAAGCAGGTGGCGTGGGCAAGTTTATGGGCTGGAATGGCCCAACCATGACTGACTCGGGCGGCTTCCAAGTGTTTTCACTGGGGGTTGGATTTGGCAAAAAAGTTTCAAAATTTCAGTCGCTCGAGGAGACACCTTCCAGGGCTAAGGAGTCACCTCAACCGACTGAAGCAGCAGTATATAATGAAGAACTTGCCACGAGTCACGGCAAGCTCGCTATCGTTGATGAAGATGGCGTGTCGTTTACCAGCCACCTCGACGGCACCTTGCATCGCTTTACTCCCGAGCGCTCGGTTGAGATCCAACACAAGCTCGGCGCGGATATCTTCTTTGCGTTCGATGAATGCACCGAGCCCACCGCCCCCTACGAATATCAAAAAGAGGCAATGGAACGCACCCACCGTTGGGCAAAACGCTCACTCGCCGCGCATCGGCAAAACATCGAGGCAAATAACAAACAAGCTGTCTACGGCATAGCCCAAGGCGGACAGTTCGACGACCTGAGGGCCGAAAGTGCAAAAACAATAGGCAACATGGGCTTTGACGGCTTTGGCCTCGGTGGCTCGTTTAGTAAAAAATATGGGGAAAATTCTTTGCAGTCGGCACTCAACATGCTCCAATTTCTCCCGCCCGACATGCCGGTGCACGGGCTCGGGGTGGGGGAGCCCGAAGATTTATTTTTGGGCGCGGCCTATGGAGTCGACACCTTTGACTGCGTCATCCCCACGCGCAACGGCCGCACGGGTACGCTCTTTACCCATGCGGGAAAGCTGAACATAGAGAACGCACAATACAAAGACGATCTAGGTCCCCTCGACCCCGAGTGCGCCTGCCCTGTCTGCGCCCAAAATGGAGAAACCGGTTTCCAATTTACCCGCGCTTACATCCACCACCTCTTTCGCACTAAAGAGATGCTCGCCCCGATGCTCGCCAGCCAGCACAATATCTTCTTTCTCGCAAACTTGGTCTCCCAAATCCGCGAATCTATTCTCCAAGGTAATTTTGAGCAGTTTCGAGATGAGTTTTTAGCGAAATACAAACGCTCTTGACATACTATCTTGAAACAGAGCAATGTCTTTAACAGACCAAGAGACTAAGCCAAGTGTGTCCTCAGAAGAGGGAATATCATTTGGTGGAGGGACGGCTTATAATATTAAGTCCGTCCCTCTTTTGCTTTTTATAGAGTAACCACACAAATGTGGTAGAGTGTCTACATGTCAGGATTTAAACTCGCATCCGAATACCAACCAGCTGGGGACCAGCCCAAGGCTATTGAGGCATTGGTGAAGGGGCTCAAAGCCGGCAAGCGCGACCAGACTCTTTTGGGCGTTACCGGATCGGGCAAGACGTTTACCGTGGCAAACATCATCAACCAGATACAAAAGCCCACGTTGGTGATAGCCCACAACAAAACTCTGGCGGCTCAACTCGCCCAAGAGTACAAAGAATTTTTTCCAAACAACGCGGTGCACTATTTCGTCTCCTACTACGACTACTACCAGCCCGAAGCATACATCCCGCACTCGGACACATACATTGAAAAAGAGGCGCAGATAAACGAAGAGATAGACAGGCTTCGCCACGCCTCGACCCAGGCACTGCTCACCCGCGATGACGTGATTATCGTTGCCTCTGTTTCGTGCATCTATGCGCTCGGCAGTCCAGAAGAATATAAAAAAGTGCATGTCGAATTGACGCCGGGCACTAAGAAAAATCGGGCAGAGCTGATTCGCGAATTGATACACATTTATTTTGAGCGCACACCGGCTGATTTGACTCCTGGCAAATTTCGCGCGCTGGGCAACTCGGTCGAGATTATGCCGACCGGCGAGCGGGTGCTCTATCGTGTTGAATTTGATGGCGAGAAAATAGGAAAAGTGCGCATCATAGACGCCATCACTCGCGCAGAAAAAGAAAGCCCCAGCTCGCTCTTTCTCTTTCCTGCCAAGCACTACGTGACCCCCGAGGCAGAGCGCGGCCGAGCGATTGAAGAAATTAAATTTGAGCTTAAAGAACAGCTCAAGGTATTTGAACGCTCAGGCAAGCTGCTTGAGGCAGAGCGATTGAAAAGGAGAACAAACCACGACTTGGCTATGATCCGTGAGATTGGCTACTGCTCGGGCATCGAGAACTACTCAAGGCACTTTGATGGGCGCAAACCAGGGCAGCCGCCATTCTCTCTTCTTGAATATTTCCCCCACACCAAAGACGGCAAGCCTGATTTCTTGACCGTGATAGACGAGTCGCATGTGACGGTGCCGCAAATCGGGGCCATGTATGCGGGCGACCAAGCGCGCAAGAAAAACTTGGTCGACTACGGCTTTCGCCTCCCTTCGGCTATCGACAACAGGCCGCTGACGTTTGAAGAGTTTGAGGAGCGGGTGGGGCAGACTGTTTACACTTCGGCGACCCCCGGGCCCTATGAAAAAGAAAAGTCGGGCGAGATGGTCGAGCAAATCATTCGCCCCACCGGCCTTATTGATCCTGAAATTATTATCCGACCAGTAACCGGTGAAAAGGGAAGTCCGACTTCACTAGTTACTAGTGAAGTCGGACTTCCCTTAAATAACGCTCGGGGCCAAGTGCAAGACTTTTTAGACGAAGCAGAAAAGGTGATTAAGCATGGCGGGAGAATCCTCGTTACGACACTTACCAAAAAGATGGCTGAAGATCTTTCAGAGTTTTTGAAAGACCGAAAGTTTAAAGCAGCCTATATCCACAGCGACGTGCTCACGATGGACCGCATAACAACGCTCACCGAGTTTCGCAAGGGCGTTTACGATGTGTTGGTGGGGGTCAATTTGCTGCGCGAAGGGCTCGACTTGCCCGAAGTTGAGCTGGTGGCTATTCTCGATGCCGACAAAGAAGGGTTCTTGCGCTCTGAAGTCTCGCTCATCCAAACCATTGGTCGCGCCGCGCGCAATGTGCATGGCCGCGTCATTCTCTATGCCGACCAGATGACCAATTCGCTTGAAAAAGCGATTGGCGAAACGAACCGGCGCCGCGCAGTGCAGATTGCCTACAACACAAAACACGGCATCACACCCAAAACTATCATCAAAGCGATTAAAGATATTACTGAAGCATTGCGCAGCGAGCATGGCAAGGCGGTCAACGTGCTGCTCGATATCGACAAGAGTCTCTATGCCCAAAACCCAAAAAAGTTTATCAAAGAAAAGCGGAGCCAGATGGAAGCGGCGGTCAAAGAACTCGACTTTGAAACCGCGGCAATTTTGCGCGATGAAATAGCAGTGCTCGAGGGCGGCAACAAGCCAATCAAACAAAAGAACCATAAGAAATAAAAAAAGGTTCCACTGTATCGGGTTTTTGAGCAAAGTGCTATACTCTTTCTGCACATACGCAACCCCTAGGAGCGGTCCTCGGGGCCGTTGTGTTATCTGAAAATTTTCTATGGAAGACAAAATCACCATAAAGGGCGCAAAGACGCACAACCTCAAGAATATTTCGCTGTCCATTCCCAGAAATAAAATGGTGGTTTTTACTGGTCTCTCGGGGAGCGGGAAGTCGTCGCTCGCGTTTGATACTATTTTTGCAGAAGGGCAGCGCCGCTATATGGAGAGTCTTTCTGCATACGCGCGGCAGTTCTTGCGTCAGATGCAAAAGCCCGACGTTGAAGAAATCACCGGTCTCTCTCCGGCAATTTCTATTGATCAAAAGTCGCGTTCAAACAATCCACGCTCCACGGTGGCAACGATTACTGAAATTTATGACTACTTGCGCATTTTGTTTGCGCGCGTGGGCAAGCCGCACTGCCCCGTGTGTAGTCGCGAGATCAAAAAGCACAGCAACGAAGAAATTGTGCAAAGCATCATCGAAGGCGTCGAGAGCCACATGCCCCCTACTTCGCGCAAGGCTACGCAGGGCAAGCAAAAAAGTGATATACAGGTGTTCGACATCACAATTAGCACTGCCACCGTCAAGATCTTTGCGCCGGTGGTGGTAGGCCGCAAGGGCGAATACTACCAACTGCTCTACGACTTGCTCGGCAAGGGCTATGAAAAGGTCAAGGTTGATGGCGTGGTGATGAGCTTGCGCGAGCAGATTATCCTCTCAAAAAACAAAAAGCACGACATCGATGCGCTTGTTGATGAGATTTTGATAGCTGACTTCGCGCGCACCAAGCCTGCGGCGCTCGAACGCCTTTCTGAAGCGGTTGAGCGCGCGCTTGAAGAGTCGGGTGGCTTGGTTAAAGTCGAAGACTCAGTGGGCGAGCGACTCGTGTCGGCAAAGTTTATGTGCGCCTACGACGGATTCTCGTTCCCTGAAGTAGAGCCGCGCCTCTTTTCGTTTAACTCTCCCTACGGTGCATGTCCCGCCTGCAATGGCCTCGGAACCAAACACTTCTTTAGCGACGAAGAGTGCCCCGTCTGTCACGGCGCGCGCCTGCGCTCCGAAGCCCTGCATGTTTTTTTGAGGACAACCAAGGAGACACCTTCCAAAGCTAAGGAGTCACCTTTGTTGTCCAACAGAAAGAATATAGTAGATTTGACCAATCTGTCGGTCAAAGATGCATATGAATTCTTTAAAGAGTTGGAGCTTTCCAAAAAAGATCAAGAGATTTCAAAAACAGTGATTAAAGAAATCTCTTCACGGCTCAAGTTCATGCTCGATGTTGGTTTGGACTACCTGACGCTCGACCGGCGTGCCAACACGCTCTCGGGTGGTGAGGCACAACGCATCCGCCTGGCGTCACAGCTGGGTTCGGGACTTGTGGGTGCGCTCTATGTGCTCGATGAACCAACCATTGGTCTGCACAGTCGCGACAACGAGCGACTCATCAAGACGCTGGTCAACCTGCGCGACCTGGGCAACACCATCATTGTGGTTGAACACGACGAAGACACGATTTATTCAAGCGACTACATCGTCGACATCGGCCCCGGCGCTGGCGTCCACGGCGGGGAAGTGGTGGTGGCGGGTGACCTCGACAAGTTGCTCACCGCTAAAAAGAATGACAGTGGTTCGCTGACGCTCGCCTACCTGCGCGGCGAGATGGAAGTGCCTGTGCCAGAAAACAGACGCGACAAAGACAAGGGGACAATCAAGATCCGCGGCGGCCGCGCGTTCAACATTCACAATCTCTCGGTGGACGTGCCGCTGGGCAAGTTGGTTGCGGTGACAGGTGTCTCGGGTTCGGGCAAGTCGACATTCCTCTATGAAATCCTCTATGAAAACCTCAAAGCGCGTTTCGACAAGCGCTACCGAACAAACAAAGTGTTTAACGCAACAACCGTTGAGGGGATGGAAAACCTCTCGCGGGCAATCCTCATTGACCAGAGTCCCATCGGCCGCACGCCACGCTCGAACCCCGCGACCTATACTGGTACGTTTATTTTCATCCGCGAGCTCTTTGCCTCGACAACCGAGGCGCGGGCACGGGGTTGGAAATCGAGCAGGTTTTCATTCAATGTGAAGCAGGAAAAAGGCGGTGGGCGCTGTGAGGCGTGCGAAGGCAACGGCACCATCGCCGTCGAGATGCACTTTTTACCCACAGTCTACGTGACCTGCGACATCTGCGACGGCAAACGGTTTATGAAAGAGACCCTCGAGGTGAAGTATAAAAAGAAAAATATCTCAGAAGTGCTTTCAATGACTGTCGAAGAAGCGCTCGATTTTTTTGGCGACATTCCCGCCATCCACGACCGCCTGCACACGCTTGGCGAAGTGGGCTTGGGGTATTTGCAGTTGGGTCAAAGCGCCACCACGCTCTCCGGTGGCGAGGCGCAGCGCGTCAAGATTGGCTCTGAATTGTACAGGCCACACCTGCAAAAAACCATATATCTGCTCGATGAACCGACGGTCGGGTTGCACTATGCCGACGTGCAAAAACTCATCGATATTCTCAACCGGCTCGTGGTGGCGGGAAATTCTGTGGTACTCATTGAACATAACATGGACATCATCAAAAGCGCCGACTATGTGCTCGACTTTGGACCAGAAGGCGGCATCGGCGGGGGGACACTCGTGGCAAAAGGCACGCCTGAGGAGGTGTCCAACAACAAACATTCGCACACGGGCAAGTATCTGGCGAGAGTGTTAAAGGGAAAATAAAAATCTATGACTCTCGAAGAGTTTAAGAAAAAAGCAGCAAAGTTGCCAGATGCGCCGGGGGTGTACTTTTTTCTTGATGCGCGAAAGAAGGTTTTGTATATCGGCAAAGCGACCTCGCTGCGCAGCCGCGTGCGCAGCTATTTTGCCAGCGATTTGCCCAAAACACGTGGACAGCTGATTGTCTCGATGGTTGAAAAGGCCAAAGCGATAGATTGGCGACAAACCGACTCGGTCCTTGAGGCGCTGTTGCTCGAGGCAAGCCTCATCCGTACCCACAAACCGCCACACAACACCGACCTGAAAGACGACAAGAGTTTCAATCATGTTGTTATTACCAAAGAAGATCCGCCAGCTGGCGGATTCCCGAGAGTCTTGCTGGTGCGGGGTAAAAATTTAGAAGCAGAGTTTCCTCCCGAGACGCGCCTGCACACCTTTGGACCCTTCCCACACGGGGCGCAGCTGAAAGAAGCGCTCAAAATAATCCGCAAGATTTTTCCCTATCGCGACACTTGTGTGCCATGTAAATATACAAAGGTCGCACCTTTGTTATACAAAGGTGCGACCTTTGTAGGGTGTAAGCCGTGTTTCAACCGGCACATTGGACTGTGTCCCGGCGTCTGCTCGGGCGAAATCAGTAAAACAGAGTATGAGAGGATAATCCGGCGCATCGTAATGCTCTTCCAAGGCAAAAAAAGCACGCTGCTGAAGAGTCTTGAGCGGGATATGAAAATTGCCGCAAAGAAAGAAGCGTTTGAAGAAGCGGCGCGCCTGCGTGGGCAGATGTTCGCGCTCCAGCACATCCAAGACGTCTCTCTTATTAAAGATGAATATCGCAGACCTTTTGAAATTTCCTCTTTTCGAATAGAGGCGTACGATGCCGCGCACCTGGGTGGGAGCGCAGCAGTGGGTGTGATGACGGTGGTGGAAGACGGTGCGGCCGCCCCCGCTGAGTATCGCAAGTTTATTCTGCGCGCCACCAAAGCAGGGGACGACCCCGGCGCGCTGAAAGAAATTTTGTCTCGTCGGCTCGGACACAGTGAGTGGCCGCTTCCAAAATTGATCGTGATTGATGGCTCTACCGCACAGCTGAACGCTGCACACACAATCTTAAAAGAGTTTGGCGTGCAGATCCCTCTTGTAGGCGTCACCAAAGATGAAAAACATCGTCCACGGGCCTTGCAGGGCCTGCCTGCGCAGGTAGGCGACAAGAATATAATCAAAATCAGAGAAAAAGAAATTTTACTTGCCAACGCCGAGGCGCACCGCTTTGCCATCGGCTTTCACCGCAAGAAACTTCGGGATAGGTTATAATGTTCAAGAAAATATGAAGAAAATAGCAATTGTGGGGCATGGGTATGTGGGGCAAGCCATCGATGTATTTTTTAAAAATAAATTTGAGATAGTCGTATACGATCCAGCGCAAGGGCATGTCGACAAGGGGGCAGTAAACAGTGCTGACTTGGCGGTGGTCTGTGTCCCAACGCAGATGGGGGAAGCTGGCGCAGCGGACCTCTCTATTGTTGAAGACACATTTTCGTGGCTCATGACGCCGCTTATTGTGCTTAAAAGCACGGTGCCGCCCGGCACCACCGAAGGGCTCATTCAAAAATATTCTCTGCAGGATCGTCTCGTTTTTTCGCCCGAATTCATCGGCGAGGGAGGCTACCCGGTGCCGCACTGGGAAGGCGTGCCGCACCCGACCGACATGAAGCTACACAAGACGTTTATCTTTGGTGGCAAAAAAGAGACAGTCGAGAAAGTGCTCCCATTTTTCACCCGTGTGCGCGGCCCGTTTGGTGAATATCGCATTACCGATTCCACCACCGCTGAGCTGACCAAATATATGGAAAACGCGTGGATCGCGAGCAAGGTGACGTTTTGCAATGAGTTCTATGAAATAGCAAAAACCTTTGGCGTTTCTTATGATGAGCTACGTGAGTTATGGCTTGCCGACGCGCGCGTGGGTCGCTCGCACACGCTCGTGTACCCAGACAACCGCGGTTTTGGTGGGAAGTGTATTCCCAAAGACACAAACGGGATCTACGATGCTGCAAAGAAAGCAGGCTTCGACTCGCCACTCCTCAAAGCAATCCTTGAGCGTAATGATGCAATTCGTAAGAATAAATAATCAAAAACTTTTTTCTATGGCATACTAGGTATTATGCGAACCGTTGTTGGAGTGCTTCGTGGGGGACCATCGAGCGAGTATGAAATCTCGCTGCAAAGTGGTGCGCATGTACTCGAAAAACTTGATCCCGAAAAATATGACGTGCGCGATATCTTCATCTCGCGTGGGGGCGATTGGCACGTGCACGGAGTGGTGATGCTGCCCGAGAAGGCCTTGCGCGGAGTTGATGTTGCTTTCAATGTGCTGCATGGCGACTATGGCGAAAACGGCGGCGTGCAACGAATGCTTGGCTCACTGGGCGTGCCCTATACGGGCGCTGACCCGTTTGCCTCGGCGCTTTCGTTCAACAAACACCAAACACGAGAAGTAGTGGCAAAGCTTGGCGTCAAGGTGCCGCACGGTGTTGTTGTGGAGAAAGCATACGACCTTGAGCCTTTGGCGCTTTCGCTTTTTCGGTCATTCCCACATCCAGCAATAGTGAAACCTGTTGCGGGTGGTTCTTCGGTTGGGGTTGCGGTTGCCAACACCTATCACGAGTTGCTTTCGGGTCTTGAGCAGGCGTTTGAGCATGGTGAGCGTGTGCTCGTTGAGGAGTTTATTGCGGGAAAGGAAGGCACGTTGGGTGTCATCGATGGTTTTCGTGGCGAAAAGTTGTATGCTCTTTTGCCGGTCGAAATTATTCCACCAAAAAAGCATGGCTTCTTTTCCTATGATGCTAAGTATAGCGGCGAGACCACTGAACGGGTTCCAGGCAACTTCACAAAAAAAGAAAAAGATCTGATGGCAAAAGCTGCGCGTCTTGCTCACGAAGGACTCGGGCTTGGGCACTATTCGCGCTCTGACTTCATCGTCAGCAAACGAGGTGTCTATTTCCTCGAGGTCAACAGCGCTGCTGCGTGCGGCATGACCCGCGAGTCGCTCTTTCCAAAAGCGATTGAAGCAGTTGGGGCAAGGGTTTCTGACTTTCTCGACCACGTGGTGCAGCTTGCCCTCAAGCCTCAAAAGCGTTAATCTAGTGGTACCAAATTTTATATATGGAAAATAAAAACGAAGCGCCGCTCCCCCTTGCAGAAAAAAGATGCATCCCCTGCGAGGATAAAAATGCCGAAGCGCTCCTGCCGCACGAGGCCGAAGCCTTGATGTCGCAGATAGACGCCGAGTGGATGCTTATCGATGATGCACATATTCTCGCGCGTCAATGTACGTTTAAAAACTTCAAAGACGCACTCGCGTTTGTAAATAAAGTAGGAGACATAGCCGAGGAAGAGGGCCACCATCCCGACATGACCCTTTCATGGGGTTCGGTGGGCATCGAGCTCTCGACCCATGCGCTCTCGGGCCTCTCCGAGAACGACTTCATATTGGCAAGCAAGGTAGATCAAATAAAACTTTAGTTTTATTTGTCCCGCGCGAAGACGATATATCGTAGATATATTGGCGAGTAAGATAGATCAGATTAAGCGTTAGTTTTGATTTGGGTTGTGCTGCGTTTGGTTTTACACATTCGTGTGATATGTTAGTATAGTTCGTGTGCTTGGGTGGTTGTGCGTAACCAGAGAAAAAAGGGCCCTTAGCTCATCTGGTAGAGCGCCTCATTTGCAATGAGGAGGTGGCCGGTTCGAGTCCGGCAGGGTCCACCATAATAAGAGTGCGGGTGTTTTTATTTAAACGTAAGTCGCACAACTCGTTTGTGTTTTTGGTCTATTTGCTTATACTCGACCTTGGAAGCAAAAAAAGGGGGAATGCATGGACCGTTCAAGTGGCGAGCCCAAAGACTATTTTGTCAAAAGGGGTGGGGTGGTGTTCGCGGGCACGCACCTGCTGATCGACGTATGGGGAGCGACCAATTTATGCGATCCAGAATACATTGACCGCGCGCTTCGGGAGATGGCTCACGCATCTGAGGCAACCGTCTTGCATGGGCACTTTCACCACTTCTCACTCAACGGCGGGGTCAGTGGTGTGCTTGTTTTGGCCGAGAGTCATATCTCGATCCACACCTGGCCTGAGCGAAATTTTGCCGCGATCGATGTCTTTATGTGTGGTGCGTGCAACCCATGCGCGGGGCTTCAAGCGCTTCGGGTGGCCTTTCAGCCAAAAGGAGGCACGCTCAGTCTTGTTCTAAAGGAAGAGCGTCGCGGTCTCCTTTCGGAAGCCTGATACATCTTTCGCACCCTCTGACCTTCTTTTACACAGAAGGTCTTTTCTTTTTCTTATTTTTTCGTTTTTGTGGTATAGTGGGCGCATCTATGAATGAGAAGGCGGGGCTTCATATAACGCTCGCTGCAGAGCGGTTGGGTACGTTGTGGGGTGTGCCCATTACCAACACGCTCGTGACTCAGTGGTTGGTTATGGGTTTTTTGGTGCTTATTGCTGTTGTGGTAGGTAAAAACCCAACGCTCATCCCCGGCAAAGTGCAAAACTTTTTTGAAATGCTGTTCGATTTTGTTATTGACTATATGCAAAATATTTTGGGCTCGCGTGCCTTGGCCGAGCGTTTTTTCCCACTCATTGCGACCATCTTTCTGTTTATTTGCGCATCAAACCTGTTTGATTTCTTGCCGTTTTTTGGCAGCGTCGTTTTTCATCCAGCGGGGAGTCCGCCAGCTGGCGGAGTGCCGCTCTTTCGGCCAGTCAACACCGACCTCAACATCACGCTTGCGCTTGCAATTATTTCGGTGTTGTCCATCGAGGTGAGCGGTATTATTGCGGTTGGCTTTTGGCGCTATGGCTCAAAGTTCTTTAACTTTTCTTCGCCGCTCAATTTCATCGTAGGTATTATCGAATTTGTCTCTGAAATGTCACGATTCATCTCGTTTTCGTTCCGTCTTTTTGGCAATATTTTTGCCGGCGAGGTCTTGCTCGCTGTGGTCGCATATTTCATGCCCTATGTGCTGCCGGTGCCGTTGATGGCGTTCGAGACGTTTGTTGGCGTGGTTCAGGCGGGGGTGTTTGCGATGCTGACGCTGTTTTTCATTAAACTTGCCATCGCGATGCCGCACAGTGTTGCGCACAACGAAGCGCATGGCAGTGGGAGCCACGCTGTGGTAGAGTAAGGGTATTATCGGCAGGGTGCGCGGGTGCGGTAAGAATTATCTAGAAATTATTTAGGAATTAGTATGGATATTGAATCAGCAAAGGTTATCGCCATGGCTATTGCGGCTGGCGTGGGTGTGCTTGGTCCGGGCATTGGCATTGGTCTTATTGGTGGTCGTGCGATGGACGCAATCGGTCGCAACCCAGAAGCCAGCGACAAAATCGTCTCAAACATGATCTTGGCGATTGTTTTTGCCGAGGCACTTGGCATCCTTGCGCTCGTGGTCTCCTTCATTATCAAATTCGTATAACCACTTTGTAGCGAGGCATGGCTCAATTATTCGCAGCATTTGGTGTTGACTGGCGGCTCTTGGTGATCAATATCATCAACTTTTCGCTGTTGTTGTTGGCGCTTTGGTATTTTTTGTATGAGCCGCTTACCACCATGCTTGCAGCACGGCGCCAGAAAATGGCAGACGGCGTGCGCGATGCAGACAAGGCAAGACATCACCTGAAACGGATAGAGGAGTCTCGTGCAGAATTGCTTGCGCAAGCAGGAAAGGATGCAGATGAAGTGGTCGCAAAGGCGCGTGTTTCTGCGGGCGAAAAGCAGCAGCAGATCGTCGCTCAAGGCGAGGCTGCTGCTGCGGCGCTTTTGCAGGAAGCAGAAGCTCGAGCAGCTGAGATGAAGCACGCCGCCATTGTAGAAAGCAAACAAGAAGTAGCAAAACTCATTGTGCTTGGTATGGAGCGTGCCAGCCTCCAGTCAAAATAATATGACGCTCCAGCAACAATACGCACATGCGCTCCACGACCTTGTGTCCACGGCGCCAGAACATTCCCGCACATACCTCACGGGGCTCATGCAGACGCTCAAGAAAAAAGGTCACATCAAACTCGCGCCCCAGATCCTGGTTCAATATCAACAGATTATTGAAACAAAAAAGCGTTCAGAAAAATACACGCATGTGACCGAAGAATCTGAACGCACGCGGGTGTTGCTCGAGCTCTATCGCAAACTGGTCGCAACGTCGTAACAAAAAAAACACATCATGCAAAACTTTATTGAACAATTTAAAAAAGAAATCGAGCAGTTTACTCCCACGTCTCGTCCCGCCAATGCTGGCCTGGTGGTGCGCGTGGGTGACGGCGTTGCTGAGATTGAAGGGCTCGCCGGCGCGGTCATGTCCGAGATGGTGCGTTTTGTTACTGCTGGTCGCAAACCACTGGTCGACGCGCTCGAAACAGAAGATATTTTTGGTGTTGTTTTGAACCTTGAAGAAGAATCCGTTCGTGCCATTATTTTGGGTGATGCGTCGCTCATTACCGAAGGCATGATGGTTGAGTCGACCGGTCAAGTGTTGTCTATTCCCGTGGGAGACGCGCTGCTTGGGCGCGTGGTCTCACCTTTGGGTGAGCCGCTCGATGGTCTGGGCGGCATTGTGAGCACACAGCGCAACGCCATTGAACGCGAGGCCTATGGTGTGATGGACCGCCAGTCGGTGGGGCAGCCGCTCCACACGGGCATCAAAGCGATTGACTCGATGATCCCTATTGGTCGCGGACAACGCGAGCTCATCATCGGCGACCGCTACACCGGTAAGACCACTGTTGCTATCGACACCATTTTGAACCAAAAGTCAGAGCCAGCAGCGTCGCGCCCCATCTGTATCTACGTTTCAATCGGTCAAAAAGAATCAAAAACCTCGCGCCTTGTGTCGCTTTTGCGTGAGCGTGGCGCACTCGAGTACACCATTGTGGTTGATGCGGGCGCCGCAGCACCCGCTGCGCTGCAATACTTGGCTCCCTTTGCGGGCGCAGCTATTGGTGAATATTTTATGGACTCTGGCCGTGATGCGCTCATCATCTACGATGACCTTTCAAAGCACGCGGTGGCATACCGCCAACTCTCGCTCCTGCTCCGCCGCCCACCAGGGCGCGAGGCATACCCAGGCGACGTTTTCTACCTGCACTCACGCTTGCTCGAGCGCGCGGCAAAACTATCAAAAGAAAAAGGCGGCGGCTCACTCACCGCACTTCCGGTCATTGAGACCCAAGAAGGCGACGTGTCGGGCTATATTCCCACCAACGTCATCTCTATCACCGACGGGCAGATTTTCCTCGAAACAGACTTGTTCAACAAGGGCATGCGCCCTGCCATCAACGCTGGCCTTTCAGTGTCGCGTGTGGGTTCAGCCGCACAAACCAAGGCGATGAAGCGTGTTTCAGGCAAAATCAAGCTCGAGTTGGCGCAGTTCCGCGAACTCGAGGCGTTTATGCAATTCAGCCAAGACCTCGACCCCGACACGAAGCGTCGCATCGACTCCGGCCAGCGCCTCATGGCAACGCTCAAGCAAAAGAACGGCGCGCCTATCGCCTTTGAACGTCAGTCGGTCATCATCTATGCAGCAGTTAACGGCTACCTGGCAAAGGTGTCAGTTGAATGCGTTCCCGAGTTTGAAGAGAAACTCTTGACCTTCCTTGATGCCGAGTGCGCAGACCTGCTTCCTGCGATTGCTATGTCCCGTGAGATGTCTGAAAGCTCAGAGACGAGTCTGAAGGCAGCGCTTGAAAAATTCCAAGCAACACACCCTGGTTTGGTCCAAGGTGGCACCTTGGAGGGGGCTGGGGTTAAGGTGTCACCTTAATTTATATGGCAGGACTCAAGCAAATAAAGTCGAAAATCCGCTCGGTTGAGAAAACTCAAACCGTGACCAAAGCGATGGAGGCGGTTTCGGCTGCCAAGATGCGCAAGGCGCAACAAACAGCGCTCGGGGGCAGGGCCTATGCACGCGCGGCTGTCTCGATTCTTTCACGCATGTCTGGGTCGGCATCGCTCAAAAACCACGCGCTCGTGGCAGCGCGCCCTATTGTTCAAAAAGTGTTGTGGATTGTCATCACCAGTGACAAGGGTTTGGCGGGGGCGCTCAACAGTGCGGTGCTTCGTTCCACCTACAGCGAGATGTTGGCCTCAGGGATCGCAAAAGAAGACGTGCGTGTTGTTGCGGTGGGTAAAAAAGCTCTCGATTTTTTTACGACACGAGGGTTTGTTATCGAGGCGTACCACCCCAACAATGACAAGGTGACGAGCGAGCTGGTTGATGAACTGGTGCGCGAAGCCACGTTCCGTTTTAGCGCGGGGGCAGTGGATGTCGTTATGCTCTCGTATCAAAATTTTATCTCAACATTTGAGCAGCACGCCACGGTACGGCAGATCTTTCCGCTTCACCTTGAGCAGCTTTTACAAACAGTTGCAGACATTGCTCCAAAAAAAGGCACTCTTGCAGATGTTGATGCGCGTGGGCGAGATGCCGCTCGCGTGCCCGCCTACACCGTTGAGCCGTCTGAAGAAGAAGTCTTATTGGTTATTTTACCAAAGCTCGCAAGCATTTTTGTCTATCATGCGCTGCTCGAGTCCCAGGCTAGCGAGCACTCGGCACGCATGGTCGCGATGAAGTCGGCGTCCGACAAAGCCGAAGAGATGGAGCACCTTTTGAGGCTCAAGTTTAATAAAGCGCGACAAGCTGCTATAACAAGAGAAGTCTCCGAGATTACCGGCGGCATGGAAGCCATGGCAGCCTAACCGAAAGACTACAAAGTATTAAAAAAATATGGAAAAAACAACACACAATACAAATAGCAGCAACAAAGGGGTCGTCAAGCAGGTTATCGGCCCAGTCGTCGATATCTATTTTGAGCATGATCTTCCTCCTATCAAAAACGCGCTGCACACAAAAGTGGGGGACAGGACAGTTGTTTTGGAGGTTGCCCAGCACGTGGGTGTGGGCCGTGTGCGCGCTATTGCTTTGCAAGACACCACTGGTTTGGCTCGTGGTGTTGAAGTTTTGGACACAGGCAGCCAAGTGACCGTGCCTGTGGGCGAGAAAGTGCTGGGACGACTTTTCAACGTGGTGGGGGAACCAATCGACGGCAAGCCGCAGGTGGAAGGTGCGCCGCGCAGGTCCATTCACCAACCAGCGCCGATGTTCAAAGACCAGTCTACTCGCGCAGAAGTGTTTGAGACAGGAATCAAACCAATCGACCTGCTTGCGCCGTTTATGCGTGGTGGCAAGGTGGGACTCTTTGGTGGTGCTGGTGTGGGAAAAACAGTGTTGATGCAAGAACTCATCCACAACGTGGCCAAAGCCCACGGCGGTTACTCGGTCTTTGCCGGAGTTGGTGAGCGTGTCCGTGAGGGCAACGATCTGTATCACGAAATGACTGAGTCGGGTGTTATCGACAAAATGGCACTGGTATTTGGGCAGATGAACGAAGTGCCTGGCGCCCGTGCGCGCATCGCGCTCTCGGGTCTCACCATGGCCGAATACTTCCGCGAGGAGATGGGTAAAGACGTACTCTTTTTCATGGACAACGTCTTTCGCTTTGTGCAGGCGGGCTCGGAAGTGTCGTCGCTGCTTGGCCGTGTGCCGTCGGCGGTGGGCTATCAACCAACGCTTGCCGAAGAGATGGGCCAGCTCCAAGAGCGTATCACCTCGACCAAAAAAGGCTCGATCACCTCAGTGCAAGCAATTTACGTCCCCGCCGACGACCTCACCGACCCGGCACCAGCAACCACCTTTGCCCACCTCGACTCCACAATCGTTCTTTCGCGCAACCTGGCCTCAATTGGCATCTACCCAGCCATTGATCCACTCGAAAGCAACTCGACGGCACTTGACCCAGACATTGTTGGTCAAGAGCACTACGATGTTGCCCTCCAGACCAAACAGGTGCTCCAGCGCTACAAAGACTTGCAAGACATCATCGCCATTCTAGGTATCGAAGAACTCTCCGATGAAGACAAGCAGCTTGTGTACCGCGCGCGCAAGATCCAGCGCTTCCTTTCACACCCAATGCACGTGTCTGAAGTCTTCTCGGGCATTCCGGGCGTGTACGTGAGCCTCGAGGAGACCGTACGCGGATTTAAAGAAATCCTCGAAGGTAAACACGACGACAAGCCAGAAAGCGCGTTCTATAACAAAGGCAGTATCGACTCAGTAAAAGCAGAATAATCCCATGTCCTAAGGTTAAACCTTAGGAGGTTGGGGTCTAAGGTTTAACCTTAGGACGTAGGAAAAATAAAATATGAAAGTAGTAATAGCAAAAGTTGATCAAGTGTATTTTGACGGTGAGGCTGTCTCGGTTACCGTGCCTGCCACCGAGGGCGAGATGACGGTGCTTGGCAACCACGAACCGTTTGTCACAACGCTCAAACCAGGTGTCATCACGGTACATGCGGCAGACTTGCAGGACGGACAGCAATTTTTTGAAGTCACCTCAGGCGTCCTTGAGATCCACCCAGGTGGTGCAACTATTATCCTGTAAACAAAGTTGTACTCCGTATGATCCAGCCCATCATCTTGGCTGCAGGGCGCAGTACCCGGATGCGCTCTGACATGCCCAAAGCACTCGCCGAGGTTGGTGGTGTCTCAATGCTCGGTCGCTTGCTCGACACGTTTCAACAAACGGGAACACATAAGCCGATCGTGGTGGTTGGTTGGGGTGCGGAACATATCAAAGAGCGCTTCCCCAACGAGCGCTATGTCGAACAAGCAGAACAAAAGGGCACGGCCCATGCGGTTGGTGTCTGTGTGCCTTTTTTAGATCAGGAACACACCGCGGTGTTTGTGTTATATGCTGACAACCCGTTTATCACCGCAGAAAGCATCTCTCGCATTGCAGATATGTTTACACAGGAAAAACCCGCACTGGTGTTGGGCACGACATCGGTGCCTGATTTTGGCCGCTGGCGTGCGGCATTTAATTCGTTTGGTCGCATTGTCCGCGACGAAAGTGGCTCGCTCGAAAAAATTGTTGAATATAAAAATGCGACTGACGATGAACGTCTCATCACTGAAGTAAACCCGGGTTTTTACTGCATCGACTCGGCGTGGCTCGAAGAAGCTTTGGCTCGGGTGAAACCAAACCCGGTCAATGGCGAGTTGTATCTGACGGACATCATCGCTCTTGCAAAAAACGACGGGCGACGTATCCTGACGGTTGGAGTCTCTGCGCAAGAATCTCTCGGGATCAACAGCCCCGAAGATGCTCTTCGTGCAGAAGGAGTGGTGAACAAGTAAAGCAAGAGGAGAGCGACTGTGCAGTTAACGATTGGTGAAATGCTCAAAAAGCATCTCGGGATGTTCATGATCCCGTGTGACGAGGATGGCCAACGGAGTCAGTTAATTCATGAATTCCTATCTGGCGAGTTGTTGGAACCTTACTCTATCAGGAATATCGAACTTGAAGAATCTCCGAGTCCTCGTGATTTGCTTATCGCGATCCGTGCTTTTGTGCGTTCTGTTTCTATCGCTGAAAAACCAGCGGTTATAGTGGGCCTCGCTGCGTTTGAAGCCTGGGTACATATTCGAGAGGAGGCCACAGTCTAATGCTTTTGCGTTAGACATTTTTATTTTCATAAAATTCTGTAAGATAAAGAAGTCTGGTATATATAAAAAAACAAAATTAGCTCGCAACACAAGCACTAAAAGTCAAATTTTAAAGCCTTTTATGGATACTTGACAGATATGTACATATCATGGTATAATGGAATCTGAACTGAACGTTGTCAAGGAGTAACAAACCAATGAGCCGTTTCCTCTTCATCGTCTACGTGCTGCCGATCCTGCTCACGCTGGTCGGCGCATTCTTAGGGCTTGCGAGTGCTAGCAGGGCACTCAAAAGCTTTCTGGCCATACTGGTCACCTGTGAGATCGGTTTCATCGCAGCCCTTACTTGGGGCGGGTGGAATGACTACGCGACCGTCCTGATCGCAACGTTTGCGATGGTGCTTGTCATGATGGCGAGCATCTGGGTAAGCTTCTTCATGAGCCTCACGGCTCGTCGGAGAAGTCCAGCGCCGATTGTTATCGTTGCCAAACACGTGGCAGCGGGCACAAAGTCTGTGAGCGCTGCGTACCAGAATCTCGACGAAGAAACGAAGTCTAAAGTACGGAGAGCGGCTCGTTCCGGTGTTAAGTTTGCCGCTCGTCATGCGGCCGATCATTTCACCGGTAAGGGTTGGACATTGGCCGCTGGGGCCATCCGTGGGTTCTCCAAGTTTGTTTAGAGGGATCTCACGATTCCTCGAGCCGCGCTCCCATTCAAGTGAATTGGTTGCGCGGCTTTGTTGTTTTTAGACTCTCGATTGCAATTCAGGTACCATAAGCTTATGAAAAGCAAAGGAGTGGTGTTTGTTGGCCTGTCGGGCGGGGTAGACTCGGGCGTTTCGGCCGCGCTGTTGCAAAAGGCGGGGTATGACGTGACGGGGGTGTTTATCCGCATCACGGTGCCTGGCTATCCCTGCACCGCGGGTGAGGATAGACTCGACGCGATGCGCGTGGCTGCGCACTTAAAAATCCCTTTTTTAGAATTAGACTTATCGAACGAGTATCAAAAAACAGTATTTCAGACTTCGATAGAAGAATTTAGAAAAGGGAACACTCCCAACCCTGATACGCTGTGCAACAAAGAAATTAAGTTTGGGAGATTTTATGAGTTTGTCCGAGAGCACGGCGCCGATTTTGTTGCCACTGGGCACTATGCGCAGATTAAAGAAAATACAGATTCTGGCGCGCCTGCGCTGTATGCGGGTAACGACACCGAAAAAGACCAAAGTTATTTTCTGTGGATGATGCCCAAAGGGGCCTTGCTGCACACGCTCTTTCCTGTGGGCGGTATGCAGAAACCAGAAGTGCGAGCGCTTGCAGAGAAGTTTGCGTTGCCAAACGCGCGACGCAAAGACAGTCAGGGTTTGTGCTTTTTGGGCAACATACCAATTAAAGATATGCTCGAGCACGAGCTCGCGCCCGTGCCAGGGAATGTGCTTTCAGAAAATGGTGACGTAGTAGGTGAACACCGAGGCGCGGTCTTGTATACACTCGGCGAGCGACACGGCTTTACCCTTACGGTCCATTCACCAGAAACTCCTGCCTACTATGTCATTGGAAAGAACATAGAAAAAAACACTATTACGGTCTCATGCAGTCCCTATCCAACAGGGGTTACAAAAACAAAAATATCTCTCGCAGACACAAACTGGCTTGGCGCTGCGCCCGAGGGGAAATGTTTGGCCCGATTTCGCTATCGACAAACACTCCTGCCCGCGCACATCTCCCGTGAGGGCGAAGAGGTGGTGGTAACTCTCTCTGAGCCACGCCACATCCCCCTTGGTCAGTCACTCGTTCTCTATCGAGGGACAAAAAATGGGGAAGTGTGCCTCGGGGGTGGTGTCGTGGTGCGTACTGATTTTTTTTGATGTGTTGATAAGTATGCGTACACGGGGCTGGTGAAGCGGTATACTTTCAGTGTGAAGCGTCATATACAGCGCCATCTGAAACGGGCACATAAACACCAAAGCTCCTTACTGCTCATTATGTTGATGCTCTTGGTGCTTGTTTTGTGGTGGTTTGTTGTGGTCTTTGTGCCTCGCACTTCGACGCCACAGCCACCCCCCACTACAACACTTTTGCGCCAAACAGAGCCGGTTGCAGCAGCCGACCCAAACTATGTGTTGCCGCGCAGGATAACTATAAAGCACAGCTCCAAACAGGGTGTGGAAACCTACCAAGGCGAATTAGCGCTCCCCAATTGCGACATGTTTTCAACGGGTGTCTCAACAACCGGCACACGTTCAGTGACGCTTGCGTTGGTATTTCGTGTTACCAAAGCAGCGGACGGTGCATGTACAGATGCAGGTACCTCAACGACGCCATTCCTTATATCATATGCGAGCCCTACGACTCACTCACCTTCACTTGCAGGAATCACTATTAACGATACCCCCGTTTCGTTTTCTGTTATAAAAGGAAATGCAAAATAACAACACTGTGTACAGGCCAACATTAGTGGTCAAGGCCGATGGAATAGCAGAGCCTTTTGACCTAGCCAAGTTGCACGCTTCGCTTGCGCGAGTGGGAGCCACGCCTGAAATGGTGGCGCTCATTGGCGAGGAGATAGAAAGAGAGTTGTATCCTGGCGTCACCACCAGCGAGATCTACCACCGTGCGTTTACACACTTGCGCGAGCATCGGCAAGGGGTTGCGGCACGCTACTCGCTCAAGCGTGCCGTACTCGACTTTGGGCCTTCGGGCTTTCCATTTGAAGCCTATCTAGCCGAGCTCTTTCGCCGCGAAGGGTATACCGCCACCATCGACCAGATCGTACAGGGCGCGTGTGTGGAACATGAAGTCGACGTGGTCATGCAGAAAGGCGGTATCAAAACATTTGTTGAAGCAAAATTTCATAACAGTGCAGGCTTCAAAACTGACCTTAAAACGGTGCTGTATGTGTCGGCGCGCATTGATGATATACAAAAAACTCTGCCCCACGAAACAATAGGCGGGCTGGTGGTGACGAACACCAAGTTCACGACTAAGGCGATTCAGTATGCTACCTGTCGCGGGCTCGAGCTGCTGGGATGGGAATATCCCGAGAAAGGCAATCTGCACGACCGCATCGACGCCGCAAAGCTCTACCCCATCACTGCGTTGACCACTCTGACAAAAAAGCAAAAAACGGCTCTGCTTGAACAAAAAAAGGTGCTTTGCAATGATTTGCCGCATGACACAGACGCTCTTGCGCGGGTTGGGGTGCGTGGAAAAAAAGCAGACATGGTGCTCCAAGAGGTGGAGGCATTGTGCGTCCCAGGAAACGATATATAATCAGACTTATTACTTAGCACAAGATGTATGGAAGATAAGCCTAGCAATCAGAACGGTCAGAGTGGTCAAGGTAGCCAGAGTAATCAGAATAATCAAAGCAGTAAGCCAACGCTTACCTGGTCGCAGCCAGCAGTATCACAAAAACCAACCGCACAACCAACCGCACAACCAATCGTGACAACATCAACCACGATGCCTGCTCCTGTCACGCAAAGTGGTTTTAAGACAGCAAGTATAATTATTGGTATTTTCGCGCTTTGTATTGTTGCAGTGTGGGGCATGGTTGCGCTGCGGCACAAGTCAGAAGGAGTTGTCAGTATCACGGGTTCGTCAGCGCTCGCTACAGACGCAGATACAGGGAAAGATAAAAATAGCGGAGGTGTGGAAGACAAGGCAATAATTGCAGCAAACGCCCCAGTCGTCGTAAGTGGTGTGCTTCCAATTACTGTTGCTTCTCCTCAACCTGCGGGCACAGAGGTGCAGGTGTCGAATGTGTCGGTGTCTGTTCCTACATGGTTTGTGGTCTATCAAGACAATGGTGGGGTGCAGGGCAACGCGCTTGGTACTGGGTTGTTTTTGCCGGGTGTTGATTCCAATACAATTCCACTGTTGCGTGCAACTGTTGCAGGCCAAACCTACTTTGTGGGTGAGTCTGTCGATGATGGCGACAAGGTCTTCACACTCCATGGCGACCCACAGGTTAAAGATGCGCAGGGCAACGTGCTTCTGACGACATTCCAAACCAACTAACACTCGCCAACCAGAGGACACATAGGGTACACTACTATTACTTTGAGTCAGTATTACAAACCACATAGAAATCCAAATTATAGCTACGGCGGGGCAAAGTGGACCCTTTCTCGCTCAAAAATAGACCTCTTCATGGAGTGTGCTCGGTGTTTTTATCTTGACAACAGGTTGGGTGTGGCGCGGCCACCGGGCTATCCATTCAACCTCAACAGTGCGGTTGATGCATTGCTCAAAAAAGAGCTTGATGTACACCGTGCGCAGGGCACCCAGCACCCACTCGCCAAAGCCTATGGCCTCGATGCCGTCCCACTTGCGCATGCGCAGATGGACGAGTGGCGAAATGCGCTCAGTCAGGGCGTGCGGCATCTGCACAAAGAAACTGGCCTCATGGTGCGCGGAGGCGTTGACGACATTTGGGTCAATACAGCGGGAGAGTTGATTGTCATTGATTATAAAGCGACCAGCAAAGACGGGAAGATAGAGTCGCTCGATGAAGAGTGGCATCGGGGCTACAAACGCCAGCTCGAGATATACCAATGGCTGCTTCGCCAGAACGGTTTCAAGGTGTCCGACATGGGGTATTGGTTTTATGCCAATGCGACCCGTGACCGCGAGGTGTTCGATGGGCGGCTTGATTTCGAACTCACCCTGGTGCCGTACAAAGGCTCAACCGACTGGGTGGATGGCGTCTTGGTGCAACTGAAAGCGTGCCTCGACAGCAGCGCTCTACCCGCTGCGGGGGGAGACTGTGACTATTGCAAATACCGTGAAGCGGTCGCCTCGGTGCTCCCGGGCGGGGGAGGGTTGACTCAATCGCAACAGCAAGCAACCCCTTCGTTTGTGCCAAAAAAGATTGCTAAGAAAGAAAACTATAAAGATGCAACAGAAACGACCAGTCAACTTTTCTAGCAGCTCTGCTGCAGGAATGGTGAAACCAGAAAAAGCGCCCAAGAAAAAAGTGTTTCAAAGTGCGTTTGCAGCACGTGTGTATGCAATCGTTGCCAAAATCCCCAAAGGCAAAACGATGACCTATAAGCAGGTGGCGGGCAAAGCGGGCAAACCAAACGCGGCGCGCGCGGTGGGGATGATTATGTCTCATAACTTTAATCCAACAGTGCCGTGTCACCGCGTCATCCGCTCTGACGGCAAACCCTCTGGCTATAACCGGGGTGGGGCAAACAAAAAACTCGCACTGCTGCGAGATGAGGGGGTGCATATATAGAAATGTTGAGGGGCAGCACCGTGGTGCTGCCCCTTGTGCGCCTAGGCGCTTTTTTGTTCGCAGGCCGTCGCTGAAGCAGCGGCCTCGCCCTGTTCATGGGGCGACGCTTTGTCGCCTCGTACGCCTCTTTTTGGGAGGCGAGACGGTGATGGCCGAAACTTGATTTACGCATTTAACCCTCCTCGGGGTGTTTCAGCGCTGCTCACTGCAGCACATCTAGCAAGATTATACAGTTATATACATTATTGTCAAGTCAGTGCTAACAACCAAGCCTGTGGATAGCTGTTTTGTGGCTCAAAATAAGAATATACTAAGGCCATGGAAGTGAATATTAATGAGTCATGGAAGCAGCAGATAGGCGATGAATTTGAAAAGCCTTATTTTGGGGAATTGGCGAGTTTTGTAAGACAAGAATACAAAAGCGGGGTGGTGTATCCAATGCCCAAAAATATTTTTAACGCCTTCGAGCTCTGCCCCTTTGAAAAAGTTGAGGTGGTAATTTTAGGCCAGGACCCGTACCACGGCGCGGGCCAAGCCAACGGCCTGTGCTTTGCAGTGGGCGAGGAGGTGGTGCTCCCGCCTTCGCTCCAAAATATTTTTAAAGAAATTGAAAAGGAGTATGGCGAGCCAATGCAAAACAAAAGCGGCGATTTATCGCGTTGGGCAAAGCAGGGCGTGCTGCTTTTAAACGCGACTTTAACCGTGCGTGCCCATAGCCCTGGCTCGCATCAACACAAAGGCTGGGAAGAGTTTACCGACGCAGTGGTCAAAGCACTTTCAGAAAAAAGAGAGAATCTAGTATTCATGCTCTGGGGCAATTATGCCAAACAAAAAGGCGCACACATAGACCGCACAAAACATTTGGTATTAGAAGCTGCCCACCCTTCGCCCTTTTCTGCCCATAGTGGCTTCTTTGGATGCGGGCACTTCAAAAAAGCGAATGAGTATTTAGAAAAAAACGGTAAAAAGGCGATAGATTGGTTATCATAAAACTTTATATACACAGATAGTCATGAATAACTTTGGCGTTAGTACCGTTATGGTATACTTTAGGCCATGTCAGACGACCTTAAGGAATTTAAACAAGATATCCACGACTTGGTGGAGATAATAGGCGGTATTAAAGAGTACATAGAGACTAAGCTTGTAACAAAGGAAGAGCTTGAGAATGAGCTTGAAAGTAAGATTGGAGGATTAAGATCAGAAATGATGCAAAATTTTGAAATGACTAATGGCAAAATCGAAGGTGTTCAGCGCGGGCTCGACTCAAATTTTGAGCGCCACAGCGCGCTTGAGGCTCGTGTTTCTAAAATAGAAGAGGAGTTGCATATTTAAATCACCATACGACTATGGAACAGCAACAAGTATTTTTAGAACTTGAAACAAGTCTTCATAAAAAAGAAGTTAGAAACTCACGCGGTCGAGTAGATGAGTTAATCGCAGATGACTTCGTGGAATTTGGAAAGTCAGGAGGTGTTTTTAATAAACAAGACACTTTGGATGGCTTAGAAGGAGAACAATTTGATTTGCAAATAGATGTATCCGAGTTTAATGCAAAAGAACTTGCTTCAAATGTTGTGCTCGTTACTTATACGGCTACAATGTTAGATTCAGATAACACAACAACTGTGTCTACACGCAGGAGTTCTGTTTGGGTAGAACGAGATGATCGCTGGCAAATGGTTTTCCATCAGGGCACAAAGGTCCGATAGCGAACTAATTACCAAATCTTGGCGCGCTTGTTTGGCTCGCGGTAGAGTGTGTCGCCTTTTTTCACATCAAAGGCTTTGTAGAAACTCTCGAGGTTTGAGAGGGGGCCGTTGACGCGGGTGTAGGCAACCGAGTGCGGGTCGGTGAGTGCCTGCATCTTGGTGAACTCGGGGCGGGCAAGCTCGCGCTCTGCCTGAGCAAACCCCAAGAAAAAGCGCTGTTCGGGGGTGAAGCCATCAATGTCCTCACGATCTGTTTTTTTGAGTCGCTCGAGGTATGCGTCAAAAGCGATGGATGCACCGCCAAGGTCGGCGATGTTTTCCCCCAGGGTAAGTTGTCCGTTGACATGCACGCCCGGCGCTGCGACATATTCATTAAATTGCTTGACCACCACTTTGGCTTTTGTGCCAAAGCGCTCGGCGTCTTTTTTGGACCACCACGGGCTCATGTTGCCGCGACCATCAAACTTGCAGCCTTGGTCGTCAAAGCCGTGGGTGATTTCGTGGCCGATGACTGCGCCGATGGCCCCATAATTGACCGCGTCGTCAGCGTCTTTGTCGAAAAATGGCGCTTGGAGGATGGCAGCAGGGAAGACGATCTCGTTGAGGTTAAAGTGGCAATAGGCATTGACCGTTTGTGGAGTCATGAGCCACTCTTTTTTATCAACGGGTTTATGCAACCGGCGCATCGCTTTTTTGTGTTCATACGCCTGCGCGCGGAATGTGTTGCCAAAAAAGTCGTCAGGGCGGATGGTGACACCGCGGTAGTTCTCAAACTTGGTTGGGTAGCCAATCTTTTTATTCATAGCGCGCAGCTTTTGCAGGGCTTTCTTTTTTGTTGAGGGCAGCATCCAGTCGAGCGCTTTGATGCGCTTTTCATATGCCGCAAACAAGTCAGCAACCAACAATTCCATGCGACGCTTAGCCCCCTGGGGGAAGTGGTGCTGGACATAGAGTTTGCCCAATGCCTCGCCCAAATTGCCGTTGACTGAGCCCAGTGCGCGACGCCACGGCGCGCGACGTTTGCCCGAGCCGGTCAAAACCTTGCCATAGAAGTCGAACGCCGCACGCCCAAACGCGTCAGAGAGGAGCGACGAGCAGCTGTTGGTGATGTGCCACTCCAGGTAGACCTGCCACTCTGAAAGGGGGATGGTGGTGAGCATTTTGCCCACAACTTTCAAAAACTCGGGTTGCGCGACAATGACCTCGTGGATGCGCCCCGCGCCCATGCGCATGAAATATGGCTCCCAGGCAATTTCGGGCACTTCTTTTTTGAGCTGGCTCACGGTGCGTTTGTGGTACACCTTTTCTGCATCGCGGGTGTCCTCTTTTTTCATCGAGGCACGGGCAAGCATGGTTTCAATCTTCATCACCACCGACACAGCGTTTACCACATCGGGTTTTTTCATGCCCGAGAGGGTGAGGATTCTTTCTATATGTTGTATGTATGCCTCGCGCACGCGCTTTTGCTCGGGTGCGTCGCTCAGGTAGTATTCGCGCTCGGGAAGGCCGATGCCGTCTTGCATCAAGTGCAGCAAGTAGCGGCCGCTGTTTTTTGAGTCTTGGTCAATGCAAAAATCCCACGGCACGACGATGCCCACGCTGTGAAAAAGCCCGATGACGCGCTGTAGGTCTTTTTGGGTTTTGATGGCGTGGATCTCTTTGAGCCAAGGTGCGAGTGGGCGGCTCCCCAGCGCGTTGCGCTTTTTCATGTCTGCCGCCGAGCGGTAAAAATCACCGATAAGTTGTTCAGGTGAACCCTTTGTATACGCTTTCCCCACCTTGCCGGCCGGCAAGTTTTTTAAAATATCGGAGAGAATTTCTTTGAGCTGGTGCTCGGTCTTGACGCGGAGCATAGTAAACGTACCCCAACGCGATTCGTCAAGGGGTATGGTGTTTGCCTTGAGCCAGCCGCCGTTGGCATAGCTATAAAAATCGTCCTGTGGTCGGACGCCCGTATCGATACTATTGACATTAAATCCCCAATGTTGCTTTGCCATATTGTATGTCTCTCTAGATAAAACGATACTATCAGAAAATGTCAAAAAACTCAAACCACAAAGAAATAGAAAAACTTGACAAATCACATGTGTATAGGTAATATCTTTCGTGGACTAGGAGCATCGCAACAGTAAAAAAGGAGTGAGAGAGTGACCGACACGCCACTGCGTTTAGTCTTTACAGCTGCTGGGGACAATGGGCGTCTCAAACAACCCGCAGAAGAGCTCACGAGTAAGTTGGAGCATCTCTGCAAAACTGCTGGGCTCTTAGGGGATATAAGATTAATTCCCATTGCCCATAAGGGCAAGTTGCCTCGCGTTTCTGGGATGCATATATTTTCACCAACTGCTCGCGGAGTGCCTGTTCTATGGAGAAGTACTGCTGGGCAATATAAAAAAGTATTGCTCCGTGTTCGCAAAGACATGCAGGTCAATGATCTGTACGCACTTCTCAAGAGCTCTTTGAAAGCCCAAAACACAACAGAAGAAAAGGAGAAGATCATGCACGACGGAAATCCCGACGTAGATGCGGTTCTGACGAAGATACTGAACGCGTCAGTGCCAGCACCAGTGTCAGGTTCATCAGATGATCTATATGCGAAACGTGGGACTGGGCCGCTGGCGACACTCATGAGGAACACTGAGAATATCGAGTTGTTTCTTTTGGAAATTGCCAGCAAGGCAAACCAAAACGGTGAAGTCGCAGCCACTGATTGTCTCAGTGTTCTGCGGGTGGAGTTTAATTTTCCTTCTACAGGAAACTCTGCATCTAATGCTTTGTATCAATTTACACAGCGCAAGGTGCTCGAAAAGATTAGCGGGGGATATCGCATCCCGGCCGACAAGTTTCTTGAACTGAGGACGGATAAGTCCAAAGGAATCGAAACGGCGTCGGTGGAAACCGATGTCGCCGAAGTCGTGCTGACGCCTGTTGTCGAACCGACAGAGCTCGAGAAGAAATTTGAAGCCTTGTCGGAACGCGTGAAGTCGCGTCGGTCTCACCACCAGCGCTGGCTTGATCTCACGCAAGAGCGTCTCGAGGTCATGTCGACGCTCGAACACCTCGAAGCGCATAAAAGCGCACTCGAGCGTGATATAACGGCGATCGCCAGTGGGTTGGAAGACCCAAAGGCAAAAGAAGACGAGGCGGCGTACGATGCCATCATGCAACTGCTTAATCGTTAAGGGGAAGTGTGATGGATGACTTACTGCGCGCAGTGGTCCAAAGTGTGGTTCCAGAGGGGCGTCATGGCCCGTTTGCGTTCGCCACGTCGGAGGACGAAAGAGCGTTGAGCGTCAGCTTTTCGCTTAACCAAGAGGTTTGGAAAGAGGAACACTCTCCCGAACGAGGGTCGTTCGTTATGCTTGGTCAGCTTTCAAGGAAGCGGGCAGGGTGGCGAGCGGCGTACGCACGGTTTCTGAAACCGACCGACGAACAGTAGTCAGTCTCAACAGCAGTTCCAACAGTCAGGAGTAACGAGTTATGAGTAAGCCCACCACCACACAGGCGAAGCTGAGTCACGAAGAATTCACATTGAAGGCAATTCATGGGTTGCGGGTCAAACCCTATCTCGGGATTAACACGGTCATCAGTGGGTTTAACAAGGCGTTCCGGGATTACTTTGGCGAAGATCCGATTGCCGCCACCACGAAACTTGTCGAACAAGGCAAGCTGACGCTGATTCCTGCGAAAAAGGGTGTCACCATCTACGATCCGAAGGACAAGTTGCAGGATCCCAGCAAAGCCCCCGACGCGGTGTTGGCGAAGATCCTCGCTGCCGGATAGCTCTTTCTTGAAAATTCCAACAGGGCCTGCATCGAAAGATGTGGGCTCTTTTCTTTTCCACAAATTAACGATACTCTTTCATATATATGCTGTTGGACGAGGTTCGGACGAAATATTTGAAGTTTTTTGAGGAGCGGGGACACGTGATTATTCCCTCGTCGCCCCTGGTGCCACAAAATGACCCCACCACACTCTTTACCGGTTCGGGTATGCAGCCTTTGATCCCATATTTGCTCGGCAAAAGTCACCCCGCTGGTTCGCGTTTGGTTGATTCTCAAAAATGTTTTCGCTCGGGCGACATAGAAGAGATCGGTGACAATCGCCACACGACTTTTTTTGAAATGCTCGGCAACTGGTCGTTGGGTGACTATTTCAAACAAGAGCAAATTACCTGGTTCTTTGAATTTTTGACCAAAGAGGTGCAGCTCGATCCTAATAGGATTTTTGTTACCTGCTACATCGGCAACCCTGCGGCAGATATACCCAAAGACACCGAGAGCGCCGCTATTTGGAAAGATCTTTTTACTAAGGCCAATGTCGCCAATGTGCAAGAGGTGGACATAGGGAGCGAGGAGCGAGGCTATGAAGTGGGGGAGCAAGGTGGGCGCATCTTTTTCTATGATGACAAAAATTGGTGGAGTCGAGCGGGCGCCCCAAACAAGATGCCGCCCGGCGAGCCGGGAGGGCCTGACACTGAGGTCTTCTACTTATATCCAGAAGTGGTGCATGACAAAAAGTGGGGCGACCACTGCCACCCCAATTGTGACTGTGGTCGATATATCGAACTGGGCAACTCGGTGTTTATGCAATATCTCAAAACTGCCGATGGGTTTGAAAAACTCCCCAAGCAAAATGTCGACTATGGTGGCGGCCTCGAGCGCATTGCGGCTGCGGCGCAAAACTCACCCGACGTGTTCCTTGTTGCCCACAAGGAAATAATCACCGCGCTGGAGCTCAACACGGGCAAAATGTATGCAGACAACAAAAAAGCATTCCGTATTATTGCTGACCATGTAAAGGCCGCAACTTTTCTGATTGCTGATGGGGTCGTGCCAGGAAAGACAGATAAAGGCTACTTTGTGCGCCGGCTCATCCGCCGCAGCGTGCAACAGCTCGACAAGCTTGGCGTTGGATACAACGCATTTACTCTGGCAGGTGTTGTGGGGTCTATTGCGAACACCTATAAAGCGCCCTATCCAGAGTTACAAGAAAAACAACTTGAAATAGAGAGCGTGATCGACGCTGAAGAAAAGCAGTTTCGCCTCACGCTCGACCGCGGCATGAAAGAGCTTGCGCGGTTTGCAGGGCAGAGCTCGCTTTCAGCGCACGATGCTTTTCACCTGGTGACGACCTATGGTTTCCCGCTCGAATTGGTCATCGAGGAGGCGGGCGAAAAGGGGATTAAGCAAATCGACCTGGAGGGTTTCAAAGAATTACTGAAGCAGCACCAAGACTTGTCTCGCTCGGGAAGTGAGCAAAAGTTCAAAGGCGGGCTTGCAGATACGTCAGAAAAGACAACCAGGCTGCACACCGCACACCACTTGTTGCTCAAAGCGCTGCAAATAGTGTTGGGTCTCGAGGTGAAGCAGCGCGGCTCGAACATTACGCAAGAAAGACTCAGAATAGACTTTTCGTATGGGCAGAAAGTGACGCCCGAGCAACTCAAAGAAGTTGAACAGATTGTGAACGAAAAGATTACAGAGGATATTCAGGTGATCCGCACTGAAATGCCCAAAGAAGAAGCTGAAAAGTTGGGTGCCGAACACGAGTTTGGTGCCAAGTACCCCGACATGGTTTCGGTCTATTCGGTTGGCCCGGTCAACTCTGCTTTCTCTGTCGAGTTTTGTGGTGGCCCGCACGTCACCCACACGGGCGAGCTTGCCGCTGAAAACAAACATTTCAAAATCCAAAAAGAAGAAGCCGTTTCGGCAGGTGTGCGCCGCATTCGGGCAGTGCTTGAGTAATTGTTTTGTCCCGGAGCTTTTCTTTTTTTTGATATATACTAAACGCATGTCATCTTTGTTTTCGTTGTTTGGAAAAGAGAAAGGGAAATCAGAAAAAGAACAAACCGTTTTGCTGCTCGACGTTGAGAACGCGAGTGTTGGCAGTGCGCTGGTGCAACTTGCCCCAGGCCAGGCACCGCGCTTGTTTGCAGAAAAGAGGTTGTCGCTGCCAGTGCAACAGAGGCTCAGCAGCGCGCGTATGGCGCGCGAAGTGGAACGGGCGGCTCACGAAGTGTTGGTGCATGCTCGGACTGCTTCAGGAATTTCAAACACCGCAGTGTTTTTTGGCGCGCCGTGGGTTGCTCCGTCTTGGGGTGTGGGCAAACAAGACAAGATTGCGTGGGATTTTGAGCCGCACGTGCAAAAAAGCATCAGAGGGTTGGTTGGGGATATGCCTGTTTCCTTTCATGCATTCGGCGCCGCGGCCGCGCACGCGGTTGATGCGGCGTTTGAACATGACCCGGCATTTCTGCTGTGTGTGGTGACTGGCGAAGTCGTCGAAATTCTCTACATATATGAAAACGCGGTCATCGCTCGCGCCACGGTACCGTTTGGGTCACATACCATCCTGCGAACCCTCTCGACGCATGCGGGGGTGCCGCTGCACGCCGCGCGCTCAGCGCTCAGTCTTATTGACACCACGCCGGGGCATGTGCACCCAGGCCCCGAGTGGCTGCACGAACCGCTTTCGGTCTCGGCGACGCACTTTGCCGACGACTTTGCCGACGTCGCTCGGGCGCTCTATGCGGGCAATCTTCCGGACGATGCAAGTTTTGCACACAGTGTGTTGGTGGTCGCCCCCGAGCCATTGGGTGAGTTGTTTGCAAGCGTCCTGGCCAACTCCGAGCAGGTCGCCGCGCTCTTTCCTGAGGGAGGCACGGTGCGCGCGCTACGCGCCCATCACCTGGTGTCTCACGCCTCTGCACACGCAGCGGTCCCTGACCTGCACTTCATGGTTGAGGCGCTTTTTGCAAACAAAGTATTTTAAGATTTTTACGATATACTACAGGTATGCCCGACATGTTTACCAAAAGGGATCGCTCCATACGAAATATTCCCGTTCTCCCTAACCACCGTGGCACATCCGAACACCACACAAGGGGTGTTGGTCAAAACCATCAAAATAGCCAAGACGGCGAGACGTCACACACACACGCCAAAAGAAGCAAAAGCCAACTTTTCTTGTGGGGATTGTTTGCTGTTTTGGCTTGTGCGGTGGCCGGCCTCCTGCTTTCAACGCTCTTCCAAAAAGCAGATGTCAAAGTCACGCTCAAGAGCCAGGCCGTTGTGTTGCCAGTACATATCACCGCATCAATAAATCCTTCACAAAACTCTCTGGGATACACGCGTGTACTGGTAAAATCAATTCCTCAGGGCTTTATTCTTGTGCAGGGCTCGCTTATGGGTGGGCAGGTGGCGGTGCTCGACCCAAAAATACTCGCGCGCGCTCTTGCCCAACAAACTGTTGCCGGGTATGCGGGCGAGCCTGTTGCACTTGCTGAAGGGTCTTCTATCGCAGCTTCCGTCACCACAAGTGCACCGACTTTTGGGTATATGCTCGTCACACTGACTGGTTCAACAACACTCCTGTGGCAGATTGACCCACAAGCGCTTCAACAAGCGTTGGTGGGACAAAACCGCTCGGACTTCGCCAAAATCGTCAAAGCTTTTGGCCCAGGCATCGCCGAAGCGCACCTCACTATGCGACCGTTTTGGAAGCTGATCCTTCCTGCTGATGCAAGCCAGCTTGTGGTCACTGTTATCCAACCCTCGCTCAATAACAACCAAAATTAGCTCCTCTTGAAGAGAAGTTGATCAAATTGGTTTTCAACAGGCATGTGCACCCCTCTATTTGACGCAAAATGGGCATTCTGCTATAGTGGAAAATGTTAGATAAGAATGGAGAAAGATACATCAGGTGAGGTGCAGGGCACCGTTGAGGAAGCATTACCAAATGCCATGTTTCGAGTTTCTCTCGGGACCGGTGAGGTGATTTTGACTTATTTAGCGGGGAAAATGCGTCTCCACCGTATCAAAGTTTTGGTGGGCGACAAGGTACAGGTCAAACTTGACCCCTATGGTGGCAAGGGGCGCATTACGCGCAGGATGTAGAGTGTGTGTGAAAAAAGTATATGAAAATCAAATCATCGCTTAAAGCTCGCTGCATCAAGTGCAAAATGATCCGCCGCAAGGGGTATGTGTATGTCATTTGCGACAATCCACGCCATAAACAACGTCAAGGCTAATTTTAGTATGAGAATTTCAGGCATCACTATCCCCAACAAGCGTATCGCACACGCACTCACCGCGTTGTACGGCATTGGCCTTTCTCGCGCCGAGGGTGTATGTGTTGATTTGAAAATAGATTTGAATCGTCGTGCGAACGACATGACCGCTGAAGAAGAAGCAGAGATTCGTAAATTGGTTGAAGCTTTTAAAATAGAAGGCGACCTCAAGCGCGAGGTTGCGGGCAATGTGAAGCGCCTCAAAGATATTGGTTCGTATCGTGGCACGCGCCACACACGGCACATGCCGACACGCGGACAACGCACTAAGACCAATTCGCGCACCGTGCGCGGTAACGTGCGCAAGACCATGACGTCCGGTCGCCGTAAGACTGAGAAGACCTAGTCAAAGTCAATATAGTAGTGTATAAAAGCAAAATACTGACAATAACCTATGGGTAAGAAACGAATTGTAAAAAAAGGAGGGGACGACAACGCAGCACGCGGTTCTTCGTCGCGCGCAAGCAAGCGCAAGCTCGATTCGGCACTGCTCTTTGTTGAAGCCACCTATAACAACACCAAGGTTTCTTTGGCAGACAAAAAAGGCGATGTGGTTGCCTGGTCTTCGAGCGGCAGCCTCGGCTTTGCTGGTGCCAAAAAGGGCACCCCGTTTGCTGCAGCAAAGGTGGGCGAGCTGTTGGCCGACAAGGCGCTTGCGATGGGTATCAAAGAGATCTCGGTTGTGGTCTCAGGTGTGGGTTCAGGTCGCGAGTCAGCAATTCGGGCGTTTGTGGGTAAAGGTATTCACATTGGTGGCATTAAAGACGCAACCCCTGTACCACACAACGGTCCACGTCCACCTAAAGCACGCCGCGTATAATATATATTTTTATGATAGTTGGACCAAAATACAAAATCTGCAAACGTCTCGGCTCATCGGTTTTTGAGAAGTGCCAGACGCAAAAGTTCCAGCTCGCTGAAGCGCGTGCGCCCCGCAAGGTGCGCGGCAAGCGTGGCGGTGGCGGTGACTTCGGCCTGCAGCTTATCGAGAAGCAGAAAGCACGCTTTACCTATGGTCTTTCTGAGAGTCAATTTTCTCGCTATGTGCATGAGGCCATGGAAAAGCACGGCACCGCAGCGAGCACCAGTCTTGTGTCACGCCTTGAAGCACGCCTCGACAATGTTGTGTATCGTTCAGGGCTCGTTAAAACTCGTCGTGCAGCCCGCCAATTGGTGAGCCATGGCCATGTTATGGTACATGGTCGTCGTATGACCGTGCCGTCACACTGTGTCCAGGTAGGTGACACCATCAGCATTCGTCCTGAAAGCCGCACCAGTCCACTTTTTATGAATCGCGCAGACACGCTGGCAGAAACCAAAGCTCCAGCCTGGATGAAGCTCTCTGAAGACGGTCTTTCCTTGACGATAGAAAGCATTCCCGCAGTTGTTGAAACGGAGCTGGCTTTTAATGCGCCAGTTATCATCCAATTTTATAGCCGTTAACAATTAATTAATATATATATGGTTGAATATTCAATAACACTTCCTAGTAAGCCACGCATTGTTGCTGAAGAAGAAAATGAAGGAACCTATGAAATAGACGGACTCTATCCGGGCTATGGTCACACGCTGGGCAATTCGCTCCGCCGCATTATCCTCTCTTCGCTTCCTGGAGCAGCCATCACCTCAGTCAAGATTGAGGGTGTTGATCACGAATTTTCAACCAAAGAAGGTCTACGTGAAGACATTGTTACTATTCTCCTCAATCTCAAAAAACTTCGCTTCGAGATTATCACCAGTGAACCACAGACAGTAACACTTTCAATCAAGGGTCCAAAGAAGATCTCGGGTTCTGATTTGACCCTGCCAGGTCAAGTGCGCTTGCTCAACCCCAATTCCTATATCGGTGAGTTGACCAGCAAAGACGCTTCTTTTGAGGCTGAATTCCACCTTGAGCGCGGTTTGGGTTATGTGCCACGCGAAGTGCTCAAAAAAGATCGTGTGGATGTGGGTGAGATTTCTGTTGATGCTATTTTCTCGCCTATTCGCCGCGTGAACTATGAAGTCGAGAACATGCGTGTGGGCGATCGCACTGACTTTAATCGTTTGCGCATCACCATCGAGACTGACGGCACTCTTTCGCCGCGTGCAGCGCTCGAGCAGTCGGTTGAAGTGATGGTCACACAGCTTCGCGCTATCGTCGGCTTCCGTGAGGAAGAGGTAGCAAGCGACGCCGTATCGCCAAGTGTTGCTGAGACCGCAGCTGCTTCAAGCGCGGGTGAGGCATCTGCTGATGCGCTCAAGACACGCATTGAAGACCTCGACATCTCGTCGCGAGCAGTGTCTGCACTCGAAAAGGCAAACATCCGCACCGTGGGAGGTCTTGCTCGTAAGAAAGAGAACGACCTGCTTTCGGTTGAGGGGCTTGGACCAAAGGCGATTCAAGAGATCAAACGCGCATTGGCCAATTTTGGAATTGTCCTAAAATAGAGTAGGATACACGCGACTCCACAGGTTTGACTTGTGGGGAAAAAGTAAAAACACTAAAAACATGAGACACGGCAACGTAAACAGAAAATTCGGCAGAGAGAAAAACCAGCGCACCGCACTGCTCAAGTCGCTTGCCCGCTCGCTCGTTTTGGAGGGACACATCACCACCACCGAAGCAAAAGCAAAAGAAATCCGCCCATTGGTTGAAAAGCTCGTTACCCGCGGCAAAGAAGCAACCATCGCCAATCGCCGCCTCCTAGTTGCAGATTTGGGAGATATTGATACGGTAAACAAGCTCATCAAAACCGCAGCGGGTTACAAAGAGCGCCCAGGCGGCTACCTGCGCATTGTGAAGATGGGTCCTCGCAAGGGGGATGCCAGCCCAATGGCCATCATCGAGTTTGTATAAAATATATGATTACTATAGACGCAAAAGACCAAACACTCGGACGAGTCGCAAGCGCGGCGGCTAAGGCCTTGCTCGGCAAACACTCACCCGACTTTGCCAAGAACGTGGTTGCTCAAGATGGTGTAACCATCGTCAACGCAGGCAAGGTGCGCGTCTCGGGCGCAAAGCTTGGCGACAAAAAGTATGTCCGTTACTCGGGCTATCCAGGTGGGCAGAAGAAAGAAAGCTACAAAATGCTCACTGAGCGCCGTGGCGAGACCGAGGCTTTGCGCCGCGCGGTGTTGGGCATGCTCCCCAAGAATCGTTTGCAGCAAAAGCGCATTTTGATGCTCAAGATAGAGAAATAATTTTCAGAAAGATTAAACAACAGATATGGCAACTAAAACGATTACAAAAGAAACAGCAAAGGACGCTCCAAAAGGGGAGCGTTATATCGAGACCGTTGGTCGCCGCAAAACAGCAGTTGCCCGCGCGCGCCTCACGCCTGGCTCCAAGACCGAAGTATTAATCAACGGCAAAGAGCTGAACGACTACTTCCAGACCGAACCGCTTCGCGTTGCTGCGCTTGAGGCGTTCCTCAAGGTTTCGCTCCCTACCCAATTCATCATCAACGTTATTGTTCGTGGTGGTGGCATCGCAGGCCAGGCGGTGGCGGTGCGCCACGCGATTTCCCGTGCGCTTGTTGAATATGATGCAGACACGCGCGGTCCCCTTAAAAAAGAAGGTTTTCTCAAGCGTGACCCGCGCGCCAAAGAGCGCCGCAAATTCGGCTTCGTCAAAGCCCGCAAGCGCAAGCAGTGGTCTAAACGCTAAGTAAAAGAAAAACCGCACTATCAAAATTTGACGGTGCGGTTTTTTTATGTAGAATATAGATATTATGAAAGTGGAGGAAGAAGAGTTTGCAGAACAAAACAATAAAAGAGGCAACCAAAAAGAAGAAGGAGAGAAAGCAGAAGACGAGGGTCAAGACAGTGAGTTTGTAGATGAAGAGGAAAGTGAGCAGGGGCCAGGGACAATAAAAAAGCTACGAGAAAAGCTACAAAAAACGGTTGAAGAAAAACAAGAATATCTTGATGGATGGCAGCGGGCACGCGCTGAGTTTGCCAACTATAAGCGTCAAGAGTTGGGCATCAACGCCGACCGCGAGGATAGAAGCAAAGCTGAGTTCGTAGAAAATCTGCTTCCTGCGCTCGACGTGTTCGAGATGGCGCTTAAACACCTGCCTGCGCAGGCAGGCGCACCAGGAAGCAAAGAGCTTGAATTGGTGCACAAACAGCTCATTGATTCTCTGAGGCGTATGGGCGTTGAGCAGTTTGGAAAAGTGGGCGAAGCGTTCGATCATTACAAACACGAAGCATTGGCACAAAAAGGTTCGGGAGACAGTATTGAAAGTCTCGAGCGCAGTGGGTATAGTATTGGTGATAAAATTGTGCGCCCGGCGCAGGTGATAATCTAAATTTATTTAGATTAAATACAAGAGGAAAAAAGAGTTTACGAGCAAAATATAAAAAAGATTAGTAAGCTAACAAAATAAAACTATGGGAAAGATACTTGGAATCGATTTGGGCACCACAAACTCGGCAGCAGCCATCATGCGTGGCGGTGAGCCGCAGATTCTTGAAAACGCCGAAGGTGCACGCACAACCCCGTCTATTGTTGCAACTTCAAAGACCGGCGAGCGTGTGGTTGGTTTGATTGCTCGCAGACAAGGGGTGACTAATCCAAAAAACACAATCTACCAAATAAAGCGCTTCATTGGCCACAATTTCGATGAGCCGTTGGTGCAGAAAGACAAAGCGGCGGTGCCGTTCGAGATGCGCAAGTCTCAAAATGGCGGCATTGAGGTGCAGATGGGGGACTCCTGGTTCCGTTCCGAAGAAGTCTCGGCAATGATCCTGGGCAAGCTCAAAGCTGATGCTGAAAAGCGCCTGGGTGAACCCATTACCGAAGCAGTCATCACCGTGCCTGCATACTTCAATGATGCCCAAAGAGCGGCAACACGGGACGCAGGAAAGATAGCGGGGCTTGATGTCAAGCGCATCATCAACGAACCAACTGCAGCGGCGCTTGCCTATGGTTTCGACAAGAAAAAAGATGAAAAAGTGGTGGTCTTTGACTTTGGTGGTGGCACTTTTGATATCTCGGTCTTGGAGGTGACCATGGGGACTGAAGGTGAAGGCTCTATAGAGGTGCGCGCTACCGATGGCGACGCACACCTGGGCGGCAAAGACATTGATCAAAAGATTATTGATTGGATCGCAACTGAATATCAAAAAGAAAGCGGAATCGACGTGCGCCAAGACCCTTTAGCTCGCCAACGCCTCGACGAAGCCGCAGAGAAGGCCAAGATAGAACTCTCGACTGCCTTGGAGACCGAAATCAACATCCCGTTCATTACCTCAGACGCTTCGGGTCCACGTCACTTGCTGCTCAAGATGACGCGCGCAAAATTGGAAGAACTCTCAAGTGAGTTTATCGACCGTGCGATGGCCATCACCAAACGCGCGATGGAAGCGTCGCCGTTCAAGGTGGGGGACATCCAAGAGATCATTCTTGTGGGCGGACAGACGCGCATGCCTGCGCTCCAGGCTGCGGTGGAGGCATTCTTTGGCAAGAAGGCTAACATGTCGGTGAACCCCGACGAGGTGGTTGCCATTGGTGCGGCAATCCAAGGTGGCATCCTTAGTGGCGAGGTCCGCGATGTGCTTTTGCTTGATGTTATCCCGTTGAGCCTCGGCATCGAAACCATGGGCGGCGTAGCGACCAAGCTCATAGAGCGCAACACGACCATTCCCACCAGCCGCTCACAGGTTTTCTCGACCGCAACAGATAATCAGTCGTCAGTGGATATCAAAATCACCCAAGGCGAACGTGCGATGGCTGCCGACAACAAACTCTTGGGCAACTTTGTGCTTGAAGGCATCCCACCGGCGCCGCGTGGGCTTCCGCAAGTGGAAGTGACGTTTGATGTTGACGCCAACGGCATCCTCTCAGTCAAAGCAAAAGAAAAAACAACAGGCAAGGAACAGTCCATCCGCATAGAGGCGTCTTCGGGCCTCTCGGATCAAGACATTGAACGCATGCGCAAAGAGGCCGAAGAAAATGCTGATAGCGATAAACAAAAAGTCGAGTTGGTCGAAGCCCGCAACCTCGCTGAGCAAGCAGTGTATGCGGCGAACAAGGCGATTGCCGACAACGCGGGTAAAATCCCTGCCGAGCTTGAAATGGCTATTAAAGAAAAAGTAACTGCACTTGAAGCAAAGAAGGCTTCAGAGAATGCGGCTGAGATAAAAACCGCGACCGAAGACCTCTCTAAAGAGCTTTCAAAAGTGTATGAAGCTGTACAGAAAGCAAGCGCCTCAACAACAGAAGATAAAAAAGAGACCCCGCAGCAAGATGCTGCAGGATCAGATACACAAACCGAGACTTCGCCGGAGACCGAAGTGCCACCTACGGCGTAGCTATCCTCCTTGTGACATGTCGGGCGACAAACCCGCCAACAAAATAAACACAAACGGCGAAGCAAGTATCGCCGCCAGAACCAACATGCGAAACATCGTTTCTCTCCCTTAGCCGCTGGGTTTGCAGAACAGACTAGAAACGGCACGTGTGCGGCTGCCCGTAAAATACCACGCAATGGGCTTTTGTGCTATGGTAGCAAGACATGACTGTGCATAACGATAAAAAAGAAAAGAAAATGCCCGGCACTGGGGCTATTTTACGTGTGTATTGGCAACATGCAAAAAAGTATCGCTTAAGTCTGGTTTTGGCTCTTCTTGGATCTGCTCTCATACAAGTGGGTATGCTTGCTGCGCCTTTATATTTGAAGCAGTTTTTCAATTTGCTTGCGGTCAGTAAGCCCGACGCTCAAACCGCATCTAAACTTATTTCTATATTGGCTGTAGTTACAGCGCTTTGGTTGTTTGAGTGGGCGATGAGGCGCTTGCAGGAATGGGCAGTCATGCGTTTTGAAACGTACGCCATGCGTGACTTGAGTGAGTCGGCGTTTAATTATTTGCTTGATCACTCTTACAATTTTTTTACATCAAACTTTGCAGGCTCTATCACACACAAAGTTAGCAAGTTTTCACGCTCGTTCGAGCGGCTTGCTGATGCAATGATTTTTCAGTTCTTTGCGACGTTTCTGTTTGTGCTTGGTGCTATTGTAGTCCTTTATCTACGTCATCCCGCTCTTGGAATTGCGCTTGCGATTGGGTCAATCGCTTTTATTTGGTTTCAAGTTGTAATGGCTCGCTGGCGACAGCACTATCGCATCGCAGCGTCTGAGGCTGATACTAGAGTAACTGCAACATTAGCTGATGCTATTGGTAATCAATCTACGATTGCACTTTTTGCGGCAGGAGAATTTGAGCGAAAAATTTTTACCACCGTGGTCAACGACTGGCGCAAACTCACTGCCGCGCTGTGGGTTGCTGATGGGTGGATCTGGACAGGAATAGGATTCTTTATGGTGGTCATAGAAACCGCCCTTTTGTACATTGCGATACACTATTGGCAACTAGGATTGCTCACGATAGGAGATTTTGTCTTGATCCAAGCATATTTGATGACTACTTTTGACCGACTGATATCTATTAATCGTGAGTTGCGAGGATTTTTTAGTGCGCTTGCAGACGGAGGTGAAATGGTTGCCATTCTTGAATTGCCACATGAAATTCAAGATGTTGCGAAGGCAAAGAAGCTCAAGGTTGCGACAGGGGAGATTGTGTTTAGGGATGTTGGGTTTAATTTTCACTCAGAAAAGAAAATTTTGGAGCATTTTGATTTGAAGGTTGTGGGTGGCGAGAGGGTTGCCTTGGTTGGCCCATCAGGCGCGGGGAAGTCAACGATTACCAAACTTTTGCTCAGGCTGTTTGACGTGGGGAGTGGCGCAATTGAAATCGATGGGCAAAATATCGCCAAAGTCACGCAAGAGAGCCTGCGCAATGCCATTTCTTTTGTCCCACAAGAGCCCGTGCTTTTCCACCGTACGCTGATGGACAACATTCGCTATGGCAAACGTGATGCAACTGATGCTGAAGTTTTGGAAGCTGCCAAGAAAGCCCACTGCCATGAGTTTATTTCAGGCTTGGCTGAAGGCTATGAGACTTTTGTGGGCGAGCGCGGCATCAAACTCTCGGGTGGCGAGCGACAGCGGGTCGCTATTGCAAGAGCCATTCTTAAAAATTCACCTATTTTGGTGCTTGACGAAGCAACATCTAGCCTCGATTCTGAATCCGAATCACTCATACAAGACGCGCTTGCAACACTCATGCAAGGCAAAACAGTGATTGTGATTGCACACCGACTCTCGACCATTATGAAGATGGACCGGATTGTGGTGCTTGAGGGTGGTCGCGTGGTAGCAAGTGGCACTCACGACGAACTGCTTGCACACGGCGGCCTCTATCACAAGTTGTGGAGCATCCAGGCGGGTGGTTTCATCGCCGATACAGAACCAGATGAGAGTGGCCTTGCAGAGCAGGGGGAATGAAGTAGAATAGAATATAAGATATGGCTGAAAAAAGAAGTTACTACGAAGTCTTGGGGATAGCTAAAGGAGCTTCGAAAGAGGAGATCAAAAAAGCCTTTCATAAACTTGCTCACAAGTTCCACCCCGACAAAAGCACCGGCGATGCCGAGAAATTTAAAGAAGCGAGCGAGGCCTACAGCATCCTCTCTGACGACAAAAAGCGCGCCGAGTATGACTCCTATGGTCGCGTATTTTCCGAAGGTGCGGGTCCGGGCGCACAAGGCGCGGGTGGTTTTGGGGCCGCGGGCTTTGACTTCTCGCAGTTTCAAGACGCATTTCAGCAGGGGAATGGATTTTCGTTTGACTTTGGCGATGTGTTTAGTGACTTCTTCTCGGGCCAGGCTGGTGGACGTGCTGCGCGTGGTCGCGATATGTCCATCGACCTTGAGCTTTCTTTCAAAGAATCAATTTTCGGCGTAACGCGCACTGTGTTGCTTGCCAAGGTGGCTCAATGCGACACCTGCCACGGTTCGGGCGCGGCGCCTGGAACCGAACTCGAGACCTGCAAGCACTGCAACGGCTCGGGCAAAATCCATGAGACCAGCAATTCGTTTTTCGGTAACATTTCGATGCAGAGCCCCTGCCGCCACTGCCACGCGAGCGGCAAAATACCAAAAGAAAAATGTCATACTTGTCGTGGCGATGGCGTCTATCGCAAGCAGGAGGAAGTGGAAATTGTAGTGCCCGCGGGCATTGAGGTGGGTGAAATGATCCGCCTGGCTGGAGGTGGTGAGGCAGTGCAGGGCGGCAATCCGGGCGACCTGTATGTAAAAGTCCACATTCGCCCTGACCCACGATTTAAAAAAGAGGGGATGAACCTTGTTGTGGAGCTTTCAATAAAACTTTCGGATGCGTTGCTTGGCGCCGAATACACTCTTGCCACCCTCGATGGCGATGAACAAATTTCTGTCCCAGCCGGTATCACGCACGGTGAGCTCTTGCGCGTCCGCGGACGCGGCGTGCCCAGCGCACGCGGCAAGCGCGGCGACCTGTTTGTGCGCATCAAAATCACCCTACCGACCAAACTCTCTCGTTCAGCCAAAGCGCTCATAGAAAAACTCAAAGAAGAGGGGGTATAAAACTAGTTTTTAAAACAAGCCTTTTCTGCTATAGTGGGATTTATGGAACAGGAAAAGAAGCGGCTTTTGACGGGTCTGCAGTCAAGCGGGACTCTGCATATTGGCAACTACTTTGGCGCGCTCAAGCCTTTTTTAGATTTGTATCAGGAGTACGAAAGCTTTTTGATGATAGCCGACTATCATGCGCTCACTTCGCTCAAAGACCCAAAGCTGGTGCGCGAAAGTATTTTTAACACCGTGCGCGACTACCTGGCCGTGGACGTCGATCCAACTAAGGCGGTGATCTTCCAACAGTCGCAGGTACAAGAGCATACAGAACTGGCTTGGGTTTTTGACTGCCTGGTGACCGTGCCGTTCCTTGAACTCGGTCACGCCTACAAAGATAAGGTGGCGAAAGGCTTGGAAGCGAACGCTGGATTGTTTACCTACCCGATGCTTATGGCAGCAGATATTTTGTTGTATGACACGGTAATCGTCCCCGTTGGCGAAGACCAACGCCAACATGTGGAGTATGCGCGTGAAGCCGCAGCGAAGTTCAACAACACCTATGGTCAGACTTTTATTGAACCAAAAGAAAAGATTCAATCGGGCGTTGCGATAGTTCCTGGCACGGATGGTAGCAAAATGAGTAAAAGTCGCGGCAATATTATCCCGCTCTTTGGAACCAAAGAGGAGATTACAAAAGCAGTGATGAGCATCGTGACGGACTCTTCGGGCGAGCGCCCCGAGAATGTCTACGCGATTCATAAGCTCTTAAAACCTGAGGCAGAATTAGACATGCTCTATGAAGAAAAGAAGGGCAAATATAAAGATCTGAAAGAAGCGTTGATAGAAGATCTGGAGGCATTTATTGGCCCGATGCGCGCAAAGCGCGAAGCAATCACAGACGAAGAGGTGGTCCGGGTTATCAAAGAGGGGAGCGACAAGGCGCGCGCAATTGCTTCCAAAAAGATGGAGGAGGTGCGAAAGAAAGTAGGCGTAACACTCTAATTTATTTTATATATGCAACGAACACTGATTAAAGATTTGAGTGCAAAAGTTGGCGAGACTGTCTTAATCAAAGGTTGGGTGTCTGTCCGCCGCGACCAGGGTAAGATGGTGTTTTTTGATTTTCGCGACCGCTCAGGAAGCGTGCAAGGCGTGACGCTCCCTGCGAGCGAAGCTATCGAAACCGCCAAAGAAATCCGCCACGAGTATGTGGTGGCGGTCGAGGGCAAGGTCAACGAGCGCCCCGAGAAAAATCGAAATGAGAAGGTACAAAACGGCGACATCGAGCTTGAAGTTACTGGGATAGAGGTACTCGCCAAAGCTGAACCGCTGCCGTTTGATATGTCCGAAAGCGGTTACAATCTCGACTTGACCACCGAGCTCGACCACCGCGCGCTCACCCTGCGCCACCCGCGCCTCCAAGCAATCTTTAAAGTCCAAGCGGTCATAATCGACTCATTTCGCGAGTATATGAAATCGCAAGACTTTTTTGAATTCCAGGCGCCGGCCATTACCCCGGCTTCGGCCGAGGGCGGCGCAGAAGTGTTTGAGGTTGAATATTTTGACAAGAAAGCCTATTTGACCCAGTCGCCCCAGCTCTATAAACAAATCGTCATGACCGCGTTTGAGCGAGTCTTTTCGGTCAACAAAGTCTTCCGCGCGGAGCCCAGCGCCACCACACGCCACATCACCGAGTTTGTCTCACTCGACGCCGAGATGGGCTTTATCGACTCGTGGGAGGACATAAAGAATATGTCCGAAGAAACCGTGCGATATATTTTGGGCCAGCTTGAGCAAAAGTGCAGCAAAGAGCTTCTACTCCTCGAGGCAACGCTCCCCGTGATGATAGAGAAAACACCGACGCTCTCGCTCACCGAGGCGCAAGAAAAAATCGCAACAAAGACCGGGCGTGAAGTAATAGGCGAGAAAGACTTAAGCTCGCAAGACGAACAGGACATTTGCGAGATTATTAAAACAGAGACCGGCTCAGACTTCGTCTATGTCTATGGCTACCCAACGCGCCAAAAGCCTTTTTATGTTTACCCAAACCCCGAGAAGCCGGAGTTTAACGAAGGCGTCGACCTCCTGTGCCGCGGGCGCGAGTGGCTCTCGGGCGGCCGCCGCATCAACGACTACGCACAGCTTATGAAGCATGTAGAGGAATGGAACATGGACCCAAAGAAGATAGAGATGTTCCTCGAAGCCTTTCGCTATGGCGCGCCACCCGAAGGCGGCTTTGCCTTTGGCGCCGAGCGCATGACGATGCAAATCCTCGAGCTCAAAAACATCCGTGAAGCAACCCTCTTCCCTCGCGACATGAACCGCATCGACCATCTGCTTTCTTCTGGTGATGGCGAAAAAATATAGTATATAGAAAATAAAAAACATAGTATGAAATTTAATTTTGCGTATAAAACTTTAGAAAGCGTGCCAAAGGGCTATGTGCGGGTGGTTCTGACCGAAGAGGCGAGGGGTACGAAGCGGTTTGTGCGTGAAGTTGGGAAGGACGGCGAGGTTTTGAGCCTCGAAATTGGTGCGGGATTTTTGCTGTCAGCAAATAAAGATAAGAAAGGGGGGAAGCAAGACGAAAAGGCGCATCGCAAGTTTACGCTCCTGTGCCGATCTATTGTGCGCGCGGCGATGGAACAGAAAATTAAAAAGATTGCCATTCAGTTTGATAGGACGCCTGAGTTGTTTGCGAGTTTGCAAAAGCTTACACCCGAGGCCATTTCTTCACGTGCAGCACAGGCGTTCGAGATGGCGGGCTACGAGCACAACACGTTTAAGACCAAACCAAAAGATGGTTGGCATGAAGTCGAGGAGATCGCGCTGTGTGGTGCATCGAGCCCTTCTATCGAGCGGGCAGCACAGCGCGGGCAGATGATCGGTCAGAGCGTCAACGCGTGCCGCGAACTCTCCAACACCCCGGGCGGCCACATGACGCCAAAGGTTTTGGCCGAGGCGGCAAAGAAAGCAGCAAAAGAAGCTGGGGCAGGTTCCAAATTAAGTGTAAAAGTGTTGGGTCAGAAAGAAATCGAGAAGCTCGGCATGGGCGGCGTCTTGGGAATCGCTAAAGGCTCGGCGCTTGAGCCGCAGTTTATTGTGATGGAATATTGGGGTGCAGCAAAATCTGAAAAGCCGGTCGTTTTGGTGGGCAAAGGCGTTACGTTTGACTCTGGTGGGCTCAATATGAAGCCAGGCGACCACATGTACGAGATGCACATGGACATGTCGGGCGGCGCGGCAGTCATCCATACGCTCGCGCTTGCGGCTAAACTTAAACTCAAAGCAAATGTTGTTGGTTTGGTGCCCGCAGTCGAGAACATGCCGGGCCAAAACGCCGTGCGCCCCGGTGACATCCTTAAGTCGATGTCGGGCAAGACTATTGAAGTGCTCAACACCGACGCCGAGGGGCGCGTCATTTTGGCCGATGGCATCACCTATGCCAAAAAATATAATCCAAAAGCCGTGATTGATGTTGCTACTTTAACTGGTGCATCTCTTATCGCCCTTGGCACCGAAGCGTCTGCGTTCATGACCAACGACGAAGGAAAAATTCTAGACATTGTCCAAGCGGGCGAGAAAAGTGGCGACCATATGTGGCCGTTCCCTGCATGGGAAGAGTACGAGGCGATGGTCAAAGGCAATTTTGGTGACGTGCCCAACATCTCGACCGATGGCAACAGCCGCTACGGCGGGGTCATCGCAGGCGGCATGTTTCTGCGCGAATTTGCCAAAGACCTAGACTGTCTTTGGGTGCATATCGACATGGCGCCGCGCATGGTCTCCAACGCTAATGAATATTTGGCCAAGGGTGCAGCCGGCGCTCCCGTGCGTTTCTTGTTCGCGTTTATTGAAAGTGGAGTAGAATAGGAGAAGCTTCAACAGAATCAAGGCTTCAGGAGTACGAAAATTTCTTGCTGATAAATTTTCTCAGTTCTCGCGCCGACGCACTCGAAAGCCTCCTTCAACCTTATTCTGTTTTCGCTGAGACCAATGCCAATTAATGTCAAAACATCTGTCTATGAAGGGCCGCTTGATTTGCTGCTCGATTTAATAGAAAAGAGAAAGCTCCTAATCAACGATATTTCGCTTGCGAGTGTGACCGACGAATACATCGCGCGTATTGGTCAGATGGACGAGATGCCAGTGGGGGAGACGGCCGACTTTGTTTCGCTGGCGGCGACACTTTTGCTCATCAAGTCGCGTTCGCTCCTGCCCACGCTCACGCTTTCAAACGAAGAGTCAAACGACATACAACAGCTCGAATATCGTCTTGCACTGTATAAAATCATCAAAGATGCGGCGCAGGGTGTCCGGCAGGCCGCGCACGAACACGCATATTTATATGACGGCTCGGCTCCTGCGCCTGAGCCACTCTATCTTTTTGACTCGAGCATCACGTTTGATTCACTGCGCGCTGCAGCAAAAGCACTCATCGACGGTTTCCCGACGACGCTTGCGCTGCCTAAAGTTGCTGTTAAAAAAATCGCTTCGCTTGAGGAGATGATCGAGCAGCTTGCTGCGCGCGTTTCAAGCGCTTTCCAACTTTCCTTTAAAGATTTTAACAGGGCAACTGCCGGCACAGAAGCCATACAGACCAGAGAGGAGATGAAGCACACCATGATCGTCAGTTTTCTGGCACTACTAGAGTTGGTGAAGCAGGGTATAATCAAAGCAAACCAAAGTGACCACTTTGGGGACATTGTGCTCGAGGCAGACTCTGTCTCGACGCCGGCGTATTAAATTTGCATAGTAGACACGACCATATGAACACCGAACAAATTGCACAACACATCGAAGCAATACTTTTTTCTTTGGGAAAGCCTGTTGCGCGTGCCGAGTTGGCCCGGATGCTTGGTATTGTGGAGGATGGCGTCCAGAGCGCGCTGGAGCTTTTGGGCTCCCGCACGGGTTCTGGTGTGGTTGTGGTTGATGATGGCACAATGCTCGAGCTGCGTGCAGCGCCCGAGGCAGCCGAGACAATAGAACGCATCCGCAAAGAAGAGTTTACTCGCGAGGTCGGGCGTGCGGGGCAAGAGACGCTGGCCGCGCTGCTCTACAAAGGGCCGCTGTCGCGCAGCGACATAGACTTCATCCGCGGGGTCAATTCGTCGCAGATTCTCCGTACGCTCACCATGCGCGGGCTCGTGCGTCGGGTAGAAAATCCAAAAGATGCGCGCGCGTTCCTCTATGAGCCAACGACCGAGCTGCTTGCAACACTCGGGATCACGCACCTGGGCGACTTGCCCGACTATGCTACAGTGCGCGAAAAACTCACTGCGTTTGAAACAACGTATCGCGAAAAAGCATAATATATACAACCGCCATGACAACCATCAACATTTTGCGCATCTTTGTTCCGGCAACCATCTCTTTTTTGATTGGTGTAGGCATCACGCCGTTTGTATCGCATGTGCTCTACAAATACAAAATGTGGAAGCCTAAAGCTGGCAAATTAGCGCTCGATGGCACGCCTGCGGCAATGTTTAACCAGCTCCACGGGGCCACTGATACTGGCACACCGCGCTTGGGAGGTGTTGTAGTGTGGGGGAGCGTGCTCACAACTGCGGGACTCCTATCATTTCTTTCTGCAATATACCCACATGCCTTCGGGGCACTTGCGTTCATCAGTCGTGAACAAACCTGGGTGCCGCTTGCGGCGCTGGTGGCGGGTGCGGTGGCGGGTTTTTTTGATGATTGGTTTGAGGTGCGCGGCAGGGGCGGGCTCAAACTTCGTGTGCGACTTGGTGTGGTGGGTGGTATTTCATTTTTGTGTGCATGGTGGTTTTATGCCAAATTGGGCGTCTCCGTCATCTCCTTTCCCTTTGTGTCAGCGCCAGTACAGCTGGGCTTCTGGTTCATCCCGTTTTTTGTTCTGGTAGCGCTTTTCATCTATGCGGGCGGCGTGATAGATGGCATCGATGGTCTTGCGGGCGGTGTTTTTGCGGCTATTTTTGCTGCGTATGCAGGGGTTGCGTTTTTCCAAAATCAGTTTGATATTTCAGCCCTTGCGGCAGCTATTTCGGGCGGCCTTCTTGCCTTCTTATGGTTCAACATTCCTCCTGCACGTTTCTATCTTTCTGAAACTGGCACCATGGGCCTGACGCTTGCACTGGTGGTGATAGCTTTTCTCACTGACGCACACGAAGGGGGTCGGGGCGTCGCCGTGCTCCCCATCATCGCATTGCCGCTTGTTGTAACCGTGTTTTCAAACATTATTCAAATTTTTGGAAAGAAAGTGTTGCACAAAAAAATATTTCGCATCGCACCGCTGCACCATAACTTTGAAGCAATTGGTTGGCCTTCATACAAAGTGGTGATGCGCTATTGGGTGGTGAGTGTTCTGGCTGCGATTATCGGCATGACTTTGGCATTGCTGTAGAATGAAAAGACGAGTCGACACACCATTTTTGCTCTCCGTGCTGACATTGGTAGTGTTTGGGCTACTCATCTTCACTTCGGCGGCGCTTGGGCTGTTGGCAAAACCAGGTGGTGCAAGTTTTACTTCAGTGGCAGCGTCACAGCTTCTTTTTGGGCTTTTGTGCGGGAGCGTGCTTCTCATCTTTTTCTCTCGACTCGACTACCGCAAACTAAAACCCTATACACCCTATTTTTTCGGAGGTGCTCTTTTTCTCACACTCCTTACTTTTGTGCCCCACATCGGCCTCTCGCTTAAGGGGGCGTCGCGTTGGATACGAGTGGGGGGTTTTTCTTTTCAGCCTGAAGAAATCTTAAAGTTCGCAACCGTCCTCTTTCTTGCTGCGGTCTATGCGGCACGCTACAAAACAGTGAACACTCTGCGTGGTGGCATCGTGCCGTTGGTGCTGGTTGCAGGGAGTGCAGCGTTCATCTTGCTTGTGCAACCAAACACCGCTGGGGTTATTGTTATCGGAATCACCGCAGTCACTATGCTGTTTGCTGCAGGCGGGCGGGTGTCGCACCTGGGACTCCTGGCTTTGTTGGGCGTGTTGGCGATAGGTGTTGCTGCATACGAGCGTCCGTATGTGGCAAAGCGCATCGAAACGTTCCTTGATCAATCGGCTGACCCGCGTGGGTCAGGCTATCAAATCCAACAGTCACTCATCGCGGTCGGTTCGGGGCAATTCACTGGTCGTGGATTCGGTCAAAGTATTGAAAAGTTTTCCTATCTGCCCGAGCCAACAGGGGACTCGATTTTTGCAGTTGCGGCCGAAGAATTTGGTTTTGTTGGATCAACATTGTTGGTGCTCTTGTTTGCTATTTTCGGCATTTTGGGTCTGCGCATCGCGGCGCGCGCACCAGACCCCTTTGGGGGGCTTATTGTGGTGGGACTTGTCACCATGATAGTGGGGCAGTCATTCTTCAACATTGCTTCAAGCATCGGTCTTGTCCCTTTGGTTGGTATTCCGCTCATCTTTGTCTCGCACGGCGGAACCGCCCTCGCGCTCTCTCTGGCCGAAGTCGGCGTCATTCTCTCGGTCTCCCGCCACATGAAAGGGTGATCAGGTTAATTATTTTCTGATACACTGAATAAACTATGAAGATTTTATTTACCACAGGGGGAAGCGGAGGACACTTTTACCCAATTATTGCCATCGCTGAGGCAGTGCACGAGCTTGTGCGCGAGAAAAAATATGTGGAGCCGCAGCTTTTTTATGCAGCGCCGGATCCGTACGATGCTGACTTGTTGTTCATGAACGACATTACATTTTTGCCCACCGCAGCGGGAAAGTTGCGCCGCGACTCGTCTGCCTCGAGCTACCTTTTTAATTTTATAGACTTGTTCAAGACACTCTGGGGTACGATAAAATCAGTTTGGAGACTCTTCTTTCTTTACCCAGACGTAGTGTTGGGCGCGGGTGGGTATGCGAGTTTTCCTACACTGCTCGCCGCGCGTATTTTGCGCATCCCAGTGATCATCTATTCGACCGATGCGGAACCAAGTCGTGTGAACCGTTGGGCAGGAAAGTTTGCAACAAAGGTCGCTATCTCGTTTCCTGAAGCGGCAACCTATTTTCCTAAAGACGTGGTTGCGTACACAGGAAACCCAGTCAGAAAAGCCCTCTTGACACCGGTGCGTAGTGGTATTTATGAATTTTTAAAACTAAAGTCAGAAGTCCCTGTTCTCCTGATTCTGGGTGGTTCGCAAGGTGCAACAGCGCTCAACGAGACGGTGCTCGGCGCGCTTCCAACGCTGCTCGAAAAATATCAAATAATTCATCAAACGGGGGCACTCAACATTACTGAAGTTACCGGTCGCGCACGAATCATTTTGAGCAACAGCCCCCATGCGGACCGGTATAAGCCGTTTGGGTATCTCGACGCGCTCGCGATGCGCATGGCTGCTGGAGCAGCTAAACTTGTGGTTTCGCGTGCAGGGGCGGGAAGTATTTTTGAGATTTCAACCTGGGGGTTGCCGTCAATTGTAGTGCCCATCCCTCAGTCAATTTCTCACGACCAAACACGCAATGCCTATTCTTTTGCTCGCAGTGGGGCCACAGTGGTGATTGAGCAAAATAACTTCACGCCCGGTGTGCTGGTTTCTGAAGTTGGGCGAATTCTTGATCATTCTGATATCATGCAAAAGATGAGTGTGGCTGCCAGGGGCTTTTCTCGTCCAGACGCTGCTCGCACCATCGCCGCAGCCCTTCTCGACATTGCTGTTTCTCACGAAAAATAATTTGCGCAACACATGAATCCTGAAAAAATCATCACCCGCATTGCGCCAAGTCCTACGGGGCAGATGCATATCGGCACAGTCCGCACCGCGCTTTTTAACTATCTGTTCGCAAAGCAGAATGATGGTAGCTATTTTGTTCGCATTGAAGATACCGATAAAGAGCGCAATAAAGAAGAGTGGGTGGATGCGATATGGGAGGACTTTGCCTGGTGTGGGCTTCCGCCTGATGCCAAATACCGCACCTCTGAACATTTGGAACGGCATATAGAACTGCTCCACTCGCTTGTGGAATCTGGTAAGGCATATGTTTCAAAAGAACCAAAAAAAGACGATCCTTCACAAACCGTGGAAGTCGTTCGGCTTAAGAATCCCAACAGTGCTGTAGCCTTCACTGACCTCATACGCGGCGAGATTGTTTTTGACACCACAGAGTTGGGAGACTTTGTTATTGCACGTTCGCTCAACGATCCGCTCTATCACTTTGCCGTGGTGGCAGATGACGGGGATGCTGGAGTCACCCATGTCTTGCGTGCCGAGGAGCACATCTCTAATACTCCGCGGCAAATACTCATCCTCGAAGCGCTTGGATTTGCGCGGCCAACATATGCGCACCTCCCCCTTATTCTTGCACCCGATCGAGCAAAACTTTCAAAACGAAAACACGGCGCGTCTATTGAAAATTATCGCGCTCAGGGATTTTTACCCGAAGCGATTATTAATTACTTGGCATTGCTGGGGTGGAACCCAGGGACCGAACAAGAACTTTTTACTCTTGAAGAGCTCGTGAGTACTTTTTCGCTTGAACGTGTACATAAAGCAGGCGCTATTTTCGATATTGAAAAACTCAAATGGTTCAACCACGAGCACATCAAGCGGCTCACTGACGATGAGTTTATTGCTCGCGTGCACGAGTTTGCCTCAAAGAGTGGTGGTTCGGGAGCGGGAGAGGTCGCCCTGCCTGCCTATTTCCCCCAAGTTGCGGGCTTGCTTCGGGAGCGGGTAGAAACCCTCCTAGAGGCTCAAAATGCTCTCCTGGAGGGCGAATTTGGCTTTATGGAGCCTTACGTCACCTATGCCCCAGAGCTCTTGCTCAAGGGGGCAAAAGCTGATGCCGACACGGTCAAACGACACCTTGCTATGGTTCAAGATTTATTGGACAATATTTTTTCTCAAGACTTTACGATTGATACAGTTAGGTTGGCACTTTTTCCGTATGCGACCGAAGAAGGAAGGGCAAGTGTGTTGTGGCCACTGCGTGTTGCGCTCTCGGGTAAAGAAAAATCGCCCGACCCATTTACGCTGTGCGGTCTCTTGGGGAGGGAAAAGGTGCGTGAACGTGTTGAGCGGGCGCTGCAATTGCTTTAGAATAGGACAATGCTTGTTACTCGGCGTTTTGTTGGCGCACTACTACTGTTTTTTTTATTGCCATGTTCTTTTGTGTATGCAGACACCGCAACAACCAGCGTGCCAGTCGCTGCGGCGCCTGTTGCGCCAAACGCAGATGTACTGCAAAATCAAATAGATCAAAGTGCGCAGCAAATAAATCAACTCAAACAAGAGATTGAACAGCTACAAGGGCAACTCGACACTACTAGCAAACAAAAACAAACACTGCAAGGCGCTGTCAAAAGCCTTGATCTGAATATAAAAAAGCTTGCGACCAGCATTACGCTTACCAATGTGCAAATCACCCAAAAAGACAGGGAGATTAAACGACTCAGTGGCAACATTAGTACCACTACCAATGAAATTGGTCAGGTGCAACAAGAGGTAGGCCGCTCGCTCAATGAGTTAGGGATGCTTGACGCGCAGTCGCCAGTTTTTTTGCTTTTAAGCAACAGTACTCTTTCTTCTTTTTTTGATGAAGCAACCACGCTTGCAAGTGTGCGCATTAGTTTGGGGGAAAAAATAAAAAAACTTACCGCACTTAAAGCTGGCTTACAGGTCAGCAAAACGAGCGCTGTCGGGAAGCGTCAAGATCTTGTTGGGTTACAGCAAAACTTAGCACAACAAAAACAGAGTCTTGCTATTGCTCGACAAACTCAGGCCGACCTCTTGGTGTCCACAAAAAATAAAGAATCTGTGTATCAAGCACAGATTGCTCAAAAAAAGGCGCAAGAGGCACAATTCGAACAAGACCTGCTCAACTTTGAGGCACAGCTAGACCTCAAGGTTCTTGCGGGCAGTGTGCCTTCGTCTGGGAGCGGCGTGCTGCAGTGGCCGCTGAGCAGGATAATCATCACACAATATTTTGGCAACACTCCATTTGCGACAGCAAACGCACAACTTTACAATGGTCACGGGCACACCGGAGTAGACTTCGGTGCTTCACCAGGTACACCAGTGAAGGCTGCTCGCGGCGGTGTCATTTTAGGAACAGGCAACACCGACGCCACTTGTCCGGGAGCGTCATATGGTAAATGGGTTTTTATTAAACACGACAATGGCCTCTCTACGTTGTATGCCCACCTTTCAGTGATCAGCGTTTCAAAAGGCCAGAGCGTGAGTGTGGGGCAAGTGGTCGGTTATTCTGGCTCTACAGGGTATGCAACAGGGCCGCATCTGCACTTTGGCGTGTACGCAAGCTCTGGGTCTGAGGTCGCCTCGTTTGCAAGCAAGAGTTGTAATGGCAAGACTTACACCATGCCGGTGGGGGATATCTCAGCATACTTGAATCCACTTTCCTACTTACCACACCTCTAGACATGTACCAAAAAAACCTCATACTTAATACACGGACTGGTCGACCGTGTCGTTAGTAGAATTTTTCTTTTAAAATAAAATGAAAATACTTCACATGGTTACGTTTATTCTTACCATCGTGGGTGGAATAAATTGGGGTTTGGTTGGTGCCAGTATGTTGATGGGCGGTACAGGTGCTGATTGGAATGTGGTACACATGGTCGTTGGTTCTTCGATGAAGCTCGAAGGTATTGTATATGTGCTTGTTGGTCTCTCCGCGGTGTGGCTTGTGGTTGGACACAAAAAAGACTGTAAAGTGTGCATGGCATAAAAAGATCTCGAACCCATACAAAACCCCAGTAACCGCAAGGTTTTGGGGTTTTGTTATGCTTGTGTGCTATACTACAAAACTGCATGCAAGACGCAATTTCAATAAAAAATCTCTACAAGGTCTACGAAGGTGGCACCGTGGCTCTTAAAAAAGTCTCTTTGAGTGTTGCTGCCGGAGACTTTTTTGCGCTCTTGGGACCCAACGGGGCAGGGAAGACTACTATTATCAGTATTCTTGCAGGCCTCACCAACAAAACCAGTGGCGAGGCGAGTGTGTTTGGGGCGTCTATCGACACCGAGACAGAAAAAGCAAAAACCTATATCGGCCTTGTTCCGCAAGAGTTTAACTTCAATATTTTTGAAAAAGTGATAGACATCGTGGTTACTCAGGCTGGTTACTATGGCATCCCGCGCAGCATCGCCCTCAAAGACGCCGAACCAATTCTCATCGAGCTTGGGCTGTGGGAAAAAAGAAACGAAGCGGCGCGCACGCTTTCAGGTGGGATGAAACGCCGGCTCATGATCGCCCGCGCGCTCATCCACCACCCAAAACTTTTGATACTTGACGAGCCAACCGCGGGTGTTGACGTTGAACTGCGGCGCAGTATGTGGGATTTTTTGCGCACCATGAACGCGAACGGTACCACCATCGTTTTGACCACACACTACCTGGAAGAAGCTGAGCAGCTGTGCCGCAACGTGGCGATAATCAATCGTGGCGAGATCATTGTGAATGAGTCTGTTGCGGGCCTGCGCGCTCGCTCGGGCGACAAAAAACTTGAAGACATATTCGTCGAGCTGATAGAAAAGCAATAAAATAATATGACACCAAAAGGAATTGCAGTCGCTTACTACACTATCGTACGCAAGGAAATCATCCGCATGATGCGCATCTGGTCGCAAACATTTTTGCCGTCGGTGATCACCATGTCGCTCTACTATATCGTGTTTGGGAGCTTTATCGGTTCACAAATTGCCTCAATCAACGGCTTTTCCTATATTCAGTTCATCGTTCCAGGCCTCGTGATGATGGCAGTCATCACCAATTCATACAGTAATGTCGTCTCGGCATTTTTTGGTGCAAAGTTCCAACGCAATCTTGAAGAGATTATGGTCTCGCCCACGCCCAACTGGGTAGTAGTCCTAGGGTTTGTGAGCGGGGGAGTCTTCCGTGGGCTGGTTATCGGCGTGCTAGTGCTCCTTACGTCGCTTTTCTTTACACACCTCGCCATCTTTTCATTTTCCATTCTTGTCGCCGCAGTTGTGCTCACGAGTGTGCTCTTTTCGCTCGCGGGGCTTCTCAATGGGATGTTTGCCAAAACATTTGATGGGGTCAGCATCGTACCGGTCTTTGTGCTCACCCCGCTAACCTACCTGGGTGGCGTCTTCTATTCAATTCATCGTCTTCCGCCCCTGTGGCAAACAATTTCGCTTTTTAACCCTATCCTTTATATGGTTAATGCCTTTCGCTATGGTTTCTTGGGCGTTTCGGACGTCTCAATTTTCATCAGCTTCTCGCTCCTTGTTGGGCTCACTATCCTCCTTTCAATAATCATTCTCTATCTATTCAAAACCGGCGCCGGGCTTAAAAGCTAAAATCCTATCCCCACTATCCTAACCGTTCACTTTTTTTGCGTGGATCGTTCCACTCGACTGTGTCGAGCAGTTTGAGTTCCAGTGGTGATGCCCGGCGAAGTTTTTGCAGCGTCTGTTTTGTAGCGCCCGGAAAAATAGGGAAGTGGGGCGACTCATCGAGCGCCACCGCGAGCCACTCGAGGTCTTCCCCATCAGATACTCCATTTTGACCGGGCTCAGCAGTCACCCAACGCTCTGGTGCATAGCGCGACAGGTCGAATGGTTTTGAATAGGTGAGCAAGCTCTTGCGGCCGTCACGCATGTAGTATTCGTGGAAGTAGGACATCGCGAGTTCGCGTGGAGTCTTGTAGACCGGGTCGCGCCAACGAAGGATCGCGTGGTTGGTCTTGCTTAGCGCGCCCCACAACGTAATCTTTCTTCCAGTTTTTTTATCTGCACGTTCTTCAAAAAAAAGCGCGATAACGTGGTCCTCGTCTTCATCGATAGTTTGAAAGTCCATAAGCAGGGGACTGCGTCCGTGATAGGCGAGGGTAGCGGCTGCCACAAGCGCCCCCTCCATGCACTGAAGCTTTTTCTTTTTGAGCATCACTCGGGGTGAAAAAATACCCTCCCCTCTTTCTTGAAAATTTATGGGGGAGTGGTCCAGGAAGTCTTGCGCCTTGTGTGGGGTAGAAAGTTTTTGAAAGAGCGCTCGCTCCGTGGGGGAGAGGAGTACTTTTATTTTTTTTGCATACAAACGCGGGTCTTGAGCCATTTGCTCATTCTATCATTGGTTTGAATATAGGTGTGTCGCACAATATATCTTTTACGTCATGTTAGTCATACGAATTGTGTCGCATGTGCATGTAAGCTTCCGAAGTGCTGTTTGTGCGCTATACTTGTTATGTATGAACCGTCCAAGCGCTTTTTATGCACCATTGATTGGCCGCATTCTTGTTGGCGGCTACTTTCTCTGGACTGGTATTCAAGAAATTTTAAATTTACCGTTTGCAGTTTCTATGTTGGCGCTCGCTGGCTTACCCCAACCAACACTTCTGGCAGTGTTTGCTGGGACTGTTATGACCGTCGGCGGCATCGCACTTGTTGCTGATTATCGCACACAGCCGTTTGCATGGGCGCTTGTGGCATACCTACTTGTCTCTTCGCTCACGCTATTTACCAACGCCACACCAAGCCATGTGCAGCTTTTTCTGCAAAGCATGGCCATCGTTGGTGGGTTGCTGTTTATTGCTTCTTGTAACCCAACGAAACAACGCGCTGTAAAATAATTTTTACAACGCGTTGTTTCGTTTTTTAAATAAGTGCGAATTTTTGTTGATCTGGTTTATTTGACTGCACTTGCAAGAACTTTTGCGTTCTCGAGGTTGTGGGCTGCAACGCTGCGTTGCCAGCAAGGCGAAGAAGACATCCAAGGAGCAACACCTTCTTGTTCATACAAAAAGCGCGCATAGGCCATATTGCCCTCTGTAGTGTATATGTCGTAGCCAAGCTTTTTTGAAACATCCAAGTGATAGTGCTCATTGATCTGCATCACGCCCACGTCTTGGTGATTTTGTTCCCCACGATACACTGAGCCGCTCACGTCATATTGGCGAAAGTGTGACTCGCACGAAGAAATGGCAACCATGATTGGTACGTCGGCAAAATACGCAGCAACAGTCTCTTTGACCGTTTGTGCCTGGGGTGCACGCGCTGGCACAGATGGTGCAGTTGTTGTGCTTGGGCCAAGCGCAAGGGACGAAAGGGTGAGTGCGAAGCCTAGAGTAATTGAGGGCATAAATTAAATGTGTGCTTGTGGTGTTTATATATAGGGGTGGGAACGAAAAAGCTCCGGCTTCGACTGCCGGAGATAAAGAAAGGATATCGGTCTTGGGAGCGAGGGTCAATAGAGGGGTATTGACAGGAAATAGCACTACCCCATCATTTCCTGTGGATATTGTCTTGACGAGTAAATAGCCTTATTTATAGGGCTATTTTGGATTGTACAGATGTAAAAAATGTGCTGTTTTTGTGCTCACCAAGGTATCTCAAATGAGGCAAACTCGGGCAAGAGCTTTTTGTCATACAAGAGCCGCGATATGACCTCGGCGTGGCTTTTTGCCCCCGTTAGAGCGTTGTGAGGCGTCGGTTCGTTGGGAATTCCGCAATAGTTGAGCACGGCGTCGAGGTTTAAACTAGAATGCTTTTTAACAGGGTCAACAGGGGGAGTCAGTCCCCTTTTGATCATGTGCATATAGCACAGCGTGTGAGTATCGATGGTACGGTGGGCAAATGGCCAGTTGGTATGGCCAGCCCGAGCGGCTGCAGCTTTCAAAAAATCTCTATCAAAAGACACATTTTGACCCGCAAACGTTCGCTCTTCAAGCGTGTCTGCGAACAGTATAAATTTACGCACTAAGTCCGCCTCGGTTTGTTTTGCGGGGTCGGTCATCTCTTCGACACTCAAGCCGTGCACGGCTGAAGCGCCTTCTTCCATGTGGGCGCCATCCCATATGCGGCACTCTTCGTACAGTTGGTGTTCTGGGTGATCCAGATCAAGTGCCCCAACGCTTATAATAGAGCACCCTTCGTAATCCACACCACTCGCCTCAACATCAACAACAATCATATATTCTGGTATTTACATTTAAAAGATATTTTTTATTTATTACAACTTGAGGCGAGGGTATACCCGGCGGCGTCAGCGTCTGTGGCAGTTGCAAACCAAACTTGGTTTTCTGGTTTGATGCGTGAGATGCCGAAGCACCCAACAGCATAGTACTTTGACCCGTTCTTTGAAGCAACAAAGTTGTGCGGAATATCACCGGAAGTACTTCCGGTGGGCATCTTTCCTGGTGCCGAGACCGGCGTTGCAGGTTGGCTCAAGGATGTGGGGGCAGAATAGACCTGTACCCGCCCTTTGTTCTCGATGAGGTCAGAAAGTCGCCCCAACCCAAAAGCCCCAAGACCAACAAGGCACACAATCATGCCCACGCCCCCTGTTTTGAGAGTCTCAGGGTCCAGCTTGCTAAAAAGCTTCAATTTTGTTACTATGTCCCAGTACATTCTCAGTGCTCGTGGTTTGTGGAAGTAGACTTAAATATACTATATGGCATCAAAAAAAGCAGGCGGAAGCGCAAAAAATCTTAATGACTCAAACGCACAATACCTCGGTGTGAAGCTTTTTGCTGGTCAAAAGGCAAAGACTGGTAATATTATCGTGCGTCAGCGCGGCACCAAGATGATGCCCGGAAAGAACGTGGGCGTTGGCAAGGACCACACACTTTTTGCGCTCGCTGATGGTGTGGTTGCCTTTCGTACAGTGCGCAAAACAAATTTTGACGGCAATCGAGCAATCCGTTCAGCGGTAGACGTGGTAGTGAACTAGTTTTTTAATTTGCGTAGTTTACGCAGCATGGATGGCGAGTGTCATCCCTTTTTTCTGTGACCCGTTAAGAAGCATAATGGTATGCTCCCCTACCGTTTTTATTGGTGCGGCAATGAGTATGTGTTCTTCGGGCAGGTCGAGCAAGTGCTGGTCTTTAATCGCCTTTGCTATGTCTTTTGGCCCGATTGTTTTAAACAAGCCACCTTTTTCTGTCGCTCGTGCAGCTAAACGCAAAGGCGTGCTGGCGAGTGTTTGAATTTGAGCACCAAGTGCTGCTTCTTTTGCTTTTTGAGCTAGCGCGAGAGCTTCTTTACGTGATTCAAGTTGTTGTATTTTTTGGTCGGTTGCTGGTTCAGCTAGTTTTCTAGGAAAGAGAAAGTTTGCTGCGTAGCCATCGGCAACATCTTTGACTTCCTGCGCCCTCCCAATACCGCGAACATCTTTCAAGAAAATTACTTTCATACACTGATGATACTAAAAGATGGGTGAATGCGCACCTTGACAAAAGAACCATTTGTTTGGATTTTAGTTTTGTAAATACTTGTGTTGATTGGTTAGTTGTTCCGCATAGGTGGCGCTATAGTGCAAATTGCTTTGCATGTCAGACAGATAGAATAAATACTTGCTTTTGATTGGAGTTGCTGCTGCAAGGATCGCATCCAGGCTTGGGTTGGCGATGGGGCCGGGCGGCAGACCTTTGTTGGTGTACGTGTTGTATGGTGAATCTATTTTGAGGTCGCTTATGGTCAATTGAAAGGTGTTTTTCCCAAGGATATAGGGGAATACTGCGTCAACTTGGAGCGGCATACCTATGGCTATGCGTTTCCACAAAATGCCCGCAATGACGCGCCTGCTGTGTGAATCTGCTGCTTCTTTTTCCAACAACGACGCCATGGCAATAATCTGGTTGAGCGGCTTGCCAAAACTTCTGAGCGTTTCCTCAACAGCGCTGTCATCTACATGGTTTTTAAAATTTGTTTCAAGCGAAGCAAGAATGGTTTCTGAGTTTTCGCCTGGTAAGAAAAAGTAAGTGTCAGGAAAGAGATACCCCTCTTTGTTTTGCGCTTTTTGCAAAAAGGCAACTGCGTCGAAATCAGGAATTTTTTTAGCAAGAATAACAGCTATTTCTTTAGTATTCACTCCTTCAGGGAGTGTCACGCGCACGGAAGTCAGCTCTCTGTCGGCGCGAGCAAGACGCTTTCCCACCGTCAGCACTGTTTCGGGTCCTGAGAAGAAATATTCACCCGCGGTCACACTCGGTTTTCCGTGATATAGCTTTGCAGTTAATTCAAACAAAAATGTTGAACGAATAATATGTTTGTTTTTCAACGTGTGTGCTATTTGAGCATAGGTTTGTCCACTCTCTATTTTTACATAGGACCCCGTCGGAAAGTCTGTGGGCGCCGCATATGTTAAAAAATAGACAAGGAAGAATAAAACACCACACAAAAAAGCGGTTGGTAGCGCCTGGTCGTATGCGAGCCATTCTTGGTACCATGCGCCATTGCTACCCAAAACCAGAGGCTTTTCTTGGGTGTCGTCATGTGTTGTGTCTGGGTCCGTGGTGCGTTTAAAATGCATAGGTGGTTGTAGTGTGTTTATTCAGACAAGGTTGGCAGATTGGCGGGCGCTTCAGCGCGGCGAGACGACACACGGTTGAGGCCAGGCGTTTTGACACTTGAGCTTGGGAAGTGCCACAAGGTTGCCAATTCCTCAGTGGTTAAAAACTCTGGTTGTTGTTCATAGGGAACGTAGAAAAAAGCTCGGTGTTTGTAGCGAAAGAACATATTTCGTCGCTCGATATTTTGACGCATCTGGTTCCAATCTTGCCAAGGAAAATCATAGCCAGGCGAGCCACGCGACGCACCCAGCCCGTTGTTTTGGGTTTCTCCATTAAACGTGTCAAAGAAACGCACAACCGCACCAGCGTTGACGCCCACAAAATTATCCTTCTTTGCCAAGTATGCTACGCGAATACCACACTCGAAAACTTGCTTCGACATTGAACGTTCAATGTTTTCCATCCGTTCTTTCTCAGCTTGAGTTAAAAGTGTCATACCACGTGCGGCAGCCTGGGCCTGCAGTACTGGGTCAGCGGTAAGCTTCTTTGCTCGGTCGGCTGCGCCAGCCATCATCGCAGCAATCTCTTTTTTACCATCATCAATAAACTTGTTTCCAGACAAATAAAACCCGTACCATTCCTCTTTTTTGCGCGCTTTCACCACAAATTGCAGCCAGAAATATTCATTCTTGCCAATCTGTGCAAGCAGTTCAAGTACGTTTGTGATCGGATCGATTTTGAGCTCTTCGTCTGGGTCCTTGTCGAGTCCAAAGTCTATGTACGTTTTGATGGGGAGCGCGTGGGCAATGTCTTTTTTCTTTTTATATTCAGCGGCAAAGATGCTGTATTCGTTGAGGTTGAAAGGCACTTTCGCTGCATAGTCCTCAACTTCGATGAACTTTGCTTCAGGAAACTGACCATACATGCGCGCCTCAAGAATGTTGCGCCAGCCTTTTGGGGTGCGAATATAAAAACCCAAACGACCTTCGTTGCAGGCTATTTCAAACGACCAAATGGGTCTGTAGGTTCCGCGCCAGATGCGGGCGATGAACGTTGCCTCCCCTCCCGCGTTATGGATTGCGTTTAAAACCATCTCCATTGCTTTTGGAGATTTTTCAACCTCGGGCGGTAGCTGCACCTCAAGTAGCACGTTTTCTTGGCTAAACCAAAATATGTAGCGGATGTAGTGCATCCACGAAAGCCAAAAAAAGTTAAAGAGATATACGGGAAGCCAAATAGGCGACATTGCAATGAGCGCCATGCACGCACTGATGACCGCCCCCTTGTCGAACGCCCAAGCAACCGGAACAAGTAGAACCAGTCCAAAAAACGCAAAGACAAGCTCCTCAAGAAGCCACCCGTGCAAATATTCTTTCACCTGTCCCGCTCGGTCATGCAAAAACATGGTATGCTTTTAGTATACACGACAGATAAAAGCTATGGCCGACTTTGTATACAACTTAGTACTTCACCCTCTTCATTCGCTCGGTTTTGTGCTGAGTTTTGTTGCGGCGTTTGGTTTTCTGATTTTTTTACGCGGATTTTCTTCTGGGGCTGGGCATCTCTTTACTATTGACCACCATGACCACCACCTATCTGACGCTCGCTTGCGCGCGATCTGGGGTGTGATCATCATGCTGGATGTGTTCATGCTTTGGGTCGCTATTCGAACTCTGGCAGCCCTGTTTGGGGGTCCACCAATAAACATCCCGCTTACCGAGACCATTGTCGCCTTGTACGCAATCTGGCAACTGCTTGCGTGGTGGTTACTGCCCCCAGCCCCAAAGGGGCATTAAAAATCCCGCCATATGGCGGGATTTTTATACACAATTTTGTGTAAGGTTTACGTAACGACGCTTACTTAACGACTGTGAACTTGTTGTCTTTGCCCTTTTTGAAATACTTTTGATTTTGGAGATTCACAATGATGGTGCCTGGCTTGACGTGGCGCTCTTTGAGAACTTTTTCAATTATTTCGTCTTTGGTGAGAGGACCTGTCTTGCGCAACACTTCACGGACCACGTCGCGCACCACACCCGAAGTGTAGCCCCACTCTTTGAGCGCATACATCCCGCGACCAACAAGCACGAAACGGTCATCTTTGATCAATTCATTGTGAGTGGTGGCGACGTGGGCGGTGCGGTTGAACATTTTTTGTATCAACGTTGCAACTTCGCGGAAATGGAGCGGACTGCCATGCTTTTTGACGGCCAAGTAGGCAAAGTCACGCACGCCCTTGGTCTTCACGTTTGGCGAGTCAGCATGACCCCATTCGCCCAGCGGATTCTTGCCGATATTTTTTGAGATAGAGAGCCAGCGACGCAATACCTCTTCGTTTTTGTATTTGCTGTTAACCGTCTGGAGCTCTTTGAGGAAGCGGTCGATCATTTCGCCTTCAGGGATCAATTCTTCGTCTGAGAGGCTCTTGTAGAGTGTTTTGAGCGCTTCCTGGACCTTGCCTGCGAGCTCGGTGTCGACATACCAACAACGCTCAGTTTCGTCATCTTCCTTCTCATATTTAAATGGATCGCCCAGAACTAGGAGAAAGTAGATGTGATTCTGCATCGACTTGTCTTTAGTCATAAAGCTAAGCAAGTCATCTTCGCAGACAATGCCACCAAGTGACTCGATAACGCTTTCAAGCTCATTAAACGCAGCGTGTGCTTCGGCAAAGGCAGGCGCCTTTTTGAGACTTGTGAGCGCGTGGTTTTCTATCTGACGGACACGCTCGCGAGTAATCGAGTAGCGCTTACCAATAGCCTCGAGTGTGATGCGCTCAGGAGTGACCCCAAGCCCAAAACGCGACTCCAGAACGGCTTTTGAGCGCTCTGGGAGGGTGCTGAGGAGCTTTTTGACGATAACCTTGGGGCGAAAGCCTGTCTTCCCTTCTAAGTCTTTTCCGCCCTTGTTTTTGGTCTCTATTGTCTGTGGCATAGTAATATGGTGATTACACTATCATACATTAATATATGGGTCAAATCAACACTATAGGCAGATACGTGAGATCTATCTTTCTATAACAAAGTTAATAATTTTGCCGGGCACATAGACCGCGCGTGCTTCCCTGCCCCCCGCAAGCCACTTTGCCGCGCCGCTGTCTTTTCGGGCCGTATCAAGTGCCTCCGCCTCTGATGCATCTGCGGCAAGCTGTATGGTGCTTCGCGATTTACCGTTTATCTGCACTGCGACCAAAACGTGTTTTGCTACAAGCTTGGCTAGGTCATACTGCGGCCAATTTTCTTTTGAGATACTGCCTTCAAATCCAAGTTTTTCCCATAATTCCGAGGCAACGTGTGGGGCAAAGGGCGCTAGCAATCCCAAATATATCTTCCACTGGCTTGCATGTAATTTCCCTGCTTTCTCCATCGCATTGAGACAGATCATAAGTTGCGAAACCGCGGTGTTAAATTTCATTGTTTCAACATCTTCGCCAACCTTTTTTATCGTGTGATGCAACGTCACTTCAAGCGCCTCACTCGCGGGCTCATCTGCGAGTGGTTCTTGTGCAAGCTTCCACACACGCTCCAAAAAGCGTCGTACCCCGACAACGCTGCCGCTATTCCAAGGGGTGGGTTGGTCAAATGGACCGATAAACATTTCATACAGACGCAGAGAGTCGGCCCCAAATGCTTCAACTAATTCGTCGGGGCTCACGGTGTTGCCTTTCGACTTGGACATTTTCGAACCATCCTCGGCCAAGATAAGCCCATGTGAGGTGCGTTTTTTGTAGGGCTCCGAGCTGGGCACCACGCCAATATCAAATAAGAACTTATGCCAAAAACGCGAATAGAGCAGGTGGAGCGTGGTGTGCTCCATACCACCGTTGTACCAGTCGACCGGTGTCCAGTGCTTCAATTTTTGTGGGTCAGCAAACACCTGGTCATTTTGTGAATCACAATAGCGCAAGTAGTACCAACTTGAGCCTGCCCATTGCGGCATCACGTCGGTCTCACGTTTTGCGGGACCGCTACAGGCGGGACATGTGGTGTTATACCACTCGGGCATACCCGCTAAGGGCGACTCGCCGTTTTCGCCTGGGCGATACTGCTCGACATCAGGAAGCAAAACAGGCAGCTGATTTTCTGGCACAGGCTGCCACCCCGCTCCTTTTTTATCGCAAACTTCACAAAAAATCATCGGGATAGGCTCGCCCCAGTAGCGCTGACGGCTAAACACCCAATCTCGCAATTTAAACGTCGTGACCCACTTTCCACCCACAAACTCAGTTATTTTTTGTTTTGCCTCCTCTGAGTTCATTTCATTAAAATGCCCAGAGTTGGTTAAGGTACCTGAACCTGTATATGGTTTGTGTAAAATAAATTTATTAAACGCGTAGACATGCAACACTTCAGTCACTTTCGTGGGCACTTGTTGAGCTGATACCCACTCAACTTTAAATTTTCCAACCTCGTTCTGCTCTAGCTTTTGTTCTTGTTGAGTTAAACTGTGCAATTTGACGTGTACAAACTTTGTGAACGCTTGATATGCCACGCCTTTCGAAGAAGCGAAGTATTTATAATCAAATACCTCGTCCCCGACTTCTATAATTTCAGCGTCGGTGTACCCGGTCTCTTCTGCAAGCTCACGAAGCGCTGTCTGCCCAGGAGTTTCACCCTCTTCAATTGTGCCACCAAGGAAAAGAGTTCCTCCCATCTCTGGACCCCATTGAATCGTTAAAATGTTACCTTTTCCATCTTCAACAACACTAACGATCTTGTGCTTAGGGGTGAAGTCTGTCCGACTGGCAACATCATCGCGAATATAAACAGGGTTGATAGTATGCTTAATTGGAATATTATACTTCTGTGCAAAAGCAAAGTCGCGGTCATCATGCGCGGGCACGGCCATGATGGCGCCGGTGCCGTAGCCGCCGAGTACATAGTCGGCGACAAAAATAGGGATTTCTTCTTTGTTTGCTGGGTTAATTGCTTTAATGCCCCTTAGCTCGACACCTGTCTTTTCTTTTCCTTCTGCGCTCCGCTCGATCTCTGTTCTATTTTTTGCGGCAGCAACATAGCCGAGCACCTCGTCTTTATTTTCAAGTTTCTCCACAACCTTCCCCACCAGCGCATGCTCCGGGGCGAGCACCATATACGTTGCCCCAAAGAGTGTGTCTGGCCGCGTGGTAAACACTTTTATTTTTTTGTCGCTCCCCGCAATAGCAAAATCTATCTCGGCGCCCTCGCTTGGGCCGATCCAGTTTCTTTGTTGCACCTTTGCTCGCTCGATATAGTCGACCGTTTCGAGGTCGTCATAGAGCCGCTGTGCATATTTGGTAATCGCGAGCATCCATTGCTCTTTTTCGCGCTTTTCAACCGGCGTACCACAACGTTCGCATTCGCCATCAACCACCTCTTCGTTGGCAAGACCCACTTTGTCTTTGGGGCACCAGTTGATAACCGCTTTTGCCTTGTATGCCAAGCCTTTTTTAAACAGCTGGAGAAAAATCCACTGCGTCCATTTGTAATAGGCCGGGTCGGTGGTGTCTATCTCGCGCGACCAGTCAAACGAGAGGCCAATTGATTTGATCTGTCGCTTGAAGTTATCGGTGTTTTTCTTGGTGAGAATCTTTGGGTGGATGCCCGTTTTGAGCGCAAAGTTTTCTGCGGGGAGGCCAAATGCGTCCCACCCGATTGGATACAAGACATTTTTACCCTCGGCGCGATGCTTACGCGCCACCACGTCGAGTGCGGTCCACGAGCGCACGTGCCCCACATGGAGCCCATCGCCTGATGGGTACGGGAACTCGATAAGTAAATAGTTTTTCTCTTTGCTCGAGACGTCATCAGCACGAAAAGCGTTTGTCTCCTCCCAATGCTTTTGCCACTTCTTCTCTATTTTTTTATGGTCGTATTGGTCCATACACAGAGTCAAGAGTTACATTACTGGAGCAGGAACTTTTGTGGGCGAAGTAGTATTTGTTGATGGATACATCTGAGGGTCGATGGTGCGGTCAAAGCATACGCGCCCCGTGCCATGCTCCCAATTGTCTCCTGTCTTTTGCCCTGGCGCGTAATCAATGGCTATGTTGGGCGTACGTATCATTTGGTTGTAATTAGCAGTGCCTACTGATTCGCGGTTAAACGAAGCACACAACTGGAAGGACAGAGCCGAGGTTTTATATTCGTATGGCAAGTTAGTTTGTGGATCCATAGGCATAGGACGGCCGTATGCAGAAAGAGGGTCGTTTAAATCAACGAGTTTTGCGGGGAGCTTTTGCTTGGCTTGATAATAATTTGTGATTTCAGACTGGATTTGTTGCAAGTCAGAGACTTTTTGTGCGTTAAATCGCCCAAGCCGCGCTTGGCCTGGTGTGCCCACAATAAAGAATCCGGCAAGAATACTCGCTACGACTAACACAAGAGTCCCGACGGCTACATACTTGTTGCGTGTTGGATACTGCGCCCAATAACCCCAAAGATCAGCCAAAAAGTGCATAAAGCCGATGGCCGCTACGAGCAATACCACCAAGGCCTTGAGCAGGAAAGCAGTCGTTACATCGGTGCCATTTAAGAACGCATAGAGCACATAAATCAAATCACCTACAATGGTTGCCCCCGCAGCAAAGAGGGTTAAAAAGAGCGCCCAACGACGCACCCAAACCTCGTTGCGCGACGCATCTTTGAAAATATCTTTTCGAATAAGCCACATCAACAAAATAAAGGTGGGGGTCAAAACAATAAGTGATGCCATCTCCCAGCTGATGCCGCTTTGGTACGGGTCGCTGTAGCCGTAGTTGTACGCAAGTGGGTCGGGGAACGCGTAGTTGATGTAGTCCCACAAAAGCGCGATGTAATTAAACACCCCGACATATAAAGCGAGCATCGCCCCTGCCCACAAAAAGAAGTCTTTTGGTGTTGCCCGTGGCTTGTCTATATGCACCCCTATATTTTGATTATCCATGCAAGAATTCTATCACGTCTCCCTCCTTGACGATATATTCTTTCCCCTCTGTCCTGAGCAGGCCTTTTTCACGCGCTTTGGGATATGATCCAGCCTCGATGAGCTCTTTCCAGTTGATTACTTCAGCGCGGATAAACTTGTCGCGGAAGTCGCTGTGGATAGCAGCGCCCGCCTCGGGCGCAGTCGAGCCCACTTTGATGGTCCAGGCTCTACTTTCGTCTTTGCCGGTGGTAAAAAAGCTCATCAAACCAAGCAGTTTGTAACCAGCTTTTATAAGATCATTCACACCATCATCAAACACGCCGTATTCTTGCCTAAAAGACCGTTTGTCGTCTTCGTGTAGGTCTTTAAGCTCGCTTTCGACATTTGCGTCTACAATCACATACTGCGCTTTCTTCTCCTCCAAATAGTTCATGAGTTTTTCCCAGCGACCGTCGTTTATTTCATCGAGGTTGTGCCCACCCACTTCGCGGTTCAACACATAGAGCATTGGCTTTTCAGCCAAGAGACGCGATTTGTCTTTCGTTTCTAAATCAGCAAGAGCCAACTCTGTGTTGACCAACTCGATATCGCGCACCGGGTCAACCACACCATCTTCAACGTGCACAATGTTCTCATTGTCAAAAATACGCACCACGTGGGCGATAGCGTCGACCTCGCGGATATGCGAGAGAAACAAGTTGCCCAGCCCTTCGCCTTCGCTCGCACCCTTGACCAACCCTGCGATGTCAACAAACTCGATTGCTGCAGGGATTTTTTTCGCAGAATGTGAAAACTCGGCCAGTCTATCAAGCCTCTCATCAGGCACCGCAACCACCCCCACCGATGGGTCGATGGTTGCAAAGGGGTAGTTTGCTGCCAAAACACTCTTTTTGGTGAGCGCATTAAAAAGAGTCGACTTCCCCACGTTTGGGAGCCCCACAATACCGATAGATAGGCTCATAGGGTCTTACTATACAACACTTTTTCTATTCCCCCAAGGTCCCGAGCCGAATGATTTTTCTGCGCCATTCATTCCACTTCCACTCTGGGGCGTGTTCGGATGGACCCAGGCGCGTGAGCTTAGTCTTAAACCCAGCAAACCAGAGAATGTTTTTGTAAATTTCGTTGGTGTAGTCGCCAAAAAACAACCAAATAAGTGTCGGATGCGTACCCGAAAGGACGACCACGCGTGCTGTTTTGCCATGCATCAAGCGTTTCCACAAATGGAGATGGCCGCCAATTCCTTCTTTAAAATAATTGAAACAAAATCCCGGGAGCCACATACGATCGAAGAGCCCTTTGAGCAGCGCGGGCATCGTCCCCCACCAGTTTGGATAGATGATGACGAGGTGGTCGGCCCAACGCACCGCGTCTTGAAACTTTTTGAGGTCAGGCTCGAGTACTTGGATTTCTTTATAGCCTTTGTGCAGAATTGGGTCAAAGTCCATGTCGCCCAGGTTGAAACGGCGCACTGTGTGCCCGGCTTTTTTGGCGGCGGTTGCATACAACAGCGCGATCTGTCCGCTGTGCGTGTCGCCACTGTCGGGGTGACCAAGCAACACCACTATCTTCTTTTTTGCATGATCAGTAAAAAAATACATGATAACTGTGTTGAAAGTATAACACTGCTTTTGCACACACCGGGCACGCAAGTTGTTTATGCAGTTTGCCGAATGTCGTTAGGCGAACGCGGCATCACCTGAACATTCCTGAGAAATGGGGTCTGTCCCGAAACAGGTGGTGCCAATGGTGCGGGAGGTGGGGGGGGAGGCATTGTTGGAAGCGCTGGCGGAACCAGTGTTGACGTTGCATCCTGCGCTGTTGTGGGCGCGGTGGGAGAATAGGCGCGCGCAATTGTTTGCTGCTGAGGAAAGGTGGGGGCATTCTGATTGTTATATATTGACTGATAGGGCGTACGCGCTTGGGTAGGCACACTCTTTTGGGCGCTTCGTGTCTCTGATTTTTGCACTGTGCGAATATTTCGACTTCCTCGCACCATAAACACGAGCGCAGTCCAAAAAAGTGCAAAACCGACAAGCCAACCGCCATAGATGATGCCTAGGATGCTCCACCCAGCTGCGGGAGCTAAAATATGCACCAAAAACAACGCGTACCAACTGGCACCAGAAAAGCCTTCGAGCAATCCACTGCCCAGAGAGTTGCCACGATTCAGCATGCGGAGAGAGGTCACGATGCCGATAAGAGACCACTTAAACAGGAAAGCCGGAGCAAGCACGATAGATGTTTCCCCATGCAGGTAGTGTGTGAGCGTGATTCCCGCACCAGATGCGAGCAATAAGAAAATTCCCACCCCTGCTACGGTGCGCGCCGCTTTAGTGAACCGTTCTTCTTCATCGTCGACAGTACCGTCTCGAACGGCCATCAGATAGGCAATCAGAACGATTGTTTCTGCTCCCACACCAAATGCCATGCCAAACTGTTGCAGGGAGTAAAAAATGAGATTGAGTATTTCAAGTGGCATAGAAATAATCGAAAAGGCTATATAAAAAGTGTAGCACAAAAACATACATCACTCACAACGAATGATGTATGTTTTTGTATATACAACTCTACTGACCTACTGAACCAAAAGATATTGTACTGCTGCATCCCGTTGTGGATCTTTACCTGCTTTAAAATCAGCCTGTGTTCTGTCTACTTTGATATCAGGCTGCAGGCCACCGTCCGAGATCGACGATCCGTTTGGTGTTAGCCAGCGTGCAATAGTGATTTTGAGTTGCGCTCCACCCCCAAGGTCCATAAGTTCCTGCACCGAACCCTTGCCAAAGCTGCGCGTGCCAACCAACTTGGCGACACCGTGCTGTTGGAGCGCACCCGAGAGAATCTCAGAAGCAGAAGCGGAGCCTTGATCAATCAAAACAGCCATTTTGAAGTTACGATTACCAGCAAACACGTTGTAGCCTGCGCTCCTGTTCACTTTGTCTGCAGCTGGGTTTCGACCCTTGGTGTCTTCGGTCACAACAACATCACCAACGGGGAGAAAATAGCTCGCCATGGTTACCGCCGACTCAAGGTAGCCGCCCGGGTTGCCGCGCACGTCTAGAATTAGTTTAGATGACCCAGACTGTATGAATTGTCTGAGCGCATCGCGGAACAAGTCAGCAGAATTTTCAGAAAAACTGTATAGCTCGATGACAAAGATGCCATCGTCACGTTTGTATGACTTGATGATGGGGATGTTGATGGTATCACGGACTACGGAGATGACGAACGGCGCAGCGATGCCTTTACGCAAGAGAGTAAGAGCAACAGGGGTGCCTTTGGGGCCACGAATGAGCTTTATTGCATCACGAACACTCAATCCGTCAGTGGTAGTGCTGCCGATTTCCACAATAAGGTCTCCACTCAGTACGCCTGCTTTTTCAGAGGGGCTGTCTTTGAGTGGCGACACAACAACAAGTTGGCCGTCGGTGTTGCTGTCCACTTCCATACCCACGCCACCAAAAGAACCCGCGATGTCATCCTGAAAAATTTTTGCGTCCGAAGGAGGAAAGAAGGTGGTGTAGGGGTCGCCAAAACTATTGGTCAGGCCCGCAATCGCACCGTACATTTGCTTTTCTTTTGTGGGGAAGGTGCTCGACGCATGGACCATTACGAAATTTTGATTGAGCAGGTTGTATGCTTGCCAAAATTGCCCCATGTCAATGTCGCTTGGCTGCACCGCAGAGTTTGCATTAAGGTCTATATTCACCGTCGAGCTGTCTGCTGCAGAGACAACGCTGTGCGCGCGCTGGTAAACACCAACGTAGATGCCACCCACAAACACCCCAACGAGCGCCAATAGCACACCGATTACTTTTTGTTTTGTTTGCAGCAATTTCATATGCACAAAGTATACCACGCTGTGCCACGCGCGCACTTTTACAGTGCTATACTTTATGGCGTATGGTCACGCGGCATGTGCGTCGAAATGTTTTGTGGATAGACATCGTCTCACCCTCGCCCGCCGAGGTGCGCGGGTTGATGGATGAGTTCAAAATCGACTCCACACTTGCTGAAGAATTGCTTTTGCCTTCATTTCGTCCAAAAGTAGAGAAAAGGGGCGAACTCATCTATCTGATACTGCACTTCCCTGTTCTGCGTGGGGCGCACCAACACCACGAACACGAAATTGACTTTTTGATCGGCAAAAACTTTCTCATTACTACTCGTTATGAAAATGTTGACCCGTTGCATAATTTTGCAAAAGCATTTGACGCAGACACTGTTTTGGGAAAAGACGCCACTATCACTCATGGAGGACACATTTTCATCGCAATGGCACGCGCCTTTTACCTTGCTCTGGGCGCCGAGTCAGACACCGTGCGCCGACGCCTCCACGACATTGAAGACCATGTCTTTTCGGGCGACGAACGCCGCATGGTCGCCCAGATCTCAGACGTGGGGCGTGTGATTCACCATTTTCGTCAGGCGCTCCTTTCACACGAAGAAACACTCAACTCTCTTGAACCTGTTGGAGCAAAGTTTTTTGGTGCGGAGTTTTCCTACCACATGCGCGAGCTGGTCGGCACCTATGAACGCGTCCTGCGTCGGCTTGAAAACCTGCATGATTCGCTTGATGAGCTGCGTGAGACCAACAATTCGCTCCTCTCAACCAAGCAAAATGAAATCATGAAGACACTCACCATGATGGCGTTTGTGACCTTTCCGCTCTCGCTCATTTCGAGCATCTTTGGTATGAATACCCACAGCACGCCCATCGTCGGGCTGCCTGGCGACTTTTGGATGGTCTTAGGACTCATGGGTGCGTTGGCTCTTTCTTTCTTCGTCTACTTCAAGTACCGCAAATGGCTCTAAATAAAAAGATATTTAACTCATATTCTCAACCAGACACTATGTTTTCACTTTTTTCTAAAAAAACAAATTCTCTAAAAAAACTACCTCTCCTTCGGTTCCACAACACGTTTTCGGGAAATCTAGAGGTTTTTACACCACTCTCAAAAAAAGAAGTGAAGATGTATAACTGCGGACCAACGGTCTATGGCACGCAACACATCGGCAACATGCGCGCCGCTGTCTTTGCAGACACACTTCGGCGTACGTTTGGAGTATGGGGATATGACGTCAAGCAAGTCATCAACATCACCGACTTTGGGCACCTGTCTTCTGACGCTGACGACGGAGAAGACAAAATGTCTCTGGGTCTAAAAAAAGAAGGCATGGCGCTCACGCTTGCAAACATGCGAAAGCTCGCCGAAAAATACACTCAGGAATATTTTAACGACATACAAGCGCTTGGAGTTCCGCTCGAAAAAATTCAGTTTCCTCGAGCAAGCGACTACATTCCTGAACAAATCAGCTTGATACAGGCGCTTGAGGAGAAGGGGTATGCATACCTGACTGAACAAGGCGTCTACTATGATGTCTCGCGCTTCCCTGCATACGGCAAGTTAGGCAACATCAACCTTGTGGGACAAAGAGAGGGCGCGCGTGTACAGGAAAACACTCACAAGCGTGGACCATTTGACTTCATTTTGTGGAAGTCTGACAAAAAATTGGGATGGAAGTCGCCCTGGGGCCTTGGCTTTCCCGGCTGGCACATTGAATGCACCGCGATGATCTTCAAGCTCCTGGGGCGACAGATCGACATCCATACCGGCGGCATCGAGCATATACCTGTGCACCACAACAACGAGATCGCTCAAGCTGAAGCAGCTTCTGGTAAACGGTTTGTGGGTTACTGGCTCCACAACGACCACATCACCATCGAAGGCAAGAAGATTGCAAAGTCGCTCGGCAACACGGTCTATCTGCACAACATTGTCGACAAAGGAATGAGTGCGTACGCATTGCGTTATTGGTTTTTGACTGCACATTACCGCACGCCAGCCAACTTCACCTGGGACGCGCTTGAAGGTTCGGCAACGGCACTGGCGCGGCTCACACGCGCCTACCTTGAATTACCTGACGGCGGCAAGCCAGATCAAACGTTTTTAAAGACTTTTTACACAGCAGCAGCCGACGACTTAGATACTCCGGGCGCACTGGCAAAGGTGTGGGATTTTGTAAAAGTTGATGGAAAATATAAAGACACCTCCCCTGCTGACAAAAAAGCAACTTTGGCTGAAGTCGACAAGCTGTTGGGGCTTGGACTTATCGATGCGCGCCCGTCGAGCAGGCTCGCGGTGCTAGAAGAATCTGATCTGCCCGACCATGTCCAAAAATTCCTCGCCGAGCGCGAAGAAGCTCGTAAAAATAAAGACTTCGCTAAGGCAGACGAGCTCAGAAAAGAAATAGAGCAACTTGGTTTTGAGGTCAAAGATACGAGCGAAGGGGCAAAAGTGAGCAAGAAAGACTAGTAAAACAAGACAAAGCTATCCCCGTTTTGTCCACCAAGCTGTCCAACTTTCGTTTATTGAGGCGGCGCGCTAGTATTGGGACATGGCAGAAACAGGAAAATTTGCACCCAAACAACCAGTAAAAAAACATGACCCGCTGCGCATGCCACCGCAGACCATTGAAACCGAGAAAGCGCTGCTTGGCGCACTTCTGATTCGCCCTGAAGGCATGATTGAGGTGAGCGACATCCTCTCGCCTGATGCGTTTTATGCAGAGAAGCACCGGATGATCTACCGCGTCATGCTCGCGCTCTATGGCAAGAACGAGCCAGTGGACATCGAAACGGTACGTGCGAGCCTGGCAGACCAAAGCCAGCTTGAGGGCGTTGGCGGCATCACGTATCTGGCTGAACTCGCCAGCGAAGTCCCCGCCGCCAGCAACGCACGACACTATGCCGGACAGGTGCAGAAAAAATATATGCTACGCTCGCTCATCGACGCGGGCGAATATGTGGCAGAACTTGGCCACAACGAAGCTGACGACATTGACGAAACGCTCGACAAGGCAGAAAAACTGGTGCTCGACGTCACCTCCAGTCCAACACTTTCAAAGTTTACTTCACTGCGCGAGACACTAACCGAAGCCTGGGCGCGGCTTGAATATCTGCAGGAAAATAAAGACGAATTGCGCGGTGTGCGTTCAGGTTTCCGTGACCTCGACAACTTGCTCGCAGGTTTCCAGAAGTCTGACCTTATTATCCTCGCGGCGCGCCCATCAATGGGTAAAACGGCGCTTGCGCTCGACATCGCCCGTCAGACTGCGGTGGCGCACGGCACCACGGTGGGCATCTTCTCGCTTGAAATGAGCGCACAGCAGCTGGTCGACCGCATGGTTGCCGCCGAGTCACGCGTCAACTCATGGAACCTACGCACCGGCCGCATCACAGACCAAGAAGACTGGGGCCGCATCCGCGAGGCATACGACCGCTTGGGCCAAGCGCCCATCTTTATCGACGACCAACCGGGCACTAACATCCTCAAGATGCGTGCCACCGCCCGCCGCCTGAAGCGTGAAAACGGCCTCGGGCTCTTGATTGTTGACTACTTGCAGCTGATGGTGCCAACAGGTGCGCGCGCCTCGGACTCCTTGGTGCAGCAAGTCACTGAGATCTCTCGCTCACTCAAAATCCTCGCGCGCGAACTTGATGTGCCCGTCATCGCCCTCTCACAGCTGTCGCGTGCCGTCGAACAACGCCGCGGCAAGCCGCGCCTCTCGGACCTGCGTGACTCGGGCTCCATCGAGCAAGACGCCGACGTGGTGATGTTTATCCACCGCGAAGACAAGATGAGTGAGAGCGCTGAACGCAATAATATTGCTGAAATTATGGTTGAAAAGCACCGCAACGGCCCCACGGGCTCGGTTGAGCTTTACTTCGACGACAAGCGCACCACATTCATGACTATGGAAAAAAACGCTGACATTACCGACTTCTAAATATGAATCCTATTGAATCACTCGCCAACCTCTTTGAACGCTTCCCAGGCATTGGGCCACGCCAAGCACGACGTTTTGTGCAATACCTCCTTGCAACCAACCCAAGCGTGCGTGCTGAGCTTGCCGAGTATATCCGCGCACTGGGCAGCACGACAGCGCAGTGCAAAGAGTGCTTCCGTTGGTTTGTGCGCACCGCAAGCAAGGCCGACGCATGCAGTATTTGCAGCAATACTCGCCGCGATCGAACTATTTTGTTTATAGTCGAAAAAGATGCTGATATAGAAAACGTTGAGCGCTCGGGCTTCAAAGGTGTCTATTTTGTGCTTGGTGGCACCATTGCCTTGGCCAGCGAAGAGCCTGAAAAGCACATTCGTTTGCGCGAGCTCTTGCGACGGGTGGAGCAAAAAGCATCAGAACTCTCGATAACTCATTCAAACCTACAAGAAGTGATTTTGGGCCTTTCGGCAACCAGCGAAGGCGACCATACACGACTAATTCTCCAAGAAAAACTTCTTCCTATTGCACAAGGCCTCAATTTTAAAATCTCGTCCCTTGGCCGCGGCCTCTCAACAGGCAGCGAACTTGAATATGCCGACCCCGATACTATTGAGAGCGCACTGAATTCAAGAGGGTAGCAAAAAGTTCTTGAGCAAACGGTCTGGCCGAGCGTAGCGAGGAGATCCGAGGACCTTTGTGAAAGAAGCTTTTTGCGAACCCTTACGCAAGCTTCGTAATTTTTACCTCAAAGAAAGGTTGGCGATGGCCGCGCTTTTTAAAATAGTTGCTCTTTGCTTTGTATTTGATGACGGTCACTTTCTTTGCGCGGTTGATCTTGGTGATCTCGGCCGAGACTTTGGCGCCGGCGATGTAGGGCATGCCGATCGTGGTATCCTGGCCATTGTCGGTCAGAAGCACGTTTTCAAACACCACCGGGTCGCCCACCTGGAACTCGGGGCGACCATTGCCAACAACTGGCTTCTTTATCTTCTCGATTTTCAGCAAGTCGCCTTCTGCAACAATATACTGCTTGCCGCCGGTTGCGATTACCGCAAACCCGCCTTTTTTAAGAGTTTTCTTGGCCTTTGGGGCTGTTTCTTTCGTTGTCATAGGTAGAAAGACTATACCCAATAAGCCTCAAAAAAGCAAATTATTTCTTGTTCAAGAAGTCGTATTCGTTAGTATATGCAAGTCCAACAATCTTGTACTGATTGCTTCCTGAAGGATTGCCTTTAATCATATCTTTTGCTTTTCCGAGAGCTGCTTCTATATCACCGCTATGAGAAACCAAGCACTGTGACAAATCTTTGAAATCTTGTTGAGAGGAAACCTTTGGATCAACAAAAATGTTGAGTGGAATAACAGCAGAGCCTTGGTCAACCTTTTCGATTGAAGTAATAGATGTAACCGGCACACTGCCACCCGAAGGAAGTGGTGAATAGTGATTACTATCAGCGCTTCCTATGACTGGATCGGTGAGATCGGGATTACTTAGGCTAGGTAAAAGAATTTGTTCTGAGTCGCCCTTTTCGTAAAGCAATTGTAATTTTTCATTCCCACGTCCTTGATCGATGCCCGGATAATCTTTGTAAGCCCAGTAGACTTTGAGAGAAACGTCTCCGCAATTTGCAGCCACAATCGTGCCGCTTTTTAGCGCGTAGAGTGAATCATTACTGTATTTCCAAAACAACAACCCACACAACACTACAAAAGCGATTCCTATGCCTATGAACAAAGGCGGATTCTTTTGAAATTTCATTATGAAAAACGATTTTAACAAATAATACTGACAGAGTACCACACTAATCCTTCCCCTCCAAGAGTGGCTTGTCGAGCACGGCGACGTCAATGGCTATTTCGGCTGAGGCGTCTATTTTTAAAACATCTTTTTCGATTTTGCCTAACTCTTTCGTCCCAGCATTGTAATGATTCACCGTTGTGGCAAGCGACGCACCCAGCTTTTTGTAATAATCCTGATACGCATTGAGGTGCCGGCCGAGCTGCTCGACATTCTTGGCAATATCTTTTGCTTGTTCTTCTATTTTAAACGCTTTGAAGCCGTAGAGTACTGATTGCAAGTAGGCCGCAAAGGTTGTGGGCGAAACGATTATCACTTTCTTCTCATTCTGCGCATAGTCAAGCAAGCTGCGCGTATTGACCGCGCCTATGCCGTCGTTGAGCAGGTCGTAGTAGATCCCTTCGGCGGGGATGTACATGAACGCAAACGGGAGCGTGCCGTCCTTGGGGCGCACATACTTACTCGTCTCGTCGATGCGTTTTTTGAGGTCGCGTTTAAACGCCTCTTCGAATTCAACTCGGCGCACATCGTCTTTTTCATCATGGATGCGCGTGTAGTTTTCGAGCGGGAACTTTGCATCAACCGGAATGAACCCTTCTTTAGTGCGGATGATGGCGTCGACCGTCTCGCCACCCGGGAACTCATACTGCATCTGGTAGGCGCCGGGCGGGAGGATGTTGCTCATGACGAGCTCGAGGCTTGCCTCGCCCAAATTGCCGCGTTGTTTTTGATTTTTGAGTACTTTCTCAAGGTTCGAGAGCTGTTCTGCAATGACGAACACTTGTTTGGTCGACTCTTGAGTTTGGGTCACACCCTTGACCACCTCGATGAGCTGTTCACTCACCTGTTTGGTGATGGTCGCCATGAGCGCACGGGCCTGGTCGGACTGCTGGCTGATCTGGGTTGACTGAGAGGACATGAAGTCAGACATATTCCTTGTCCCCTCGCCCAATTTGGAGTCCATTGCGCGGGTCAGCTCGGCGAGCTGGTTTTGGAGCAGAAGCATCCCCTGGGTGTCTTGCACTGTTGCTTGTGTTGGTTGCGCATTTGAGCGGATAAAAAGAAAATAGCCGACCAACGCCAAATTTGCGAGCAAAAGTACAAGTATGGCAATTTCAAACATGATTGCAGTCTACCACAAGCCAGGCTATGATACTTTCATGACACAAAATGATTTGCGAGAAATGATGAAAGACGCGATGCGCGCCAAAGACAGCGTGCGTTTAGGGGTCATCCGCGGCCTCATGACCATGGTGACCAACGAGCTGGTGGCCAAAGGCGGCAAGCCAACCGACGTGTTGCCCGAAGACGACATCATGACGCTGGTGCGCCGCGCAAGCAAACAGCGCAAAGACTCAATCGAGCAATTTGAAAAAGGCGGACGAAATGATTTAGCCGAGACCGAAAAAGCCGAACTCGTTATCATCGAAGCAATGCTCCCCGCTCAAATGCCCGAAGAAGAAGTTTTAATAGCCGCAAAAGCAAAAGCAACCGAGCTGGGTATCGCCCTCGATGAAACAGGCAAAACAAAAGCAAACCAACTCATGGGCGCCCTGATGAAAGACCTCAAAGGCCTCGCCGACGGCACCGTGGTCAAAAAAGTGGTTGACGGGTTGTTTGCGTAATTTTTAAAGCGCCAATCCAAGCCACCACCACGCGCCAACACCCGCGGCTGCAGTGGCCCCAACACCGCACACCCACAGTGGCACATGAAAGTTAAAACCGCTTGCCACAGGAGACGCAAGCTGATTGCTGTTTGTGCTCGTCAACAAGTTTTGTGGAGAATTTGCTGAAACAATTTCACTTTGCGGATTTGATACTTGTACTGGCGGAGCGATTGCAACAGGCGCGGCAGACGTTTTGGTTGCAACTGGAGATTCGGGCGGTGTTTGAGGAGCTACGATTGGAGGAAGTGCTTTTTGAATAGCAGCTAGACCGCTCGTTGTGGACGGTTTCAAATTAACAAAGTTCGCCACGTTTTTATATCCAACCGAAAGCGAGCCTCCACCAATAACCCCTCCACCACTTGCCCCAGGAGTTGGTGACACAGGAGGAGTGGGCGTAGGGGCAGGAGGCACGAGGCTAGTCAAAATCGCGATACTTGCTGTTGTGGTCGCAACTGCCGAGCCATCGCTCACCGAAATAGTAAAAGTATAGCTTCCTGCAGCAACACCTGTCGTCACCCACGAGAATGCCCCTGTTGTGGAGTCGATGGTTGCCGCCGAAGTCCCAACCGAGCTCGAGGCGATACTGTAGATGGGCGCACCCCCGTCAACATCTGTTGATGTGGCAGTAAAAATAACTGTGTCGCCCGAAGTTGCTGTCTGACTGCTGATTGGGACCAGAATTGGCGGATCATTCACCGCATTGATGGTTAGGCTCACCGTCGCAGAAGAAGTGGTTGCGAGGCCATCACCAACAACATAGTCAAAAGAATCCGTTCCGTTATAGTTTGCGTCAGGTGTGTAGATGGTCGTGCTGCCCACCAGAGTGCTCAATGTGCCGTGTGTGGGATTGCTCGTCGTTGCAAACGACAACGTGTCACCGTCAACATCCGACCCGGGCAATGTAATGGACAAACCCGTATCCTCGTTGGTCGAAAGTGACGCCCCACTCGCCGTGGGCGCTGTGTTTGCGTAGCTATTATACAAATCCGTTACATCGCTGTCCGACAGCGCCCTCCCCCACACTCCCACTTCGTCAAGTTGTCCATCAAAGTAGTCGTGTGCTCCCTTAGCAACACCAAAACCCAACATAAAATCTTCCGTGGAAGAACCACTAATAGCTCCAACAATCCTATCTACAACCTTTGTTCCATCAACGTACATTGTTACCAACGAACCATCATACGTTACTACAACATGGTGCCAAAGATTATCGTTCAATGTTGAAGGCGCGCCATAGATATGATCGCTGTATGTTGAGCTCTGAGGAGATATTTCATTCTGAAGCAGAAGAGAGCCTATTCGAGCATGTGGCCAACCGCCATTTTCCAAACTAAGCGAGTAACCACCACCTGTATTAATCTTTGAAAAAACCGCTTTGTCAAAACCATCTGTTGGAAGTGCAGCTTTCATCCAAAAGCCAAATGAAAATGGCGCGCCAGAAGCAAAGTTTAGTCCAGACTGTGAGGTGTCTGAAATTGAGAGTGATTGAGAGCTTAGTCCATCGAAACTGGCTGCGTTATGGAATTTTCCACTAACATAAATAACAGAGTTGTTGTTTAAGAGCGTATTTGTGCTTGTTGCGTCAGCAGCATTTCCGCTCACCTCATCTAACTTCCAATACGATACAAGCCCCGAACTCAAGCTTGGAGAAAGCGCATAGGCTGACGCGGTTGGGATTAATAAGAAACCAATACCAAAAAGCAGCGTGAAAAGTTTTTTCATAAAGTTGCTACAATTACTAGAGTCTCAATAAATTTATCTGTAAAAATTGCCAGAAATGCGTACATCGCATTTAATAACTTTTTTTTCCAACTCTCCTTGTGTTCATACTCAAGAGTATAGAGAAAACTTACTTCATTTGCTTTTATCCCATTTTTTTCGAGAAGCTTAAGCAGTGTTTTACTATTAAAATAAAAGGTATGGTCTGGATTAACCGTAGGCTCTCGCTTTGTAAGCTTTTCAGTTAAATTGAAAAGGTTGAAAACATTTGGAGTTGTAAGAATAAGTCTACCATTGGGTTTAAGTTGCTCTTTGCAACAACTCAAAAAAAGTCCCGGATTCGAAAGATGCTCAATAAGATCTCCTGCAAAAATAACGTCAAACTTGAGAGGAAAAGAGAAATTTTCAGCACTGGCCTCCATGTAATGGGGATCTTGCTTGTATTCTGGTGAAATTCCTAAATCAATTCCGTAGACATCTGCGGCAACCTCTTTAATTATAAAGTGCGGCCATTTCTGGTCATCTTCTTTAATTCCCTGACCAAGAAAACCAATATCCAAAACAACATCGTTACTTTTTATGTGCGTTCGCAGAAGGTCAGACTTGTTTCTATAAATCATATTAAAAGCTTGTCCAACTATTCTACCACCCTGGTTTCGGTTAGACGATAGAGGATAATTGTGGGGCCGAGGTGAGGGCTGGAGGAGCGAGAAGAGAAAAAACTGATGAATAGGTTGGGGAAAAAGCCAGTGAACGAGCTGTGTGCGACCGAGAAGTCATCGCCCAAGCCCTGCCACGTGGCAACCACTTCGGCATGGGTCGTGAGCGCACGAAGCGCTATTGCCTCTGTTGAAGTTGCAAAGAAGTCTGGGTCATCGAGCACATAGGTGTAGTGGTGTGTTGCGGCGTACTGCGGCAGCGAAGCAAAAAAGGCTTTATTGCGAATGGTGTCCAAGTTGAGTGCTTGAGGGATATATGGAGTGAGTCCTGCTTGCTGCAGCGTGGCGTCGGCCTCGTCGGTTCGTCTCACTGCACCAGATTCTATCGAACGCAACTCGGCGACTGCGTTTTGTGTTGTAGGCAGGCGCATATATTCACCATAGACGATGATTTTATCCTGCGGCGTGAGTGAGCGGAGCACCCACTCGCGCGCCAATGCCCGCGTATCATTTTCGGTTGTGAGTATGGCGAGTTGGATTGACGCAGCAAGTGGAATACACAAAACAACCAACACACCCAAACCACCCACAATCCGAGCAGTCCGAGAGTGTAAACGACCCATCAGGTTGCTTAGGTGACTGACCGCATAGCCGCCCACGAGCGCATAGAGCGGCACTAGCGGTAGCGAGAAGCGATGTTCAAGTTCAGTGAGGCTATAGAAAAGAAGGGTGTAGATTAAGAAAAAGCCGCTAAAGAAATAGAAATGTCCCCTACTCTTCTCTATAACTTCTCCTGCTTCTTTTCGCCACAAAAAGATTAGACCGATAACAAAGAGTCCGATCAAGACCGGCTCGGCGGGTGCTTGCACCAACAAAATATTGACTGGGCTAAGGAAAAAGTGTGTCCAGGTCTTTTCGTGCAGGGCGACTGCTCCCACCAGCGCGTTGTTGCTGTTTGGGTAAAGCAGTGTAGGAATGGCGCTCAAGACCACAAACAAACCAGCACCAAGCCACACAAGTCTGTCGTGCAGTGCGTCCCGCAAGCGCAACTGGCTCTCAAAAAAGAACCACAGCGCTGTGGGAACGAGGGCGATGCAGGTGATAGTTGAAACACCCATGCCGACCCCCACAATCAAAAAAGCATAGAATATCCGGCGATTTTGTGGCATGCCTTGGCGTGTGAGAATGTAAAGCACGAACAGAAAGATGAACGACACCGGGAGCCAATGTCGCATCGTCATCGACATCCCCTGATGCAAAAGGCTGGTCGCGAGCAAAAAAGCACTCGCTGCCGCCGCGGTGCGTGAGGGACTTGCCCGAGCCACCGGGGACTATTGCATCATCCAAGACGCTGACCTCGAGTATGACCTTGAGGAAATTCCGCTTTTACTTGCGGCAACCACTTTGGACGAGCGCACGGTGGTGTATGGCTCACGCAATCTGCGACCACGCGAACGCGCAGGCGCATTTGTCCCCCGTGCGGGGGTGTGGGTCATCACCAAGCTCATCAACGTTTTATACAGAACAAGGCTTACCGACGTGTGGACCTGCTACAAACTCTTTCCACGCGCCGCGTCTGACGCGTTTGTGGCTGGCCGTTTTGAATCCGAACTGCTTTTCACCACAACGCTCGCGCGTCGAGGATACCGATTTGTCGAAGTACCCATCTCCTACCACCCGCGCAAAACAGGTGAAGGCAAAAAGATCCGCTACCGAGACGGGATGTATGCAATTTTTGTTATTTTGAAAGATTGGCTTGGCGGCCTTGCCTAAATTTAGAGCTGCGGTGGCTTACCTTTTGGCAAGTCGAGGTGCGACAGAGCATCTGAAAATGTGAGCCCCACCTTTTTGCCAGGGTTGAAGATGTTGTGCGGATCAAAAATCTTTTTTATCTCAAGAAACAGCGCGTACATCTCAGGTCCGAACATCTTTTCAACATAGGGCGTGCGCACCAAACCGTCGTTGTGTTCGCCGGTAATTGAGCCGTTATAGGCCAGCACGAGATCATAGACCTTGTGTGAAAGCTCGTCGATAATGCGCGCGGTCTCGAGGCTTTTGGGATCAACCAGCGGGATGATGTGAAAGTTGCCGTCACCCACATGCCCTGCAACTGTATACATCAGGTCATAGTGCGAGAGAATTTCTTGCAGCTTGGGCAAAAACTCTGGCAAGCAGGCAGGCGGCACCACAAAGTCGTCGATGAAGGGGGCGGTACGCTTTCCGCGTACCTTCTTTCGCAAGAGACTGAAGCTCTCGCGGCGAATAACCCAATACTTTTTTGCTGCCTCCTTACTTTCTGCAACCCGCACCCTAATATGCGGCTGGGTCTCTTCAATTTCATCCGCTAAATCAAAAGCTTTTTTGAGCGCCTCCTCTTGCGAGTCGGCACAAAACTCAGCAAGCAGCACGAGTTTGGGCATACCGCCCGTGAGCATCATCCACACTTCGGGCAAGAACGAGAGGCCGAGCGAGAAAATGCCGGCCTTCATCTGCACCGCAAACTCGGGCCAATACTTGGCCGCAAGCTTAAACGTATTGTCATCATATGACTCGAAACTGTCAGGTTTACTCATCAAAACTTGCGGCACCAACTCGCCCAGTTCGGACAAATTGCTCAAAAACATCACCACCATCGCGCTGTATGGCTTGGGACGCAAAAGTTTAAATTTGATTTTGGTGATGATGCCAAGTGTCCCTTGTGCGCCTACCATTAGCCGCGCAAGATTGAGCGACTCTACCCCATCGCCCATGTCCCACAAGGCGTACCCGCTAGAATTTTTTTCTACTTTTGGCTTATGCTCCTCGATTATCTGTGTGTGATTTTTAAGAAGCGCAGAAACTTTACGATAAAGGTCACCTTCAAAACCCGCTTCTTCTAATTTATTTTTGAGTTCATCGCCACTTAGATTCTTGAACGTGTGCACCTGCCCGTCAGAGAGAACCATTTCGAGCTCTTCAACATAGCGCGCTGTTTTGCCATAGTTCAAGTTTTTCTCACCGCCCGAATTGTTGGCAACCATGCCACCCACCGTGTTGAGCTCGCGGCTGGCGGTGTAACTGGGCAATTCTAGGGTTTTTTCCTGTGTTTTTTTATCAAAATCGCGAAAGTATACGCCCGGTTCCACCCACGCCAACCCAGCAAGGGCATCTTCGCCCGGGGCATGTGGGTCAGAATCAACGCTTAAAATATGGCTAAAATGGGCCGTCATATCCAATACGATCGAGTTGCCCAGCGGCCCACCCGACATGTCGGTACCAGCCGAACGCGCAACAATCGAGAGTGGTTTGGGGCGAGAGGTGAGTCCTCGGCTTTGAGAGGTATCTCCTCGCGCCTTGATCTGCTCATTCACCAGACGCACCACGCGACACACGTCTTCTGCGTCCTTAGGCCGCACCACCACCTCTGGCCAGATCATGTACAAACTCGCGTCATGACTAAACTGCTCGAGCAGCGCGGGCGTGTCGTTCACTTCGCCTTGTACTGTTTTTTGTAATTCTTCTTTTAAAGACAAAGATAATGACATCGTATACAGATTTTATCATACTCCCTGGTATACTGATACATGAACATGAGCACTCAGCACCACGTCAGTCGACAGGCACACCATATGCGCATCAGCTATCCAACGTCGCTGTCGCAGCGTGTCTACAGGCTGTTGCTGCTGCCCCTGCTTACGCTGGCAGCCGTGTTTGTGCTCGTGCAGTGGTTTGGCACCACACACGCACATAACCCAAACCAACTGAGCGTGGGTGTTGTATTCGCAGCACTTGGGGCAACGTTGCTGCGCCTTGTTGCTTCATACCTGCTCGCACTTGCCGTGGCGCTCCCACTGGCACTTGCAGTCACCCATAACAAAATGGCCGAACGAGTGCTTTTGCCCTTTTTTGACATCATGCAGTCACTCCCTGTTTTGGCCTTTTTCCCTATTATTGCAATCTTTTTTGTGCACTACGGCCTCTATGAATTAGCTGCGATTTTCATCCTTTTCATCACTATGTTGTGGAGCATTGTCTTTTCGCTCGTGGGCGGACTCCACTCCATTCCTGAAGACATCAAGGACGCGGGAAAAATCTTTGGCCTCTCTGGCTTTTCATATATTCAAAAAATCCTCCTCCCCGCGTCGGTTCCCTACCTGGTCACTGGCTCGCTGTTGGCGTGGGCATCAGGCTGGAACATCGTCATCGTGGCAGAAGTTTTGCATACATACCTGCCAGTCACCACGACGGGTTTACCACCCGCTTCAGCAGGGTTGCCCGGCGCAGGCGCTTCATCAGACCTTTTCGGCATCGGTAGTGTCTTGGTTAACGCATCAGCGCTGGGCGAGCAGCATACGTTCCTTGTCGCCATCGTTGTGATGGTGGCAGCAATCTCGTTACTCAACCTGTTTGTGTGGCAAAAATTGCTTAAATATGCCGAGCGGTTCAAATTTGAATAAATTTGAAAAAACAAAAAGTAAATTTGAATAACATATGCTCATTCTTGAAAATATCACTAAAATCTTTGGCAACGCCCAGGTGCTGCGCAACCTTTCAATCAAAGTTGAGGATGGCGAGTTTGTTTGCATCATCGGCCCCTCGGGCTGTGGTAAATCAACTCTACTTAGAATAGTCGCGGGACTCGCCGAAGCAGACGCGGGCACGGTGCACTTTTCGCCGCCCCCCGGCCTGCACACTGCGGCGGTTACAGACGCAACGTCATTGCGAGGTAAAAAGATAAGCATGGTCTTTCAAAACGGCGCCCTGTTGCCGTGGCGCACCGCTGAAGAAAATATGCTGCTTGGCTTCCACTCAAAAGACGCCGCGTTAGTTGCTGTGGGTGCAGGCACCGGCAAACCAACACCCAAAAAGTATCTCGCATCAGTCGGCCTCTCGGCGTTTGCCGACAAATATCCACACGAACTCTCGGGTGGGCAGCGGCAGCGCGTGGGTATCGCCCGAGCACTCGCGGCCAAGCCATCACTCCTCTTGCTCGACGAGCCTTTTTCGGCACTTGACCCAAAGACGACCCACGACCTGCACGATGACGTCTTGCGTGTATGGAAAGAAGAGCGGCTCACCGTGCTCATGGTCTCACACTCGATAGAAGAGGCAGTTTCTTTGGCTGACCGAATAGTTTTGATGAAACATGGCGCTGTTGAAGGGATTTTTACCATCCCGCTGCCCTACCCACGGCGTGAACAAGGCCTGGCCTTCCATACGCTCGTCCAAAAAATCCGCGCCAAGTTTTTTGAGTAAAAAGACCATAAAAACACAGCGCTAGAGCACTCAGGCACATACCAACATGAGACTTGACATTTGCATAGTATTATGCTAAATTTGCAAAGGCCCATGCCATCTGCCCGAAATGTCTCGAGCAGACCTGACAACAGAATAGAATAAAGGAACTACAGATGTACCAGAACATCACCACGTCTGGCGGAAAGTACAAATTCGGCTTCATGGGAATCCATGGGAATCCATGGGACGATACCTTTGCTTTCCTCCAAGTCTCGGGAGCGAATAACTCCATCGAAGTCAGTGGTTTCGCATCGACGTATTTCGACTTCAGCGGGCGGAGCATCACCGGCATCACCGGTGACGGCAACGCCAGCCTGAGCGACTCCGGCGTTCACAACTCGTGGACCGCTGGTGACGGCAACGACAATACCTCTGTCAACACGGGTGCAGTCTATTCAACCATCAAGATCGGTGACGGCACTGACTCGGTAAACGACAACGGGATCTTCACCACCGCCCGGATCGGCGATGGCGACGGAAACCTTTGGCTTGGAGGAACCTTCGGCAAAATCACCGTCGGCGATGGGAACAATTCCATCACCACCAACTCAAACAGCTTCGGCTACCATGTCAAAGTCGGAGATGGCAACAACACATTCGACATCGATGGCTTCGCCAACAACGTCACAGCCGGCGATGGCCAAGTCAATGGCACCATCAACGGTTTCGCCAATGACCTGACCTTCGGCGACGGCTCCTACAGCCTGACCATCGCCGGTCTCGACAATGTCGTGACCGGCGGCAATGGCACCGGCTATGTCACCATGACCGGAGTCGGTGGCACAATCGAAACCAAGGGCATCGCCACAGTTTGGGGCAGCCAATACGGAGACTACATCGTACTTGGCGGCAATGGCGACCCGAACACCGGCGCAGCCAGTTACGTCGACTCCGGTGCGGGCAACGACTGGGTCTCCGCAGGGGATCTCAGCCGGATTTTGCTCGGTGCCGGCAACGACACCGGGACCGTCGGCGTCGGTGGCACTGCAAAAGGAGGTGCCGGCAACGACATTCTCTATGGCGGCAAGATGAGCTTCCTCGATGGCGGGGCCGGCAACGACCGACTCGAGGTCAACGGCAACACCCTCACGGGCGGCGCCGGGGCCGACACCTTCTTCTTGTCGAACAAGGCGTCCAACGGCGACTTCAACTACGTCACCGACTTCAACGTGAAGCAGGGGGACAAGCTCGACCTGTCGGGGATCCATCTTGATCCCAAGACCGACCTCGGTGTCAATGTGTCGTGGGGTACACTCACACTCGATTGGACCTCCAGCGGCAAGCCGATGGAAGTCCAAATCAGCGGCGTCGGCGACGCGATCAGTCATGCTGGCGGATTCGCAGGAGCGATGATGGCCGGTATCGTGACCGGCATCGATGCCGCAAGAGTCGTTTCGATGCCGTCCCCGTCTTTCGGCGGCAGCAAAGGCTGAGCATAACAGCTCGGCTCAAAAAACAGGCCAATGTCGGCCTGAATTGATCTTTTGTGCATACGACTACGAGGCGGCAACATTTCTGTTGCCGCCTCGATTTATTTGTATTTTATACTTTCTTTTCTTTGCCCTATCCCCTCCTGCTCCCCAACTATGCAGTAGGGTCGGGATATTCTTGATAGAGCGACTCTATTTCTGCCAAAATTTCAGGACTCAGCGGGTGCTCACTCGCACTCATGTCTTCAATAAGCTGGGCGCCAGTGCGCGCACCCAATATCACACTGGTCATGAACGAGCGCTCCAGAGCAAACGCAAGCGACAAAACAGAAAGGCTGAGGTTGTGCTTTTCTGCAATTTCTTTGTACTTCTGGATCGCAACCTGTGCGTGCTTTGGATTGTAGCGGTCAAAATCGCGCAGAGAATATGCAAACCGAGAGTCAGGAGGCAACGCTCCGTCCAAGTATTTACCACTCAACACCCCTTTTGAGAGCGGCGAGTACGCGAGCAAACCAACATTCTCGCGCAAGCACATTTCAGAGAGACCAACCTCAAAGGTGCGGTTTATGAGCGAATATTGATTTTGGATTGTTGAAATGCGAGTCAATCCCTTTTCGCGCGACAGGCGCACATATTCAGAAACTCCCCATGGAGTCTCGTTTGAAAGGCCAATAGCGCGAACCTTCCCCTCTTTGACCAGCTCGGTGAGCGCGCTCAGCGTTTCTTCAATGGAAGCGCCGTCGGTGCTTGGGTCAATGGTGGCGACGCCGCGCGGGCCCCAAAAGTTGGCCTTTCTGTCGGGTGAGTGGAGCTGATATAAGTCGAGATAGTCTGTTTGTAGGCGACTAAGCGAACCATCTATTGCTGCACGAACATTTTCTCGAGTAAGGCCCGATGCGGCGCGGGTGCCCATCGAACCAATCTGGTGTGCACTAGAAATCTTGCTTGCAAGGACAATTTCCTTACGTTTGCCAGTCTTTGCGAGCCAGTTCCCCACAAAACGCTCGGTGGTACCCTGCTTTGTTTTATCAGGCGGAACGGGATACATTTCAGCCGTGTCGATAAAGTTTATGCCATGGCTTGTGGCGTAGTCGAGCTGAGCATGCGCTTCGGCCTCGTCGCACATCTGACCAAAATTCATTGTGCCGAGGCACAGTTCGCTCACAGAGATGTCAGTGTTTGGTATTGTTTTTGTTTTCACAAACACAGTATATCAAACGCTTTAACGTTTTGCTTTCGTGCGGCCCTGCTCGGTGAGGTTTTGCTTGCGCAGACGGACAGAAAGCGGAGTGATCTCGAGGTATTCGTCTTCGGTCATCACTTCGAGCCCACGTTCAATGGTTATTTCGTATGGAGGAATGAGCGAAATTGCCTCATCAGTGCCCGACGAGCGCATGTTAGTGAGTTGTTTCCCTTTGGTTGGGTTCACGTTCATCTCTTCGCCTTTGCTGGTATTACCAATAACCATGCCTTCATACACCTCAATTGCTGCGCCAATGTAGAGCATGCCACGGTCTTGGAGGTTGTAGAGCGAGAAACCAAGCGCCTTGCCAGAAACCATCGAGATCATCGAGCCAACTGCGCGCTTGATTATTTCGCCTGCGTACGGACGAAATTCGAGAAAGCGAGATGCGAGAATACCTTCGCCCTTGGTGTCGAGCACAAACTGCGAACGGTAGCCCAAAAGTCCGCGTGTTGGGCCTTCAAACACCAAGCGCGCAGTCGCGTCGTGCTGCTGGAGGTCTTTGATCACAAACTTGCGCGTGCCGAGTCTCTCGATGATGGCGCCTTGGTAAACAACCGGCGTGTCGATGGTGACTTCTTCAAATGGTTCGAGCTTTTTGCCATCTTCTTCATGGAAGATTACCTGTGGTTGCGACACTTGCATCTCGTAGCCCTCGCGGCGCATGTTTTCAAGCAAAATAGCGATGTGGAGCTCACCGCGGCCCGAAACCTTGAACGAATCGCCACCACCTGGCGCACCGCCATCGTTGGCAAAGTCGATGCGGAGTCCCACGTTGACCTCAAGCTCGCGTTCAAGGCGCTCACGGATCTGGCGTGTAGTCACGAACTTGCCTTCACGGCCCGCAAACGGTGAATTATTAACCAAAAAGTTGAGGGTGATGGTTGGCTCGTCGACGGCGATGGCTGGTAGCGGCTCGGCAGCAGCATTGTCGGTGACGGTTTCACCAATAAAAATGTCGGTAAGGCCCGCAATCAATGCAATATCCCCTGCTTTTACTTCAGTTGCTTCGATTTTTTGTTGACCTTTAAAGGTAAACATTTTGATGACCTTGCCGGAGCGTGACTCGCCGGTTGGTTTTTTAATGATTACCGCTTGACCCGTCTTGATTGAGCCTTCATAGACACGCGCAACTGCCAAACGACCAAGGAAATTGTCGTAGCCGAGGTTAAATGGCTGCAGGCGCAGTGGCATTGCTTCTTTCTCGGGTGAAGAAGCAGGTTGCACATGCTCGAGCACCGTGTCGAGCAGCGGCATCAGGTCTTTTGATTCATCAGTGAGTTTTTTCTTTGCAATTCCTTCGCGACCAATCGCGTAGACGACAGGAAAGTCAGACTGCTCATCATTTGCACCAAGCTCCAAGAAAAGTTCGAGCACTTGTTCTTCACAGCGGTGCGGGTCGGCGGCAGGTTTGTCGATTTTATTAATTACAACAATCGGCTTCAGGCCCAGCTCGAGCGACTTCTTCAAGACAAAACGCGTCTGCGGCATCGGGCCCTCTTGAGCGTCAACAATAAGCAAAACAGAGTCGATCGAACGCAGCACACGCTCCACTTCAGAGCCGAAGTCGGCGTGGCCTGGTGTGTCAACAATGTTGATTTTGGTATCTTTATAAAAAATAGCGGCAGGCTTGGAATAAATAGTAATTCCACGTTCACGCTCGAGGTCGTTGGAGTCCATCGAGGTACCCTCTTCAGCAGCACCCGTCTGGCGCATCAACGCGTCGGTCAAGGTTGTCTTGCCGTGGTCCACGTGGGCGATGATTGCAATATTTCGTATTTCCATAATTTAGTGAAGTGAGCGAACAAAAACTTGTTTTTGATTCCGAACGAACGACAATTATATACTGCAAAGCAGTCTATAGAACACAAAAATCGGGCATGCTCCCGAAAGAGATTTTTAGAATACCAGAGAATTTAGAAAACCGCAAATACTACTTCCCAAGCATCCCAGCGGCTTGTTCGGCTATCATCTTTTCAATTTTGCCCTCAAACATGCGCCACAGGAGGGGAAGTTTGGCGTCGATAATGAACTGTTTTTCGAGCACCTGCACCGTGCCGGTAACCTCTTTCCCTTGCAGAGTTACCGCAAAATTAAGCGTATTCCCCTCCCAGGTTTGTTTTTCTATCACCACCTTGTTTTGCGCCAGATGCGGCGCAGCCTGAAGCAGGCCCACTTTGATGCGAGCGACGGCGTGTTCTTGAGAAAGTGTGTGCGGGACTTCAAAATGCATGGGTTTTAGAATATCACACTCTCTTACCTGCCCGCCACCCCGGCGGGGTTTTTCAATATTTTTACTTCTTTTGCTTCGTCGGCAACGCGCCAGAGGTAGTGGCACGCGGCGCTCGCGTGCGCGCGCCACGGTTTTGCCAGCTGTTCCATCTTTTTGTGATCAGGGAGCTTTTTGAGCCCATAGACAATCTGGAAGCCTTTTTGAATCCCCAAGTCGCCCGTGGGCAACACATCGGGCCGACCAAGCGTGCTCATCAAAAACATCTGCGCCGTCCACACACCAACACCTTTGATCTGAGTGAGGTGGAGTATTGCTTCTTCATTGGTCATTTGTAGTAATTTTTTTGGGGTGATTGTCCCGTCCGCAAACTTTTGTGCGGCGTCCAATATATATGAAGCCTTTTGGCCGGAGAGCCCGGCCGAACGCAGCGTTTCGAACTGCGTTTTGACCACAGCCTCAGGAGAAGGCGGTTTTGTTTTCGTTGCACCAGGAAACAGCAAAAGATATTTTGCCAAAATACTGGCCGCTGCCTTACCCGACACTTGTTGATAGACAATAGAGCGCACCAACGAGTGGAATGGGTCTTTGCGCTTTTCTCGATCGGGGGCCCCATACTTCTGGACGAGCGGGGCAAAGCGTGCGTCGCCGAGCAAAACCGCAACACCAGGAACAGTGGAAAACTCATTCGCTTTCATGCCCTAGTTATGCCATACTTCCCGGTATATGGAAAACCTTCCAGACGGGCACGTGGTGTTGTACATTGATGACGATAGCGTCTTTACAGATGTCATCTCGCATCGGCTCGAGAAAGAAGGAATCCCCTGCCTCTATGCGCCTTCGTGGGCTGTCGCAGAGACCATGCTTGCAAAAGACCCGCTCCCCAAAATAATCTTGCTCGACGTAACCATGCCCGATGTTGATGGTTTTGAAGTGCTCCGCAGACTTAAAAAAAATGCTCGCACCGCGACGATCCCCGTACTCATGTTTTCAAACAACATCGAGCCCGAACAAGCGGTGCACGCCAAGGAACTCGGCGCAAAGGATTACCTCATAAAAGTAGAAACATCCCCCGGTGAAGTTTCAAACAAAATTAAAGAGATTTTAAAACAAGCGTAGCTTTTCTAGCATTCACTCGGCTATTTACTTTTTACTTTATTTACGTAAGTCGAGTATCTCGTCGATGCGGATCTTGGCAACAAACTCGCCGACGTGGCTGACGAGCACCATCGCACCTTCAAACGCGCTGAGTGCCTCGGCTATGGCAGGAATGTGACGAAAATTGATGTGGTTGGTTGGCTCGTCGAGTATCAAAAGACCTGGTTTGAGCAACACCAGCTGCGCGAACGCAACCAATCCCTTTTGACCTTCAGAGAGACTGCCGATCTTGGTGCGAACCTGCTCGCCCGTGAGCAAAAACCCCGCAGCGGTGGATCGCATTTTTTCTTCTTCGGGCTTTGCCATCACGCTCAAGAGCGCGTCCCCCACCGTCTGGTCAAAGTCGAGTGTCGAGAAGTCTTGGCGATAGTATCCCACACGCACGCCGTCTTGGATCGTGCTCCCCTTTGCTTCGCCGGTGACGAGCGACTCGAGCAACGTGCTTTTACCGACACCGTTGGGGCCTTGGAGCAGCAGGTGGCCGCCGCGATTCAAAGAGATCTTTGCTTTGCGCGTCACCGGTTTGTGGTCGTACATCACGCTATAGGAAGTGATGCCAAGCACTTCGCCTATCAATTCTTCTTGTGCTGGGATCCTGAACGAGCGAATTGTTTTGTCTTCCTTGCGCACGTCAACCATCTGTTCTTCCAATTCTTCAGCTTTGTCGCGCATACGTCGCGCCACCAGACGCATCTGACCGCCCTTGTTGGCAAAAAAGTTGGACTTGTCTTTATTGGCCTGGATCTCGCGCGCCAGCTGCGCGTTTTTCCTATTTTCCTTTTCTATGCGCGCAGTGATGTCGGCCACCACGTCAAAGTAGTTGCCCACATACTGCTCGAGCTGGTGCGTGTGCACATCGAGGTAGAGCACGCCTTGAGTAAACGCATTCAAAAACTCCGCATCATGCGAAATCACAACAACGGTCTTTTTGTATTCAATCAAGAACGTTCGCAAATGCTCGATGCCCGCCGTGTCGAGGTTGTTGGTCGGCTCGTCGAGTAAGAGCAAGTCAGCGTCTTGTATCAAAGCTGACGCCAGAAGCAGGCGCGCTTGCTGACCACCCGAGAGCTCTTTGACTTTTTTTTCAAACGGAACGACCAGGTGCACTGCCTCTAAAACTTTTTCTATCTTTGGGTCAATTGCATACACTTTTTCTTTAAAACACGCTTCAAAAAACTCGCGCACCGAAAGGCTCAACTGCTCGCGGGGGATCACCTGGCGCGCCGTGGCGATGCGCAACCCCTTTGCCGTGTGAACCGTTCCAGACTCTGGTCGTGTGTCGCCCACAATGAGCCCAAAAAGGGTGCTCTTGCCTGCGCCGTTTTGACCCATCAGAGCAAACTTGGCGCCGCGGCGCACGTTGAAATTGACCTCTTTTAAAATAGGCTTGTTGTGCCCGAAGCCAAACGAGACACCTTCAAATCGTAAAATTGTTTCTTCTTTTGCCACACACTACACCGTACGCTATTTTTGACTAAATAGAAAGTTCTTTTTTAATAAATTGTGGAAGGACGCCAAGCATTACATATTTTTTCAAAACCTTTTTTGAGACTGAGCCGGCGTTTCGTATCACCTTGCGACATGCCCCTGAGCCACACGCGCACGACATTTTCCACTCACAATGCGTGCACACCGTGGTTGAATAATCAAAAAATATTTCTTCGCCTTTTGTGATATCCTGCAAAGCAACCAAGACACTCCCCTCACCCACCCCGGCGTTTGGTTCGCACGAGTGGTTAAAGTAGCGTGGCTCGGGGTCGAGTACCATAAAGCTGTTTTCGCCCACCTGAAAGGGGTCGTCAACATTAAGTGCGCCCGAGAGCACCAACGGCTCGACCTTGCCCCACGAAAGCCTCTGGCCGGACATGGCGCGAATGGACTCACCTTTTTTGATCTGCTGACCGGCGAACACCCCTTTGCCTGTTTTTGTTTTTTTAATCACCAGCTTCATATAACACCACCAACCATAGCAAAAAGGCTATATATTTGCTATTCTCTATATGTTATTGGGCCGTTTTGTTCTGGTGTTTTTAATTTGGGATATCGTCTAATGGTAGGACAGAGGCCTTTGAAGCCTTTAATCGGGGTTCGAATCCCTGTATCCCAGCCAAAATTCAGAATTCGTTTTTTCGCCAAAATTCGGAGCGTCGCAAAGCGACGCGACGGGGGTTTCCGCCAGAATTCGCCAAGGGTTTTTGAAATCCAAAAGAAGCGAGCGGGACGCGAGGCGGGGGTTCGAGCCAATCTTTTTAAGAAAATCTCTTTTGGCTTCGAGATTTTCTTCGGAAGCGATAATTATGGCTTGGTTACTGTCTAAAATGAATTGTTTAGAAAGTTCGAGCCAGCGATTACCTTTTCGTTCAAAATCATTCAATTTCTCTGAAAAATCAATCTTTTGGTTGAGGAGTTTTTGCTTCTTCCCGATATACTCCTCGCTCGTAATGGCGCTGTCCAAATGAGCGTCAAGAAGCCTGTCTAGCGTCTCCTCAACACTTTTGATTTGATTTTTCAGATTTTGAACGAAAAGGGCGTCAGAGTGGAAACTGCTCGCTTGTTCCTTGTCGAGTTCAGCGAGCATGAATTCTTTCCACTCTGACGACAAAGAAACTTTTTTGATAATGTCATTAGCTTGTTCGGCGAGGAATTCTTCGCGGATATATTTTTGTGTGCAGACACCTTTCTTTTTGGTACAACGATAATAGGTATGACCTTTTTGCACTTCGCTGGTTATGCCACAACCGCATTCTTCACACAAAAATATTCCGCGAAAAACATGCTTGTTAATTCCTCGCTTCATCGGGTGAGCATTCCTCGCCGATACTTCCGCGCATTTATCAAAAAGTTTCTTTGAAATCGCTGGCTCGTGCTTTCCTTGGTAAAGTTCTTTGTTAAATAAAAACATTCCATAGTAAAAAGGATTTCTCAATATCATTTGCGTGTTTGAAATAGTGAGAACTTTACCATTTTTAGACACCAAGCCCTTTTGGGCGAGCAAATTCCTCGTATCTTTCAGAGAATAATTTCCAGTAGCGTAGACTTCGAACATTTTTTTGACGAGGCGAAATCTCTCCATGTCGGGAACAATTTTCTTGTTCAACTTGTCATTCAAATATCCCGTCGGTGCTTGACCACTTTGTTCGCCTCGTCTTACTTTTTGGCGAAGTCCACGCTTCACATTCTCTGAAAGATTATCTACATAGTATTTGCTCTGCCCAAAAGCAATATTTAACATAAACTTACCTTGTGGCGTAGCGTCGAACCAAAATGTCGGGAATTTTAGCTCTTTAATTTTACCGAGGTCACACAGATAGATTATCTTTCCACCATCAATACTATTTCTTGCCAATCTATCGGGATGCCAAGCTAAAATTCCCGACGCTTTGCCTTTTTCTATGAGCGAGAGCATATTGTTGAAAATAGGTCTGCCCGGCTCTTTAGCGGTCTGTGATTCAACAAAAGTTTCAACAATCTCTAACTGCTCTCGCTCTGCAAATTCTTTCAACTCGTCAATCTGCGATTCAATACTCAAAATCTGACGATCGGGCTCGTCGGTAGATTTTCTGGCGTAAAGAAAGAATTTGTTCATAGAAAAAAGTTTATGTTAAATATTGATAGTTATTCGCTTCCAGATTGGCTCGCAAAACGAAGTTTTGAATGATGTACTCATCATAAACCCCCGCCTCGCGTCCCGCTCGCTTCTTTTGGATTTCAAAAACCCTTGGCGAATTCTGGCGGAAACCCCCGTCGCGTCGCTTTGCGACGCTCCGAATTTTGGCGAAAAAACGAATTCTGAATTTTGGCTGTGTCTCCTGAACAAAATCCGAACTTTTTTCCAAAACAATCCAACTGCTGACTAATCGCACGCGCGGAGCGCGTGGTGACTTGAAACTGCCTCGTACGCTCCGATTGAGTGGTGAAGCGAACCAATGCGCCTCGGACACGCTCGCGGACTCGCGTGTGCAAAAACCAAAAAATTTCCTTGCATTTTCCTCGCGTCTCCTCCCCCCACCCCTCCACCGCGAAGCGGAAAAAGAAATGGAAAGGAAATTTTTGGTTTTGCTTCGCCGTTTCATATTTACTTTTGCTCATAAATTCGGTATGATTTAAATGTAAAGAATCCATAATTTATATTATATTCTATATACTAAATTATACAAGATTTCATATGAGCATTGCAAGCAATTTAAAAAAGATCAGAGCCGAAAAAGGCTATTCCCTCGAAAAAGTCGCTCGACTTGCCGATTTGTCTCTCAATACGATTGTTAAGATTGAGAATGGAGTCAATCAAAACCCCACAATCGACACCTTGTCTAAAATAGCCAAGGCACTCGAAATCAAGGTTGATGACTTGATACAGAAATAATTATGAAAAAAGAAAACAACAAAACAGAATCATTTGAGAAGACGCTGTTTAAGGCGGCAGATAAGTTGCGCAAGAATATGGACGCTGCAGAATATAAGCATATTGTGCTTGGACTCATCTTTCTCAAATACATTTCGGATTCATTTGAAGAGTTGTATGCAAAGATAAAAGCCGGTGGTAATGATTTTTATGGAGCGAATCCTGAAGACGCCGATGAATATCGCGCAGAAAATGTCTTTTTCGTTCCGCAAATTGCCCGTTGGTCATATCTTCACTCACGCGCCAAACTTCCGTCTATTGGAAAAGACCTCGACGACGCCATGGAGGCAATAGAAAAGGAAAATCCGACACTCAAAGGTATTTTGCCAAAAGTATACGCCCGCCCAAATCTAGACAAAGCATCGCTTGGCGGACTCATTGATATGGTCGGCAATATCGCCCTTGGTACCGAAGCGGCAAAAAGTAAAGATTTACTCGGTAGAGTATATGAGTATTTCCTTGGTGAATTTGCAAACGCTGAAGGTAAAAAAGGCGGACAATTCTACACGCCAAAATCAATCGTCCGCATCATGGTGGAAATGATTGAGCCATACAAAGGCAGAGTATATGACCCAGCTTGTGGTAGTGGCGGGATGTTTATTATGAGTGAAAAATTCATCAAAGAACATCGAGGAAATGTTGAGGATATTTCTATTTACGGACAAGAAAGTAACCAAACAACATACCGCTTGTGCCGAATGAACCTTGCTATTCGTGGCATTGATGGCTCACAAGTGAAATGGAACACTGAAGGCTCATTTTTGAATGACACACATAAAGACCTTAAAGCCGATTTTGTCTTAGCAAATCCGCCTTTCAATGACAGCGACTGGTCTGGGCAACTTCTCCAAAATGATCCACGTTGGCAATACGGTATGCCTCCAGCTTCAAATGCCAACTATGCGTGGCTTCAGCACATGATCTACCACCTCTCACCACATGGTGTAATGGCGTGTGTGCTTGCGAACGGCTCACTTTCCAGTCAGACCAACAATGAGGGTGATATTAGAAAGTCACTGATTGAAAATGATTTGGTGGATTGTATCGTTGCACTTCCGAAACAGCTTTTTTATAACACTGGCATTCCGGCGTGTATTTGGTTTATCTCGCGCAAGCGCACAGGTAATGGCGACAGGAAGCGCACAGGAGAAATTCTTTTCATCGACACGAGCGAAGTCGGCCACATGGCAGACAAAACACACCGTGAATTTTCAGAAGACGATATGGCAAAAGTCGCCGGCACCTATCATGAGTGGCGCAAGCGCGATGGTAAATACAAAGACATCAAAGGTTTTTGCAAATCAGCGGGCATAGAGGAAATCACCAAACATAATTTTGTTCTTACTCCGGGAAGATATGTCGGTATAGAAGATGAAATTGACGACGGTATTCCGTTTGCCGACAAAATCGCTGGATTGACCACTAAACTCGCAGAGCAGATGGCCGAAGAAAAGAAATTGGATGAAGAAATAAAAAAACAACTCAAAAATGTTGGGTTTAATTTAGAATAATTATGGCAGATCAAACTTCTACAATTCCAAAAGGCTGGAAAATGACGACATTGGGAAAGGTGGCAGAGATTACGTCGTCAAAGAGGATTTTTGCCGAAGAATACAAAACTTTTGGTATCCCATTTTTTAGAGGGAAAGAAATTACAGAAAAATATAATGGACACAATATATCAACTGAATTATTTATATCTGAAGAAAAATATAATGATATAAAAAATAATTTTGGAGTCCCTGAAGAAAATGATATTTTACTAACCTCAGTTGGAACACTCGGGAATCCTTACTTGGTGGAAAGAGATCTCAAGTTTTATTTTAAAGATGGAAATTTGACTTGGTTCCGAAACTATAAAGATTTGCTTCCGAAATTTCTTTTTTATTGGATAGTTTCTCCACAGGGAAAAGAAATTTTATCATATGCAAAAATTGGTTCTACTCAAGAAGCATATACTATTACTAAGCTGAAGGGTCTTTCACTTACGATTCCTGAACTCTCCGAACAGCGTGTCATTGCGGCAGTGTTGTCGTCTTTGGATAGCAAGGTTGAGCTTTTACGTGAGCAGAACAAAACCCTTGAAGCTATTGCGCAAGTGATTTTTAAAGAGTGGTTTGTAAATTTTAATTTTCCCGGTGCTACCCGCAAAATGATTGATTTAGAACTCAGCCAAATTCCAGAGGGATGGATAGTTGGGAAGTTGGGGGATGAAATACAAACAATTTTGGGAGGAACTCCAAATACAGAAAAAAAAGAGTATTGGGAGGACGGAACAGTTCCTTGGATAAATTCTGGAAAGGTTAATGATTTTAGAATATATGAACCATCCGCATATATCACCAAAAAAGCTCTTGAGGAGTCAGCAGCGAAACTCATGCCGAAAGGAACGGTTGTTATTGCAATTACTGGAGCAACTCTTGGGCAAATTAGTCGCTTGGAAATTGAGTCAGCCGGAAATCAATCAGTTATAGGGCTTTTGCCGAATGAGAAATTTTCTTCTTCTTATCTTTACTATTGGATGGTGGAAAATGTCTCAAATATTATAAATACTGCCACTGGTGGGGCTCAGCAACATATCAATAAAAATGATGTCAATAATTTTGATTTTTTAATCCCAACAAAAAGTGTATTAGAAAAATATTTTATGTTAGCAGATCCTATTATGGAAAAAATATCTGGTAATTGTTTCCAAATCCAAACCCTCTCCGCTCTCCGCGATACCCTTTTGCCAAAATTAATGAAAGGTGAGGTTCGTGTTAAAGGGTTTAATAATTAAGTTATGGAAAACTCACTATCAAAAATTACAGAAACAACTTCAAAAGCTTTTGAAAAAGCTGGGGAAATAATACAAGACCGACTTTTTAGTCCGATGTATTTTTATTTTCTTATTTCATGGATTGTCACAAATTGGAAGTTTGTATATACACTATTTTTTGCAGACCAGGAGACTATTCTGAAAACGCAGCAAATCCTGAAAGTGGATTACATGGCACAAATGTATCGTTTTGATGTATTAAGTGTTTTGCATCTTTTCATAATTCCATTTACTTCTTCTTTTGTGTTTGTATGGTGGCTTTCTCTTGTTTCTAAAAAGTTTTATCAGAAGCATGAAGAAAACCAGATGGAAAAACGTTCGGTCCTAAGAAAGATTGAATATACTGAAAAAGTTGAGCAAGCAAAATCAGAAAGAGAAATACGAGAGGCTGTTTTTGATATTCAAATCAAATATGAAGAGAATACAGATTTTAACGATTCATTTGATGAAGATTATGAAAAAATTACCTTTGGTAAAATAACATTATTACCAAGTAAGGTTTTGTATGCCACAGATTACGAAGCATACAAAGAAGCTTTGGTGGATTTTCAAAACAGAGAAATTGATGACAAGTAAAAATATAATTTATGACTAAAATATTTGAATCAACAATTGAAGAATTAGTCATCGAGCTTTTGGAAAATCAAGGTTGGCAGTATTTGTCGCCGGAGGATCAAGAGTTAGAACGCACTGATTTGGGACAGGTGGTTTTGAGGAATCGCTTGAAGCATGCGATTGATACTCTCAATCCCACTATTGCGGATGAGGCCAAAGAGCAGGCGCTCCGCATGGTGCTCAACTTGCCGAGCCAAAACTTGATGGACAACAATGAAGCTTTTCATCGCCTGCTCACCGAAGGCATAGAAGTAGAAGTGTTGGGAGCGGATGGCATCAAGGGCGACAAAGTGCGACTGGTGGACTTTGACAATGTCGAGAACAATGAATTTATAGTGTGCAATCAATTCACGGTGACGGAAAATAATATTACAAAGCGACCAGATGTGGTTTTGTTTGTAAATGGTTTACCACTGGTGGTGATTGAACTCAAAAATCCGGTGGATGAAAATGCTACCGTTGCCAAAGCCTTTACGCAACTACAGAATTACAAAAACGCCATTCCTTCACTTTTCTACTATAACGCCGCCTTGGTGGCGTCTGATGGTCTGGATGCCAAAATGGGAACTATTTCATCGGATATTTCTCGTTTCCTCGCGTGGAAATCGAGCGACGGATACAAAGAAGACAAGGCGACTGTTCCACAGATTGAAACACTGACAAAGGGAATGTTGAACAAACAAGTGCTTCTGGATCTTGTCGGGTATTTTGTGGTATTTGAAAAAACAAAAAAAGAAGATGAAAAAACTGGTTTGGCATCGGTTATTACTGTCAAAAAAATCGCGGCGTATCATCAGTATTTTGCGGTGAATAAGGCGATTGAAAAGACACTTGTGGCATCTAGTGAAAACGGCGACAGAAAAGCCGGCGTCGTGTGGCATACGCAAGGAAGTGGAAAATCTCTCTCGATGGTTTTCTATACTGGAAAGACAGTTTTAAAATTGAACAATCCAACGATTGTGGTTATTACTGACAGAAACGATTTGGACGAACAGCTTTTCGATACTTTCGCTGGATGTAAGCAATTGCTCAGGCAAGATCCAGTAAAAGCTGAAAATCGACAAAATTTGAAAGAGCTTTTGAAAGTTGCTGGTGGAGGAATTATCTTTTCAACTATTCAAAAGTTTTTCCCTGAAGACGGTGCTGTGAATTTTGATTTATTATCTGATAGAAAAAATATTATTGTTATCGCTGATGAAGCGCATCGTAGTCAGTATGGATTTGGTGCAAAGACCACCGAGAAAGATGGTGAAATATTTACGAAATATGGCTTTGCAAAATATTTACGTGATGCTTTACCTGCAGCATCGTTTATTGGATTTACCGGAACACCTATTGAAAAAGAAGACGCCTCAACACCGGCGGTGTTCGGAAGCTATGTTGATGTTTATGATATCGCACAAGCAGTAGAAGATGGCGCGACTGTGCGTATTTATTATGAATCACGACTGGCAAAAGTGCATCTGAAGCCAGAAGAAGCGGCTAAACTCGATGAAGAGGTGGAATCAATTACTGAGTGTGAAGAAAGTAATGCAAAAGACAAGGCGAAAGCAAAATGGGCACAATTAGAGGCCATTGTTGGTCACAGAGACAGATTAGCTGTAGTTGCTGCTGATGTGGTGGATCACTTTGAAAAAAGACGAGAAGCTTTTGAAGGTAAAGGAATGATTGTGTGTATGAGTCGTCGGATTGCGGTTGAACTGTACGAAGAGATTATTAAAATTCGTCCTGATTGGCACGATACTGATTTTAAAAAAGGCGCAATAAAAGTGGTAATGACTTCTTCATCTTCTGATCCTGAAAATTGGCAAACGCACAGTACAAGCAAACAAGACCGAAAAGCTATTGGTGAGCGATTTAAGGACGAGAAGGACCCACTTCGTTTGGTTATCGTGCGGGATATGTGGCTGACTGGTTTTGATGTGCCGTGTTTACATACGATGTATGTGGACAAGCCAATGCGCGGACACAATCTTATGCAAGCCATTGCTCGTGTGAATAGGGTGTTTAAGGATAAGCCGGGCGGTTTGATTGTGGACTATATTGGCATTGCTTCTGATTTGAAGTCGGCTCTCGCAACCTATACAGCAAGTGGCGGACAAGGTGCACCTACTCTTGATCAAAATGAAGCCGTGGCGACTCTGCTGGAGAAGTTTGAAATCGTTGAGCAGATGTTTAATGGTTTTGATTATAAAAAATACTTTGTCAGTGACACGCGAGCAAAACTGACGATTATTCTTGAGGCGCAAGAACATATTTTGGGATTAGAAGACGGAAAAAATAGATATACAAAACAAGTTGGTTTATTGTCGCAAGCATTTGCGCTGTCTGTCCCAAATTTAAAAGCTATGGAACTTAAAGACGAAGTTGGCTTTTTCCAAGCAATTAAAGCGCGTCTGACAAAGTTTGAACCATCAGGCGGAGGCAAGTCTGATGCGGAAATTGAAACAGCCATTCGGCAAATAGTAGATAAGGCAGTTGTCTCTGAAGGTATTGTTGATGTATTTGATGCGGCTGGAATTAAGAAGCCAGACATTTCTATTCTTTCAGATGAATTTTTGGAAGAAGTACGGCATATGGAGCGAAAAAATATTGCACTTGAACTTCTAAAGAAACTCTTAAATGACGAAATAAGAACGAGAACAAGAAAGAACTTTATTCAGAGCAAGAAATTGTCTGAAATGCTTGAGAATGCTATCCGTAAGTATCAAAACAATCTTTTGACTTCAGCACAGGTCATAGAAGAATTGATAAAAATCGCTAAAGACATCAGGCAGTCAGACAAAAGAGGAGAGGGTTTGGATTTGAACGAGGATGAGCTCGCTTTCTACGATGCCCTTGCCAACAGTGAGAGTGCGAAAGAGGTGCTTGGCGACAAGCAGTTAGCAGTTATTGCAATGGAGGTGCTAAAAAGTGTCAAAGGCAATGCAACGATTGACTGGACACTAAAAGAAAATGTTCGCGCGAAATTACGTCGTGATGTGAAAAGAATCTTGAATAAATATGGCTATCCACCAGACGAACAGTTGATTGCGACTGAAAATGTCTTGAAACAAGCAGAATTGATGGCCGATGGATTAAATTAAGGGAGCTCCCGCTCGTACCCTCTCGTCTTTGCGAGCGGGCTTGTGTGCGCACTGGGTGGGTGGGGCAAGCACATACAGATCTATTTGTGCCCCTAGCACAACCCATATTCTTTAGAGCCACCACAAGACTCTCTCGAAGCCACCAAGCGAACACACGCAACGCCGAAGCAGCCAGCGTGAGCGAATGCGAGCGGGCTATGCGTAGGCGGTTGTGTGTGGTTCGCGAGCGTTAGAGTTACCACAAAGCTCGGATAGCAGGGCGCCTCGGTCGCCGTGAGGACGGAGGAATGAACAACGCACAATAATCACAAAGCGATATAATACCAATGTTCATTTTGTAGTCTGAAACGGCGAAGCAAAACCAAAAATTTCCTTTCCATTTCTTTTTCCGCTTCGCGGTGGAGGGGTGGGGGGAGGAGACGCGAGGAAAATGCAAGGAAATTTTTTGGTTTTTGCACACGCGAGTCCGCGAGCGTGTCCGAGGCGCATTGGTTCGCTTCACCACTCAATCGGAGCGTACGAGGCAGTTTCAAGTCACCACGCGCTCCGCGCGTGCGATTAGTCAGCAGTTGGATTGTTTTGGAAAAAAGTTCGGATTTTGTTCAGGAGACACAGCCCGAGAGGACAGTTAGCTATTTCGAGTACTGCATCAAAGGGTTTTCGCATTGTAAATACAAGGGTTTTGCCCGATACAGTCGGGTTCTGAAGTAAATAGTTGAGAAATGCTCGTTTTTCGTGCACCTCAGAACTTTTAAAAATTTCGCCCATCCTTCGAGAAAGAGAAAACACTTGTGAGATAGTGAGTTTGTAGTCATGGTCGGCGCGAGTATGCTCTTCGGCTTCGATGTCCAAACGGTATTGTTTATCTTTTAGCTCTTGCAGTTTTTTGTCATAATCATCCTTAGTAATACTCTTGTCGATGAGCAAGTCCATCAGCGAGTTAGCGCGGGTCTGCGTCCGGTCGTACTCGGCGCGGATGCGAACAAGCTCTTTCTTGTGGTACTCAACTTCGCCCTCGTTTGAAGCTCTAAGCTCGCTCAAGAGCCGCTCCTCAACTTCCTTGGGCATTGCCTCAAACGCCTCAAATACGCTCTGTACGGGCTTTAGGAGGGTTTGTTCGGGTATATATAACCGCTTGCATACTCCTCTGGCATTCGTGCAGGAATAGTAGATAAGATAGCCCTTTTTACGCTCGGGGGTCATAAGGCAACCGCAGTTAGCACAATGCAGAAGCCCTTTAAACATAAACAGGTCGGATACTGGCTTGGAGGTCGATTTGTGGCGGCCACGAAATACCTCTTGGCATTGCTCGAACAGCTCTCGGGTAATGATGTGCGGATAGCGGTGCGGGTAGTTACCGTATTTTTTTGAGCGAGCCATTCCATAATAAAAAGGGTCTTTTAGAATTGTCTCAATATTGCTACGAGCAAGAGGATTGCCAGTGTGGCTACGGAGGCCGAGACGTGTAATTTCAGCAAGAGCGGTCGTAACCGAATAATTACCAGAGGCGTACAACTGAAAGAGACGTTCAATAAGGTGCGCCCGCTCAGGGTCAAGAACTATATCCTTTCGCAATCGCTTCTCTGCATCCAGTACAATATTCCTATAACCAATCCTCACAAATCCCGTCCATGAGTCTATACAAATCGTAATAGATGAACTTGAAATGCAACTGCAGTTGGCAACAGAAAGAGATGAACTTGGTTTAGGGTAACTACCGATACGGGCAAGGAAACATCTGATTGCCAACTGTCCGTGCAGAAGTAGAACATATCGAATCAAACACACTCATTTCATTGCTTGAAACATCACGTCTACTTGCTATTTATCACATTACATTGTATTATCTTACAAGAGACAGCAGTTACTTCTACTTCCTCAGACAAGGAGTCACCCAGTGAACAGACCTCAGAGAGACAACCGGATACTCGCGGGCGGTAGCGGGAAGGTCGTCGGGACCTCAAACAATGGTGTTACGAGCGGAAAGCAGCTTCCCACGTTCATTCTGATGCCGAACGGCGATCTGCCGAAAAGCCTCGGCGACCTCACTCAGATTCCCGGACTCGATATGTGCACGGTGGATTTGTGGTTCAAAGGCAAACATCGCCGTGCCACCAACGTAACTTGGGAGTGGGCAGGACCTAAGCTCACTATGATCACCATGGATCCCATCGTGCGTCGGGAAGGCAAGCGTTGGGTCACAGACCAATTGGCGCACCTGAATCACTACCTCCTGACCACAGAGTTCACGTGTGTGGCGACCTATACTGACACGGGCCTTATGTGGTACACGGCCACAACTCGGATGCCCAATGGGACGCCGGTACAGTTCGCCCTGTATCCGAGTAGCTACGAGGTGGGTCCAGGAAAAAGCCAGGTTACCCATTGGCTAAATGACGCATCGCCCGCATTTGGCACAGCAGACTGGTAGTGCCAACAACCACCGCCATCTCGGCGGGACGAAAGCCAAAGCTTCGTCTCGTACGAAGTGGCGGCTTTTTCTTTTATACAAACAAACCAAACACACTGATTTCCTTGCTTATCTGCGCCCAATCGACCATTCTGAACTTGTCCGCAGACGGCAGCCCGAGAGGACAGTTAGCTATTTCGAGTACTGCATCAAAGGGTTTTCGCATTGTAAATACAAGGGTTTTGCCCGATACAGTCGGGTTCTGAAGTAAATAGTTGAGAAATGCTCGTTTTTCGTGCGCTTCAGAACTTTCGAATATTGCCTTAGCCCGACGAGCAACAGAAATCACTGATGCTACCGTGGTTTGATAGTCATAATTTCCCTTTGTATGCTCCCATATCCAACAAGGTGGTCAGTGTAGGTCGCAACTATCTGGGGAGACCGCTTCCACCGATCATCAAATAGCACCTGGTCCTCAGCTTCTCAAGCTGACCACGCTGCCCCACACAGGGCAGCTTTTTCTTTTCCCAAAAAAGTTTCAATATCGTTCTGGATGATATTTTCGTGAATCTTTTTTATATAAAAACTCATTCGACCTACAGCATCCCTCTGTAAGTATGTAGGAATTACTAACAATAAGTATTTACAATGCAAAAAAATATATCAGTGAACATTGGGAAGTTCCTCTCCGTACTCACGCTGTCTGCGCTCGCACTCAGTGCGTCATCCACCCTTGTGGCGAGTGCTGCAACGCCTACCCTTACTACCGAAGCTGCCACTGGGGTGACCGCATCAGACGCAACACTCAACGCCTTTAACGGCAACGGGTATACGTCCGATTCTTCATTCTGGGTTTCAACAAGCACGTTCAGTACTGAAGGTCCAGAACTCCCAACTGGCGTCTACTCAACAGCTGATCTTGGAGTGATCGCTCCATACACCACATTCTCCGCTTCGCTTTCGTCGGTCATGGGCATTCTACCCATCACACCAAATACGACGTATTACTTCGCAGCATGGTCGAATGTTGATGGTGCGTGGTATCGAGGTGCGGTTATGAACTTCATCACGCCGGACGCTACATCAACCAGCACCATAGGTGGCACGGTCACCAGCGGCGCAGGTACACTCAAGGTGGACTCAATCACGCCAGTGAAAACCAGTGCTGTTGCTAATGATACGTATGCGGATGGATTGAGCTATCTCTTCAACATAACCGTACCAACAAATGAACCAGATCTCTCGATGAAATTTGCTGATTGGCTTGCGGCTGATTCAAACACTATGCCTGTCGCGAACAATATGCGAATCTCGTCTGCACAGGCATTCAACACCGCTCCAGTTACCATTACTGCAGCGAACACCTATTCCTTGCCTGCACTAGATATGGTTGGCGACATGAGCACCAGCACACCAGGACTCCAGGTGCAAGTCTTGGTGCAAACCAAGATTCCTCTGAATACCGTAAATGAGTACTACACCACGAATTATTTAGTTCAAACATTGCCGTAGTAATCTCATCTGTTCTGTTCCCACTTGCACTAGACACTCAGCAAGTGCTCGCACAGCCGCCCACGAGGGCGGTTTTTGCATGCGCTTTGGACAGACAAATAAGCCGGGTTTTTGGTTTAACGTGTTTGGGGTATACTCAACAACCAGAGAGAGGTTCTCTAAAGGAAGTAACTCGCATGCCAAACGATCACGCAGACACAAGGACCAAACACACAGCCCACAAAGACCACATGGGTGATGTGTATGACGACTTCGCACAAGCCTTTGGCGAAGCTGACCGATTGCCCACATGGCGACATGTCGGCAAGTCCGCTATGGAGCGGCTCCTTGGGCCGCACCTGCACCCAAGTACAACATTCTTGGACCTGGGTTCGGCAAGCGGCCGAGTCGAGGCTGGGGTGCTCGTGCCTGGTGGAGTTGCGCCCAGCAACGTCACCGGCATCGAGATCAGTCCTGACCAGGTGGAGATGGCAAAAACTAGAATCCCCGGCGCCAGGTTTGTTGTGGGCGACATCAGCGATGCGCATCTTGTTGCGAGCTTAGGTTTGTTTGATGTCGCATTCTCGCACATGGTGTTCGAACACTTGTCCGATGAGCAGTTTGCGCAGGTTTGCGCAAATGTCTACACATCTCTGAAACCAGAGGGCGTGTATGCCTTTGTGGTCACCCACCCAGACAAAATGACTGACCTCAACGGCAACCTGGTAACAGGGTACGGGGAATTCACCACTACAGCTCCGTGGGGAGGCGCACTCCACAACTGGCGCAGAAGCGTTGAACAAACGGTTGGTGCAATGCGCCAAGCTGGTTTTGAGGTCACCTTTGTCGAGGAACTCCCGTTCCCCACCGAACCGCCCGAAGGCCTCAGCACCAGCGACCTGCTTGAATTCCAAAAGTCCGCTGAACACTACCGCAAGTACCCAGCCATCAGGCTTGCGGTCAAAGCGACCAAACGACCATTCTAACCGGTGGTCGTTTTTATTTTTCTATACACAATTCACAGCACCGCGGTTTTTGTTGCGCCAATAAACCTGTTCGTGCTAGTGTGGAACGTGAGAGTTCTTTGGTAGCCCAGCCTGAAAAAAGAAATGGTTATAGAGACTCTCGCCCACTCCGCAACCACAACAAACAAACGAGGGTCGCATGCGGCGGAAACCTCCAGTCTTTTTCTTCAACCCCTGGGAATATTTCGCTCTCGGGAGTACCAGGCCGACCTGCTGAAGGTCGGCCAAACCAAAAAACACGCCAGACTAGTCTGGCCACCAACAAGGGCGGTCCCACGGGACCGCCCTTACCATATCTGTGTTTGTTAAACTGACACATATATGGTAGTATGTAAATATTATGCCCACCCACACAAGCGAGAAAAAGAATATTGTCCTCGTGATGGGTGCTTTGATGCTGGTGCTCCTACTTGCAGCACTTGACCAAACAATCGTCTCGACCGCGCTGCCCAAAATCGCCAGTGAGTTTAATGGTCTCAGCCAGCTCTCATGGGTTGTGACCGCCTACCTCCTGACCAGCGCCGTGACCACACCACTGTACGGTAAACTGAGCGACCTGTTTGGCCGTAAAAAAGTGCTCTCGGTTGCCATCGTCATCTTCCTCATCGGTTCAGCACTTGCTGGCGCAGCACAGAGCATGTTGCAACTCATTCTCTTTCGCGGGGTGCAAGGCCTTGGCGCTGGTGGGCTCATCACCTTGGTTTTGGCGGGCATCGGCGATGTGGTCCCTTTGCGCGAACGCGGCAAATATCAAGGCCTCTTTGGCGCCGTTTTTGGCATCTCGAGCGTCATCGGCCCACTCCTGGGCGGCGTCTTTACCGACCATGTCTCGTGGCGTTGGATCTTCTATATCAACATTCCACTCGGTCTTGTGGCGCTCACAGCCATCAGCCTCTACCTGCACGTGCCCGTACGTCGCACCGAACACTCCATCGACTACCTGGGTGCCGTGCTGCTCTCGGTGAGTGCAATTTCCCTACTTCTGCTCTCTGTCTGGGGCGGCTCGCTGTACCCGTGGAGCTCTCCCCTGATACATGGCCTCATCGCGGTAGGCGCGAGCTTTGGCATCCTCTTTGTGTGGTGGGAGAGATATGCAAAAGAGCCAATCATGCCGCCTGCGCTTTTCAAAAACAACGTCTTTCGTGTGTCGTCGCTGTTGGCACTTTTCTCTGGGATGGCGATGTTTGCTGCCATCATCTTCTTGCCTGAATACCAACAACTCGTGCGCGGCTACTCGGCAACCAAGTCGGGACTGCTCATGCTGCCGCTCATCTTTGGCCTGCTCGTTGCCTCGATTTCATCTGGTCGGATTATTTCGCGCACCGGCTCCTATCGTTTGTTTCCCATCTTTGGCACACTCACCACAGCATTTGGACTCTTTCTGCTCAGCCATGTACAGATCGACACGCCACAGTGGTTGCTGTCTGTGTGGATGTTGGTAGTCGGCGTGGGCGTCGGCTCATTCATGCAGGTGATGACGCTCGCGGTGCAAAACGCCACCGACCGCCGCAACCTGGGCACTGCGACTTCTCTGGTGACGTTCTTCCGCAGTATGGGCAGCTCGTTTGGTGTTGCCATTTTTGGCGCACTACTCACTAGCAGGTTCTCGGCCCACTTGGCAGCGTTGCTGCCGGGCGCACAGCAAACCGAAGGCGGCTCAAGCGGCATCGCTCAAATACATGCGTTGCCTGCCGGCCTGCAAGCAAAAATACTTGAAGCCTTTACGCTTGCATTTCAAGACGTGTTTTTGTGGGTTATCCCCTTTGTTGTAGTAGCCTTTATCATCTCGCTTTTCTTGAAAGACATACCACTGAATGAGCAAGGTCGCGACGAAGCCCGTGGCGAAGCATTCGAGATATAAGCCATAGGTATAAATTAAAATCTGTGGCACGGTTACGCCTCGGTTCGGTCGTTATTTATTGGTTGTGCTATAATCCACCTTCAAACATTTTATGGATGAAACAACCCCCGTCGTGCCCGTTGCTGAACCAGCAGCCGAGGCCGCAGAAGAGACACCAACTGCCTCTGAAGCAGAAACAGCTGAGACTCCAGCGGCTGAATAACAAACCTAAAAATACCGGCCAAGCGCCGGTATTTTTAATTGTACTTGCTATTTACAACATAAAAGACTATATTTATCAATGTTAGTCAAATCCTACCCGTAACCACCCACAAGCTATATTATGTCAGCATTTAAAAAATCAGGAGGATTCAAACCAGGTGGCGACCGCCCACGCTTTGCACACAAAAGCTTCACAGGTGGACATAGTTCGCGCGGCGCGTCACCCCGTGCCGAGCTCTTTTCTGCCACGTGCAGCCAGTGCCACAAACCATGTGAAGTCCCCTTTCGCCCCAGCAGCGAGCGCCCAGTATTTTGTCGTGACTGCTTTAACTCGCGCGACACATCAGAACGAAGTTTTTCTGGAAAGCCAAGCTACCCCTCACGCACCCCATACGGCAAAAACCAAGACCAAAGACCAACAACCTCAACGCCCACACATACAAACGAACTCGCACAACAGATTGACGCAATAAACAAAAAGCTGGACGCGCTCATGCGCCTGGTGGAAGGCCTTTCACGATAGACACTTGGGCCATCATCCACCTCATCAAATCAGATTACTATGAACAACGGGCGAGAAGAAAAAGTGTGGGACGTGGTCGTGGTGGGCGGAGGCCCCGCGGGCATGATGGCTGCAGGCACAGCCGCTGAGCGCGGACTGCGCGTGCTCCTGCTTGAAAAAAACAAAACCCTGGGTAAAAAACTGCTCATCACCGGCGGCGGGCGCTGCAACATCACCAACAACAAACCCGACGTGCGTGCGCTTTTAAAAAAATACAAAAAGAGCGACCAATTTCTCTTTTCAGCTTTTTCACAATTTGCCGTCAAAGAGACGCTTGAGTTTTTTAAAAAAAGAGGCCTTGAGACAAAAGAGGAGAACGATGGACGCCTCTTCCCCGCCAGCGAAAGCGCGCAGTCGGTGTGGGATGTGCTCGTAGAATATATACAAAAAGGTGATGTCACGGTGACAACAGATGCCGCGGTTGTGCAGATCACCCGCGCAGATGCTCCGCCAGCTGGCGGATTTTCCATACAACTGAAGAGTGGCCAACGGGTGCAAAGCAAAGCGTGTGTCGTGGCGGCCGGCGGCACCTCGCGCCCCGAGACGGGTTCAACCGGCGACGGATACAAGTGGTTGCAAAAACTCGGCCACACGGTTGAGGAGAACGGTACTGCGCTTGTGCCGGTGGCGACGAAAGACGCGTGGAGCAAGAAGCTCGGCGGTGTCACACTTGCAGACATTAAAATTACCCTCGAACAGGGCGGCAAAAAGCAGCAAGTACAAAAAGGTAAGCTGCTCTTCACCCATTTTGGCGTAAGCGGCCCGACAATCCTCAACATGAGCCGCGACATCGGCGAGCTGCTTGGCTATGGCGATGTAAGCCTATCACTCGACTTATTTCCCCATCTCGACCACAAAGCGGTGCGTGAAAAACTGCAGGAATTGCTCGTAGTTGAGAGTAATAAGAAAATAAAAAATGTTCTTGCTGGACTTGGAACAAGTGTACCAAAAGCTCTTGTTTCCTCACTGCTCGAGCTTGCAAAAATAGACGGCGAGACTGCAAGCCACAGCGTGCGCACGTTTGAACGAGCAAAGCTAGTGCAACTGCTCAAGGCACTTCCGCTGCATGTTTCGGGACTCTTGGGCGCCGACAAGGCGGTGGTGTCGTCGGGCGGCGTGAGCCTCGAAGAGGTGGATTTCAAAACCATGCAGTCGCGCCTCGTTCCCGACCTGTTTTTGGTGGGCGACACGCTCAACATCGACCGCCCCTCGGGCGGCTACTCGCTCCAGCTGTGCTGGACCACCGGCTTTGTCGCAGGCAGCTCCTGCCTCCCCGCACACTCAAACCTTGGTATACTAAAGGAGTGAAAAAGCTTACAGAAAATAAACGATTTTCGATTGTGGCGCGAGCGAAAAGTTTTACTCATGCGGGGCGAGGCGTGTGGATCTTGCTGCGCAGTACCCACAATGCATGGATCCACATCGCGCTTATTATATTTTCTATTACACTTGGTTTCTACTTCAACATCACCCTTGCCGAGTGGGTACTGATTGTCTTTGCCAGCGGCTTGGTGCTGGCCGCCGAGGCATTCAATACTGCAATTGAGATAGACATCGACCTCACCTCGCCCGAGTATCACCCTTATGCCCGAGACACCAAGGACGTGGCCGCAGGAGCAGTGCTCATCTGTGCCATCACTGCGTTCATCATCGGTATATTTGTGTTCTATCCACACATCGCGTCCTTATTGCTACAATAACCTCATGAAAATTAAAAAGATCGGGCACTGCTGTTTAGTACTACAGACAAACGGGCTGACTGTTTTGACCGACCCGGGAAGCTTTTCGGACGAGCAAAATAGTCTCACCGGGATTGACGTGGTGCTGATCACCCACGAGCACGGCGACCACTTTCACGTCGAGTCGGTGCAAGAAATTCTAAAAAATAATCCGAAGGCACAAGTCATCACCAACTCGGGTGTGGGCGCACAACTCGATGTGTTTAAAATCCCTTATACCCTACTTGAAGACACGAGCAGCACGAGCATACAGGGCGTGCATTTTGAGGCGTCCGATGGAAAGCACGAAGAAATTTTTGAAGAAATCGGCCAAGTGCAAAACACCGGGTACTTTATCGACTCACTCTTCTACCCGGGCGACGCCTTCCACCTGCCCGGTAAAGAAGTTGGAATACTCGCGCTGCCCGTTGCTGGGCCGTGGTGCAAGCTCGCCGACGCCATCCGCTATGCGCTGGCGGTAAAACCTAAAAAAGCATTCCCTGTACACGACGCGATGCTCAAAGGAGCTTTTACCGGGTTCGTACACAATCTCCCCAAAACAATTCTGGGGCAACACGGTATCGAATTTACGAGCATGTGCACAGGCGACAAAGCAGAGTTTTAATATGTTCCGATCATTCCTCCACAAACTTCCGCAAACTATTCTCGATTGTTTTCGTGATCGCAATCTGCTATGGCACGCGCTCGCAATAGCGCTCACCTATGCGTGCGTCACCTCGGGTTTTGACTGGCTATATTTTGAACACACACGCTCGAGCCTGCTGTTTGCAGCGACACTGCCAGCAAGTATTCTGGGCTTCTTTGTCCCCATCATCTTGCCTGCGGCGCTCTACCTAATAGGCACATTGCGCAAAGACGCACGCATGCAGCGCGCGGGCACTGCGGTGGCGCAAGCCGGCATCATCGCGTGGCTCGTCTCATCAACCTACAAAGCCTTCACCGGCAGAATCCAGCCATACTTTACACCCTACTACTCGCACCTTCCCACGGTCGACATCAGCCACCAATTCCACTTTGGCTTTTGGCAGCACGGGATCTTTTGGGGCTGGCCTTCGTCACACGCCGCGGTTGCCTGCGCGGGCATGGTTGCGCTGCTGCTTTTGTATGCCGAGAAAAAGTTTTTATGTATTATCCTGCTTTTGTATATTGTCTATATCGCCTTTGCCGTCTCGGTCAGCATTCACTGGTTTTCAGACTCGCTTGCAGGGGCAATCATCGGCACCACCATCGGGGTCGCCGTGGCCAAGAGTTTTTTGAAAAAGAAGTTTTAGGTTTATGCCCCAAACGCGCGATAGAGCGCCAGCTCGAGCGGGACGGCGGGAAGCGGCGCGCGAGACGTCTCGAGGAGTGCAGTGATGAGCTCGGCGAGTACACTCGAGTTGATGGCAGCCCCTTCGGGGCCTGCGAGGCGCAAGAGAAGTTCGAAGTCGTTTTCATTCATGTTTGTTTGCAACTCTTTTTTCATATCGGGGGCAAAACGCAGGAGCAACACGCTGCGCACCCGCGTGGTCGCTAGCAAACAAAACACCTTTGCCTCGGCGCCACCCGCGAGCGCCACATGAAAAACAGAAACAGCGCCGCCGACATCTTTCTGGGCAAGCGCATGCAAAAAGTCGTTGACGAGCTGTGACGATGGTGCACCCACCACAGTGGCAACCTCTGTTTCGGTCAACAACGAGTCTTTTGAAAGGGTGAGCACCTTCTGCAAGATCCCGAGCGTGTCGCGAAACGAGCCGTCACCCATCAACGCGATGAGCTCAGCCCCAGCCGGCGCCAGCTTGGCGCCTTCTTTCTTGGCAACGTCGAGCGCCAGCGCCTTGAGAACCTCGTGCGAGGGCTTTTTAAAGCTAAAAGTCTGGCAACGCGAGACTATGGTGTCGGGCACCTTGTCGAGCTCGGTGGTGGCAAGCACAAACACCACATGGCTGGGCGGTTCTTCGAGCGTCTTGAGTAACGCCTGCCACGCTTGGGGCGTCAGCGCATGTGCCTCGTCGAGGATGTAGAACTTATAGGTCGATTCAAACGGGAGCGTTGAGACGCCTTCACGCAGCTCACGGATCTCTTCGATGCCGCGATTACTGGCTGCGTCCATCTCGTAGATATCATTTTCGCTCGTCCCCACAGCACGCGCCAAAATGCGCGCCATCGAGGTCTTGCCTGTCCCACGCCCACCTGCAAAGAGGTAGGCGTGGGCGAGTTTTTTTTGTTCGACCGCAGCACGCAACACTGAGGTAATGTGTTCCTGTCCGAGAACATCGTTAAAACTAGCAGGGCGATATGCGCGATACAGCGAGACGTGTCTCCGTCCAGTATTATCTTCGGGCTTTTGTGGTTGTTTTGCCATGTTTTGCTGCCACCGCCTGCATATGGGTCCAGGTTGCTCTGAGGTCTTTGGTCATCTGCGCTACCTCGGCCGTCGTGATGCCAGACACGGTTGCATATTTTTTGACTACGCCATCAACAATGTTCAGATAGGTTTGTTTGTCGAGGTCTTTTGCTTTTTCAACTGCAGCGAGCACATCTGCACGACTCTTGAGCATAAAGCTTTTAACCGACTTGCGGTGCTTGGATGCGTCGGGTGAACCATAGAGCCAATACGCACCTGCGGCGCCTGCCATCGCGGCCACTATCGCCGCCAGACCAAGTTGCGCCCCCGCACCCCCCACACCTGTCGCATCCTTGCCTGCACCCGCTGCCACTTTTTTATTTTGTATCATATGCGCCCAGTATAGCAGACTTTCGGATCACGGCACGAAACATGACTCCTAGTCAGATTCGGGCGACTTTTTGCGTCGTTTTGATGCGACGGCAGAGGCGGTGCGGGTCATGTGACGTTGCAAAAATCCCAAAAAAACATCGAACACGGTTTTCATCCGCATACCTTCGGCCTTGACCTCGCCACGCAAACGCTCGAAGTCGCGCTCGAGTTCGTCGCTGGCTTTGCGCACCTTGGCTGCCACCGCGCGCACGTCGCGCAAGATGCCGATAAAAAAGTAGAGTGCCACAAGCACACCCGCTGTCAGCAACACCACCGCGACGCTGGTGATGAAAAAGAAAATATCTGCGTGTACTACTTCAGCCATATACATTTATTATAGGACGCGTATTTAGTATACTCCTGTCTGCAAAAATTCTTCTATCAACTTTTCCACTTCAGCAGCCGTGTTTGTTTCCATTAGACTCGTGCGCAGCTCGCGCGCGCCGGGGAAGCCTTCAACATAGACCCTGAAGTGCTTTTTCATGAGCGCAAAGTTTTTAATGTCTCCCAGCAACTCTTCAAACAAATAGGCATGCTCGACCGCGATGCGCAGACGAACGTCGAGAGGCGGAAGCGAAAGAGAATGTTCTGGACCAAAGAGCCACGGCGCGCCAAAGATGCCGCGCCCAATCATCACGCCGTCGGCATCCGATTCCTCTGCTTGCAACTTTGCTTCAGCAACAGTCTTTACATCGCCATTGCCGATTATTAAAGTTTTTTTGTCAGAATCTTTTTGCAATTCATCGCGAATCTCAACCGCACGCGCGACCCGCTCCCAATGAGCAGCAACTTTTGACATCTCTTTGCGTGTGCGCGCGTGTATGGTCACCGCGGCTGGCTCTTCAGCCAAAATAACTGGCAGCCACTCGTCCAAAACGTCTTTATTGTAACCCAGGCGCGTTTTGACCGACACAGGGATGCCACCCGAGTCCGAGCCCGCCCCGCGCTTGGCGGCACGGATGAGCTCTGCTGCAAGCGCGGGGTGTGTGATGAGCTTTGCGCCTGCGCCTTGCTTCTCAATTGTTTTGTCGGGACAGCCCATGTTGATATCGACACCATCAAACCCAAGCTCACGCGCCAAGCGCGCGACTTGCTCCATGCGTTCGGGGTTGCTGGTGAAAAACTGTGCCACGATGGGTCGTTCGGTCTCGGTGAAGTCGAGGTCACGCATAAGCTTTGCCTTGCCCTCCGCACTGGCCAGGCACAGACCGTCGGCCGAGACAAATTCGGTCCACAGCACATCTGGTTTGCCATACTTTGCAACCATGCGCCGAAAAGCCGCATCGGTCACGTTGGCCAGCGGCGCTAATACAAAAAACGGCTTTGGTAGTTTGTCCCAAAAGGTTTGCATCAACTGACACTACCACACCAAGGCAACACCTTCCAAAGCTAAGGAGTCGCCTTTAATTTATAGTAAATCTTGTCACCAAAGCGCAGGTCAAGATAGGAAAAGTCAGAAAGCTTGTGCGTGCTAAATGGTGCCGCTGTTTGCGCCAACACAAACCGCTGCAACACATCCCCCGCATTGTCGCTGAGTAAGAAGCGCACCTCAAATCCGCTGGCAAAAGAAATATTCGCATTCCCCTGCCCACCCACAGAAACGTGAGCGATGGTTTCGTTCGGCACCTTGCCACCAAGCGCTTGAACAAATGCAAACAGCGACACAAACTGATCGGGCGTCAGATATTGTCGGGGAAGCGTGGTTGTTGCGGCAGGGCCAAAATATTTTTGATAGTTTGTTGTGGGGGTGTCGCCGACAGCTTTGTATGCAAGGCCATTTTCATCAAGGAAAAAACACGTGTCTTGCGACAAAAACGGTGAGACCGACAAAGACTGAGATTGGGATTGAGACCCGACCCCAGAGTCGCACCACAGCGCAACAGGCCGACGTTCGGTCACGCTGACTTCAACGTGGTGCACGTCTGCCGTGCGCACCCATACATCTCTTAATTCAGGAAATTGAACAGACAGGTCTTTGGTTATGCTGCTTTTTGGGTACAGCAATATGTTGTCCCGCGCAAAGAGGTGCAAGTATGCGCCCGACATTTTACTTTTAACAAAAGCTTGTATCTGCTCTGCTAAACCATCATTGGTGCCCGACACCGTAACGGAAGTGACTCGCAAAAATGCCACGTGCGAAAGCGCCACAAAACCAACACACAACAAAACAGTCGACGCACACAAAAGACCAAGCGCAAAGGCGCGGCGCCTGCGGCGCCGCTCGCGCAGCCGTGACTCTGGGATTGCTCGGACCATATACTTTCTATTCTACCTCATCTAAAAAAGAAAAATGGCGAGCCCAACGGAAGGGAGCTCGCCATGTGGGCGGAAAGAACACTACATACCGTCAGCCGCTGCTTTTGCGTCGGCTCGGGGGCGCGTGCCCCACAGGAAGAGAAAGCACTTCGACCCGAATACGAAGCAAGTCTTTGTTTGCGCCAGGACCAAAACCAAGCGCCCGAGCGACGTGCAGATTTGCATCAACTGCGCGGTTGGGCCAACCTTGCCGGACCCACCGTGCTTGACGGTCGGCGACCACAACCTCGATAGATTTGGTTGGATCATTCACATTTACAAGCCAAGCTCGTGTGTTGAGTGGAAGAGTGGCGTGGGCAATCGTCGGCTTGGTTTTGTCGAATACTTCACCGTTTGCCATCCTCCGCTTCGGCCCTTCGTTATAGTCATACCACGTTGCCGTGGTATAGACTGACTTTTTTGACGCATCTGCCGCACACGCAGCACCCAAAACAGGGCTGCACAGCACGCACGCCAACACACACAGAAAACGTAACAATACCTTACTCCATTACAGTGGGGAGGAGTTTGAAGGTGCCCGCACAAAGGCTGTGGGCGTTTTCAAGCTCCTCTACCAGTACTATACCATACTTTTTGGTGTATGTGGCAAAAAAAACCAATAAACATAAGGCAAATTATGCCTTGACCCAGTAAAACAAGCATTTTTTAATTTAAAATAGGAGTGTAGCTGACACCACCTTCTGCAAAATAGTAGCGAGTCTTCTCAATAATAATTCTTTTTACTATTACCGCTTGAGCTCCGAGCCCGTTTGGAATGACTGGCGCACCCAGCCGATTTTGCCAACATAGGGGCCAATGATGCCCAGCGCGATGGTGGCCAAAATCGCCGAACCAACAAAAAAGCCTATGCCATAGACAATGCCGACCGCAAACATCCGCTTAAACGAATTTTGTTTGGCCAACTGCTGGTTTGCCAGCTCGAGCTGCTCTATCACCCGCGCCATCTCGGACGATTCATTTGATTCATTTTCCATAGCAACAGTATACGATGCCTTTGCCCCTACCCCATACACTAATCCCCTATATACGTCGCGAATTCGTCGAGCGCTTCGCCCACCAACTCGAGGTCTGCGGGGGCGAGTAGCTCGCGGTGCAACTTGGCCAGCACCTCATAAATCTCTTGTGGGCTGTACCCCTTTTTGTGCAACCCCCGCGCCTCTTCCAATACCAAATTTTCCTGGCCCTGGGCTTCGCCCCTACTCTTCCTCAACGCCTTCTCAAACATCGCTGCAAATGGGTGGGACATTTTATGGTTTTTACTTTGTTTGTAAAAACTTTCGCAAGCTCTCACCAATAGTGGAAGCAACCGATGTGATGCAAAAGGTGACACTAGATCACACTTATACGATAAGAAATCCTTATTATTGAACGCTTCATCTTTAGTTATCCACCTTATGTCACGTTGTGAAATTAGCCGGCCTGAAGTAATATTAGCAGGAGGAGCAAAAGTAGTGTCGAACCTAAACAACAGCACGGCACACATAGAAAAGGTCGAGAATTATTGTCAAAGTAATGTTATTAAATGATTTAACGAGAAAATTAGCCCTCTAAGTAGTTGGAGGATTTTTTGTGTTCTTGCACTTTTAAATTTGAGAACTGGGCGCAGGAAGTAATTGGTGCCCCCGCCAGGAATCGGACCTGAATCACCCGGTACGAATCGCGGTATTCTATCCATTGAACTACGGAGGCCGGAAAGCTTTTGTTACTTCCTGCGCCCAACTCTTAAAACAGTTGGGCTTTGAAAATGTTCACCGCTACCCTGTTTGGGTAGGCGGCTACCAAATTACTGGCGTCGTTCACGTTCGGTGGTGTTTGGGTGACGGTCGGCATAGCCTTCCTTCACGTACCTCCCAGTGACGCTACTACGGTAGTTATATTCCATACTATTAATATGGTTATCGCTAATAATGGTGTACGCGCGTACACCCCGCCCTCTCACGAGGTTGCGGTGAACATTTTCAATTTTTCAATGATCTAGAAAAAGGTACCCAGCTTGCTAGGGATACGACTTTATTGTACTCCTTTGTACTTGTTTCTACCCAGAAGTGGGGGGCTTTTGCCTGTGTATAAGACACTCGAGAACTTTTTATACAAAAATCAACTGCTTTGTGTAAAAAAGTATCAAAAAGTGCTAAAAAATATTCAAACTTTGCAAAAAATATATTTTTCTGCTTCACATTGCGCCCTAAAGCGGATATTTCTCCCACTTTTGATCTAGACTCTCTTCTCTATCCTCTCCCTTCCCCCCATATATGGTCTGAGAACCTCGGGAATGGTTATGGAACCATCTTCGTTTTGGTTGTTTTCGATGATTGAGATGAGGACGCGCGGGGTGGCGAGCGCTGTGTTGTTTAAAGAGTGTGCGTACTGCAAGGTGCCGTCCCCATCGCGGTAGCGGATGTTGAGCCGGCGGGTTTGGAAGTCGTGGAAGTATGACGACGAATGCGTTTCGCGATACTTCCCTTCCGACGGCACCCACGACTCGATGTCATATTTCTTGACCTGCCCCAATCCTAAGTCGCCACCGCAGTTGACCACCACGTGGTAGGGAATGTTTAGGCGTTCGAGGAGGTCTTGGGCGTTTTGGGTGAGCTCTTCATGATACTTCACCGAGGTTTCGTGAGACGCTTCGCAGAGGACGACTTGCTCGAATTTGAAGAACTCGTGCACGCGCATGATACCTTTGGTGTCTTTGCCATGACTGCCTGCCTCGCGGCGGAAGCAGGGTGAAAAGGCTAAGAACTTTATAGGGAACTGCGCCGCATCGATGACTTCGTTCATATAGTAGGACATGGTGGCTACCTCGCCCGTGCCAGCCAAAAAGTCTTCGTCTTGGGTTTTATACAAATCTTCTTCGCCTTGGGGCAAGTAGCCGGTGCCCAGAAAGGCCACGCGCTTGACGAGACTGGGCACGATCATCGGGGTGAAGCCGCCCTTCTCGACAAAGTGATTGAGCACGAACTGCCATACAGCGAAGTTGAGGAGCGCGCCATCGCCTTTGAGGAAATAGCCGCGGAAGCCCGCCGCTTTGGTCCCGCGCTCGAAGTCAGCCATGTCCAAATTCTGCATCAGCTCGACGTGGCTCTTGGGAGTGAAAGCAAATTCAGGAATGGTTCCCCACTTTTTGACCTCGACATTGTCGGCGTCAGAGTCGCCATCCGAGACCGAGAGATCGGGAATGTTTGGCACCTGCACCATCAAGAGCTGCCATTCTTTTGTTACCTCTTCGAGCTCTTTTTCTTTGCCTTGGAGTTTTTCTTTGACCACACGCATCTCGTCGATAAAGGTTTGGCGTGCTTCAGGCGTCGCGATGGTGATTTTATTTGAGACTTCGTTTTGCTGTGCGCGCATAGCCTCGACCTCGCCCAAAAGTGCGCGGCGTTTTTCATCAACCACGAGGAGCCGGTCGAGGTCGACTTCGACGTGCTTTTTCTTGGCGCCCGCTTTGACCGCGTCGATATTCTCCCGGATGAACTTTATATCCAACATGTATACTAGAATATAATGAATTGGCCTATTCAACAACTGCGCCGCGCAGACTTCCCCGCCCTGCTGAGTGAGATCCCCGACTGCCCACAGGCGCTGGCCTTTCGTGGGGTGATGCCGCCGCCGGATACTATATATGTGTGCGTGGTCGGTTCGCGTTCATGCACCCAATATGGCCGGCGCATGACTGCCAAGCTGGTGGCAGGTTTGGCTGGCTACCCCGTCGCTATTGTCTCGGGGATGGCTTTGGGGATTGATAGCGAGGCGCACAAAGCCGCGCTCGACGTGGGGCTACCCACCGTGGCCGTGCTCCCTTCTGGTTTGGACAGCGACGTGATCTACCCGCGGATGAACCGCCCGCTCGCCGAGCGGATTTTGAAAGCTGAAAGCGCGCTGCTTTCAGAGAACCCTCACGACTTTGTGGCAATGCTACACTCGTTCCCCCAGCGCAACCGCGTGAGTGCGGGCATGAGCAAAGTCACGTTGATTGTCGAGGCGGGTGAAAAGTCGGGCACGCTCATTACCGCACGCTTGGCTATGGAATATAACCGCGAGGTGCTTTGCGTGCCGCACGAGCTCGGCCGCGAGACCGGCGCGGGGGTCAACGCGCTCATCCGCGAGGGCGCGACGCTGGTGCGCAATAGTGAAGATATTTTGGAAGCGCTTGGGCTCAAAGCGCGCGAGCCAGTGCAAGGCACACTCCCGACCGACCTAACCATTCCTGAAACCAAAATCCTGACCGCCCTGACCGCGGTCGACGCCCTGGTCCGCGACGAACTCCTCGAGCGCGCTGAAATATCCGCCCAAGACGCCTCGATTGCCCTTTCTTCTTTACTGATTAGAGGTTTGATTTTGGAACGGCTGGGTAAGATAGAGCGGGTTTGATTTCTAGTTACATTCTTTTTTATTTTCTTGTACAGTTGCATTAGAAGCAACAGGAGTTCCAACATGCCAAGTCAAAAACCAGCACTCGCCCTCGATTTGGACGACGTGCTGAAGGAAACGTGCGCGGCCCTGTGTCGCTTCCACAACGCGCACTTTGGCACCAACCACACACCCGAGAAGATGCCGAGTTTCAATCTCGACATTTCTTGGGATTGCACTTCTGAAGAAACGGCGCGCCGGCTCGACTTGTTCTTCAGGTCAGAGCACCATACGGAAGCGACGCCGATGGAGGGAGCGCTGGAAGCGCTCCAGATTCTCGCCGAGCACTACGAATTACATATCGTGACTGCGCGGCCCGAAGTGGTGCGCAACATGACCGCGGCGTGGGTCAACCGCCACTACCCGCGCTTGTTCACGCACATGCACTTCCTTAGCGCTCACCACCTTGACCATAATTCGAGGCCCAAGTCGGATATATGCCGTGCTATTGGGGCCCGTGTCTTCATCGACGATGGGGTACACAACGTCAAGGACGTGTTCGAGAAGTTGGGTATAGTAACCTTGATCTTCACCCAACCACTGAACTTTGGTTGGGAAATGCCCAAGGGTATGCTCCGCGTAAACAACTGGGGTGAAATACTCGACCATCTCGTCCCAAACTAGCCTCAAGCGCCCCACATGTTGGGGCCTTTTTCTTTTCCAAACCGTATATACTGGTGTGATGCCGCAAAAACCAAGCACCCCACTTGTCTTTATTGCCTTTGGGATTACGGGCGAGCTGATGAAGCGCAAGATTGTGCCTGCAATTTTGAAACTCCGTGAGAAAAAAGAGCTGCCCGACAATTTTAAGATAATCGGCATCTCGCGCCGCCCCGCAGACGAGATGCAAACGCTCTTTGGCGAAAGCTTTTGTCACATTCAGGGCGACGCAGGCGAGCCAGAAACCTACACACAACTAAAAGAATTACTGGACTCATTCGGCCCCGCACAAAAAATATTTTATATTTCAACTTCACCTGCGCTCTACCCCACTATTTTCGAACACCTGGCACACTTGGCTGCCGAGTCAAAAAACCCCGAGCAGATGAAGCTGATGATCGAAAAGCCCTTTGGCCTCTCGGGCACCGAGGCCGCGCGGTTGAGTGCCGTACTGCATCGCAGCTTCAACGAAAGCCAGATCTACCGTGTCGACCACTACCTGGCAAAAGAATCTTTACGGCTCAAGAACATCTCACTTGAATTGATACAAAAAGTAGAAGCGTATTTTTGCGAAACAGACGGAGTCGAAAAGCGCGGCGCCTCGTACGATGCCGTGGGAGCCTTGCGCGACGTGGGCCAAAACCACCTGCTGGAGATGCTGGCAGTGACGCTCATGCAAAACAGGGTTGATTTCCTTGAAGAGCTTGGCGCCCCTGCGGAACACAGTTCGCACGAGCAATATGCGGGATACCAAGACATTCCCGGGGTCGCGCCCAGCTCCAAGACCGAAACAGAGTTTTCTTGTACATTTGCGTGGCGAGGGATACCCATCACCATCGAAGGCGGCAAGTATCTGCCCGAGAATAAAAAAGAGGTGGTGGTGACTCAGAAAGATGGAAAGGTTCTGCACTTCCCCGTTCTTGAAAACACACACGCGAGCGAATATGAACTGCTGATTTTGGACTGCGTCCGTGGTGACCATACGCTCTTTGTGAGCGAGCGCGAACTTGCACTCCTGTGGCGCTTTGTCGACCCCATCGTGAAAGTGTGGTATCAATAGATATTCATGAAGCTCGTTATTGTCGAAAGCCCCGCAAAGGCAAAGACTATTGAGAAGTATCTCTCTGGCGGAAAAGCCAAGGGCGACTTTGTCGTGCGCGCCTCGGTCGGCCACGTGCGTGACCTACCCAAAAGCAACAAAAAAGCCATCGACATCGAAGGGGGCTTCGTCCCCCATTACGAGGTGGTGGCAAACAAAGTGCAGGTGATACATGATTTAAAATTACTCGCAAAGAAAGCCGACCAAGTCATCCTTGCGACTGACCCCGACCGCGAAGGTGAAGCAATTGCCTGGCACATCCAAGAGGAACTTGGCCTCAAAAAACTCGACCGCATCGTCTTTCACGAGATCACCAAAGAAGCCATCGAGGAAGCGCTCGCACACCCGCGCAAGATCGACGACAATCTGCGCCAAGCCCAAGAAGCACGCCGTGTTTTGGACCGGCTCGTTGGGTATGATTTGTCTGGATTAATTTGGAAGAAAGTGCGCTATGGCCTGTCGGCCGGCCGCGTGCAAAGCCCCGCACTGCGCATCATCATGGAGCGCGAACGCGAGATCCGTGCATTTATTCCAGAAACCTACTATGTCATCACTGCCGACACGAAGACACCAAAACCTAAAAACGAAGCTTTGACGCTGACCTGTGTCGACGAGCCCAAAGACACACTTGATACAAATGGCAAAAACAAACAAGATGGCAAAAAAACTGCAGATGAAATTATTGCCGCCGTTAAAAAAGACGGATTGGTTGTAGTCGATGTGACCGAGAGCGAGATGAAGCGCTCGGCGCGTGCGCCGTTCACCACCTCGACGCTGCAACAGGCGGCCAGCTCGCGCCTGGGCTATTCACCGTCAAACACGATGCGCATCGCGCAGAAGCTCTACGAGGCTGGACACATCACCTACATGCGCACCGACTCGACTAACTTAGGCAAACCGGCACAAGACGCAATTCTTGCCCACGTGGAGAAAAAATTTGGCACACCGTACGCCGTCGCGCACACCTACGCCACCAAGTCCAAGAATGCCCAAGAGGCCCACGAAGCGGTGCGCCCCACCCACCCAGAAAAGGAGTCGGTGGGCATGACCGCCGACCAAAAGAAGCTCTATGAACTCATTTGGGCGCGCACGGTCTCGAGCCAGATGGCGGATGCAAAACTGCTCAAGACAAAGATTGTTGCCAACACGCCAAGTCAAATCGGCCTGCCCGACAACCGGCGGGTGCCAGATTTTACCGCAAACGGCTCACGCGTGGTCTTTGACGGGTGGCTGCGTGCTGACCCTGCCGCCCGCGGCGAAGATGTCGAGCTGCCTTTGGTCAAAAGCGGCGATGCGTTGAACGTTGAAAAGATTGCTGCCGAAGAAAAACAGACTACGCCACCACCCAGATACAGCGAAGCAGGACTCATCAAAGAATTGGAAAAAAGAGGCATCGGTCGCCCATCGACCTATGCGTCAATCATGCGCACGCTCGACGAGCGTGGCTATGTCGCCAAAGAAGGCCGCTCACTGGTGCCCACCGACACCGGCGACGTGGTCTCAACGTTCCTCGAAGATAACTTCCCCACCTACATCGGCGACACCTTCACCGCCGAGATGGAAGACGAGCTTGACGAAATTGCCCAAGGCACACGCCAATATGCAAAAACACTCAAAGACTTTTACACACCATTTCAAAAGCACGTAAAGCTCAAAGACAAGGAAGCAGGGAAAATCACCGACCTGGGACCTGCGCCCGCCGAGTTTCTTTGCCCACTCTGCCAATCACCAATGGTGTTTAAACTCTCTCGCCAAGGCAAGTTTATGTCGTGCGCACGCTTCCCCGACTGCCTCGGCGCGCGCAGCGAAGTGGGCGAGGTGCTTTCTAACGATCCCGCAAAACCCCTTGGCACGCACCCCGAGACCGGCGAAAATATCTATGTACTCAATGGTCGCTTTGGCCCATACGTCCAGCTGGGCGAGATGCCCGAAGGCAAAGGCAAAACAAAAAAAGCAAAACCAAAGCGCGCGTCTATCCCCAAAGAAAAAGACCCGGCAAACCTGACGATGGCCGACGCCGTGCACTATTTGTCGCTGCCACGCGTCCTGGGCAATCACCCCGAGACGGGCGAGCCGATTTCAGCAAACACCGGGCGCTTTGGGCCATACATTGTGCATCAAAAAGACTTCCGCTCACTCAAGACCGACGATGTCTACAAAATCACCCTCGACCGCGCACTCGAGATTTTCAAAGAAGAGAAAAAAAGAAGGGGTTTTGCACGAAAGACAAAGGCTGCGTAAAAAGCGTATACTAACCGTATATGGAGGTGAAGCAAATACTCGACCTCATGAACGGTCCGTCGAAGGAGGACGAGGCGTTGGTGTGCAAGGCTTACGAATTTGTCGCCGACGCACACAAAGATCACAAACGCTTTTCGGGTGAGCCCTACCTCGTACACCTCGTCGAGACAGCCAAAAGCCTGGCAGCAATCGGCATGAGCGCCAAGACTGTTGCGGCAGGGCTTTTGCATGATTCAATTGAGGACGTAAATGTCTCGCCCGAAACCATTGAGAAAGAATTTGGAAAAGAAGTGCGTTTTTTGGTCGAGGGCGTCACCAAACTCGGCCAGTTTAAATACCATGGGGCCGAACGCCACCGCGAATCGTTGCGCAAATTGCTTGTGGCTACCAGCAAAGACGCGCGCGTTTTGATCATCAAGCTGATGGACCGTCTGCACAATATGCGCACGCTGCAGTTTGTGCCCAAGGAAAAACGCGAGCGCATTGCGCTTGAAACACTCGAGATCTATGCCGCCATCGCCCACCGCCTGGGCATGGGTCTGGTGCGCAAAGAACTTGAAGATTTGGCGTTTGCCTATGCCTACCCAGAGGACTATGTGAAAGCAAAAACACTGTTGACCGAAGCAACCCGGCAAACTAACGAGCGTCTCGAGAAAATGTCTCGCATGATAAAAAAAGAGCTCGCCAAAGAAAACATAACTCACTTCCATACCGACTATCGCGTCAAAGGCCTCTGGAGCCTGTGGCAAAAGCTCAAGCGTAAAGGAGGCGACATCAGCGATGTATACGATGTGGCAGCGCTGCGCGTGGTGGTGCCCGACGTCGCTGACTGCTACCGCACGCTTGGCATTGTGCACAACCTGTGGCGACCATTGCCAAACAAGATCAAAGACTATATCGCCTTTCCCAAACCAAACGGCTACCAAGGACTACACACGACTGTCTTTTCTGGCGACGGCGGCATGGTTGAGATCCAGATCCGCACAAACGAGATGCACCAAGAGGCTCAGTACGGCATTGCAGCGCACGTGATGTATAAAGAAAACGAAAAAAACAGCAAAGATACGCCAGGGCTTGTCATCGGTCGTGGCGCATCGAGTTTTGATTGGGTGCTCTCGCTTGTGCCGTCCCTGCGACGCGGCGCTCAAACAATCAAAAACAAAATCCGCTCAAGTGGGGCAACCCAACCAGAACTGAACAGGACCACAAAAAAACAAGCGCGCTATGGGGCGCCGGAGGCGCCCGAGTGGCTCGCCGAGCTTGAGGACGAACTTGATAATTCAGACTTTGAAACAACTTTGCGCAGCGACATTTTCTCGCATCACGTCTTTGCGTTTACTCCCAAGGGCGACGTGGTTGACTTGCCGGTTGACTCAAGCCCTATTGATTTCGCATACGCGATCCACTCAGACATTGGGGACCACGTCTTTGCCACGAAAGTAAACAACAAAATGGTGCCGCTCGACACCCCACTGCACAACGGCGACATTGTTGAGATCCAAACAAAAAAGTCGTCCCTCCCCACACAAAAATGGCTCGGCTTTGCTAAAACCGCGCTCGCACGTCGTCACATCCGGCTGGCTCTGGAGAAAAACAAGAAAAGTTAAGCCCCAACAGTACTTAGATAGAAAAACTGCTTGGGTCGAAGGAGTCTTCGGTGTTTTCACTCAGGACAATTTCTTCTTTTGAACGGTCATCGAGCGCAGCAGGAAATTCTGAAGCAAATGGTCTGGCCACGAAGCCGCTCTCCTCGGCGGCTTCGTGGAGATCCGAGCCCGCCTGCCGGACGGGCAGGGACCTTTGCGGAAGAATTTCCTGCGCAGCGTTTTTACTGTCTTCAATTCTTTTTGCCAAATTGGCCACAATGACACGCAGGTCTTCCTCGCCCATAAAGTCGATGGTGAGCTTGCCGCCGTTTTCTTTTGGCTCAATGGCCACGCGCGTACCGAGCGCCTCGGTCAGTTCGCGCTCCATCGCCATCACTTCGGGGGCATAGAGGTATTCTCTCCGGCGCACTTTATCGAACGCGATGCGACGAGCTATTGCCTCGGTGTCGCGCACGGTGAGTTTTTTGAGCATAATCTCGCGAAAGAGCGTCTGCTGTTCGTCACCTCGGTCGATGAGCATCAACAGCGGCCGCGTGTGCCCTTCGCTGATTTTTCCTTCTGAAAGCGCCTCCTGCATGTCCTTTGGCAGCATCAACAAGCGGATGGTGTTGGAGACATATTCGCGGCTCTTGCCCACCTTTTCACCCACCTGGGTGTGCTTGAAGCCAAACTCTTTGACCAAGCGCTCGAACGCATGCGCTCGGTCCATCGGATTGAGGTCTTCGCGCTGAAGGTTCTCGATGATGGCGACTTCGAGCTTGGTTTTGTCGTCTTCAAACTCGGGGCGGATGATGACTGGCACTTGGGCCAGGCCAGCCAAACGTGACGCACGCAAACGGCGCTCGCCGGCTATCAATTCATAGACCGTACCCAAACCACCATCGGGCTTTTCAAACTCCTTGCGTGTGACGGTGAGCGGCTGGATCACGCCATATTGGCGGATGGAGCGCGCAAGGTCCTGGAGCTTGGCTTCGTCAAACTCGCGACGAGGCTGAAACGGGTTGGGCTGTATCTTGTCGACCTCGACCCAAAAAATGGCGTTGTTGATAAACTCGGACATACAGGATATTCTAACACATGTAAGAATAGATGCCCTCGGCCGTAGCCCGGCCACGGGCGAGGCCGGAGTGGTGGAATGGTATACACGTGCGACTCAAAATCGCATGCCGTAAGGCTTGAGAGTTCGAGTCTCTCCTCCGGCACAGAGCAAAGCGACAGGGCGACAGCGGGATTATTCGTGACCGAGTCTGGAAGGCGCAATTTTTGTGCTAAGCTGCTGTAGTTATCCTGGAGGTTCTTGTATGTGGGCACGTCGTTGTGCAAATCCATCTTGCCAGACCGAAATCACTGCATGTTTTGGGACCACCAAAGCCGGCGATATGCAGGAATGTTGGGATGGTCTGCGTCCACGCGAAAAGATACGAGAGTTGTGTGCTTTTTGCGCCACATATCTCACGTTGACGCTGTCGAGCATTCCACCCCAAGGTTGGTCACCATACTTTGCGGCATTTGGATGGGGCTATGAACCACAAGCGCTACCAACAGGGTAAGTGCTTTTCTTTTTTATAGACAACTGTTACCCTGCAAGCAGCTGTTCTTTTTTACAGCCCCAAATCCCCAACCAACGTTCAGGAGAATGCTATGTATCGGACTAGCCGAGAATGGACGATTGCCTACGAAAAAAGAGGTGCCCTGTGGCGCCATGATGGGAACCCGAGACGCCCGCACGTTGCGATGACCTCAGGCGGTCACAGCGACAGCTTCTTCAATAGCGGCCTGGCCATGCAAGACCCGGCGCTGTTAGCCGAAGCTTGCAGCGATCTGCTCAAGCTCGCTGTGCGAGCAGGTGTGGATCCGAAAAACATCAATTGGGTGGTTGGGCCGGCGTTCGGGGCAATCACTATTGCCTACGAACTCGCCCGGAGGATCTTCTACCTTCACGAACGCAGCTGCTTCAGTGGCTATTGTGAAAAGGTCGGCGAAGATCCAGAACGACGGATGATTTTCACTCGAGTGAGCTTCCAGCCGGATGAGGTTGTCCTACCCTGCGAAGACGTCATAACGAGCGCACGGTCTGCTCTTTTGATGACTGACGCCGCAAAAGCACAAAATGCCTCTGTACTACCCTTTCTACTGGCGTTGGTCAATCGTTCGGGGATTACCAATGCTGGCGAAATGAAAATCATTTCATTGATTAACCACCCCCTGTCGGACTGGCAGCCGGAAGAATGCCCTCTCTGCAGAGATGGCTCTGAGGCAGTGCGTGCCAAATACGACTGGCACCGACTCACCGCAAAAATGTGACGCCTTACGCCCGACCTCCAACACCTGGAAGCCGGGCTTTTCTTTTTTTTTAAAAACCTACTAACACCAAAATAAAAAACCCGGCGCGCTGCGCAGGGTCTTGGGATTTCTGGTCTATGCCGCCAGCGTTGCGTAAAAGATGACACCGCCATCATTGTTTAGTATATATGCCATAGAGCACATGTTCGCGTTCGTATTGCTTTGCAACAACGCACCACGAAGCAGTGTGGTGAACATTGCTTCTGGATCATCGTCAGAGCCTTCCAGCAGAACGACCTCGTTGGGACTCAAATTGAGTTCAAGCCGTCCACTAACTCCGCGCAAACAGCCAGACAGTTGGTATTCCCAGTCTTCAAGACGTCCAAGCGTAACGACTTCACCGTTTACCGTAGCCATCGTGACCTCCTCTTACTGTGAGTTGCGTACTGTTGCCAATATACACTGTAACGTATACGGTGGGGGTATGCAAAGGCCAAAAGTTATTGCCATTGTGGGCCCAACCGCCTCGGGGAAAACCTCATTGGGGATTTTTCTTGCACAAAAAATAAAGGGCGTTGGGTGTAGTGGTGCTGAAATTATTTCAGCTGACTCGAGGCAGGTGTATCGGGGTTTAAATGTAGGCACGGGTAAAGTGACTAAAAAAGAAATGGGAGGTATCCCCCACCATCTGCTCGACGTGTGCTCGCCCAAAAAAGTCTATACTGCGGGCGATTTCAAAAAAGACGGCGAGAAAGCGCTGCGAGATATCACAACAAAAAATAAAATACCGATTATTGTCGGCGGTACGGGGTTATACATAGATGTATTGCTTGGGCGCATCGTGCTGCCCAACGTGCCACCAAACCCAGAACTGCGCAAAAAGCTGGAAAAGAAAAGTACTGAAATACTTTTTAAAATGCTGCAGAAAAAAGACCCAAGCCGAGCTGCAGATATTGAGCAAAAAAATGAACAAAACAACAAACATCGGCTGGTGAGAGCGCTTGAAATAGCTGAGGCATTAGGCAAAAGCCCTTCTGGGTTTCGAACAGACACAACGGGCAAAGAAAATCACGCATGTGACGTGTTGTGGCTTGGGATCAACCCGAGCAAAGAAACGCTTACTTCAAACATCCATGCGCGTCTACTGGCACGAATGAAGGCCGGCATGGTTGCCGAAGCAAAGCGACTGCACGCCCCTCGTCTCCACCGACCGGCGGATGGAAATGGAATTGGTCTGTCGTACAAGCGGATGGAGGAACTTGGGCTTGAATATCGTTCTCTTGCTCGCCACCTCCGAGGCGATACCTCGCACCAAGAGATGCTCGAAGAGCTCGAGAGAGCCATCAACCGCTATGCCAAAAGCCAAGGCAGATGGTTTGGTGCAAACAAAGAAATCTGTTGGCTCAAAAGCGCCCCAAACACGGCCGCAGGTAAAAAAGAAGCCTTGAGACTGGCAGCAGCGTTTCTGCGTGAAGTTTAACTTCACGCAGGCTCGAACACCGGGCAGAAATAGCATATACTGGGGGCATGTATGACTTAGCAATTATCGGCGGTGGCCCCGCGGGCGTCTCGGCAGGAGTGTATGCAGCACGCAAACGACTCAAAACCCTTTTTATTGCAGAAACAATCGGCGGCCAAAGCACTGATTCAGTAGGTATTGAAAATTGGATTGGCACCGAAAAGATTTCTGGGCTCGACTTGGCAAAAACACTCGGCATCCACCTCAAGGCCTATGCGGGCGATGTGGTTGATCTCAAAATTGGCGAGCGCGCCACAGAAGTCACAAAAGTTGCAAACGCGTTTACTGTCACCACAAGCAAGGGTGCATACGAAGCGCGTGCCGTGCTGGTGGCCACTGGCGGCGTTCGTCGCAAGCTCGGAGTCCCTGGAGCACTCGAATTTGAAAACAAAGGGCTTACCTATTGTGCTTCGTGCGACGGGCCACTCTTTTCAGGCCAAGACGTGGTCGTGGTGGGCGGTGGCAACGCGGGCTTTGAAAGCGCTGCGCAACTCCTCGCCTATTGCAAAAGCGTCACCCTCGTGCACCGCAACAGCGATTTTGCAAAAGCAGACGCAGCAACCGTTGAAGCAGTCTTGGCACACCCAAACATGCACACACTCACCAACACCGAGCCTGTCGAGGTCAAAGGCAGCGCGCACGGGTTTGTGAGCAGTATTGTGGTTAAAAATAATAAAACAAACGAAACAAGTGAGGTTGCGTGTGGCGGCATCTTTGTTGAAACAGGAATGATCCCCGCCACCGATTTTGTCAAAGACTTGTTCCCGCTCGACCAATTTGGCCGAGTTGTGGTGAATGCAAAAAATCAGCGTGTCCTTTCAGGGAACGCCGAAGTTCCTGGCGTCTGGGCCGCGGGCGATTGCACCGACGAGCTCTATCACCAAAACAACATCGCCGCGGGCGACGGAGTCAAAGCCCTGGAAGACATCTACGTGTACCTCAAAACACAAAAAAGTGAATAAGTTTTTTCACACAACGTCTTTTTATGTGTTTGTGCTTGCGGTCGCACTGCTTGGTGGCACGGCCCTCTATAAACCACAACTCCCCGGAGCAGGCCTTGAAGCCGCCGTCGTGAGCGCCAAAAGCATCGCTGAACTCTTTTCGGACTACAACGGCGTAAGCCTGGGGAACAACACTACCAAAGTTAAAATAGTCATCGTCCCTGGACACGAACCCGACTTTGGCGGCACCGAGTACCGAGGTCTGAAAGAGCGCAATTTGGTCGTCGACCTTGCTGGAACTTTGACACACCTGTTGCAGGGACAGCCCCAGTACAACGTCATCCAGACGCGCGACGGTCTCGACTGGAGCCCAATTTTCAAAAGTTATTTTGCTAACCAATGGAACGCAATCGCTGCGTGGCGCGCGCAAAGTGCGCAGGACTTTGCGCAGCTCACTCAAACAGGAGCCATCACCACCAACGTTGACCTGGTGAGCCACAACACCGCGCCCGCCGACGTGGCCCTGCGCCTGCACGGTATCAACAAGTGGAGCAATGAAAACAACGTCGACATCGAACTGCATCTGCACATCAACGACTACCCGCGCACACACACGAGCAAGCCTGGAAAGTACACTGGTTTTGTCATCTACGTACCTGAAAAACAATTTTTAAACAGTACAACCACACGCGCGCTCGCCGAGGCTATACAGAAACGCTTAGCTGAAAAGTTTTCTCAGAGCAACCTGCCAGGCGAGTCGGCCGGCATTGCCGAGAGTCAAGATTTGATTGCTGTGGGCGAATACGACTCTGCCTCAGCCGCATCACTGCTCATCGAATATGGCTATATCTATGAAAAAGAGTTTACCGACCCCACACTGCGCGAAGCAACACTTCAAACAATGGCCGAGCAAACCTATTTAGGAATTCAGGATTTCTTTGCAACGCAAAACAAATAGCACAGCAGACAGACCAGCGTGCTGCTGACTGCCTATCGATACAAAAGAATACCAACGGCAATGCTCATGTTGAGTACACCAACGAGCGTAGACGCGATGCCAAGAGGTTTTTCTTTATGTACAAAACCATACAAGCTCCACAGAAAGTTGATCAGGCTCGCAAAAAACCAGGTGACAAAAGAAAGGCCTGCCGCATCTTTAGAAACATAGAGCTGTATCACCTGCGGAAGCAATACTACAGGCATCACAAACGCAACGCCAAACATCACTCGGTCAAGTATTCGTTTTTGCCACTCAGGACTTGGATATTTCTCGAGATTTTTATACAACCGCTTGCGCAAGCGTAGGTGGTGCAGACCATCGGACATGGGCTTTATTATACCATTTGTTTTTTATTTACCTGCATGAACTATATCGAGCAATAAAAAAACTCGGACGCGTACGGGGGTACGGCCGAGCTTTCTTGGTTGTCACTGAGATTCAGGGTTGTTTGCAGTCCACCCATTGGAACCTTTTTCTGTGATCCACACAACCACTGTCACTGTGCCCTCTCTCCCGACGTTTGTACAACCGACTTTAATGCCTGTACTGGGCACCTCGACGATTGTATAAACCGGAATAACGGTCTCTTGTAAAAGCACATCCCGCTCATCCACATTGGTTCGCTTGGACCCTTTATAGAACATCACGCGACACGAATCTTTTCGCAGAGAAACGAGAGGGACTAGCGTAACTTGAGCTCTGTCTTTCTCCAACGTTATCGCGCTATTGTAGAAGTATTCCACGTCTGACGGCAGCGTGTCTGCCATCGCCGGAATAGAAGTGAGCATACAAAGAAGGCCAGCGCTCAGTGATACGCGTTTCATCATCGGATTCTTCCTTGATTTGATTGCGAACTATGACAGGGTAAACAAGATTGCCCAGACTATCCAAGAATAGTCTAGCAGGTGGGGAATGAATTATTGATGAACACGCGTAATCGCCAATGCCCGAATCTGGGGTAGAATAGAAAGAAATGAAACGCTACAATTTCGTACCACCAGGAGGTGGCCCCAGTTATGATTGGAGCCAAGATCACACGTTCGTGAAGGTCTCCGCTGTAGAGAGCGGTGGCGCGTTCACACTGATGGAAGACAACCTTAAACTGGAGTTTTCGTTAGGCTTGCACCTGCATCGACAACATACCGAAACCTTCTACATTCTTGAAGGTATTGTGGATTTTTACATCGACGGTGACTGGATGACGGCGACACCTGCAACGACCATACACATCCCTCCTGGCGTTCCACACGCACTCACCTTACCGAATGGGCAAACTGGAAAGTTGCTTATGATCTTTCAACCAGGTGGTTTTGATCAATACCTTGCAAAGTTGGTCACTATGACGAACAAAGACACCGCTGATGAACAGCGCATGCGTGAGTTGGACGAGAAGTTCGATATTATCAACCTTGGTGGCGTGCCGTCTCGCGATTGAGCAAATTTATGCACACGGTCTAGTTGGGAACCTCCTCCTAACTGAAAATCTGAACCATTGAAAACAAAGGGATGCCGTTGCTCAGAAATTTCTCGACCCCGGCTCGCCGTTTTTGACTATAGCTTTGTGACCCTACGGGGAATCGAACCCCGATTTAAGCCTTGAGAAGGCTCCGTCCTAACCGTTAGACGATAGGGCCTATATACGGACACTCACGAAACACTCAGAACAAAGCTAGAATACAATAAAAACCGAAACGAGGCTAGCAGTTCTTCCCTAACGACTCTTCCAGTTTTTTTCTTGACGGACCAAAAGCTCGGGGGCGCGCTCCGGTTCCCGCATCACCATTTCTACCGTCTTCTCCATCCGCATTCCTTGCGAGCCTTTCACCAGCACACAGTCGCCCAGCGCAAGCAGGTTGGCAAGCGCCTCCCCCGCTTTCTGCGCGTCCTCAAACTGCAAAATATTTGCATCGAGCAAGCCGTTGTCGAGCGCACCCTGCGCGATGTCACGTGCGCGAAAACCGACTGTCAAAAGCATATCAACTCCATGGGCTGCATATGCACCCACCTTGCGGTGTTCGTCGACCGAGTGGCGCCCAAGTTCGAGCATATCTCCCAAGACCACTATCTTGCGCTTCGCCTCAACCGAAACCAGCGCATCGAGCGCAGCCACAACCGCCGCAGGGGACGAGTTGTAGGTATCGTCAATCACAAAAGTGTCTTTAATTCCTGGCAAAAGCCGCATACGCCCGTTTGGTGGCACATAGTGACGCACACCTTCTGCTATTTCAGCAGTGCTGAGGCCAAGCGTCTTCCCCACTGCCGCAGCCGCAAGCACAGGCAGGAGCGCATGCGCGCCTAGCGTCCCCATAAGAGAAACGGGAAAAGAGGTGCCTTCAACGGTGACCTCTGCTTGGGTGCCCAGCGGCTCGTCTGCGCGCTCCGTCTCAGTCGCATACAACACTGAAACACTCCGAGCTGAAACATTGGCATTCGCCGACAGTCCATAGGTGCGTATGTGCGCATCGCGCTCCTGTGCCCGCATCGAAAACATGTCTGCGTGCGCATTGTCGGCATACACAATGAGTGTTCCTTCTTTTTTGAGCGCATGCAGGAGTGAGGCTTTCTCTGCGAGCACCTGTTCAGGAGAATCAAAGAACTCGACATGTACCGGCATCTCGGGCACATGGGTGATGACCACAACGTCGACCGCAAGCCACGCCGCAAGAGATGAGATGTCGCCTGGACGGTCGGCACCCACTTCGAGCACCAACCACTCGGGGTACGATGTCTTGAATATAATGAGTAAAAATCCATCAAAGATGTTTTGGAGCCAGCGAAACGGATTGCTCCACGCATTGGGGCAACCCAAAATGGTAAGCGGCAACCCTATCTCGCTGTTGAAGCTTTTTTCACTCTTGCGCACGTGGGAAGTCTCGCCCAAGACGGCAAAAATAGCATCTTTGGTTGATGTTTTGCCTACACTCCCCGTCACCGCGATGATGCGTGGCTTGTATTTTTGCACTACCAAGCGCGCCTCTGTTCTCAAAACCCACACCGTGCAGTGCTTGAAAACTCTTTTAGCTATATTCATAAACTGTATCGTACTTGTTATGGGATGCTACCGGTCGGGCGGCACGTTGTAATAGTTAATCAGAAATTGTGTAAGCTCGTGCCACGGCGGAGCGAGCGTCTCGGACGCATACTTGGCCCCATGCGGCTCGACTGCAAACAGGAAGATAATAAATTTTGCATCGTACGAAGGAAAATACCCAAAGAAACTGTGCAAGTATCTGTCTGTATAGTATCCGCCGCCGCCTGGGTTGGCAATCTGGGCCGTGCCTGTCTTGGCGGCGACACTGTATCCGTCGAGCTTGTCTTTACCATTCGCGAGCGAAAGGTCCACAACCGAGGTGAGCATCCGACTGACCGTGAGTGCTGTTTCTGGCTTCAACACCGACACCCGTGGTGGCCACGGGACGTCTCGCGTCACGCCTGTGGTGTAGCGAATCTGCCGCACCAGGTGAGGCGTCACCAAAAACCCGCCGTTGGCAATGGTGGAAAGCGCGCGAGCGGTCTCGATGGGGGTGAGGGCTATCCCCTGCCCATAGGAGGCGGTGTCATATTCGACTGCGCGCGGACTTTGCAGGTTGCTCACCTGGCCGTGCACCTCGGCAGGAAGGTCGACACCCGTGCTGGTACCAAACATGTAGTGGTCCAAAAAGTAATTACGCATCGTGCTCGAGCCCATCTGCCCGGCAATAAACGACGCACCCACGTTGAGCGACTGGCTGAGTATCTGCTGCATGGGGATGACGCCGCGCGGCTTGTGGTCAAAGTTGCAGATTGTTTTCTTGTCGAGCGTGAGGCACCCAGTGTCGTTGTAAGTGGTGGTTGCCGTGATGACGCCCGAGTCGAGCCCCGCCGCCATGGTGAGCGGCTTGATGATGGAGCCCATTTCATAGGAGTTCTGCACCATCGGGTTTGCATAGGTGAGCGGGTCACTCTGGTTTTTAAAATTATTTAAGTCAAACGTAGGGCTCACCGCCATGGCATAGATCTCGCCATTTTGGGGATTCATAATAATGCCGCCCGAAAGCTTCGGGTGCCATGCGTTGTCATATGCGGTCAGCTGCCGCTCGAGCTCTGCCTGTACTGACGGCTCGATGGTGGTGATGATGTCGCCTTGCTCGGGCGTGCCGCTGAGCGCGTGTTGCACGCCACCAAAGATCTCAACAAAAAAGTTTGCATACAGGTCGCCGCTTGCACGCGCAAGTGTCTTTTCATAGGACCGCTCGAGCCCGTAGCGGCCTTCTTGCACGTCGCCATTGTAGGCAACAAAACCTATTTCTTGGGCCGCAAGTGAGCCGCCCGGGTACAGGCGCCATCGATCATTTTGGATAATCAAACCCGGCAGTGACTGCGTCTCGAGCAGCGTCCCAGCATCAGAACTGAGATGCTGTGCGATGAGTTGATATTGCGTCCCGCGCTTGGTCGCCTTTGCGATAAAGTCATCATGCGACAGCGGTATGTACGTTTGGAGTGCCACATACAATGCCTCTGGGTCGGTCACCTTGTTTGGGTTGACCGCAAGAGAAAACCCTTCTTTAAGAATTGCACCAGAGAGCAGTGTATTGTTTTTGTCTAAAAAATAAATAGCCCCCCGGTCCAGAAGCGGGCTCGCGGGCTCGACAAATTGAGCATTGGCGCGGCTCGCGTATGCATATCCGCGCATCATCTGCAGATAGTAGAGGCGGCCAACGACCACCAACATCACACACACGCACACCAACGTCAGCGCTCGAATACGAAAAAGAAATTTGCTGGTGACGCTTTTTTTCACAGTCTTCTCATTCTACTTGGCTTCCCTACCGCAAGGAAAGCGAGAGCGACCCCGCCGTTGCAGACACGACAGAAACTTCAGACCGATTTGGCGCAACAAACCCAAGCGCCAACGCTTTGTCGGGGCTGATGTCTTTGGTCGCCATGAGATAACGCATCTCCATATCGCTCACCTCTACCGACAATTTTTGTACCTGGCGCAACGCGGTCGTCTGCCCCGCAGCGTGGGTGACCGCCAAGAGCAGGAACACCGCATAGAGAAAGACCGAGACTGCGCACACGCTCGCTAAAAGAGCGTACGCGCGATTGATGTAGATTTGTGAAAGGGCGAGTGTGTTCATATTTTTTCTATGACGCGCAACTTGGCACTGCGCGCGCTGGGGTTACTGATAATTTCTTTTTGCGTTGGCGCAAGCGGTTTTTTATAGACCAGTTTGCCGCCTGCTTTGCCGTCCGGTAGGCCTGTTTTTACCAACTCTACAAAAAGCTTTTTGACCACACGGTCCTCGATGCTGTGAAAACTGATGACTGCAATGCGCCCACCAGGGGGCAACGCCTTCCAGGCAGCAGTGACACCCTGCTCGATAGCGCCGAGCTCGTTGTTGACCGCGATGCGCAACGCCTGAAAGGTTCGGGTGGCGGGGTGGAGGCGACCACGGCGATAGGCAGCAGGCACCGCATCGCTGATGATTTGGGCAAGTTCTATGGTTGTTTTAATAGGTTGCACTTTGCGGCGCTCCACAATAGCCTTACTGATGCGGCGCGCGTAGCGCTCCTCGCCATAACCAAAAAACACGTTGGCAAGCGTCTCTTCGTCCCACTCGTTGACCACCTCCTGCGCAGTGAAGCCCGAAAGCGGCTTTTTGCCATAGCTCATGATAAGTGGCTCGTCATGCAAAAACGAAAACCCTCTCCCCGACTGGAGTTGCCCCCGATTCCACCCCAGGTCAAACAGCGCTTTTTGTATTGTTTTTATTTTTTGTTTTTTGAGCGCCTTTTCGGTATCAGCAAAGTTGGACAGGACAACCTCGGCGCGCGCGCCAAAACCTTTCAGCTGGGCCTGCGCAAGTGCGACCGCCTCTGGGTCGGCATCGAGCGCCAAAACCTTTGCCTTTGGTTGTTTTTTGAGAATGGCAAAACTGTGACCCCCTTGGCCGGCCGTTGCATCCAAAACCAAGTCACCAGGTGCAACCACAAGACCTTTGAGGACTTCTTCAACCATGACACTGGTGTGCTTTGCTGTCTTTTCCATATACGTTTACAAAATACCCATATCACCCAATGTCTGGGCCATCTGGTCGGCACCTTTTTCGATGCGATGCTTGTATTCTTCCCAGGTCTTTTCATTCCAGATTTCAATACGGTCTGAAACACCCGCCAACACCACGCGGGATTTGAGGTCTGCAAAGTCTTTCAAAAAGTCGGGTATCAAGATGCGCCCTGCCCCGTCAACATCGGTCTCAACTGCACCCGCGAGCAAAAAGCGGCTCATGCCACGCGTGTCGGCTTGACCAAACGGCAGGTCAGAGAGCTTTTCAGCAATTTTATTCCAGGCTTTTTCAGGAAACATAAACAAACACGCATCCAATCCGCGTGTGACCACCACTTTTTTGCCGACTTCTTTCCGAAACTTCGCAGGGAGCGAAATACGTTTTTTGTTATCCAGCGTGTGTAGGTATTCTCCAATCAGCATATACGTTTTCTTCTTTGCGGTTCAGCGGTTTCTGGTATTTTTGGGAAACTTCCCACTCCATCCCACTAATGTACAAGTATATGCTACTTTGCCCCACAGCACCGCACGAGTTATCCACAAAAATCTTCACTTCTGCTTCATAAAATTTTACACACATAACTTTACTTTTTCACAAAAAGTTCTATAGTTCTGTCTGGAACCACAACAAGGAGGGTGCGCTATGAAGCGTGGCCGGGTCTTTATCGGCGGGCCAGAGACTCCGTACTGGCTCATCTATACAGCAACAAACCTGCAAGAACTCGAGACTCAGTTGTCAGCAGTAGCCAAAGAGCTTGAACCCGGAGGCGAATTTCAAGGAATCGCTGTAAACCCTGGGAATTATCCCAACAGAGCGAGCAGTGCGAATATCTGGGGGTGTTGGCCTATAGAGCGCGATTATCAAGAAGATGGTGATCTATACCTGCTTACTGCACACAACCCAGAAACAGAAGCTACTCGGACGGAGGCTCGTTACTATTTCAGCGGAAGCGTATTAACAGACACGTTGAAGCTCTGTGGGTTTCTTGAAATTAGTTTCGGTGTTATTGAAGAAGCTACTCCACAAGGAACTCTGTGCTTTGTACGAGCTCGAAAAGCCACTGGATAACTCAGCGGCTTTTTTCTTTTTCTACATTTTTCTTTTAAGCACTCGCCTCTTGTAGTCTCTTTATAACAAAATCTTTTTCGAGCACCGAGAGGAACCACCCGGCTTTGGGACCAAACGACTTGCCCAAAAACGTGAGATATATCGCAGAAAACAATTCTCCAGGCGCTATCTCCTCGGACTCTTTGATCTCGTGCAGCTTGTGATGCAATGCCTCCCCGCTCGGCATCTGGGGCGCCGGCTCTACCTTGAGGCAATCGGCGAGTGCACTGAGGGCTTTTTTCTGGATAGTGCTGAGCGCTCGTGTCGCTTCGGGCAGCTCAGTCTGAAGCTTGAAGACAAACTTCTCGGGGGCATAGGCGTCGAGCCACTTTTGGGCATATTCGCGACGCTCTGTTGCCTCTGCCCGGTCTGCTTCTGTTAATTCACCACCATCTTCTCTTTTTTCTGCATGCTTCAATTTTGCAATCTCCTCAAAAAAGTCCATGTGTGGCATCTGTGCCAAAAACGCAACCTGTGAGAAGCGCGGCAAAAAACGCTCTACTGCTTTAAGTAGGCCTGGGCGCTCACTTGCGGCATGCAGATATTGAAAGAGCCGCGCATAGTCGTCGGTTTGGTTCGTTTTGTATCCTTCGGCGAGTTTGTCGTATTGGTCATAGAGCAGCGGAATGGTGTCGCCTTCGGGATCAAAGTTGATTTGCTGGTTCACATCTTTGCCAAACAACGCAAGGCGGAAGATGTGCTGCGGCACCAGAGCCACAATGTCTTTTGCAGATGCTCCCGCACCCTTACTTGAAGACATTTTCTTGCCGCCAATAAGAAAGAATTCGTTGGCGACACCAAACGGCTCAGGATAATTAAATACTTCTTCTGAAATCCGCTTTGCAACATCACGTGCACCGCCTTTGGAGTAGTGGTCTTTACCGCCGCCCTCAATATCAACACCCAACACAAACCATTTGGCAGGCCAATCAATCTTCCAAGGGAACTTAGCGCGTCCATCAAACGGCGAGACGTGCGCCTCGTGCCCACAGCCAACCGCCCATTCAACCGCCTTGGGCAAACAGCGATAGGTTACTTTTTCTCCATCCCAGGCAACCACGCGCGTCGTGCCAGATTTGCCACATTGCTCGCACATAGTCAGCAACGGAAACCAGTCGTCTTTACGTTCTGCGCCTGAAACTTCTTTATAGATTCTCCGCACCACCTCTGCTTTGTCGAGCGCAAGACGTATCGCTTCGTTCATTTTGCCCGAGCGATAAAGCTCGCTTGCATAATAAAATTCTGGCTTGAAACCAGCTTTCAAAATAGCAGCGCGATATTCGTTGGCAAAAAATTCTGCGAAGTTGGTGGCACCATCAGCCTGCACCGAAAACCCGCTGATCACCTCGGGCACTGGAATGGCGTAGAGTGGCTTGCCCATTTCTTTTTCATACACAGCCTTGTCGAGATACGCAGGCAGACCATCCATGTGATCCATGTCGTTCATTTCATATTTAAATTCGTGCGGAATGCCCGCCTCACCCAACCGTTCGGCAATGGCAGCATGCAACACGAGTGCGCGCATCGAACCCACGTGCACCCGGCCCGAGGCGGTCTTTTCGTCACGCACCAAAAGCGTCTTGCCCGAAGCAATCTTGTCCTTCAATTGCACTTCTATATCCCCAAAAATCCTATCGAGCCAAAACATACAACAATACTAGCCTATTTCTTGACTATTTGCAGCTCTTAACCGCTCTACCGCGGTGACACCTCGCATCAATTACTCTACCTTTAAGATTTTATATTTTTGCGTGCCTTTGGGGGTGTGGAACGAGAATTCGTCACCCTTCTTTTTACCCATGAGTGCACCGCCGAGCGGCGAGTGATAGGAGATTTTGCCGGCAAAGAGGTCGGCTTCTTCGGCGCCCACAATGATGTAAGTGTGTTTTTCGTCCCCGCCCGTCGCTACTGGTCCAACTTTTTGTACCTGCACCGTGGCGCCCATGCCAACGGTATCACTTTTTGTATTGCGGACTATTTTTGCACCCTTGAGTATTGCTTCGAGCTTTTGAATGCGCTCCTCAACCGCACCCTGCATCTCGCGCGCCTCGTGGTATTCGGCATTTTCAGAAAGGTCACCGAGCGAACGTGCATACTCAAGCTGCTCGGCCACCTCGCGGCGACGTGTCGTGCGCAACTCATCGAGTTCATGGGTCAGTTCTTCAAACTTTTCCTGTGAGATAAATTCTTCTGTTGGCATAGTTAATATTTTTTAAATGAGTCTGTTTATAGCCGACTAAGTATAGAGAAAATGCACAGAAAGTCAACTTTTTATTTTGTGTCCGCCTTACTTGTTGGACAAGTACTGTGGCGCGTTTGCTTGCAGCCACGCCAGAAACTGCCCCATCGCAGCGGGAGAGCCCATGGTGGTGTGCTGTGGGCCGCGTTCGAGCACCATCGCGTATGCATAGCGCGGGTGTTCATAGGGGAAGAAACCGATCATCCACGAATTCACAAACTCGTTGTGCACGCCCACCTGTGCGGTGCCTGTTTTGGCGGCCACATGCAGCGCGTCAAACTTGACCGCTGTTGCGATGCCATCGCTCACACCCAAACGCATCCCCTCGCGGATGATTTGAAAAACCGCAGGAGTGATGGGGATCTGTGCGCCCTGCGGCGTACTACTCGCAAGCAGTGTTGGAGTCAGAAGCGTCCCGCCATTTGCGATTGCTGCCGCTTCACGCACCTCCTGCAGCGGCGTCACTTGCACGCCATATTGCCCGATGGCGGTGTGGTAAGTGTCGCCAATGTGCCACACCGGGTCTTTTGGAAATGTTTTTGCCTTCCATGCAAAACTTGGAATGTTGCCGTCTTGCTCAGAAAAACCAATAAGACCTGGATCACTCCCAAAACCAAAGAGTCTGAAGTACTTTTCTATTTTTTCAACTCCAAGTCCTGGCTGCCCCTCAAAACCGCCACCCACTTCATAAAAATAGACGTCTGATGAATAGGCGATCGCATGACGCACGTCGACCCAGCCGTTGGCGCGCCAGTCTTTAAACACGCTTGGATGCGCTTTGTCATACGGGTTGGGCAAGCTTATGGAACCCGTTGAAAGAATCTGTTTGTATTGATCAATCACACCCTCGGTGAGTGCCGCAGCACCGACGATGGGTTTGACGACAGAACCTGGTGCATAGAGACCCCCGGTCGCGCGGTTGAGGAACGGCAGGTGTAAGTTGCTGTTGAGCGCCTTCAGTGCCGCACTGTTGCCGTCTGAGACTGCCTGCGAAGAATATTCAGGGTAGCTGGTCATCGCGAGCAGCTCGCCCGTCTGTACGTCCATGATGAGTGCGGCGCCCCCTTGGAAGCCCGAACCCTCGGCGCGCGCGGCAAGCGCAAGGTAAAGCGCCTGTGTTACTTTTGCATCAATCGAGAGTATTATTTTTTGCCCCGGTACTGGCTCGTTCACCACACTTTCTGCCACCACTTTGCCGCGCGCATCTGTTTCGGTCAAAGAAAGGCCGTTCTGACCTGCCAGCTGGGTATTAAACGCGCGCTCTGCTCCGTCCATACCAACAAACACTCCGCGAAAGTACGTGCCTGACGAATCTTTTGCTGGCGCCTTCACATAGCCAACCACATGCCCAAGACCTGAAAAACCCGCATAGGTGCGCGCTGCAAAGTCGTCGTCAACCGAGGCACGCGTGTTTGAGGCAAGCGGCGTCCCGTTTCGGTCAACGATGACACCGCGGTCGGCAAACAATATTTTTTGTTCAAGTTTATTTTCTTCAGCTTGCTTGGCAAACATTGCGCCGCGCCACAAGTCGAGATTCCCCACACGAAAGAGCAGCCCCACAAACAGGAGGCCGATGAAGACACCTGCAAACAAAAAAGTCTTTCGTGAAAGTGGTTGTTCAAGCCGTCCTTCAAATTGGTCACGGTCAAAGTCGGGCACGTTTGAAGAATCCAACAATATTTCATCGGGATCAATGGTTGTTTGAGTTTTTTTTGGCCTACGCCAACGCCGTATCGGGAACATGCCGACCCAGTATAGCAAATTTGGGATCGTTTATATCCGCCACGGTAAACGAGGACGCAGAAATGGGAGCACAAGAAGCCGCGCAAAACACGCAAGCGCAGCACACGCAGTAAACGGCAGCACAAGTAGGTGGAAGGTGCCTGTCTGCGGCCCAAACGCCACATCAAGGAGCAGCGCGCCCAGCAACACAATAAACCATGTGCCTGAAAATGCCAGCCAAAGTACACCACACAACGCAAGGGGCCAATAGGGCACAAAAAGCCCTAAGAAAATAAAAATGAGAGGGACTATGGTTTTTGTTTCCATACTTCAACAAAACGGAGTTCAAGCGGGTTGACCGGGAGTGTGACATAGAACGTCTCAAACGACTCGCTGTCTTTTTTCTCTACTTTTGAAACTGTTCCTACAAAACCATTTTGGACCCCAGGCGTTACGACCGCGTCGCCCACCTTGACCAGAGTGCCTGCGGGCACCTCGGCGCGAAGCGACCCTGCGCCTTGCCCCTCAAGGTCGAGGGGTACTGTTTTGGCGTTTGTGGTGGAGGCGCCACCAGACAACAAGAGCACGTGGTGGTTTTGTCCAGGAGCCGAATAGAGCAGCACAGTTGCGGTTGCTTGATGCACCTCACTGATCGAGCCAATAAGCATCGCTCCCCCAGCTGAAACCAGGTCACCCACCACCAGACCCTGCGCACTACCCGCGTCGATAAGCAGTGTGTCATAGGGCACGCCAGGTGGAGCAAGGAGAATCCCTCCTAAAACAATGTGCTGCTCTGTCCCACTGCCCTGGGCAGAGGGGCGGCCAAGACGCGCTTTGAGGTCTGCATTTTCCTGCAAAAGCACCTCTCGATCGGCGGCATGCGCGGTACTTGACGCAAGCTCGGTCAACAAACGCGCATTTTCCCTATACAACGCGGCCTTTGCAGAGAACCCGCCAAGCACAAAGTCAACAGGTGCGAGAACTACTTTGCCCGTTTGCAGGAGCGGCGTGCTCACTCGCCAAAATATGCCCGTAAAAAAACTACGCCACAACAACACCACAACGAGCAGAACAAATAGCAGGAATAGGAAAAAGCTGTTGCCAAGAGCGCCTATTGAAAATCGATTATGCAAGGTCCTCTTCATGTTCAAGCAGCAGGTCACGATGGGCATCAAGGTTTTCAAGCAGAACCCCTGTGCCGCGCACCACAGCCGTCAGTGGGTCGTCCGCTACCACAATGGGGACTTTGAGCCACTGCGAGAGCAGTCGCCCCAGCCCAGTAAAGAGCGCGCCGCCACCAACCAACATAACGCCAGAGCGCATGATATCAGAGAGGATTTCAGGCGGCGTGGTTTCCAAAACTTCACGCACGGCCTCAACCAGCACATCCATAGACTGTGAGATTGCTTCACGAACATCGGCGTCAGTGAGGATGATTTCACGCGGCAGACCGGTGATTAGGTCACGCCCACGCACCAGGGCCTCGAGCCGCTCACCGTCTTCCATTACCGAACCAATAGCGATCTTGACGCTTTCAGCAGTTTTCTCACCAATTAAAATCTTAAACTCTGAACGCACATAGGAGATGATATCTTGATTGAGCTTGTCGCCGGCGATGCGCACGTTCTTTGCCTGAACAATACCACCAAGTGAGATGACCGCGATGTCGACCGTACCACCACCGATGTCAACGATCATACTCCCCACCGCTTCGCGGATGGGCAGCCGGATGCCCAACGCTGCGGCCACAGGGTTTTCGATGATGAATACTTCACGCGCTCCCGCGTTTTGCGCAGCATCGCGCACCGCGCGGCGTTCAACGTTGGTGATGTTGGGCGGAACCCCAATGACCGCGCGTGCGCCGAGCAACTTGTGCTTTGAACCTTCAGCGCGACGCATAAAGTGCGCGAGCATTTCTTCGGTTGCTTCAAAGTCAGAGACCACCCCTTCAACAAGCGGTCGCGCCGCGCTGAGGTGCCCCGGCGTGCGGCCGAGCATCTCGCGCGCAGCAGTGCCCACCGCGACCACCTGGCCGGTCTTTTGATTGACCGCCACCACCGACGGCTCTTGCACCACAATACCCTTGCCCCGCAGGTAGATGCGCGTGTTACTGGTACCCAGGTCGATGCCGATGTCGTGCGAAAGAAACGGCAGAAATTTTGAAAATGGATTATTCATATCGAAGCAAAGTAAAACAAGTTTGAAGGAGGCTTTTGAGCGCGTCGGCGCGAAAACAGAGAAATTTTATCAGCAGGAAAATTTCGTACTCCTGAAGACTTCGTTTTGCGAAGCCTTTCATGCGGTCAAGTGGCCAATAAGTTCAGACATGCTCTTGTGCGACGTGTGGCCGCCCGCTCGCTCGACACATTCAAATTTGCCTGCGGCAAGGGTTTTTTCAGACACGACGATGCGTAGTGGAAGCCCAAGCAAGTCGCTATCGGCAAACTTCTCGCCGGCGCGTGCGTCGCGGTCGTCCCACAAGACTTCGACCCCAGCTTCAGAGAGTTCTCGATAGACTTCGGCGGCTTCTTTCTTTACATCTTCATTCCCATTTGAAAGCTCAACAAGGTGCACGCGGAACGGCGCCACCGCCTCGGGCCACACGAGGCCTTTGTCGTCTGAGAAGGTCTCAGCGACTGTGGCCATGAGGCGTGCAGGGCCGATACCATAAGAGCCCATCACCACTGACTGCTCGCCACCCGTGTCGTCTTTAAATTTTAGATTAAACGCATCAGAGAATTTTGTACCAAGACTAAAAATATTTCCCACCTCAATCGCCTTCTCTTGAACCAACTCATCTTTACTGAGGCCCAAGTCGGCCAAAACGTCGTCGGTGTAGACCTCTTCGTTAACCGCGATTCTCTTTTCTTTTGAGATATATACAATATCTTCACCCGCGGGCGAGAGCGTTTGGAATTCGTGGCTATATTTACTGAACGAACCGCCTGAAGCAAATGTTTTGTAGGTTGTCTCGCCCAAGCCTACGCGCTCAAAAACTCGAGTGTACGCATCGGCACATTGCTCATAAAAATTTTGATGCTCGGCTTCGTTTTTAGAAAAAGAGTACAGGTCTTTCATCACAAACTCACGCGTACGCATCAAGCCAGACTTGGCGCGTGTCTCGTTGCGGAACTTACTTTGAAATTGGTATACATAGACCGGCAAGTCTTTGTAAGACGCGATGTGTTCACGCATCATGGCGGTGATTGGCTCCTCGTGAGTAAACCCAAGGCCCAATTCCTGCCCCCCTTTGAGCGCGGTCTTAAACCAACTATCAACAACTTCGTCGTCCCAGCGGCCAGACTTTTGCCACAGCCCAGGTTCTTGCAGTGCCGAAAGATGTAACTCAACACCGCCTATTTTATTCATCTCTTCACGAATGATGCCAACCACTTTTTCAAACGTGCGTAGTCCGAGCGGTAGTAAGTCGTACACCCCGGCCATTTCTTTGTGGACATATCCAGCACGGATAAGCAGTTGAGCGT
>JBAXFJ010000001.1:0-246602 GCA_037139975.1 bacterium | reverse complement strand
GCGTAAAAGCCACACCAGCTAAATATCGCTTCAAAAAATGCGAAGCCGGAGAAGAAGATGAGGATGGGGCTCCAGGTGGTGGTGATGGCCCATAGGAGCAATCCTACGCCGATAGCTAGGCGGAGCAAACGGTCGGGTTTGCCGATGTTTGCTTGCCCTGAGCCCGTCGAAGGGTGGCTGGCAAACTTTTTCAAAATTGTGCGGTAGATGAAGCCCGCGATGAACGCAAGAATATACATAATGACGATAAGCCCCCAGCCGAAGGGCGAGAGGATAAAGCCGATTGGAGACTCGTTAAAAAAGTTCTTTTTGATCTGCGGGATGAGGGTGAGTGCGTTTAAGCCTTCTTTGCCGTCAAACTTCTCTATCTCACCAATCGCGAGTGAATACTTGCTGTCGTTGTTGGGGCTTGTCACACGGATCTCGTACTTCCCTGCATCAGCGCGCGCTTTATATTCTGGTCCTTGCCAGTAGGTGTCATGGCCGAATGGTTCAAAAAACTGTTTCCATGCAAATGTCGCGCCATCGAGCACGACGATTTGCTTGCCGTCTTTCATTACCACAGCCGAGACGTCTTTCTTTTGCCCTGCTATATCTGGCACCAAGACTCCAACATACAGATTAAATGCTTCCTTCGCCTCTATAGTATATACATCCGGCACGCCAGTGAGCTTGCCATAATATGCTTTGGAAACTTCGGGATAAGTAACTGATGTAAGTCTCTCCTCTGTAATTCGAGGCTGATGTGCGGAGGCAAGACTCGGAGCCAGTGTAAATAAAGAGGCAAATAGTCCGAGGAGTAGGAGGGGTATTACTTTGTATAATTTTTCCAACATTGTATTTACATACTAACATTTTTACTTCACTATTTCGAACTTTCAAATTAAGGATCGAACCGTACTTTTTGAGCCACGCGGAGCGTGGAAAATCCTTTCTGATTCAGAGTTTTTTGGGGGGAATTCAGAACAGACGGCGCTTCGCGCCGACCATATTTTTGGTTCCGAACTCGATTTCGTTTTTTTGCGGTGATGTATTAGCCTTTGCGCGAACCCACTTCGCACGTGCGGAGCGCGTGGTGGCTTGAAACTGCCTCGTACGCTCCGATTGCGTGGTGATGCGAACCAATGCGCCTCGGACACGCTCGCGGACTCGCGTGTGCAAAAACCAAAAAATTTCCTTGCATTTTCCTCGCGTCTCCTCCCCCCACCCCTCCGCCGCGAAGCGGAAAAAGAAATGGAAAGGAAATTTTTGGTTTTGCTTCGCCGTTTCAGTCTCCGAAAAGAGCAATCTTATTTTAACATTTTTGTTTGCTCTTTTCTCCGCCCTCACGGCGACCGAGGCGCTCCCGTATCCGCGTTTAGTGGTGCCTCTAAACTCTGTACCTTCGATGACGGACAGTGACAACTCAGAAGTGGAACCTCGCTATACAAAATTCCTTTAAGGAATGGCGAGGCACAAATCTTATATGTGTTTGCCCTCCCTCCCATGCGCACACATCATCCCCGCCGTTTTAGGAAAAATTATAAAACGGCGGGGATTCACTCCCGTTAAGCTGAAATGATTGTTTCTGCCTTGCTTGCTTTATATACGAGATACAGCAAGTAGCCGAAAATCAAAATCATAACAATATTTATTCCAGAGTAGTATAGATCTAATGCAAGCATGACAGACAATAAAGTGTAGCCAAATGGTATCGCTTTCTTGTCTCGTTTTTTAAACATTTGAGCCAAGTAATACCAGACCCCGGTCGCAACAAGTGGTGTTACAAGAAGCCAAATACTGATAAACGCTTTTACCTGTTCGACTTTCATTACATAAAGAACTAGAAACACTAAAAAGATAAAACCGCCGAAATACGAGATGTGAAGGAAATTTTTGTACGCTACGTTCCACGCATCTTTTTTCTGTATGTTTTGTTCCATAAGTTAAAACTTGATTAATTAATAATTTCGAACCTTTGATAAATCACTTGTTTTATTATACCATAATAGAATATGAACCCAAAAAGTATTGCCGATATCCCCATAGCGATAATTTCTGTAGTATTTATTGCTGGGATTACTGGCGTTGTTAGTATAAACCCATTTCTAATTTTATTGGGTTGGGTTCTTGTTGCAATGTCATCAGTGTTTTTAATGTTTGCGAATGTTATAAACGGTGGGTATAAAAACGATTGGCATAGGAATCAAGGAACAGGCGACAAATGGAGAGAGGGTTTGATTGCAATAGGTCTCCTTTTTGGAATGATTGCTACATTTATGGCTCAGATTCTTTGGGAGAGCACTGGATCAACAGACATGCGATTGTTAGTTGGTATTATAATTATAGGGATTATTTTTAGTTACTTAAATATCAAATTTCGATATAAAGTATTCGAACAACTTACTCCCGAAGAAAAAGAAAGTCCGATAAAAATAAGTGATCTAGGAAAATACATAAGGTGGTATGTCTGGTTGATTTTTTTACTTTATGTAATTGAGTTATTGCCTTTTATTTTTCCTCTCAAGAAATAAAATAGTCCAAAGATTTTTTATACAACCTCGCTAACCCATCCAACTCAACAGCGTCAACTCTTCGCTCGCCTCGCTCTATTTTGGAAATATACGCTTGAGGTTTCTTGAGTCGCTTACCTGCCTCTACTTGGGTCAAGTTTGCATCGAGGCGAGCTTGACGAAGTTTTTGGACGAATTTTTGATATTTTACTCTGTATTTTGTCGCCATATAGATATTAACATGATATAACCGATTGTGGAATATACCATCATGGGTTATTATATATTAGTATGATAGTAACGGCGAAGCAAAACCAAAAATTTCCTTTCCATTTCTTTTTCCGCTTCGCGGCGGAGGGGTGGGGGGAGGAGACGCGAGGAAAATGCAAGGAAATTTTTTGGTTTTTGCACACGCGAGTCCGCGAGCGTGTCCGAGGCGCATTGGTTCGCATCACCACGCAATCGGAGCGTACGAGGCAGTTTCAAGCCACCACGCGCTCCGCGCGTGCGATTAGTCGGCATCAGGATTATCAGCAAAATACATTCGAACTTTGTTTAATACACACCGCCAAAATTCGGAATTCAAATTTCCGCCAAAAATATGGTCGGCGCGAAGCGCCGTCTGTTCTGCATTCCCCCCAAAAAACTCTGAATCAGAAAGGATTTTCCACGCTCCGCGTGGCTCGTCGTTTGCCAATACAATTTTATGAATAATCAAACCAAAAAGTTTTTCATTTATACTCGCAAGTCTACGGACGACAAAGACAGACAAGTCCGCAGTATTTCCGACCAATTGAGTGAATTAAAGGAACTCGCGTTGAAAGAACAACTGGAAGTGGTAGATGTCTTTGTCGAAAAACAGACCGCCAAAATACCAGGTCGTCCTGTGTTTAACGAAATGGTAGCGAGAATGGAAGCGGGCGAAGCGTCTGGTATTTTGGCGTGGCATCCCGATAGACTTGCTCGCAACTCGGTAGATGGAGGGAAAATCATCTACCTCGTTGATACTGGCGTGATTGTGGAAATGAAATTTCCAACTTTTTGGTTTGATCCGACACCGCAAGGGAAATTCATGCTCTCAATCGCTTTTTCGCAATCCAAGTATTATGTGGACAATTTGTCTGAAAATATCAAGCGTGGACATAGAAACAAAGTGAAGGAAGGAATATGGCCTCAAATGGCTCCACTTGGTTATGTGAACGAGAAAGGAAAAGGTATCGTGCCACACCCTGAACTTTCGATTTTAGTGAAAAAGACATTTGAGGCATATGCAACTGGAAACTTCACTTTGCGGGAAGTCCGCGACAAATTTAACGCGCTTGGATTGAAGCGAAAAAGCGGTAGAGAGCTTGCGGTGTCGAATTATCAAAAACTTCTCAAAAATCCGATTTACACAGGTCTAATGAGGTATAACGGAGAGATTTTTGAAGGAAAGCACGAACCGATTATTTCAAAGAAACTTTTTGATTCCGTTCAAGAAGTGATGATGAGAAAAAGTAAACCGCATAGCAAAGGATTGAAACCATATATCTATCGAGGATTTTTCCGTTGTGGAGAATGTGGATGTTTTATAACTACCGAAGAACAAAAAGGTCATCATTACCTCCGCTGTACGAAACGGAAAAATCCTTGCACACAAAAATATGTTCGCGAGGAACTCATCACTTCTCAAATTCAAGAGGAAATCAAAAAAGTTTCTTTGCCACTCGATTGGCTTTCTTGGATGATTGCCGAAAACAAAAAAGACCAATCATCCGAAATCCAATCGAGTACGCTTTTTGTAGATTCTGCAAAAGCCGATATTTCTCTTTTAGATTCTAAAATTGAGAAGCTGATGACGGCATATTTAGAGAGCGCACTTTCACTTGAAGAATATCGCAACGCCAAAAGTGCGCTGGTTGCCTCAAAACAGCTTCTCAAAGAGAAATTATCGGCTTTTGAACAAAAAGCGAATAATCGGTTCGAACTTACCGAAAAGTTTTTGAAATACAATATGGAATTGGCAAACGAGGGAACAAATGAAGAAAAACTTCATTTGTTCAAAAAAGTCGGTTCGAACTTTCAAATTAAGGATCGAACCGTACTTTTTGAGCCACGCGGAGCGTGGAAAATCCTTTCTGATTCAGAGTTTTTTGGGGGGAATGCAGAACAGACGGCGCTTCGCGCCGACCATATTTTTGGCGGAAATTTGAATTCCGAATTTTGGCGGAGACGGTGGGATTCGGTCACGAGTCACTAAGTATTTTACTTCGCACACTCGTAAAATCCTAAGCGCTCTCGACCCCGACTCAGAAAAGCTCTCCCAGAGCTTTTCTTCCGTCCTTCGAATCCCTTTCCCATTGACGCAAAAAGCTACATTTTTATATTAAAAAATATCAAAATATACTTTTGCGGTGAGCTGCTTGCCTTTGCTCGAACCCATTTTAGCACCCAGTGATGTCGCGCGCTCCGCGCGCGTGGTGGCTTTGTACGCAGTGGTCCGATTCGAGCCCGTGAAGACACTGAATCCCGCCCACCGCGCGGAGTACCGCGCGTTGCCGCCCTCTGCTCCTGCCGCTCCACATCCATTCTGGTTTTTCTCGCGGGGGGAATTCAAAAAAGGAATGGGCGGCAGGAGGCAGGGGGCGGCGCTTCCTTTTCAAGTTGCCAAGAAAAGGAAGCGGGCGGGATTCAAATGCAATAAGGAGCAAACGGCTCAAATACACCAAATGAGCCGTTTGCACTGAATCAAGAATACGAGTGGAGCCTCGCCATGCAACCATCAAGAAGGAATGGCGAGGCGCAAATCTGTATGCGCTTGGCCCAGCCCTCCCATCCGCGCGCAATCATCCCCGCCGTTTTGGCAGAAAATTATAAAACGGCGGGGATGGCTCCCAATTCAGAGTCTTTTTAGAACAAGCTTCTCGTGCTATCGGTACGTTTGAAATGCTCCGTAAGCGTCCTGATTGATAACTGTAAATGAATCTGTGTAGCCGGCTGCGAGAACTTTATTGGGGCACAGTGGCGGCATATCGCTGTTGCTTGGCGGACACTGCATAGGTACAATTACAGACACTTTCATACGACATGTAATTGTCGGCTTGTCCCAATCTTTGACCAAAGAAACACAACTTGCTGCATCTTGATAGCTTCCCGTTACAGTTGATAGAGCAATTGAATGGCATACACCCTCGTGTCCTGTCGGCAACGTCTCATCAACTCTCTCTTGGCAAAATACCAATGTATGTGCACCCGATACTTTTCCGTTTGAAAAACCTTGTACAGACCATGATACCGACATTGGCGGATTATTCCCCACATAGGAGTTTTTATCGGTACTTGCAGTGACGGTCAGTTTTTCGGCAGCATATTCCGGCGCAAGTGTAGGTGAGTTCAGAGACGGACTTGGAGACAGAGAGGTGACTGAAGATTTTGTGCCACATACTTTCGCAATTGCAGCTCGTGTCATCGAACCTGCAATACCATATGACGGCAACCCTTGTTCTTTTTGAAACTGAATTACGTATCCTTGCGTAATGCGACCAAAGTATCCGGTTTGTATGGTTGCTGGAGGAACATCATAATAGTCAGAAAGAAATTTTTGAAGCTCAAGTACTTGATTTCCGCTTGAGCCACGCACGACAGTTTGCGAAAGTTGTGGGCAGTAAGTGCCCGCTGTCGTGCCCGTGCCGTAGTCATCTGTCTGCGCGAACGCCGGGAAGACCGCTACAGCGAGAAATCCCAAAGTGACAGCCGGCAAAACAAATACGTTCGCAAACAGTCGTTGAATTTTCATAAAATGTGGACAACTTGTTGATAAATGATAACTCAACAATAGCACGTTTTTGTCATATGAGGGCTTCAAACGAAAGCCGCCCCTGCCTCCTGCCGCCCATTCCTTTTTTGAATTCCCCCCGCGAGAAAAACCAGAATGGATGTGGAGCGGCAGGAGCAGAGGGCGGCAACGCGCGGTACTCCGCGCGGTGGGCGGGATTCAGTGTCTTCACGGGCTCGAATCGGACCACTGCGTACAAAGCCACCACGCGCGCGGAGCGCGCGACATCACTGGGTGCTAAAATGGGTTCGAGCAAAGGCAAGCAGCTCACCGCAGATCGAAACTTCGAGTTCGGAAAGGGCCGCGCCGCGAAGCGGCGCGGCAGAGAGGGGTGGGGCGGGCGGAAGAAATGCCCGTCGCTGCGCGACGAATTCGGACGGGGCGGGTGCGGCGAAATGCGGGGATTTGTCTCTTGTTTCAAATCCAAAATCTATCTATATGTCGGCTCAACCAAAATATTTTCTATACGCGCGCAAGTCGACGGAGGACGATGACCGGCAAGTAATGAGTATCGAGGCGCAGCTTTTTGAATTGCGCGAGTATGCGCGTAAAGAAAATCTTGAAATTCTTGCGGAATTTCAAGAGTCGAAAAGCGCAAAGAGTCCGGGACGTGAAGTGTTCAATCAGATGATGATGCGTCTTGATGCTGGCGAGGCAAATGCGGTGCTTGCGTGGCATCCCGACCGCTTAGCGAGAAATAGCATGGACGGCGGACGCATCATCTATGCCGTGGACACTTCGCAGATTGTGTCTTTGCGCTTCCCGACATTTTGGTTTGAGCCGACGCCACAGGGACTATTCATGTTGCAAGTGGCGTTCGGCCAGTCGAAATATTATTCGGACAATCTGGCGGAAAATATCAAGCGCGGCATCCGCCAAAAATTGCGTCGGGGTGAGTGGCTCAATCTTGCACCATTTGGGTATGTAAACAATGCGCGCACGCATAATATCGAGCCGCATCCTACCGAGGCGCGTATCGTGAAATTGGCGTATGAGGCGTATATGACTGGCGCGCATTCGTACGTCTCGCTGGCGCAATTTTTGGCGGATTTGGGTGTGGTGACTCGTAACCAGACGCCACTTGCCAAAGTTTCCATCAAACGACTTCTCACACATCGTGCATATCTCGGCTTCGTCAAACATGGCGACGAATGGTTTGATGGAAACTTTGAACCAATCATTTCTCCCGCATTGTTTGAAGCCGTGCAGAGGGTTGTGCGGAGCAAGGAGCGGCCGCGCCACCGGCGTACTCGGCATGATTTTCCGTTCGTTGGCATATTCCGCTGTGCCGAGTGCGGCGGCATGATTAGCGCGCAGTGGGCGACTAATCGTTGGGGTACGAAATATCGGTATTATCGGTGTTCCAAAAAGCGCGGCCACTGCTCGCAACCGTATGTGCGCGAGGCAGAGCTTGCGGGCAAAATTACGGCACGGCTTCAATCAATTTCGCTTTGCGAGCGATACACCGACTGGATGTTTGCGAAAGTAGACGAGTTGGGCAAAGATGCAGTATCCGCGTCGCAAAGCGAAGTCCAAAATCTTTCATCACAGATCAAAGCGAACGAGGCGCGCATGGAAAAGTTGGTTTCTATGTACTTAGACGGCGATGTGCCGAAAGAAATGTATTTGAAGCGAAAGGATGAGACCATGCGCGTCCTCGCCGCTTTGCGGGAAAAGATGAAAGATTTTGAACGCGGGAGAAATGCTTGGGTCGAACCCCTGCGCCAGTGGATTTTAGATTTGAAACAAGCCGATTTTTTGTCCTCATCCAGCAATTTCTCCGAAATTGCCTCCTTCGTCCGAAAAATCGGAACGAACTCTACGGTTCGTGACAAATCCCCGCATTTCGCCGCACCCGCCCCGTCCGAATTCGTCGCGCAGCGACGGGCATTTCTTCCGCCCGCCCCACCCCTCTCTGCCGCGCCGCTTCGCGGCGCGGCCCTTTCCGAACTCGAAGTTTCGATCTGCGGAGACGGTGGGATTCGGTCACGAGTCACTAAGTATTTTACTTCGCACACTCGTAAAATCCTAAGCGCTCTCGACCCCGACTCAGAAAAGCTCTCCCAGAGCTTTTCTTCCGTCCTTCGAATCCCTTTCCCATTGACGCAAAAAGCTACATTTTTATATTAAAAAATATCAAAATATACTTTTGCGGTGTCTATTGTACAAAATTCGAACTTATTTTGAAAGCAATCCTGACTAATCGCACGCGCGGAGCGCGTGGTGCCTCTAAACTAAATCGTACGCTCCACGAAAGCCCCGCCACCGCCTCGCTTCACTCGGCAACCCCAAAAAGAAAAATGTCTCTTGCTCTTTTGATTTTCGCGGGGGTGGATTTTTTCTAAAATGGAAAGGACATTTTTCTTTTTGGGGTTCTGCCCTCCAAGTATTCGGGCAGTGTGGCGGGGCTTCAATTCGGACTCGGTTTTGCAAAAACTATTTTCTGGGGAAAGGATTTTGCAAAACTTCGGCTAATGTTTTTGAAATTCGGCGGGGTTCTGAATTCGGGTTCCCGCGCGGAGGAGGGGTCTGGGGAGGAATCCGCGCGGGCTTCTTCTGATTTTTTGGCGGAATTATTTAGAATACTTTTCGTACCATGTATTCACAAAAATTTCTGATGGATCGTATTTCTTTTTTGTCGCAAAGAAAGCATCAACTTCAGGATATGCCTTGTGTAGTTGTTCTTCCGAATAATAAAGTTGATATGGCAGATAAAATGTACCTCCTAGATTTTCTGCAACATCAATAAGATCAGTTGTTGTTTTTTGTAAAATTTTGCTCTCTTTTTCGTTTAATTTTTGATTGAAATACAAAACAAAAGCAAATCTATCGTCTTTTGCATAAGGTAATGCGGTCGTTGTATCTTTGTGAACAATACGAATAGTTACATTAAGAAGATTTGCCCCATTTTTCTTTACTGTACTTCTTAAACCATCAACAAAGTCAGACATTTTGTTTTCGGGAATAAAATATTCTTGGAGAATGTCTGTATCCGCTAATTTATTTTTAAGATAACCCATGCTGTCATACATTTCTTGATTACGAGAAACATCACAGACTTCATTCGGACTCATCGCTTCGTTTCTTGTTACGCATGGGTGGAGACGAGGTTCAACATCTTTTTCAAGCATCCATCTTACCCATCTTCCCAACCCTCCCGTTTTAGAAAAATTTATAACCAAGCGACTAAACCATGTTAGACTTGCGGGTTCAAGTTTTGCAATAGGTTTATTCCAATCTGTCTTTTCAAAAATATTTACAGCAGTTTCAGTAAGGTAACTTGTTGGTGATACCGATATGCGTGCATATGTAAGTCCGACATTGTTATTACCCTCAATATTTTTCTTATAGAAATCAGGGAAATCTTTATAATCCATGTATGTTTTTGTCCACGCATAAACTTCGTTTGGAACAACATCTAAATCAACGTCAAGAATTACTCCAAATAATCCATAACCACCAAGAGCATGACTAAATAATTCTGCATTTTGTGTAGGGCTTGCCGTAACAATATTTCCGTCTGCTGTCATTATGTGCATTTGTCTTACTGTCGGGGCAACTTGACCAGGATCATGGGCTACTCCGTGAGCATTTACACTCAAAGTGCCACCAACGGTAAAAATATTTATTGACTGCATTGCTTTTACCGATAACCCCTCTGTATCTAAAAGTTCCTGTACTTTTGCCCATGTTACGCCAGTTTGAACATTGATAGTTTTATTTTCTTTATCTAACTTCATCTGATTAAAATCTCTCATATCAAGCACAAGACCTCCTTTTACAAAAGATTGTCCACCCATACTATGGCGTTGCCCGGCACTGGTAATTTTCAACTTGTTTTCTTTTGCGTATTGTAGAGCATTTTTAACATCATCAACCGAAGTAACTTTCACAATGCCATAAACTGAAGTTTTATTTAAACAACTTGCATCATTGATTAGTCCTCCCTTTTGTTTAAAAGTAAAAAAGGCTTTAAACCGATCAAATAGAGTTACTGGTTTTGTCTGATCTACGGAATTTGGATATATAAAATCACAGTCTTTATCCTTTGTCGGAGCAGAAGCGTACTCGATTCCTTTTTTAACACCCAAGAAAAGAAGAACCGCGACAATAAGCGAAGTAACGATAGTTGTTTTTCTGTGGAAAAATCTTTTGGCGGTAGCCATATATGTTCTTGCTAGCAGAATATGCTATAATTTCATTATATCAATTTATTAGTAATTTAGCCAAAAACTATGTTTAAAAAACTAAGTGTAATTCAATGGTTGGCGTGGTTTTATGCTCTAAACTTTTTATTTATTTTTGCCATAAGTCATTGGCCAGGACTTACCGACGTTCACGGTAAACTTCTTGGTCTTTATCAAATTGATCCGATAGATGATATTTTCCATTTGCTTTCTGGTCTTTTGGCTGTGGTAGTAGCCTTAAAATCTCATAATTGGTCGGTTAACTATTTTAAATATGTCGGTATCCCATACGGCATTGATGCTTTTGTTGGTCTTTTCTTCAGCACTCAATTTTTAAATGGCGATGTTTTCACAAAACCGCTTGGAGGTATTGATTTCAGTACAAATAATTTGCTGAATAATTTACCTCACGTTTTGATTTTAGTAACTATGCTTTGGATTGGATTCTGGTTAAGTAAAAGAGTTCAACCTCGTAGCTAAATTTTATGGGAATAGTTCGACGCATCGTAAAGAGCAAAATTTTTATTACTCTATCTCTGCTCTTGGGTGCGGGAATTCTCTTTGTGATAGTTTTCAATGCACGATGTAGTTCGGCACAACCAAATTTTAAGACTGTAAATGAGCAAATTCCTGCTGAATTTAAAACGGCAGAAAATGATATAAAAGATTATTCTCGAGCAGAAGAAAGCACCTACCTTACTTTCCCTGAATGGTACTTGGTTTTTAATCCGCAAGAATACGGAAAATTTATCGGAGAAAATAAACCAAGTGGTTTTCCTTATTTCAGTTCAATAGGTCAATTTTGGGGTAGCTATTGCCAAGTTTATGGGATTACAAAAAGAAACTATCCGTTCAACGTAGGTGATCATCTTATGGAGGTGGTAATAGGAACAAGTTTTTCTGTTGAGTATGCAGTAAAAGGAGTTTGGGAGAATACAATCGGTAGAGTTTCAGAATGGTTGGGTGGATCACAAACCGAGGAGGATGTGTATGCCGCTAAAGTTGCACAAGAATACGGAGCTTTCATTCCGACTGATCCGTGGTATCAATTTCCATACGGAAAAAAGTTTATTGGGCTTTGGACAGAAACTCATTTTTTCGGTTCACATTTTTTGCGAAAACTTGAGCGGAAAGTTTTTCTTAGTTTAGAATACGGAGTAAAAACGGGCTATGCTCTGCTTATCAGAATTGGAACACACGCAGTTTACGGTATAGCTGATACAGAAATATATGTTTCTGCAAAAAATGTGCCCGATAGTATTTTTCAAGACCCAAGAGTTCGCAAAATCAAAGACTTGGGTAATGGTTCGTATATTATGGCAGTTCCACATTACCAAGGTTTTACTGATGTTATGCCGGTACTTGCTCGACAAAGTATACAATTTGTTGATTTTGCGGGTAATGATGAGATTTTACTGACCGCTGTAGCACCACAAAGTTGGAATAGTGATTTAAAAAATGGAATAGTTTTGTTCACGATGAATATGATGACAAGTTCAGATAAAAGGATTACGGTGCAAGCTCCCGCAAAATCTCTTAGTATGATTATAGTTCAGCTAGAATCTGAAGGAGTAAAGATTGAACATCTTTACGACTATTAAATAATTCCGCCAAAAAATCAGAAGAAGCCCGCGCGGATTCCTCCCCAGACCCCTCCTCCGCGCGGGAACCCGAATTCAGAACCCCGCCGAATTTCAAAAACATTAGCCGAAGTTTTGCAAAATCCTTTCCCCAGAAAATAGTTTTTGCAAAACCGAGTCCGAATTGAAGCCCCGCCACACTGCCCGAATACTTGGAGGGCAGAACCCCAAAAAGAAAAATGTCCTTTCCATTTTAGAAAAAATCCACCCCCGCGAAAATCAAAAGAGCAAGAGACATTTTTCTTTTTGGGGTTGCCGAGTGAAGCGAGGCGGTGGCGGGGCTTTCGTGGAGCGTACGATTTAGTTTAGAGGCACCACGCGCTCCGCGCGTGCGATTAGTCAGGATTGCTTTCAAAATAAGTTCGAATTTTGTACAATAGACACCGCCAAAAAACGAAATCGGATTTTAGAGCCGAAATGGGGTCGCGCCGAAGGCGCGACACTAATGCATTCCCCCCGCCGAATTCAGAATCCAAAAGGGTTTTCCACGCTCCGCGTGGCTCCTCGTTTGCCAATACAAAATAAAAAATGGTAATATTGGATTGCACCAACTTTAGACACTTTCAGCTTTTTATTTGCTTGAGCATCTAGACGGGCGACTGTGTTCAATTTTGCTGAAAGGTAAAGTTGGTGCAACATGGTCGCCCTTTTAGGTTTTTAAACATACTATGAATAATCAAACCAAAAAGTTTTTTATATATACTCGCAAGTCTACCGATGACAAAGATCGGCAAGTGAGAAGCATTTCGGATCAACTGGCCGAACTCAAAGAGTTGGCGGTTAAAGAACAAATTGAGGTTGTAGATATTTTCGTGGAAAAACAAACCGCCAAGATTCCGGGTCGGCCAGTCTTTAATGAAATGCTTCTCCGCATGGAAGCTGGTGAGGCAAATGGAATTTTAGCGTGGCACCCCGATAGACTTGCGAGAAATTCCGTAGACGGTGGTAAAATTATTTACCTTGTTGATACCAAAATAATTTTGGATTTGAAATTTTCAACTTTTTGGTTTGATCCAACACCACAAGGAAAGTTCATGCTCTCAATAGCATTTTCGCAGTCCAAGTATTATGTGGATAATTTGTCGGAGAATATTAAGCGTGGTCATCGTCAAAAATTGAAGGATGGTATTTGGCCTCAAAACGCTCCTGTGGGCTATCTAAACGATAGTGATAAGAAAGTTATCGTTCCAGACCCCGAACGCTCGCCATATATCGTGAGAGCGTTTGAGGCCTACGCAAGTGGCAAGTACACACTCCGACAAGTTAGAGACATGGTTAATGAACTTGGACTGCGTTCAAGGAAAGAGCAAGAACTTTCTATTTCCAATATTCATAATATGTTAAAAAATCCGATTTTTTGCGGATTGCTTCGGTATGGTGGTGAAATCCACGAAGGAAAGCACGAACCGATTATTTCAAAGAAACTTTTTGATTCCGTTCAAGAAGTGATGATGAGAAAATCTAAACCGCATAGCAAAGGACTTAAGCCATACATCTATCGTGGATTTTTCCATTGCGGAGAATGTGGATGTTTTATTACTACCGAACAACAAAAAGGTCATAACTATTTGCGATGTACCAAACGGAAAAATCCCTGTGCTCAACCGTATATTCGTGAGGAGCTCATCACTTCTCAAATTCAAAATGAAATCAAAAAAGTTTCTTTGCCAGACGATTGGACAAAATGGATGATTGCCGAAAATTCAAAAGATCGGCAATCGGAAGTCCAATCGTCTACCCTTTTTGTTCAAAATACAAAAGATGAAATTTTTTCAACCGAAAAAAAGATTGAAAAGCTGATGACACTCTATCTCGATAATTCGTTATCACTTGAAGAATATCGAGAAACGAAAAATCAGTTGGTAAACCAAAAACAGCTTTTCAAAGAAAAATTATCATCTTTTGAACAAAAAGCGAATAATCGGTTCGAACTTACAGAAAAATTTCTAAAAGCCAATATTACCAATACGGAATTGGCAAACGAGGGAATTCCCGAAGAAATACTTCGGGAATTCAAAAAAGTCGGTTCGAACTTTAAAATTTTAGATCGAACCGTACTTTTTGAGCCACGCGGAGCGTGGAAAACCCTTTTGGATTCTGAATTCGGCGGGGGGAATGCATTAGTGTCGCGCCTTCGGCGCGACCCCATTTCGGCTCTAAAATCCGATTTCGTTTTTTGGCGGAGACGGTGGGATTCGAACCCACGAGGGCTTGCGCCCTACCTCCTTAGCAAGGAGGCACATTCGACCACTCTGACACGTCTCCGTACACTATTCTCTACTGTGCACTCCGCCCTAGCGTACGCTATGTACCGTACTACTTTTTTTACTTTTATGCGAGTGATGCTGTAGTATTGGTCAGTACCGATCTATCTGGAGAGATGGATGAGTGGTTTAAATCAACAGTTTACTAAACTGTCGGCTTTTAATTAGGCCCGCGAGTTCGAATCTCGCTCTCTCCGCAAAAACCAACCCCTCGCGAAAAAACTCTGTTATTATGAGTTTTATGGACAAAACAACTCTTGAAACCAGTGCGTTTGTACTTTTATTTGGAACAGCATCGCTCCTTATCTTTCTCGTGTTCCTACCCTTTGTGCAGATGCTCGCGCTCGCCGCGGTGTTGGCAATTCTCTGTCGACGACCATTCACCGTGCTCGCCCGCCTGCTGGGCAAGTCCGAGACATTTGCCGCGGCACTGCTCGTCTGTGCCGTGTTGGCATTCTTTATAGTGCCGCTCTTTTTCCTCGGTCTGCAAATATTCAAAGAAGCACAGTTGGCCTACCTGGCTTCGCAAGGAAACGAAGGCAACTATGCACAGGTGTTGCGCACTGCCATTGAAACCCCTATTCGTCACCTCTACCCCGCCTTTACCTTCAGCATCAGTGCCTATGTTGCAAAGGCGCTTTCGTTTATGTCTCAAAATCTGGGCGCGTTCCTATCGCAAACACTTTTCCTGCTGCTTGAAACATCACTCATGCTCCTCGCATTCTTTTTCTTCTTGCGTGACGGAGCTAAGATATATACCACGCTCGTCTCGCTCAGCCCGTTTCAACGTGAACACACAGACAAAATTTTACAAAGTATGGAGCAGACCATAGGCTCGGTCATGCGTGGCACACTCCTGGTCGCGCTCATCCGCTGGGCGTGTTTTGGTCTTGCGTTCTATTTCCTCAATATTCCCAACGCAATGCTTTGGGGTATTGTGGGTGGCATTGTGGGCGCGGTCCCAGGTCTGGGGACACTCTTTGTGATCATCCCCGCCGTCGTCTTTTTATATCTCAAAGGACAGATGCTCGCCGCACTCTTGTGCGGGCTCTTGGGCTTGGGGATGGTGGTCTTGGTCGACAACCTCCTCACCACCTACTTTTTTGGCAAAGGACTCGAAGTGCCGCCCATCTTCATCATCTGCTCTCTCTTGGGCGGCATTCTCTTCTTTGGACCTATGGGTTTCATCTTGGGACCGCTGGTCCTCTCGCTTTTCCTATCGACCTTGCAGATGTATAAAATTTTGCTGCTGAAAAAGTAGATTTATTTCGCTCACACTTTTTTGGTCTTTTCTATCTCCTCAATAGACGTGTTGCGGTGGATTATTTCGTCATTGCGCACCGACAGAAAGAATTCATACTGCGAACGTGGGTGCCGACCATACCAGTTCAAAAACTCGCTTGAAATAGGCTTCTTTTTCAATTCCGGCCCTTGCAACTTTAAAAACCGATCATACTGTTCAAACGCATGGCTTTCAAACAGGTAGTTCAGCTCGAATGAATATTTCGGCTTGATCAAAAAGAGCAGGTAGGACGCCCAGAAGTAGAAAAACGCAAAGAGCATGGGGACAATGGTGTGCCGGATGGTTCCTGCTTTTGCTTCATGCGCGGCCAAACTGGAGATGACCACCACATGCATCGTCTCGTTGTCTTCTGCCACGCGCGCATACTGTGAAAGCTCCGAAAGTTTGAGCGCTTTTTTTTCGTCACGATAGAAGAGCGTCAACAGCGTGTATGCCGCCGAGTTCCACGACTGGTACGGAACGCGCGCGATGACCTCGACTGCGCGAAACTTCAAATACGACGGTCGCTCACCATAGACGGCGTTGCCGCACCACACAAGGGCGTTGCCCAACACGCGCGGAAGCAAACTGGCGTGGTAATTATCAAACGAGCGTCTGTAGTCCGCCAACACCTGCTCGTCGTTCAACTCTGTGTTCAATCTTTCCAACTCCCCGCTCCCCCGCTGTAATGCAATACTCATGCTCACTAGTATATATGAAAGAAAGGTGATTGTATAAATAAGGCTGATATACTTGGTGCAAGAACTATTTTGTATATTGCGTATGAGAAGAAAATATTTTTTTGTATTATTTTTACTGTTCGGAACACTCCCTTTTTCTGCGTCTGCGTCGTACCATTTTGCTGACTACCGCGGCAGGCCACCCATCCATATTTATGGCTCCTCGAGCAAAATACCTAAAGGACTTTCGCCTGTAGTAATAAAAGCTGTGTACAATCTCCCCGCGTCTGGCGGGCGCGGCATCATCGCCATCGTTGGTGCATACGACGATGCGTCGATAGAAAATGATTTGGCTGCGTTTGATAAACAATTTAATCTCACTCCTTGCACCAGCGCGAACGGTTGCTTTCAAAAACACCCCATGAGCAATAAAATTTCAAGCGATAGCAGCTGGGCAATGGAGACAACACTCGATGTTGAGTGGGCACATGCGATTGCACCAAACGCAAAAATTGTACTGGTCGAGGCAACCACTCCTTCGGGAGCGAACCTGCTCAAAGCAGTCGACTATGCCGCATCAGTGAAAGATGCGGTCGCAATATCCATGAGTTGGGGTGGCGCGGAGTTCCTTGAAGAAACGACTCTTGATTCGCATTTCGTGTCAAAGTCGGGGGCAGTATTTTTTGCTTCTTCGGGCGACGGTGGCGCAGGGACATCGTGGCCTGCGAGTTCGCCAAATGTGATTGGTGTCGGCGGGACATCGCTGACGTTTACTTCAACGGGTTCGTTTTCAAAAGAGACCGCGTGGAGCGGGAGCGGTGGTGGCGTGAGCGTATATGAAAAAGAGCCAAACTTCCAGGCAGACTACTCGATACCAAAAGCAGGTGACATGCGCGCGATACCCGACGTCTCGTATGACGCCGACCCAGCGTCGGGCTTTTCTATCTATCGACTTGGCAAGTGGTACACCGTGGGCGGCACTTCGGCTGGCGCGCCCCAGTGGGCAGCCATCGCAGCTTTGGGCAGCGGCATCACGGGCGCACAGCTCTATGCCGACAAAGCAAGTGCAAATAGTAGTCACTACTTTCGCGACATCACCTCGGGCACCAACGGCTCCTGCGGCTATTTTTGCACCGCTAGGACTCACTGGGACTATGTAACCGGTCTCGGCTCGCCACTCACCAATGGGTTTTAAAACTACAAATCCCGGTATGCTTTGTCACGAGGAAGAATTTTGAGAACCCACAAAGTATTTTCGACTATATCAAATAGTATTCGGTACGTCCCAACACGAAAACGGTATGACTGTGTTCCAGAAAGACGCTTCGCATAAACAAGTGGATCCCTTTGCTCAGAAAACCAAAATATTTTTGCAAGAATCCTTTCTTGCGTGATGACAGGCAATTCTTGAAGTTGCTCCAACGCTGAAGCAGCATAATGAATTTTCATTTCTTGCTACTCAAACCTAATTTGCGCATCACCTGCTCGTGAGTATAGTAACGCCCTTGGCGAATTTCTTCACGAGCCTTTTCGAGATGTTGTTCGAGTGCGGTTATCTTCAGACGATCGCCAACATATGCCTCAGTGGCAATATTAAGCACAGCAGAATAGGTCAGTCCTTCTTTGCGTGCTTTTTTCATCGCCGCTTCTTTTAACTTTTTATTCGTGTTGAATATAACTTTTACGTTCATACCCACAGTATATACCAGATATATACGGCTATCAAGCACCCACAGATCCTAAGGTTAAACCTTAGGATACAGACTACCGAACCGCCCTTGAGACCGCCTCCATGACACCATGGTCGAAGGGGCCGGGGATGATTTTGGCAGCAGTGGGTACTTTGACCAAAGCAGCCAGATTTTTGGCGGCTTTGAGCTTCATTTGGTCAGTAATTTTGGAGACTTTGTGGTCGAGCGCGCCACGGAAGATGCCCGGGAACGCGAGTGAATTGTTGATTTGATTGGGATAGTCGCTGCGGCCCGTCGCAATAACAGCCGCTCCCCCTTTTGCTGCCTCCTCGGGCATGATTTCAGGTGTGGGGTTGGCGAGCCCAAAGACAATTGCTTTGTCGGCCATCAGACGCACGTCCTTTGCCGTCATAAGCCCCGGCCCAGAGACGCCGATAATTGCATCGGCCCCCACCAGCGCATCGGCGAGGTTGCCCAGCAAGTTTTTAGGGTTGGTACTGTTAGCCAATTCTTTTTTATGTGCCGAGAGGTCAAGCCGATCTTTGTTAATGGTCCCTTGACTGTCGAGCACCGTCACGTCTTTGACGCCCGCAAGCAACAGGAGCTTGGTGACGGCGGTGCCCGCCGCGCCCGCGCCCGCGACCACTACTTTCAATTTCTTCAAGTCTTTTTTCACCACCTTTGCCGCGTTGATGAGCGCCGCCAACACCACGATGGCGGTGCCGTGCTGGTCGTCGTGCATCACGGGAATGTCGAGCAGCGCTTTCAAGCGTTCTTCTATTTCAAAACAATTGGGCGCCGCAAAGTCTTCAAGGTTTATGCCGCCAAACGCCGGGGCAACGGCCTGTACCGTCTCGACCACACGGTCGATATACCCCACATCTTTTATGGTGAGTGGCACACCTGCTTCGTTTGAAATATCGAGAACAATCGGGAATGCATCCACATGTGCAAATGCTTTAAAGAGTGCACACTTCCCTTCCATTACCGGCAATGCGCCATAGGGGCCTATATTACCCAATCCTAAAACAGCAGAGCCGTCTGAGATAACCGCGACCATTTTGCCTTTTATGGTATATTCTTTGGCCAATTTTATTTGCTCGGACTTTGCGCGCAAAGCTTTTTTGGTGCCCGCGACCAATGTTGAAACAGCCGCCACACCCGGTGTATATACCAGTGCCAAATCTACCCTATTCCTCACCGGCGTACTTGGGGAGATGCGGATCTTGCCGCCCAACTTTTTGTGCAAGCTGATAGCTTGCTGTGCATTTTTACTTTGTCCGCCGCCCTGCGCTGTTTTATGTTTCTGTGCCATATGGCGTGAGTATATCAGAGTTGGCCGCATATTTGGTATGCTTCACTCATGCGCGCCTCTATGAACCTGCACGACCAACTCACAGAACATTTCAGATTTGTTGAAGCCCAGAAGGCAGCGTTGGGAAAACTCGGGATTAAGACAGTGCAGGACTTACTGCAACACTTCCCTTTTCGCTATGAGGCCGCGGGCCAAGAAGCGGCTGTGGGCGGGCTCGTCTTGGGCCAGGACGCGTCAGTGGTGGGAGTGCTTGAAAAGCTGGAAACAAAGAAAAGTTGGAAGTCACGTGTGCCTATGAGCGAAGGCTATCTGCGCGACCAAAGCGGCCGAGTGAAGCTGATGTGGTTCAACCAACCCTACATTGCCAAGATGTACTTCGACGGCACACGGGTCAAAGCCACAGGCAAAGTCTCGGGTTCAGCCGGCAAGCTTTATTTAGCCAACCCAAAACTCGAGCGCGTTGCTGGCAACCCTGATGGGGCGGTTGTGGATTTAGATTCAGGCCTCTTTAAGGCGACACCTCTCAAAGCCGAGGAGTCGCCTTCTCCCGGCCTGAGCGCTGCGAGCCCTGGAGGTGACTCCTCGCGGAGAGAGGTGTCTCCTCAAGGGCTATTCGCCCAGTACCCCGAGAGTCGCGGGGTTACATCCCTCTGGTTTCAACATGCTATTAAAAAAGTGTTGGCAAGCGGGGTTGTTGATCAAGTTGAGGACCCAGTTCCTGCTGAGCTACTCAAACAATACAACTTGCCCAGCCTTAAAACAGCGCTGGTGTGGATCCACACACCCGAGAAGGCAAAAGAAGCCGAAGCCGCGCGCAAACGATTCGCGTTTGAAGAAATCTTTTTAATACAGCTGCAGCGGGCGCAAGAGAGAAAGCAGCAAGCAAAAGAAAAAAGTTTTATTGTGTCAGTTTCTCAGGAACAAGTTGATAGTTTTGTGAGCACTTTCCCGTTTACCGCAACGCCGGCCCAGACGCGTGCGATTAAAACGATTCTCAAAGACATGGCCGAGGGCAACCCCATGTCGCGCTTGCTCGAAGGTGATGTGGGCTCGGGCAAGACGGCCGTCGCGGCGACTGCGTGTTTTGCGGTGATTGAAACGCGCCCCGAGAATCAAGACTTTGGTACGCTGCAGGTTGCCTACATGGCGCCGACTGAAATTTTAGCCAAACAGCATTTTGAATCTTTCATTAAATATTTCGACCCCGCCCTCACCGGCCACCCCATCAACATCGGTCTCATCACCGGCAGTGGGTGTTTCAAATTTCCCTCCAAATCCACCGTGCAATTCACTTCAGACGGAAAGCAACAAACGCCCACGAACATCTCGCGCGTGCAACTCCTCAAATGGATAGCTTCGGGAGAAATTGCTATCGTAATTGGCACGCACGCATTAATTGAAAAGTCAGTCGCGTTTAAACACTTGGCGCTCGTTATTATCGACGAGCAACACCGCTTTGGCACAAACCAGCGCAGAAAACTCGCAAAGAAAGAGGTGCGTATCCCTCACCTGCTTTCGATGACTGCCACACCTATCCCGCGCACGCTCGCCCTCACTGTTTATGGCGACCTTGATCTGACCCTGCTCGACGAGATGCCGCCCGGCCGCAAACGCATTATCACTGAAATTGTGAAGCCAGAAGAAAGAGCGAGTGCATATGAAAAAATCCGCGTTGAGCTCACAGCGGGCCGACAAGCATATGTGATCTGTCCGCGCATCGACGAGCCCGACCCCGACAAAGCCTTCGCCCTTATGGCCAAGTCGGTCACCGCCGAAGCCAAGCGCCTTAAAAAAGAAGTGTTTCCTGAATATCGCTTCGCGATTTTGCACAGCAAGATGACACCGAAAGAAAAAGACGAAACAATGGCGAAGTTTTCAAAACACGAGATAGATATTTTGGTCGCCACTTCGGTGGTCGAGGTGGGGGTCAACGTGCCCAACGCGACACTCATCTTCATCGAAGGTGCCGAGCGCTTTGGTTTGGCCCAGCTGCACCAGTTGCGCGGCCGCGTGGTGCGCTCGTCCACCCAAGCCTATTGCTTCGTCTGCCCTGAAAGCCGCGGCGAGCACACACTCGCGCGCCTCAAAGCGCTTGCCACTGCTAAAAATGGTTTTGAGTTGGCCGAAAAAGATTTACTGCAGCGCGGTGCGGGACAGCTTGTGGGCGCCAAGCAGTGGGGCATCTCGGACATCGGCATGGACGCACTGCAAAATTTGAAACTCGTTGAAGCTGCTCGAGTTGAGGCACAAAAACTTGTTGCTGAAGACGAAACGCTTTTCCACCACCCTCTCTTGAGAGAAAAAGTACTGAGGCAAGCCCAGGCTCTACATTTCGAATAGACACTACACTTTGAGTAGTAAGGTAAGTAGTATATATTTGCTTCACTGGGCGCGTAGCACAATGGTTAGTGCACCGAGCTTATACCTCGGCGGTTCTAGGTTCGAGTCCTAGCGCGCCCACTGCGTAGCAGTGGCAGGACGAGAAAGGCGTAGCGATGTCGAGCCAGCAGGCGAGACCGCGAGCCGGGGTCGAGAAAAACTGCGGACGACGGTCCGCAGTTTTTCGTGACCGAGTCTGAGCAGCGCCCACAAAAAAACATGTCTTCATATACATATCCATATTTTGTGATATCCTCTGAGTGGATACAGACTGTTTTTTCCTAGAGACTAGAGAGGAGAGACGCTGATGCTCATCGGACGCGCGCCGCACGTGACAGGACCACCCGCAAAGTGGTTCAACGAAGACGACACTGTCAACATCTTCAGGCTGGCCGACGCACTCAGGGTGGGAAGCGTAGCCCCGTTCCCCGTGCGTGCAAGCATCTATTGCCTCCTGGGTGGAACAGAGATCGACATAGGACCATTCATGACCACAGCAGGACGGCACCTACGGGTCTCAAACATGGTGGTTGCAAACATACGCCACCCACACACAAGAGCAGCCCTTGATGAGGCGCTTGTGGGAGCACTTCTCACGCCCCGACTTAGGTTCGTTGTGCTCGATTGGCCCAACCAACGAGAAGAAGCGACGGCCGTAAACCTGCTGCAGCACAAGGTTGCAACAGTAACTAGACGCAGCGTTACCAGGGAGCTTGTTGAGCCATACCACGCAAGACGCCGCGTGTACTACGAAGATGCGGTGTGGTTTGTGTGGAGCGCCACACTGCTGTGGTACTGCAGGCCCACAATTCCAACTACCTCATAAACCAGACGATTCACACGCCGCTTCCCCTCACCCGGGATGCGGCCTTTTCTTTTTGAAAAAGTAGGATATGTTGATGTGTGGACGACAGGTGCAACAACCAAACTAGGAGCAGTGCTAATGCGTACGTTTGCGAATGAGGCCACCGCGCTTGAATATCTACTGAAAGAGGTGCCGTGGGGAAACGCTGCAGGCTCGGGCAAAGATGCCAAAACGATGATGCAGTATGCGCAAGCAAGCATGCCACACGTCACCTTTGGGTCCATCATGCCACACCCGTGGGATGGAAACCCGGGCGACAACTTCAACTACAACGAAGTTACGGGGAACGCAATCAATGCGTTGGGCATCCCCGACAAAGGAATCGATGCGCATATGGACGATGGATTGTCCGATCTTCGTCAAAAGGTGAACGGGAAAGGTTCGCAATTCTGGGTCAGCGTATCGGGTCGCGCGAACAACCCCTATAACCCGCGTGACTACTGCGACATGGCGAACATCTTGCAGATCACCCAGTCCGCAGACGGCGTCGAAGGGAACTTTTCCTGCGGCAATCAAGAATCCGGTGGGAAGCGCAAGTCGGTGGTCTGTTTCGACCCGCCACTCTATCGTGAAGGAGTCGCAGCACTCAAGGAAGGTGCCGGCACCCTGAAAACGAAAGTAAAGATTGCCCCGATTACCGACCCAGGCTTGCTCGAACAGTTGGTGCAACCGTGTATCGATTACGGGATAGACTATGTGGTTTATGCGAACACGCAGGCAAACTGCTACATAACCAACAAGCAGGGCAAGCCAGCAATCCCAATGATCCGCGGTGGCTTGAGTGGGCGCGGACTGCGGCCGCTCATCTGTGGCGGCATTCTGACTATCGCGCCGATGATAATAGATACGGGACTGAAGCTCATCGCCGTGGGCGGTATCGAATCTGGCAGAGACGCCTATGAATACCTTACGCTCGGCGCACACGGCTTTGCCTTCAACACGGTGCTCACGCGTAACAGCTACAATCCAGACGTGGTTGAGCCTATGTTTTTTGGCAATCAAGACGAAGGCAAGGCCGGACTCGTCAACTTTCTTGTCATGAACGGCCTGCCCGACTAACCACAGACCGCCTCCCCTCACCCGGGATGCGGCCTTTTCTTTTTCCATACAAGTTGGTACTGTGCGGGGTGGAAGACGGCCTAACAACGCCTACAACTGAAACCCGCCGAAAGGCACAACAGCTCAGGAGACTCACGTGGAAATCACCAGAGATACTCAAAGTATAATCTCCATCACAATGCGCAGGCCTGCCGATATGCACACGCACGTTCGGCGCGGCTCGATGCTCCAGTTGGTAGCACCCATGACCGCCAAGCGTTTCGCTATGGCAATCATTATGCCCAACACAAATCCGCCTATCACAACAGCAAGGATGGCACGTACATACCGGGATGAAATCCTGAAGACTACACGTTGCTATACGTGGGAGTTTGAACCACTCATGACGCTCTACCTCACTGACAAACTCAACCCGCGTTCGGTTACTGAGCTCATTCGTGGAGTGAAATATTATCCGCGCGGGCTCACCACCAACAGCGACAGCGGCGTGCAGAATCCTGCATCGTTATGGACCAAAAACACCGGACCACATAGTGTTTTGCGTGCGTGCGCAGACAAGGGGAAGGTGCTTATGCTCCACGCCGCCGACGGGTTCGCCCGAGAACATGCGATGGTTGATGGGTCGACCTATATGCCAGGGGAAGAGCTGGATCCCTATCATCAAGAGCCCCACTTCATTCGCAACACACTCCCGCGTATACGAGAAGCTCATCCAGATCTCAAAATTTCGGTTGAGCACCTTTCGACCATGTCCGGCGTGAACTACATGCGAGAGCATGGAGGACCAACACTCGGTTGCAGTATCACCGCACAACACCTCTTGCTCGACCGCCGCGATGTACACCGCGGAGGTCTTCGGCCACACACGTTTTGGTGGCCTATCATTCAGAAAAAAGAAGATAGGCAAGCAATCCGTGAGCTCGCAGCAGGGAACCACGACTTTGTATGGCTTGGAAGCGACTCGGCACCACACCCTATCAGCAAAAAGGAGACCGATTGCTGTTCAGGTGGCGTACTCACCGCGCACGCGGGCATCGAGCTCTACGCACAAGCATTTGAAGATATGGGGGCACTTGACGATCGCTTTGAGCGGTTTGCCTCGATCAACGGCCCCAACTTCTTTAACGTTAAACCAAGCAAACAAACTATCGGACTCGTACGCAGGGCATGGAGGGTAGAGAGTATGTTCATCACCGACGACGGGGAAAGCCCAACTATCCACCCCTTCATGCTTGGTGAAGAAATCCGCTGGAAACTGCAGCGGTAATAGCTCTTTTTAACCCCGCACTGTGTAACCCAACAACTCCCCCAGCTATCATTAGTCGGGGGTTTTCTTTTTTTATATCTTAAGACCAGGCGCTAAAAATTCACCACAACCGGTTCAACTTTAATTTCTTGTTTCTTTTTGGGGGTGACGCCGTGCGCAACGAGGATGCTTTCGAACTCTTCGCGCTCGAGGGTCTCAACCTCCACAAGGCGATGCGCAATTGCGTCGAGTAACTTGCGGTGCGTAGTGATGATGTCTTCTGCTTTTTTGTAGGCACCGTCAATAATTTTTTTGACCTCACCGTCTATCTCGCCCGAGATCTTTTCAGAGTAGCCGCCCTCGACACCGGAGCCAAACATCGCGCGACCACCGTCGCCCACCAAGGCAATGGTGCCCATTTTGTCGGACATGCCATAGCGGGTGACCATGTCGCGCGCGAGCGCGGTCAAGACCTGCAGGTCATTGCTGGGACCAGTGGTGACGTCGCCAAAGACCTGCTTTTCAGCAACGTAGCCGCCCAGCGACATGGCAATGTCGTCGAGGAATTCTTTTTTGCTTTGCATGCGCTTGTCTTCAAACGGGAGTTTGAGCGTATAGCCCGCAGCGCGACCTCGTGAGATGACTGAGATCTTGTGCACTGGGTCGGCGTGGGGTAACAGACTTGCAACAATCGCGTGGCCAGCTTCGTGGTAGGCAGTGATTTCTTTTTCTTTTTCGTTCAACACGTGCGACTTACGCTCGGGACCGAGCATCACCTTTTCAATTGAACGGATGAGGTCGTATTGCGCGACGGTCTTGCGGTTTTCGCGCGCTGCCAAAATGGCCGCTTCGTTCATGAGGTTTGCCAGGTCGGCACCCGAGAAGCCCGGCGTGCGCTCGGCAACCACATTAAGGTTGACGTCTTCAGCAAGTGGCTTTTTGCGCGCGTGAATGTTGAGGATATCGAAGCGGTCGGAGCGATCGGGCAGGTCGATGACCACGCGGCGGTCAAAACGCCCAGGACGCACCAAGGCCGGGTCGAGCACGTCGGCGCGATTGGTCGCGGCCATGACGATCACCTTTTCGTTTGGTTCAAAGCCGTCCATCTCGACCAAAATTTGGTTGAGGGTCTGTTCGCGTTCATCGTTGCCGCCACCCACGCCCGTGCCGCGCACGCGGCCCACCGCGTCGATTTCATCAAGGAAGATGATGGCTGGTGCAGCGTGTTTTGCAGTATGAAAGAGGTCGCGCACGCGGGAAGCGCCCACGCCCACAAACATCTCAACAAACTCCGAACCTGAAATTGAGAAGAACGGCACACCCGCCTCACCCGCAACCGCACGCGCGAGCAGTGTCTTGCCGGTGCCGGGCGAACCCATCAGCAAAATACCTTTGGGAATGCGCGCGCCGATGTCGAGAAACTTCTTTGGATTTTTGAGAAAGTCAACGATTTCAAGCAATTCTTGTTTTGCCTCTTTGGCGCCTGCCACGTCTTTAAACGTGACTTTTTGAGCACCGTCGTTGGGGTCAGTCACGCGCGGGTTGCTCTGCCCAAAAGAAAAAGCCTGCATCCCCGCGCCCTTTACCTGACGCGACAGATACCACACAAAAAATGCAATAAGCAAAAGCGGCGCAAGAAATGGCGCCAAGGCCGAAAGCCAAAACTGCCAACTCGACTGACGCTTGATGTTGATCTGCACCTTGTCGAGCGCGTCTTTGGGAACGCCATAGTTGGTGAGGCTCTGCGAAAGCGAGGAGTCGGGTTCTTTTTTAGATGTCTTTTCGGTCTTTATCGCGTCGTTATAGGTAACAGCCAAATTGTCGCCGTCGACGGTGATAGCCGAGACTTTGCCCGCCTGAACGTCTGCCTCAAGCTGCGAGAAAGCGATGTCAACAGGCGTTTTTGCTTGATCGGTCGCAAGGTACGTGTACGCACCTGCCAAAAGCATCAAAACAAACACGGTCGTGAAGAGGTTCACAAAAAACGAGTTGCTCTGGGGCATCTTGGGCAGCTTCATCCGCGACCCTCCCTTTTTGCCTCCCCCGCCACCCGCGCCCTGATTATTTTTATTAGGCATTTGCCACATCATACCACTTGCATGTGTTTGGGGCAAAAATAAACTGCTATGAAAGACAAGCTGCGTGCGCTATTCTTGGGGAGTGAACCTCATCGAGCATAAAAAGGTGCGGATGCAGTATGAAATCCTCAAAGAGTTTGAGGCAGGTATCGAGCTGCTCGGATTTGAAGTCAAAAGCCTGCGCGCGCGCCACGGCAAGCTCGAAGGCGCTCACATAGTCGCGCGCCCCTCGGGGCGCGCGGGCGGCTTTGAAGCCTACATCGTGGGCATGTCCATCCCCCCCTACCAAGCCAGCAACACGCCCAAAGACTATGACCCCGAACACACGCGCCGCCTCCTTTTAACAAAGAAAGAGCTTGAAGAGCTTGCCGGATATGAAACCCAAAAAGGTTTGACATTAGTGCCAATTTCAGTGTATAATAAAGGAAGTAAATTAAAGATGCGTTTGGGTGCTGCAAAGGGCCTCAAGAAATATGACAAGCGCGCACTTTTGAAAGAGCGCGACACCAAGCGCGAAATCGACCGAACCTTGAAAAATCAGTAACATCATCTGGCACTCACGAAGAAAACGAAATACAAAATAAAGGATTGTGTTTTCTTCGGGGATGCCAGGCCTAGACAATGATGGTACCTACAGAATGCGCGTTGTAGAAGCCCCGAACTTCTTAAAAATCGGGAAACCATACCTGCAAAAAACAGCGTATCGCCGTATTTCGCGGCAAATGACTTCGGCTTCGCGTTCGCGCGCGCCTAAGCTCCACTTCCCTAGTTTCTCGCTTGAGGGCGAGGTGTAGGTGTTATACATCAAGCGTATAGCAACAAGAGATATTCTGGCTTGTTGCCGAACATAAGAGTTGCAGTGCATCGTGATTTCGCTCGCTTCGCCCACGATGTGCTAAAGATCGCCTCCGGGCGGAATTAAGCAAGATAGACAACGTAGAAGCTTCTGTAGGCCATCATTGCACGGCGGTTCAACTCCGCCCATCTCCACTACTTTCTTAAAAAAACTCCCTTCATGGGAGTTTTTTAGTTAGCACAAATGGTGAAGGCGGCGCGATGATTTGTGCCGCCCTTGTTTATCCCCTTTATTGGAGAGCTGTTTTTATTTTTTCCTAGTTTGACAGAAGTGCTGTTTTGATATATAATGAGGTTTGAACAGTCAGCCCAGCGTCATCCGGCGTTGGGCGGTTACATCATTAAGAGTAAGAGGTGGAAAATGCAGAAGATCATCATCGCCATTCTGGCGATTGTCTATCTACTTGGACTGGCAGACGCGCGAGCGACTCTGGTCAACGTTTTTGTAGCCAACTCGGGCAACAACACAATTGAAAGATGCAGTGTGCCCGCAGGGGTATGCTCAACCTTCATCAATTCAGGGTTGAACAACCCCCACGACGTCGCTTTCGACAGCGCTGGGAACCTGTATGTAACAAACTTCGGCAACAACACCATCGACAAGTTCACCCCGAGCGGGGTTGGTTCGGTCTTCGCAAATACTGGGTTGTCTGGGCCGTATGGTTTAGCTTTCGATACTGCTGGCAACCTGTTCGTGGCGAACTACATTGGCAACACCATTGAGAAGTTCACACCGGGCGGGGTTGGTTCGGTCTTCGCGAATGTGGGGGTGAGTTCACCCACATACCTTGCGTTCGATGCTAGTGGCAACCTTTATGCCGCAAGTGTTGGTGGAAACAAAATTGAAAGGTATACGCCTGGCGGTGCTGCATCGGTGTTTGTCACAATACCAAACTCACAACCAATAGGTCTTGCCTTCGATGCAGCTGGCAACCTCTATGTCGCAGACCACAGCCGCAACCTTATCTTGAAAGTTACCCCCGCCGGAGTTGAATCGGTGTTTGCAAGCACCAGCGTAGACGGACCGTTTGGGCTTGCTTTCGATACGGCCAGCAATCTGTACGCAGCGAATCAAGGGAGCAGCACCATCGAAGTATTTAATCAATCCGGCGTCGGTTCACTCTTTGCGAACAGCGCCGATGGGTTGAATGGCGTAGGTGGAATCACCTTCTGGCCAGAACAAACACGAGCAAGTGCACCAGAACCGACCTCGCTCACTCTGCTCGCGGTTGGGCTTGCTAGCCTTGGCGTGTTACGCCACAGGCGACGCGTTATTCCTATCACTGTGCACGCGTAAAATAGGACTGGTCGCGATACTTCATGTATTGCCGCCAGCCCTTTTCTTTTTCCCCCTTCTTTTTTATATTCAACTAGCGCTTTTTAAAATGCTCAGTCTCGTGATAGGTGTCGTAGTCGGCGGTGAGTTCTTCGCCCACTTTGATATCGCGCACAGCGAAAAAGGTCTCGCCCCTGTCACTGGTCACCATGTTGGGTTTTTTTGAATGATTGAGAAAGTAATTTTTGGTGAGCGCGTCCATGCCGTAGCTGGGCACATAGTAAACGCCGTCTTGGAGCGCACAAAAGTCACGCACCAAAGTTTTTGCCTCCTCAGGCGCTGGGTATGTGTCGAGTTCGGCCTTGGGGATTTTGAGCACATTGCCAAACGGGTCAGCATTTTTTAATGGATCGGTGCCTTTGGGTATGGGGCGAATGGCGACGAGCCCGACACCGTGCCCCGTGGCCGCGATGCGGCAATACACATCATTGAGCGATTTTAGGAATGCTTTTTTGCGCATGTGCCTACTCTACCCCAGAGCCCGCACCCTCGCCAGAGATTTCTGTTTTATACTAGGAGGCATGACTCAAGAAAAAAGATTTGCACTCCTTCGCATTGTGTTTGGCTTTGCGTGGGCCGTAGACGCGGCGCTTAAGTGGGCGCCTGCAGTGCGTGAAAATATTGTCTCGGTGCTCACCCAGGCGCAAGACGGGCAGCCAGCGTTTGAGGTCGCATGGATCAACGTCTGGGTACACATTGCTAACATCAATCCGCTTTTATTTGGAACACTTATTGCCTGCCTCGAGACCGCGCTCGCCCTCTCGCTTATCTTTGGCATCTTCTCGCGCGCAGCGCTCTGGTGCGGACTCGCCTTCTCGCTCCTGGTGTGGTCGGTACCACAAGGGTTTGGCGGTCCCTACACCTCGGGCGCAACCGATATCGACTCGGGCATCATTTACGTGTTTGTATTTACAGCACTGATTATAGGGCGCGCATGGCGTCACTATACCCTCTTTCAAAAACACCTCGCCTAGCATTTTGTTCAAAATACTGGTGGCGCACCGAGCAAATATCTGAGATACTAGAAGCACCATGTCACCCGCCCCCACATACCATGTCGTTGTTGTTGAAGACGACAGTGTGTTGGCTGACTTCCTCGCCAAACGTCTCGCCATTGCCAACCTTGCCTGTGTGCACTATGCAAACGGCCTGGACGCAGTCGCTGGCATCCTGAGCAACCAACAGATCGACCTCATTTTGCTCGACATCTCGCTCCCCGACATCGACGGGTTCGAGGTGCTCAAGCGCATTCAAACAGACCCGCGCGCAGCACAGATCCCCGTGGTGATCGCCTCAAACTTTAGCCAAGAAAAAGACCTCGAGTGGGGCAAGAAACTTGGCGTTAAACGATTCCTCAACAAAGCGTCAGTTACACCCTCCGAGATTGTTGATGTTGCGCTCGAAGTGATCGCGCAAAAATAGCCTTGCGTCATCGCGCACCGCGCAAGGTGCATATTTTTATTTTGCCTTTTGCTGTGGAAGCGTGAGGCGAAAAACACTTCCTACACCCTTTGTGCTCGTAAAGGTAATGCTCCCTCCGCGCTGCTCGAGCACATTCTTGACGATATACAACCCAAGCCCCGACCCTCCTTCGTTGACCTTGATCGCGTCTTTTTCTCGAATAAATTTCTGGAACATGGTTTTTTGTTTCTCTTCAGAAATACCCATACCGGTATCTTCAATAAGCACCACAAACTCGCCCATCTCACCGTGCTTGGTGCGCACCGTAATGGTGCCACCACGCGGCGTGTAGTGGAATGCATTTTCAAGCAGGTTGCCTACCAGCATGGCAAATGACTCTGGGTCAATGGAGTAAATTGACGCGCCATAGTTCAAATCAAGTACGCACGCAATGTGTTTTTCATGAAAATCCCGCGCAACCCGCTCTGACGCATCGCGCACCACCTCGTCCGGCGCATAGGGCGAGACCGACGAGCGTGCTGCGTGCTGTTCGCTGGCAACCAACTGTAAGATCGTGCTTACAATGCTCACCATGCGCACAGCGCTTGCCAGTTGCTGCTCGACCATGCGTCGATGTTCGGGCGTCAGCCCCCACGCAGGGTCTTCCAGAATCGCAGATGCATTCCATTTTATCTCGGTGATGGGGGTGCGAAGTTGGTGCGAGACAATAGCGACAAAGTCGTCTTTTGATTCGAGAAGCTTTTGTTGTCGCAAGGTCTGTTCTATCAGCTCAACGTTTTTCTGAATCAACACCTTTGAAGTGCGGTCCAACTCGTTCTTCTTTTTTACTACTTCAAGAGCAAGAGCTTTATTTTTACGCAACAAAGAAGACAGGAAAAAAGTGCTGGCCACAAGCAACACAAGAACTGCGGGGAGTGTGTAGAGCAATAGGTTATGCAACATAGAACAAAGCAGTGTTGTGAACTACCCGAACACTGTCACCGAGATCGACTGTTCGTAGAAGCCAGGGTCACAGGTGTTGATGTTGGGGGCAGGAGCTCTCAGTGAAGCAATTTGCCCATAGGAATAGAAGCCAAAGATGACCGACTTGGGTCCACCGATTGACTTCAACAGCGTGATTTCTTCTTGACCGTGTTCACCAAACAAGATTTTGCGTGCGACACAGTCCGAGACAAACACCACGCGTGGATCGGTGTCGGACATACGGTCAACCAACCCTTGTGTGGTTTCTTTTGCGGCTTCCATCGCACTCGCGATGGTACCAATCATGATGTATACCTCACTCCCTTCAACCACTTCAGCACCACAAACAATCGAACCATCGTCCGCAACCGCAAGCGGCACCCGTACCATCAACTCGTCAACACCTTTCACCTTCATGCCCATGGGGTACGTCACTGCTTCAAGTGAAAGTGCTTTTTTGAAATCGCTCGCTTTTTCACCAAAGTAGTCTTGGTAGATCTGGAACGCGGGCTTGCCGTCGAGCTCGATGAGCTTGGTTCCTTCTGCTTTGGTCACTACACGCGACCCACCAATTGGTTGCCACCCGTGAGAAGCACCCACCACAACCTCAATATCGCCTGAAAGACCAAAACCAACCACTGCGTCGGTCAGCACCTCGTCATTAAAATACTGGTACGTCTTTTTGAAGTTCATGTCGTCCCCTGCAGCTCCGCCCGCAATCTTGAAATCGCTTCCGAAAACGTCAAGGATTCCTCGCACCAATTCGGTACCATTACCTGCGAGCGCGTCTGAAAACACAAATGCCATGCGCGCTTTTTCGTCACTTTTTTGAATTTCTTCACCAAATTTCTTTCCTGCGGCGCGCATGTCTTTGCCGATACCGACAACCTTTGCAGGAACAAAAGAGCCTGAGTCTGAATAGAGCACGAGCACGGTCACCGCCTGTTCTTCAACACCATTACCAGTGATGGCGCCCGCGTTGGTGCATCCAACAACTGATGCCCCACCCAACGCTTCGCGCACCCCTTTCAACATTGCTTCTTGGTCATAGGCAGATGATGCCACTACAACCGCCAAACTGACCTCGTCGTGTCCCGAATTTGTACGCGCAAATGACGCGGCGTCATGACCCGCGGCGTATGAATCGTTAATTTGCTTACTGCTTCCTACTCCTGCAAAAAATGCCATATGAAATATATTCTTATACGATTTAGTAATGATGCGCTCATGTCGCCTCCCGCACACCCTGTCTTCACAGTATACACGACAATTTTGCGTGCAAACTATGCACAGGCGCCCGCAGTGGTCCGCCCGGGACGAGAAGGCGTAAAAGGGTCATACACACACAGCACAAGCCCAACCACAACAACTAGAAGCACGGACAGTGTCGAGAGTCGCCCTGACCGCCTTGATTGCATAGACATATAGTACCTTGTATACTCGTAAGTAAGACTGCTTTGGATATAACCCGTATCAATCGACAAATCACCGCGCCTGAAGTGCGCGTTATAGGACCCGAAGCTGAAAACTTTGGGATTATGGCCATTGGAGATGCTTTGGCCAAGGCAGATGAGTTTGGACTCGACCTTATCGAGATTACTGCAGGAGCGGTCCCTCCTGTTGCAAAAATAATGGAATATGGTAAATTTCAATATGAACAGGAGAAGAAACGCCGAGAAATAAAGGCTAAATCACACACCACCGAGACGAAAAGCGTCCAGGTTAAGATTGGTACTGGTGAAAATGACATGCTTTTAAAGGCCAAACGGGCCGCCAAGTGGCTTGGTGAAGGGCACCGAGTCAAAGTAGATCTCTTTCTGTGGGGGCGCTACAAGTACATGGAATTTCCTTTTCTGAAAGAGCGGTTGGAGCGATTCCTTAAGATTATCCCCGCCGAGTACAAGCTCGCCGACACCATAGCCAAAAGCCCCAAAGGCCTGAGTGTGGTTTTAGAAAGGGCAGTGAAAAAATAATATAGAAATGCTTCGCATTTATATAATCGTCGTTCGTTCGGAAATAATAACAAGTTCTTATTTCTCTCACTTCACTAGATTATGAAAACAAACAAATCATTCACCAAGCGCATCAAAATTACCCGCAAGGGCAAGCTTGTTGCACGCAAACCGGGCCAAAACCACTTTAATGCAAAGGAGGGTCGTTCGACCCAGATGACAGGCAATCGCACACAGATCCTGACCTTTTCGAAGAAAGTGGCACAACGCTACATTGGCACCGCGACCAAAAACTAGTTTTTAATTACCAAACCGTTTAAAAGAGTAAAGAAACCATTATGGCACGAGTAAAAGGAGGAGTCACCGCAATGAAGCGCCGCAAGAATATTCTTGCAATGACCAAAGGCTATCGCTTTGGGCGCTCAACCAAAACCAAGCAAGCCAAAGAGGCTATCTTTCATGCGGGTAAGTATGCGTTTGCACACCGCAAAGACAAAAAGAACGACTACCGTCGCTTGTGGAACGTGCGCATCAACGCCGGCCTCGACACCTCGGGCGCAGAAACCAAACTCGGCAAGCCGCTTTCCTATTCACGCCTTATCGACGCGCTCAAAAAGGCAAACGTCACCATCGACCGCAAGATTCTCGCTACCTTGGCCGAGATCTCCCCTGCCACCTTCGACCGCATCGTCAAAAAAGTTTCGTAATCTTTCCACCACCTAAGGTAAATAAAAAAGCTATTCTTTTAAAGCTTCAAAGTGGAACGAGGCGCGGTTGATTTTGTCTTTGTTGACCAGTTCGATGACCCGTTCGATGAGCGCCTTTGGGTCTGTGTCGAACACAATCATGTTGTTGGGGCGATGGCCATTGTCCAAGATGTTTTTTATCACCTCGTCAGTCTCCCACCCTGCTTCATAAATCCCAATCGGCTTTTTGTCTTCAAATGCAACGGTGAACTCGTGGATGGTGCCGATGCGCCCGCACCCAAACAGCATTGCGTCAACCGACCGAGTAAATATGAGGTCACGCCCCGGGTAGCCAAAGCCGGTGTAGACAATAACGTCGGTATATTCGATCGGTAGGTTATATTTCTCAACATGCTCTTTCTCGGAACCTGCGGGCGAAAAGCCAATAACCGTTCCTCCCGCTTCTTTTGCACCCATCGCCCCCCACAAAGGGAAGCCCGTTGTGGCACCCGTTATGAGCACCGCGTCATGCTTTGCAATCTGCCGTCCCAATTCCAAACCTTTGTCGTATGCATCGATGCCGCAATGGCCGGTCTCGGCCGCACCTGAGATACCGAGCTTGATATGTGCATGTACATTTTTTGGATCCATATGTTTATTTCCCCTATTCTAACATTAAATGCTTCATTAAAATTCTATTTCTGCTTTTTCACCTGCGTGCGGGGTGGTTGCTTTGATGCTGAGGTAGTCACGAATGCGCTGCGCGAGGAAGCCTGCTGAAGCTGGCTCACCCATCACGACAAATACTTCTTTGAGCGTACCACTGTCGTGCGCCCCCTCGCTCACTTTATTGGCAAACTCGAGCAGCTGCTCGCCGTCCATGTGCGCCGAATAGCCATAGAGTGTCTCTACGCGGCAGGCAACGTGCACCGTCTCGCTTGGCTGCCTATGCGCCCCACGTATCGACACAGACTTCACCCCCTCGGCCAGGCGGCGCCCCATGCTCCCTGCCGCCTGGTAACCCACAATGAGCAGGGTCGAGTTTGCGTCAGGCAGCACTACCTTCTCGTGCGCCTGGACACGGCCACCATTACTCATACCTGAACCCGCGATGATGATTTTTGCCCCATGTGTGGCATTGATTTTTTCTGATTCAGCAGACGACTCAACAAAATGTAATTCGGTAAATGAGAAAATGTGTTCGCCACTTTTTATTCGCGCTTGAATTTCTTTGCTGAAATATTGAGGGTGGGCCAGGTACGCCGCGGTTATCTTCTCGGCCAAGGGCGAGTCCAAGTAAACGGGCATACTGGGAACACGTTTGCCCACCATCAATTCACGAATATCAAACAACAAGTCTTGGGTGCGCTCGGTCGAGAACGCAGGTATCAACAGCGTGCCACCACGCGCCGCAGTGTCTTCAATGACGTCTTCGAGCTTACTCTTTCGCGCAAGCGCATCATCGCTCTGCACTCGGTCGCCATAGACACTTTCCATCAACAGATAGTTGACCCCTTGTGGGTCTTCGGCCAAAGGCAAGAGCGGCGAGTTGCCGCCGCCCAGGTCGCCCGTGAACACAACTTTCCGAGCCTGCCCACCATCCTGGCGGGTAAATTCGGCCATCGCTGAACCCAAAATGTGCCCCGAATCGAGAAACTGCATCGACACTCCGTCACCCATGTCTTGGGTCTGGTGATAAGAAATTCCCTCCCATTGACGCATCGCCTGGTCAATATCCTTTTGTTCATAGAGCGGTTCTTTGCCCAAATGCTCGGCAGTACGACTCGACAGCGCCATTGCGTCCATCAGCATGGGGAGCGCTAAAGCCTTGGTCGCCTCGGTTGAAATTATTTTGCCCCTGAAGCCCTCTTTTACCAACTTGGGGATGCGCCCGATGTGGTCAATGTGCGCGTGGGTATTGATGAGTACTGAAATCTCTTTTGGATCAAAGGGAAATGGCTCCCAGTTCCCCACCTCGGCGACATGGTCGCCTTGAAAAAGCCCACAGTCTATTAAAATTTTCTTATTTCCCGTATCAAGTAAAAAGTTTGAACCTGTCACCGTCCCCGCCCCCCCAAAAAAATGTATAGTTGATTGCATATGGTTTAAAGGCGGCTGGTTTTAAGGCGACTCCTTAGCTTTGGAAGGTGTTGCCTTGTGGTCGCCTCGTGCATTGTAACAGAAAATCCCGCCCTGCGGTTTTGCAGAAGGCGGGACACTCTGTTGGACTCCGAAGCCAAGTGTCTGGCGGTATTCCAGGTGGGTGTTCTGTGGACCACACCAAGGTGCTGCCCAACTTCCAAACTCCCGTTTTAACACTTAAGGACATTTGGCTTCGGTGTCCTAGCCTAGTATATCAAATTTTACAGGGGCGCAACCTTTCTGTTACTCCTACCTATCGACCCCAAAACGCTTGTACTTAAAGATTGTTTTTTTGCCGAACCAGTGATTGATCTCGTGTTTCGCTTCTTCAGGAGTCTCAGAGGCGTGCACCAGGTTATAGACCGCGCGGCGCTCCATGTTGGCCGAGAGCGCCGAGTCGGCCGAGTAGTCGCCGCGAATGGTCCCCATCTCGGCCAAGTACGGCATCGTTGGGCCGCCAATTTTGCGCACCATCTCGACGGCATGCACCCCTTCGACTACCATTTTAACCATCGGCGAGGATGACATAAAATCAACCAACCATCCGCGCACCACCTTCCCCACCTTAAGTAAATCGGTGGTATTAAAATCTTTCTTTACGTCTTTGATGTCGAGACCTGCTTTTTGGTAGGTCGAGAGCGTCTTCTCGCCGAGACGGCGAATCCACTTTTCGTCGTGAGGGTAATGAGTATCTATCTCCTTTTTTGAAGCGTGGAACATTTCGAGTGCTACCACCTTTAAATCACGCTGTTCAAGGCGCTTAATAATCTCGCCAATAAGGCCTTTTTGCACTCCGTCAGGCTTAATGAGCATAAACGTTTGCTCCTCTTTCGGGTTTTTCATGACGCTACTGTACAATATCTATAGAAAGAATGCAACCCACCCTCTGTCCTTCTTTTAAAACGGGGTTACTATTTCCGCCCCATCTTTGGTGACCAAAATTGTTTGTTCAAAATGTGCAGCGCGTGAACCATCGCGCGTGACGTAAGTCCATTGGTCGCTTGCGAGGTCAATGGTCCCCTTCCCTTCGGTAAAGATCGGTTCCAGCGCCAAGACCATTCCCTCAACAATTTTTTCACCTTCGCCCACGCGCCCAATGTTTGCAATAAAAGGCTGCTCGTGGGGTTTTTTGCCCAGCGCGTGGCCACCAAGCTCAGCGACGACCGACAGCCCATACTTTTTTGCTACCGCAGCAACCGCCGCACCAATGTCGCCCACATGCCCACCCGCCTGTGTGGCCGCAATACCCACTGTGAGCGCCTCACGCGTTGCAGTAAGCAACTTTTGTGCCCCTGCGTCACCCCCACCACCCACACAGACAGAGACTGCTGAATCAACAAACATGCCCCCAAACGAGAGCCCGAGGTCAAGCGTGACAATGTCGCCCGCCTCAAGCACGCGCTCTTCGCTCGGGATACCATGCACTACTTCGTCGTTGATTGAGGCGCAGAGGGCTGCGGGAAATGGATAGCTTGCGCCCTGTGGTTTGTAGTTAAGGAATGCCGGCACAGCCCCGGCGCGACGGATGAGCTGCTCGGCAGCAAGGTCGAGCGCCGCGGTCGTCACTCCAGCTTTTGCCTTGTCTGCAAGCTCTCGCAACACCTCTGAGAGAATCTTGCCCCCGGTGCGCAAATTTTGTATATCGCTTTCTTTTTTTGCTATCATTTTGTAGAAATAAAAACGATATGCGTTTAAGAAAAACCGAGCACGGTGAGCACGTTGCGATGCACTTCTTCAACGGGACCTTCGCCGTTGATCTCGATGTATCTATAAAAAGAATTTGCTTTGAACCACTCGCTCACCAGCGCGCCTTCTTGGTGCGACCAGCGGAGTCGCTCTTCGATTCCCTCTTCAGTATCATCTCCGCGGTCGCGCTTTGAGAGGCGCTCGCGCGCCACAGCATCAGAAAGCGTGAACGAAAGCACGGTCACATTTTTTCGCCCATAAAACTGCAGCGCAGTGTCCAGAGTTGGTGTTTGGTCGATGGTGCGCGGAAACCCGTCCAAGATTATGTGCTCGTTGCCGTGCATGCTGCCAATGAGGCGTGAAGAAAAGAGTTCTGTGGTTATGAACGTGGGAATGAGCTTGCCCGCTGAAATGAGTGGGCGGATCTTTTCTTGTGTGTAGCCTTCGTTAGTGGCAAATGCGCGCAGGTTAGTGCCAGCGGTAAAGTAGACAATCGAGCGGCTATTGTTCTTGGCGATATACTCCTTCAAAAGAGCCACTTGGGTGCCCTTGCCGCTCCCTTGTGGGCCCAAAAATATGACGGTTAGTTCTTCCACAGCAGTATTATACCCCAATAACATTTAGGATGCTTTTGTAGACTTCTTCAACCATTTGCGCGCCGTCGACAGTAAGAAGCTTTCCTTTTGATCGAAAATAGTTTATTGCCGGTAACGTCTTTGTGTTAAATTCTTCAATCCGCTTATCGAGCGCGCTGTCCGAGTCGTCTAACCTCCCTTCTATTACACCTCGTTTTGCAACACGGCGACGTATCTCCTCTTCAGCCACATCAACATAGAGCACTAGGTAGTCTCGCCCAAGCCATGTGGTTATTTCGTCAAAAAGCACTGCTTCAGTAAGAAACCGACAGCCACTATCGAAGACTATTTTTTCTCCTGCACCGAGTGCAACAAGTGCTTTTGTGCTTAGATAATTTGCCAACCAAGTCGGCGCAAGCTCTCCCGCATTGAGCCCTGCGGTGAGATGCAGCCCGGCAACGGTGTCGCTCGCCATCATATGTCGAAACTCAGTGCCCAGAGATGCTACGGCGCAGGTAAAACGCTCAGCCAAGAGCTTTGCTTGTGTACCCTTGCCAGAACCCGGCCGACCCATGATGACAAAGGTGTTTGCTTCCATGAGTATTAATATTCTCGCAAAGATATTTGCGCGTCAATGCGGCGGGCAAGGTCGAGGATGACCGAAACGACGATGAGCAGAGCGGTGCCGCCAAGTGTGAGTGTGGCAATGCCCGTGAGCGACTGCATCGCGATTGGCAAGACAGCCACAACACCCAAGAAGAGAGCACCCACAAACGTAATGCGCGTGATGACATTGGACAAGTACTCAACGGTCGAAGGACCAGGACGCACGCCAGGAATGAACGCACCGTTTTTCTGCAAGTTCTCAGCGATTTGGTGTGGGTCAAATGTTACTGCAGTGTAAAAGTATGTAAAGAGGAACACGAGTGCAAAGTAGATGGTGCCATAGACGCCTAGGTTTTGCAGCACATGCAGCACGCTGAATGCCGCGCGCGACACCAGAACATTGTGTGATGTTGAAAAAAACGTTGCAGCCATTTGTGGGATGAGTAGCAATGAAAGTGCAAAGATGATGGGGATCACACCTGCTTGGTTGAGGCGTAGCGGAAGGTAGGTCGACGAACCACCAAAAAACTTACTGCCCCGAACGCGCTTCGCATAGGTCACCGGCACGGGGCGCTCGGCCTCAGTCACCACCACAACGGCCATAACAATGGCAACTGCCGCAGCCAAAAAAGCCAGGTAGGTTGGAATCTGACTTGAAGTGAATGAAAACAATGCTTGACTGAGGTCGCGCGGGAGACGTGCCACAATACCTGCAAAGATGAGTACTGAAACGCCGTTGCCAAGGCCAAATTCTGAGATGAGTTCACCGATCCACATCAACAGCAACGATCCCGCAACAATAGCAAGCAGGTTGACGGCAAATTGGAATGGCGACAGGCCGGGCAAAACACCGCTGCGCTCAAGTATCAGCAAGAAGCTAATACCCTGCACAACAGCAACCGGAAGCGTTAGAAAGCGTGTGTACTGGCTGAAACGCGCACGGCCTGCTTCACCTTCTTCTTGGTAGAGCGCCTTAAGGCTTGGCACCATCATCGTGAGAAGCTGCAGGATTATAGACGCGGTAATGTAGGGCCCAACACCCAAAAGCATGATAGAAAGGTTTGAAAGCCCACCACCTGAAAAGAGGTTCAGTAGGCCAAAGAATTGGTTATTATTGAAAAAGAGTTGGAGCTGGGTCGCGTTAATCCCAGGGACTGGGATCGAAGCAAGCATACGAAACACTGCAAGAGCGCCGAGCACGAAGAACATGCGGTTGCGGAGCGTTCTATCCCCAAAAAGAAGTGCTATTTTTTGAGTAAATGTGTCCATCGTTTGCTTCCTTTTGCCCACTCACTATACCAGAAATTACTTCTGTACGGAGCCGCCAGCCTTTTCTACCTTTTCTTGCGCACTTTTTGAGACCATACAGCCAGAAATAGAGATTTTCTTAACTATCTCGCCCGTGCCGAGAATTTTTACCTTTGGTAGGGCGGTGCCTTTTTTAACATGCAAAATACCACGTTCGATGAGCGTCTGCGGAGTCACCGTGTCCCCCGCAGCAAAGAGGGTCTCAAGGGACGAAACATTAAGCACCAAAGGCTTTGTCTGAATGGTGCGCAAACCATGTACACCGCGACCGCGCAACTTAGGAATCTTTTTAAGCTGTTCGCGGATGTCGGGACGGATGCGGTGACCCGAGCGGGCTTTTTGACCCTTGGTGCCACGACCAGAGGTCTTGCCGCGAATACCACCACGACCAACGCGCTTTTCGTCTTTATTTTCTGTTTTTCGTTTGAGTTCGTTGAGTTGCATACACTTTTTTATGTATAGAAATTAATTTCTATGTTCTTTAGGCTTTGAGCAGTTTGAGCGCCTCGATAGCAGCGCGTGCGTTGTTCAGGCCGTTTTTGCTGCCTGAGCGCACCTTAGCGACTATATTGGTCACACCCGCAAGTTCGAGCACGGGACGCACCGACGAACCAGCCACCAATCCACGACCGTGCGCAGGGGTCAAAGACACACGCGCTGCACAATACTTGGCTGCAACCTCGTGCTTGATAGAACTGTCCTTGGTGAGGTTGAGTATGATCATGTGCTTCTTTGCGTCACGAACTGCTTTGTCGATAGCAAGAGTTGTGTCCCCTGCCTTACCGAGACCCACACCGACCTTGCCCTTTTTGTTGCCGATAATGAGCGCAACGCTGAACGAGAAGCGACGACCCCCGGCAACCACACGAGACACGCGGCGAATAGTAATCATGCGCTGGTCAAACTCACTGCGAGCGCGGGGTGGGCGTGGGCCACCACGACCACCTGGACGCCCCCCCGTACCCCCTCGTGCACCCGGGCCGCCGCGGCGGTCATTGCGTGCACCACGAGCCGCCGGAGCGGCGACTTCTGGAGCTGCTGCGTTGGATACAACTACTTCGGGTATGATGTTTTCTGTTTCTGTTTCAGCCATATAGTATATTAAAACGTGAGACCCCCTTTCCGTGCGCTTTCTGCCAACTGAGCCACGCGGCCCGTGTAGCGAAAGCCGCCTCGGTCGAATACTACTGCAGTAATACCCAAAGCGATAGCCTGTTTTGCAAGACTCTCCCCAAGTTTGTCAGCAGCTTCACTTTTTTTAAGTTTTTTTGCTGCAGCTATTTTTTTTGCAGGTTGCGTGGTGCCCGCAACAAGGGTCTTCCCCACCATGTCGTCGATGATCTGTGCGTGCAGGTAGCGGTTGGACTTGTAGACCGCGAGACGAGGGCGCGCAGTGGTACCCACAACCTTAGCACGCACACGGTTGTGGCGACGTTCTTTTCCTTCTTGTTTTGCAATTTGCTTATTCATATCTGTTTCAAAATCTCACACTAGGCAGATTTCTTACCCTGCTTGCGACGAACCACCTCGCCTTCATAACGGATACCTTTACCTTTGTATGGCTCAGGCTTCTTGAACGCGCGCACGTTTGCCGCAAATTGTCCGATTGCTTCCTTATCGAAACCCGAGATGGTGAGTGTGCCGCGCTCAGCAACCACCGTGAGTCCTTGAGGGATGATCATTTTAACTGGGTGTGAAAAACCAAGCGCCATGTTGAGCGAATTGCCCGCAACCTCCCACTTGAAACCAACACCTTCGACAAGCAGCTTTTTGCTAAAGCCCGTAGTCACACCGTGCATCATGTTGCGCATGTGTGAGGCGTAGGTGCCCACGAGCGCCTGCGCCTCGCGCGACTGTGTTTTCTGTGCCACCTGGACACCGTCGGGGAGCACTTCAACCGAGATGAGTCGGTGCGCAGGCTTCACCAGCGTACCTTTTGGGCCTTTGACAGAAATAGTATCCGCTGAAACTGTAATTTCAGCTTGTTTTGGAATCGCGATAGGGCGTTTTGCAAGTCGTGACATATATGTTTACCAAATTTCAAACAGAGCTTCGCCGCCGACCTTTTGTTCACGCGCTTGCTTACCCGTAACGACACCCGCAGGGGTTGAAAGCACGAGGAGCCCATAACCGCGCTTGACCGGGCGCAGCTCTTTGACCCCCATATACATGCGGCGCGAAGGCTTCGAGATGCGCTTAACGCCGGTGATGACTGGCTTGCCGTTTTTGTATTTGAGACCAACGGAGAGTGTGTTGCCTGTTTTTGACTTACCTTCAACATCAGAAAGGTATCCTTCGCGCTTAAGCACCTCGGCAATGGCGAGCTTCATTTTTGAAAATGGCAAAGACACGCTTTCTTTGTTCGTGCGTGACGCATTCTGCAGGCGGATTATGAAATCTGAAATTGGGTCGGTTACCATATATTTTGTATTACCAGGATGACTTCTTGATGCCGGGGATCAAGCCTTCGTTTGCGGCCTCGCGGAAGCACAAGCGGCACATCCCGAAGTCGCGCATGAACGCGCGCTTGCGGCCACAACGGAAGCAACGGCGAACAACCCTTGAAGCAAACTTTGGGGGTTTATTCGATCGTGCTACGGTTGATGTTTTTGCCATACTGCTTGTTTCCTAAAGAAAAGTGCCCTTGTTTGGGCCCTCAAAATATACGCGATTGAGCTAAAGAAGTCAAACTAACCCTACTTTTTGAACGGGAAGCCCAAGTGCGCGAGATATGCGTGCGCTTCTTTTTTGTTTTTGGCAGAGGTGCCGACGGTGATGGCCATACCAAAGACGTCTTTGAGTTCTTCTTCAGCGGTCTCAGGAAAGACGATGTGCTCGCGGATACCAAGCGTGTAGTTACCCATATCGTCCACCGAGCCCGAAGGAATACCCTTAAAGTCTTTGGTGCGAGGAAGTGCGATGTGCACTAAGCGATTGATGAAGTCGAGCGCACGAGCGCCGCGCAAGGTGACCTGGTAGCCGATATGGTCGCCCACACGGGTCTTGTAGGTCGCGATGGCCTTTTTGGCACCGCGTTTTGCGGCTTTCTGTCCTGTGATTTTAGCAAGCCTGTCAGCAATGAGCGCAGTCTTTTGTTTATCCTTCACCACCTTGCCCACCCCCACCGAGATGGTTACCTTCTCGATCTTTGGCACTTGCATCACATTCTTCCACCCAAAGTCGCCCTTGAGAGTACTGAACGCTGTTTTCTGTTGTTCTTGTATAAGTTTTGCCATACGGATTATTTAGCTGCTACTTTTTTAGCAGGCGCTTTGGTTGCTGTCTTGGTGGTTTTTGCTGCTGTGGGTTTTGCTTTACCACTCTTTTCTTTCTTGTCTGCGAGCGTCACCTTGCTTGCTGCAATCGGGTGGTACTTCTCAACGATCTGGCCCTTTTGACCTTCTTTGCGAGGCTTCTGGTGCTTTTTGTACATACCAACGCCCTCAACCAAGACAAGTCCGGTCTTTGGAAAAACTCCTAAAACCTTCCCTGTCTTACCTTTGTCAACGCCGGAGCGGACTGTCACGGTATCGCCTTTTTTGATGTGTAGTGTGTTCATATAAGTTTCTTTTGTTTTGCTTTTGCCGACCTACACGACTTCAGGTGCACGGGAAATGAGCGTCTGGTAGCCAAGGTCTGCAAGCTCTCGTGGAATTGGCCCAAAGATGCGACCCGCTTTTGGCTCTTTTTTGTCTTTGCCGCCGGTGTCGAGGATGACGACTGCGTTTTCATCAAAACGAATGTATGAACCATCTTTGCGCTTGAATGCCTTGCGCTGGCGCACCACCACAGCAGTGAGCACGTCTTTCTTTTTGACTGCCTTGCGTGGCTCTGCAGACTGGACGGAAAGGATAACGAGCTCGCCGATTTCAGCGTAACGCTTCTTTGAGCTTCCAGGAACCTTGAACACGCGTCCAATTTTGGCGCCTGAATTATCTGCAACAACAACGAGTGAGCGGTCTTGAATCATAATGGTTTATTTATGCAAATACGATCTCGAACGATTTGGTCTTGGAAAGGGGGCGACATGAACGAATGGTAACCGCTTCACCAGTCTTTGCGCGGTTAGCCGGGTTGTGGGCGTGATACTTCTTGGTGATCTTCATGTACTTCTTGTACTTTGGATGCTTTACGTAGCGCAGCACGGCCACCACCGCAGTGTCCTGCATTTTGTCGGACACCACCGTACCACGGAGAGTCTTCTTCTTTGTTGCTATTGGGGCTTTTGTTGCTGCTTTTTCCATAAATATATTCATCAAGGTTAAACCTTAGCCCCCGCCCCCTCAAGGTTTAACCTTGCGAGTTCTTGAGCACGCTGTTCAGTCAGAGCCCGAGCAACCGTTTTGCGGAGGGTCGAGATGAGCTTTACATTGCGATTTTTACTCCCTCCGGCCGCAAAACGCAAGTCGCGCAGCTCATCGCGCTTGTCTGCGACCAAGCGGTGCAAATCTTCAGCAGAGTGGTTTGTGAGTGAATTTTTCTTTGACATAAAAATATATAGGGCTTATGCGGTGTGACGTGAGACAACTTTTGCCTTGAGTGGCAGCTTCTTTGCAGCGCTCACCAAGGTCTTTTGGGCAAGCGCGTCGGCGACGCCGTCCACCTCGAACAACATGCGGCCTGGCCACACCTCGACCTCATATCCCACCGGGTCGCCCTTGCCTTTGCCGAGCTTTACTTCAGCAGGCTTCTGGGTAAACGGCTTGTCAGGAAAGATGCGGATCCAGCTCTTGCCACCCTTGCCCAGCGAGCGAGCAATCACTTTGCGCGCGCTCTCAATTTGGTTGCTGCGCACACGTGCATGTGTGGTGGCCTTAAGACCGTGGCTACCAAACGCAAGCGTAACGCCGCGCGAAGCGATCATGTCGCGCTTTGGATTGCGCCGCATCGTGTGGGACTTTCTAAATTTTACTTTTTTTGGGAATAACATAAAAATTTTTCAGCAATCTAAGTCTATTTGTCTTTTTTGTCCTTGCCCCCGGCTTTTTCAGCAAAGACCTCACCTTTGTAGATCCACACCTTGATGCCGATAACACCGAGCGGCAGGTTTGCCCGTTCGCGTGCGTAGTCAATGTCCGAACGCAGCGTCTGAAGTGGAACACGGCCTTTCTTGAGTTCTTCTTTACGCGACATCGAGCCAGAACCGAGCATGCCCGAGACGGCGATGCGTACTCCTTTTACTTCACGATTTGCTATAACCTTTTCGATAGTCTGTTTGAGAACCCGGCGAAACGGCATGCGCTTCTCCATCCCCTCGGCGACCATATAGGCTACGATGGCAGCGTTGCTCTCGGGTGAGCGGATCTCTTCAATATCGAGCTTCACTTCGGGAACTTCGAGCTTTTTTGACTTCAAAAATGCAACGATTTTGTTCTTGAGCTTGACCGAGCCTTCACCTGAACGACCAATGATGAGGCCGGGACGTGAGGTCTTGATGATAACGCGCAAGTTTTTCTCACCCCGCTCGAGCTCAATACCACCGAGGTGCATGGGGCGGAGGTCTTTTTGCAAAAATTCACGCAGCAAGATATCAGCCTTCAAATATTCTTGGTATTTTGGAGCCACCGCAAACCAGCGATGACGCCAGTCACGCAGAATCCCGAGTCGATATGCATAGGGGTGTACGATTTTTGACATATATTATTTGGTTTCAGTCGAACTCTTTGCTGCCGCTGATTTTGAAACTTTCTTTGCTTTAGCTACGCCGCTTTTGACACCCAACGCAAGTGTAATGTGGCTCGATTTCTTGCGGATAGGCGCCGCACGACCGCGCGCACGTGGCATAGAACGTTTAAAGACGATGCCGCCGTTGACCTCGATCTTTTCGATCACCAAGTCACTGGCAGTTGCACCTTTTTGTACAGCATTAGCGATGGCTGAGCGTACAAGCTTTTCCATCGGCTCACTCCCCCGCTTGGGCAATGTTGCGAGAAGCGCCAACGCACGATCGACGCTCTTGCCGCGCACCAAGTCAGCAATCAAACGCACCTTGCGTGGTGATTGGCGGTAATTGATGAGTGATGCGGTTGCGTGTGCCATATGAATTTAATTTCTATTTCTTTTTTGCAGCTGCAGCGGCAGTTGTGGTTGCTGCTTTTGCCGCCTGCGCCGAGGCTATCTCAGACTGCTTTGCCTTCTGCTCCATTTCTTTCTGCATTTTACCGCCGTGACGGAGAAACTTCTTGGTGGGCGAGAATTCACCTAGGCGGTGACCCACCATGTCTTCAGACACGAGCACGTCGATGTGGGTTTTGCCATTGTGGACACCAAATTTGAAGCCCACCATCTCAGGAGCGATTTGGCTGCGGCGTGACCATGTGCGAATCGTCTCAGCGGTCTGAGGTTTTTTGCCCTCAATCTTTTTGAGAAGCTTTTCGTCGACGTATGGTCCTTTTGAGAGTGATCGTGCCATGTTTTTAGTATGAAATTGCTTTTATGCAATGTAAAACGCGCCAAAGCGCGAGTAAAAAGATAGTACAGGAAACCCCGCACTTGCGCAAGTTTGGCTAAAGCTATAGGGTTGGGGCTGGAACAATCTCTATAGGAGAACGACCATGAGCGATCCTGTGTGGCACGAAGTTTACGCTATCGACCCTGTTTTTACGCTGGACAATGGCGCGAAAGTGATACCGCACCACACCTATGCCGATCGACTCATCGGACAAAATGTAAGGTGGAACGACGAGGAGAAACGCTGGGAAAAAGCCTTCCCAGCCGAAACCGTTCTCAACCCAATGGATATGGTTAGGTTAGCCGTGGCTAGGCAGTTCGTCTTAGGCAGAGACCTCACCCCTCCTACTTAAACACCCTTCGGGTTCTATCAAAAAGCGCCCCCGAATTGGGAGCGCTCTTTCTTTTTTATTTCTTCTGTCCTCGCTTGCCAACTTTTCGGCGAGAGACGATGAGTTTGTTTGAGTATTTCTTTGGTTTGCGTGTCTTTTGACCCTTGCCCGACGGCTTGCCCCAAAGGGTCTTTGCGCGGCGCAAACCGCGGCCTTGGCGGCCTTCACCACCGCCGTGTGGGTGGTCCACAGGGTTCATCGCGGTGCCGCGCACCGTTGGGCGAATGCCGAGCCAACGGCTGCGGCCGGCCTTGCCGATAACGCGCAGGTGGTGCTCTTCGTTGGAGACCTCACCGATAGTTGCCCAGCAGGTGTCCTGGACCTTGCGGATTTCAGATGAAGGCATCTTAAGCTCTGCATAACCCTGGTCACGTGCAATGAGTTCGATGTGGGTGCCCGCTGAGCGGCCCATTTTGCCCCCCTGGCCCGGTTTGAGCTCAACATTGTAGATCATTGCCCCAACAGGGATATTTTTCAGTGGCATGCGGTTTCCTGGTGTTGCGGGTACGTCTTCACCCGCGAGTATTGGCGAGCCAACACCGATTGAACGTGGTAGGAGGCCGTAGCGACGCTCGCCGTCTTTATAGAGGAGCAAGCCGATGAATCCCGAGCGGTTTGGATCATATTCAACCGTCTCAACCACCGCAGGAACAATCTTCTTGTAGCCAAAATCAACATCGCGCAAAAGACGTTTGTGTCCACCGCCCTTGTGACGCACCGTGATGCGGCCCGCATTGTTGCGGCCAAAGTCACGCTTGCCACCCGAAGTGAGCGCCTTATGAGGCTCGGTGGCGGTGATTTTGCCCGCAAACGTGACCGTAGTCATGTGTCGGCGTGATTTGGTGTATGGTTTATACTTTTTCATAATCTAGTGAAGTGAGAGAAATTAAAACTTGTTTTTATTTCCGAGCGAACGACGATTATATAAATTTTTCATAAAAATTTCTATATAATTTTATTACATTAATTCTATCGTTTCTCCCTTCTTGAGGTATACATAGGCCTTTTTGCCACCCACTGTCTTGCCAGTGCGATTGGTGCCGCGTGTCTTGACCACCTTGCGTGGCACCGTCACGGTGGCAACCTTGCGTGGTGTTACTTTGTAGAGAGCCTGCACCGCCTCTGCAATTTCTTTTTTGTTTGCTGCAGGAGCCACGTTGAAAACATAGGCGCCGTTTGCAGAGACGTATGCGCCTTTTTCAGTAATGCGTGGAGAGAGCAAGATTGTGCCGTTGTGTTTTTGCATATAATTTATTTAGCCTTAACAACGCTCTTTTTAGAAAGCATGTCTATTGCGGCCTGCGGGCTTGCCACGACCAGGTACTTGTGCGAAAGGACGGAAACAGGGTTGAGATTACGCATCTCTTCAACCGAGACGTTACCAAAGTTGCTGAAGCTCTTTTGCGTTGCGGCGTGTGCGCTTGGGAGAGCAATCAAAGCCGCGTGCTTTGCCTTATTAAAACCAGAGAACTGCTTGCTGAATGCTGAAAGCACTGCTTTACCCAACACTGCCTTTGGGGCTGCCATCTCGAGTGAATCAAGGAAGATGATTTCACCATCTTTCATTTTGCGAGAAAGCACCACGAGCAAGGCTTTTTGGCGTACTTTTTGGTTGATTTTGACTGCATAGATTTTCTCGTTGCGAGGACCGTGAGTCACACCGCCTCCCTTCCAGATTGGTGAACGACTCGAGCCAACACGCGCGCGGCCAGTACCCTTTTGTTTCCAAGGCTTTTTACCGCCGCCGCGCACCTCGCTGCGGTCTTTGGTGTGTGCGATGGGGATACGAGCATTTGCCTGCATACCCACAACAACCTGGTGCACCAAGTCGGCATTCCAAGGAAGCCCAAAGACGCTTTCAGGAGCATTGATGGTCCCCGCCTTCTCACCCTTTATGTTATATACAATTGATTCCATATTTATTTCTTAGGAAAAGAAGTCTTGACCACCTCGCGGATCTCAACCAACGTACCACGGCGACCAGGAATTGCGCCAGAGATGACCAATTCGCCCGTCTCGGGGTGCACTTGGAGGATAGACAGGTTGCGGACGGTGACGCGATCAGAGCCCATGCGGCCGGCCATCTTCATACCTTTTGCCACACGACCACCAGCGCGGCCACCAGAACCACCAATGGAGCCTGGGGAGCGCTCGGAGTGCTTTTGACCATGCGAGCGTGGGCCACCGTGGAAGCCGTGGCGCTTGATGACGCCCTGAAAGCCTTTTCCTTTGGAAACTGCCGAGACCTGCACCATGTCGCCCGGAGCAAACATGGAGATATCAATCGTGGCACCAAGAACCGCCTCAGCAGGAAGAGCGCCGTCACGTTGACGAACCTCACGAAACACACGGAAGCCTTTGCGTTCACCTTCAGCAGTGTCTTTTTGAGCCGCGTGCGCGTGACCAAGCTGTGCTTTGTTCACGCGCTTTTCTTTTGTTTCCTCAACTGCGGCAAGCTGGACCGCGTTATAGCCGTCGGTCTCTTTTGTTTTGATTTGAGAGATGATTGCTGGCGCAGCCAACACAATGGTCGCGGCAAAAGACCGTCCCTCTTCGGTATAGATAGTGGTCATTTTTTCCTTTGTTCCAAGGATGAATTTCATGGTTTCTATTGGTCCCCCTACCCTGATACTGAAATCTGAGCGGCCATCCGGCCCGGGACATGGACAACCTCTTATTGAGAGTCCACAACACTGTACACGAACCCTTTCAGTTATGCAAGAAACTTGTAGCGAATACTCTTTTTAGTTTTGGACACAAAAACACTCCCCGCCCGGGGAGTGTTTTTGTCGATCTGTCGTTTTGTCCTTTGCTTGCTTTGCCTTTTCTAGAGATGAGGTTAAGCAAACAAAAAACCCGAGCAATCGGCACACCATATTGCAATATGGTGTGTATTTTGTGCGCACGCACTAACCCTAAAACAAATGAGCAACTTTTATCAAGTATACTTGAAACGCTCATCAAGCGCAAGAAAAAATCTCCACACTTTTGATTTTAGTGTGGAGATTTTTTCTTAAGCACTTTTATTTTCTACTTTTTGTTTGAGTGTTTTGAGTTTTTACACCATCTTCACCTCAATGGTCACTCCCGAAGGGAGCGAGAGGTTGGTGAGCGCCTCGATAACCTTCTGTGATGGGTCAAGAATGTCGATGATGCGCTTGTGCACACGCTTTTCAAACTGTTCACGCGCGTCTTTGTAGACGAACGTTGAGCGGTTGACGGTGTATTTAGTGATCTCGGTTGGAAGTGGGATGGGCCCTGCGACAATCGCGTCATAGCGAAGCGCTGTGTCGAGGATCTGCTTAATGGATGCGTCAAGCACTTTGTGCTCATAGGCACGCACCTTGATGCGCAAACGTTGTGCGGGAGCTTCTGCAGCTTTTGCGCGACTTGCACGCTTGGCTGGTGCTTTTTTTGTTGCTGTTTCTGGCATGCTTTCTTTTATTGCTAGATAACGAGTTATCTAGATTACGCAACAATCTTGGTGACGACACCGGCGCCCACGGTCTTGCCGCCCTCGCGGACTGCAAAGCGCTGCTTTTCCTCAAGTGCCACAGGGGCAACGAGTTTAACCTTAAAGACTGCGGTGTCGCCTGGCATAACCATTTCAACACCCGCAGCAAGAGTCACCTCGCCCGTCACGTCAGTGGTGCGCACATAGAACTGTGGTTTGTAGCCCGTAAAGAATGGTGTGTGGCGACCACCTTCGTCCTTGTTGAGGATGTAGACTTCTGCCTCAAACTCGGTGTGTGGAGTAACTGAGCCGGTCTTGGCAAGCACCTGGCCACGATGAATGTCTTCTTTCTTGGTGCCGCGCAGGAGGATGCCCGCGTTGTCGCCTGCCATACCTGCTTCGAGTTGCTTGTTGAACATCTCGATGCCGGTAATGGTGGTCTTAGCAGTTGGCTGGAGGCCGATGATCTCAACTTCCTCGCCAACCTTGACCTGACCACGCTCAATACGGCCAGTCACCACAGTGCCACGACCTTCAATCGAGAAGATGTCTTCAATTGGCATAAGGAATGGCTTGTCCATCTCGCGTGCTGGTTGTGGAATGTAGGTATCAAGTGTTTTGATGAGTTCAAGCACTTTCTGTGACCATTCATTACTGAGATCGTTGCTCTCGAGCGCTTTGAGGCCTGAACCACGAATGATCGGGGTTGCAGCGCCATCAAAACCCTGCTTGGTGAGAAGTTCGCGCACCTCTTCTTCAACGAGGTCGATGAGGTCTTTGTCGTCCACCATGTCGCACTTGTTGAGAAAGACAATGACTTTTGGCACACCAACCTGCTTTGCAAGGAGAATGTGTTCACGAGTCTGGGGCATCACACCGTCGGTCGCAGCAACCACGAGGACTGCACCGTCCATTTGAGCGGCACCGGTAATCATGTTTTTGATGTAGTCGGCGTGACCTGGAGCGTCGATGTGCGCGTAGTGGCGGTTCGGTGTCCAGTATTCGGAGTGGTGGAGCGCGATGGTGATACCGCGTGCCTTTTCTTCAGGAGCGTTGTCGATACCATCGACGTTTTCAACGCGTGCACCGTAGCCCTCCCCCTTTGCCATATCAAGCGTATGGAGGATAGATGCGGTCAAGGTGGTCTTGCCGTGGTCGACGTGCCCAATGGTGCCGACATTCACGTGCGGCTTTTCTCGTTCAAATGTTGCCATATAAATAAATGATTACTGACTAATTAATACCTTGCTACACACCAGAGCACACGAAAGCACGCGCTACATGCGTTATGCACATACTAGCAAAGTCAAAGTCAAAGCGCAACCAAACAAAACGTGCTTTACTTGTGATATGTCACACAAAAGAGGATTTACACTTGTTGAATTGATGGTGGTAATTGGAATCATAGCCATTTTGGCAGGCATTGTGATGACCAGCCTCTCGAGCGCCAAGTACCGCGCAAACGACACCAAACGCAAAAGCGACCTCAAAAACCTCGCCCTTTCCCTTTCGGTGTATTACAACGACAATAACGCCTACCCTTCTACTGGCAACACGGGCGGCAGCAGTTGCAATAGTTGGTGGGGCAACACGACTGACTATGGAAACAAGACAAACTATATACCCGGACTTGCCCCGGCATACACTAACACCTCTGCACTACCACAAGATCCACAACTTGACGGAACCACTGCGATAAACAGAGCATATCTTTATTGTTCAGATGGACAAAGTTATAAACTCATAGATAACTTTCCTGCAAACTCACAAGTCGCCTCGACCCCAACAAGTGATGAATTTTATGATCCTGCACGCCCCACCTGGTCGTGGATGGTGTGTAGCGGGGCTACTGCGTGTAGCATGTGGTAATTTTTATTTTCTTGAAGCAATAATAGTGTCAGCAACGTTTTTTGGCACCACCTCATAGTGGTCGAACTCCATAGTGAAACCCGCGCGACCCTTGGTCATCGAGCGCAGGTCGGTGGTGTAACCAAACATTTCTTTCAGCGGCACGCGAGCTTTGATAGCCGTATTCATTCCCCTGTCCTCAGTGCCTTCAATTGAACCACGCTTGCCCGAGAGACTGCCAGTAATGTCGCCCAAGTACTCGGTGGGGGTGACCACTTCAATCCTCATGATTGGCTCGAGGATGACGGCGCGTGCTGCCTTGGCTGCTTCTTGGAACGCCATAGAAGCGGCAATTTTAAAGGCGATTTCAGATGAGTCCACATCGTGAGATGAACCAAAGATGAGCTCACAAGAAACGTCGACCATCTTGAAACCAGCGACAATGCCACGCTCCATAGCCTCTTCAACGCCCTTTTCAACTGCAGGAATGAATTCTTGTGGAATGACGCCGCCCTTGATGCTGTTGACGAACTCAAAGTGGTCGGAGCGGTGGGTATTTTTAGAAACTTTTTTGTCTGGATCAAGTGGTTCAAGCGGCTTCAGCGTAAGCTTCACGTGACCGTACTGACCCTTACCGCCTGTTTGCTTGATGTATTTGTGCTCGGCAGTGGCCTCTTGCATAATCGTCTCACGGTAGGCAACCTGTGGCGCGCCAACATTGGCATCAACGTTGAACTCACGCTTCATACGGTCAACGATGATCTCGAGGTGCAGCTCGCCCATTCCCGAGATGAGGGTTTCGTTGGTTTCAGCGTTCGAAGTGATGCGCAATGTTGGGTCTTCGTCGGAGAGCTCCTTAAGCGCAATACCCATCTTCTCTTGGTCAGCCTTGGTTTTTGGCTCAATACGGAGCGAGATAACTGGCTCAGGAAATTTGATTTGTTCAAGAATAATTGGGTTTTCTTCGCTGCAGAGCGTGTGACTGGTGCGCACGTCACGTAGGCCCACCGCAGCGGCGATCTCACCCGCATACACTTTCTTTACCTCTTCGCGTTTGTCAGCTTGGAGGCGCACAATGCGACCTACGCGCTCTTTCTGGCCGGTGGTTGAGTTGTATATATATGATCCTGCTTCAAGCGAGCCTGAATAAACGCGGAAGAAGGCGAGCTTGCCCACGAACTTGTCGGCTTGAAGCTTGAACGCGAGCGCACAGAACGGCTCGTTGTCGTCCGCTTTGCGGAACACCTCCTCCCCTGTTTTAGGATTGACGCCTTTCACGGGTGGCAAATCAACGGGCGATGGAAGGTAGTCGACGACACCGTCGAGCACCAACTGTACACCTTTGTTTTTAAGGGCAGAACCGGTATACACAGGGAAAATTTCGTTTTTCAAAATGCCTTTGCGGAGCATTTTCTTAAGGTCTTCGAGCGAAGGCTCTTTACCTTCAAGGTAGTCGCTCATCATCTGCTCGTCTTGCTCGACAATTTTCTCGATGAGTTCAGCGCGATACTTGGCAACTTCGGCCTTCATATCCTCGGGCACGTCATAGGCAATGACTTCCTCGCCCATGTCGCCTTCAAAACGATAGGCTTTTTCCTCGAGCAGGTTCACCATGCCGGTGAAATTTTCCTCAGCCCCGATGGGGAGCTGCATGCGCACGGCTTTTTTGGTGAGACGATCAAGGATAGAAGCGTATGATTTTTCAAAATTGGCGCCCATGCGGTCCATCTTGTTGATGAAACAGATGCGTGGCACTCCTGCCTCGTCGGCGTAGCGCCAGTTTGTTTCAGACTGTGGCTCCACACCAGCAACACCGTCAAACACCACGACGGCGCCGTCGAGGACGCGCATCGAGCGCTTCACCTCAACAGTAAAGTCGATGTGGCCCGGGGTGTCGATAACGTTGAAACGATACTTTTTGGCTGGGTCTTTCTTGTCGGGTTCGTCAGTGCGGGCCCAAAAACAGGTAATAGCCGCTGCAGTGATGGTGATACCACGCTCACGCTCTTGCTCCATCCAGTCGGTGGTCGTCTCGCCTTCGTGCACCTCACCGATTTTGTGCTGCGAGCCGGTGTAATACAAAACGCGCTCAGAGGTAGTGGTCTTCCCCGCGTCGATGTGGGCGATGATACCGAAGTTTCGAACCTTATCGAGCGGATAGTCGCGTGTTGGCATAAATAAATAGTTACAAGTAATTACTAGGTTTTTAAATGATAGAGTTAAAAATCCGCCAGTTGGCGGATGCCCGAGGCGTTGCACTTAGAATACTAAAAATTACTGGAAAAGCAAACTACCAGGCGAAGTGGGCGAAGGCTTTGTTGGCTTCGGCCATGCGGTGTGTATCGTCTTTCTTTTTGATTGCAGGACCTTCGTTATTGGAGGCGGCGATTATTTCAAGTGCGAGGCGCTCGTGCATCGGCATGCCTTTGCGAGCACGGGCAGCGGTGAGCATCCAACGAAACGCGAGTGCTTGCTTGCGTTCAGGGCGCACTTCGCGTGGCACCTGGTAGTTGGCGCCACCAACACGGCGCGAGCGGATCTCCATTGCGGGGCCCACGTTACGGACCGCAGTCTCAAACACCTCAAGAGGGCTCTCGTTTTTGGTCTTTTCAGCAACCAAGTCAAAAGCATCGTAGACAACCTTGCGGGCTACGCTCTTTTTGCCATCCCACATGACTGAGTTGATGAATTTCTCAACCCGCAAAGATTGATACTTTGCATCTGGGCCGACCATATTCCTATTTTTGACGGGGCGTCGCATATCTTTTTGTGTTATCTAAAATTATTTTTTTGGCTTCTTCACACCATAGCGGCTGCGCGACACATTGCGCTTCTCGACACCACCGGCATCGAGGCGACCGCGCACCACCTGGTAGCGCACGTTGATGTCCTTCACGCGGCCGGCACGCACCACGACCACCGAGTGCTCCTGGAGGTTGTGCTTCTCGCCGGGGATGTAGGCGGTGATCTCTTGGCCATTGGTGAGGCGCACGCGGGCGATTTTGCGGATAGCGGAGTTTGGCTTGCGAGGGGTCATGGTGGTTACCTTGGTGCACACGCCGCGCTTGAAAGGCGATGGATAGAAGGTTGGGCGGTTTTGGAGCGAGTTGAAACCGCGCTGGAGTGCCGGCGCTTTTGATTTAGTTTTGAGTTGTGTGCGTCCTTTGCGGACAAGTTGTGAGATGCGAGCCATGTGGTATTTAAAAACGCGCCTGAGCGCTTGCAGACACTCTACTCTATGCGCTCACCCCTGTCAAAAGGCGAAACGCAAACGCCAGAAAGTCCGAGAAAAATGGTGAACGGAAGTAAAAACAGAGCAGGATGAGCAGCGTTCCTGAGAAGACACCCATTCGCTCAAAGTTTGCACGAAAGTGTGCATACGCCCTCCCCACTCCACCCGGCAAAAGCACCGTCAAGACCTTTGAACCATCGAGTGGTGGAATGGGTATGAGATTGAACAGTGCCAGTACCAAGTTTGTGGCGACAATAGTCCCCAATGCAGCAAACAGAGCGGGGGTCATTGAAACGCCACCAAAACGAATGAGCAGCCCAAAAAACAATGCGAGAAAGAGGTTGGTTGCTGGCCCTGCGCCCGCCACGAGTGCCTCGTCATATTTACCCGGAAGGTTGTGGGGGTTGTAGGGCACGGGCTTGGCATAGCCAATGAGGACAGGATGCGGCGAGAAATTCTGAGCTGCCCACAGGATGAACGGCAAAAAGACCGAGCCGGTTGGGTCGATGTGGCTTGTTGGGTTGAGGGTGAGCCTTCCAGCCAGGCGCGCTGTGGGGTCGCCGAGCCAGTTGGCCATGTAGCCATGGGCCACCTCATGCAGGATGACTGAAATAATGAGAATAATGATTGAAAAGACTATATCCATAAGGGTTGTACGGCTATGCGCATAGTTTGCGCATTCGCAAATTCATGATACCATAGCAAAGCACGCAAGAATATATGGCCAAAATTTGCCCAATCACACAAAAAACCTCGAAAGTTGCTGGCGGATACAGCAACCGCGTCCGCGCGACCAAATACAACCCAACCGGCAAAGTCCGCAAGCAGCCAAACCTGCAGAAGAAGCGCATTTTTGTCCCTGAAATCAACAAAACAATCACCCTCACCCTCTCGACCCAAGCTATCAAGACAATTGCCAAGAACGGCGCCTACAAAACTCTTCTGAAAGCTGGAATTATATAAAATAACTACAAAATATCTAGGACGGTCCTGGATATTTGTAAAAAAGAAAACGCCGCTTCCTGATCATTTGATCAAGAGCGGCGGTTTTTGTTCGTTGGCATCACACCTTAACAAAGCAATGCAGCATTGTGTCTGCATCACACCCTGCACAATCCCGACAAGGAGAAAAACTGGAAAGTGTTGCTGCGGGAGGCCAACTTGATTTAGGCGTCTCTCGATACGCGAGCGAAGGCTTATGAGCCCCCAAACCCGGAGTTTTATAACCTCCGACTGGAGGACGATTAGTGGCCGAGTCACTCACAACGGTTCCCCTCTACCAACAGTTCTAGTTTCTGATGTTACGCTTTCTATGCAACATGTCAATGCAGTTGTCTACTTTGCTACTGCATTTTCCAAAAAGTTTGACCATCGGATTCAAATAAAATAGTGCCCACTTGGTCGGTACGGAACACGTGCGCGCCTAGCTTAGTAAGCGAGTCTATCGGTTCTTGGTTGGGCAACTTGTACATATTGTGGGCACCCACCGAGATGGCGGCAAACGCTGGGTGCACAACGGCGATGAAAGCGTCCCCTGAGGAAGTGCGTGAACCGTGGTGACCAACCTTGAGCACATCACTTTTGAGACTCTCTTTTGCAAGCGCATCCTTTTCGGCCAAGAGTTTTGCCTCGACGTCTTTGGGCGCGTCACCCATCAACAAAACAGATGTTTTGCCATAGGTCAGGCGCGCAACCACATTGCCTTCGTGCACATGGCTTTCGGGAATATGCGTTACGTCACTTTGCGGCCAAAGAATGGTGAGCACTGCCCCGCCACCCAAATCAACAACCATTCCCCGCCGAGCCAAGTAACGTGGAATTTTTTGATCATCAATTTCTTGCTCAAGTGCATCCACCTCTGTCCCCTTATAGACAACGCCCGGCTCGATGAACGCGCCCACCGAGTAGCGCTTGAACAAGTCAATAAAACCCATAACGTGGTCGGCGTGTGGGTGTGTCTCGAGCGCCACGTCGATGGAGCGGTCAAACAATGGCATGATTTTGGACAGCTGGCGCAAGAGCGAGCCATCGGGTCCGCCATCGATGAGCAGCTGCTCGCCCGTAGGCGACTCGATATATATGGCGTCGCCTTGGCCCACATCGAGCACCGCAACCTTGAGTAGGCCACTTGGCGTCTCTGCCCCCACCCGCACCCACACCACAGCGCAAAAAACTGCGAGAGCGCCAAGCAAAACGAGTGGCGCGTATCTTTGGTATTTTTTCAAAAAATCCATTCGAGTTTAGTGTTTTTAGTATAGGGTAAAAAAATGCCCCGAGCATTGCTGCGGGGGCGTTCGATTAGATACATGGGTTTACCGCGCTTTTGCGTACACTTCTTCTTCCGAAACTGCTTTTGGATTGGAAGCGAGCCCAACCCAAACGCAGCAACGAATAAAGAAACCTCCAGGGTCTATGTCGTACCAGTACGTACTAAACCAGGCGGCTTGTTCGGCCAGATGGTGCCGCTCATGGAGACTCTCCCCAACGGTGGGGATAGCGAGCCACCAGTTGGTACGCGCAGAGCCAGTTCCTCCATAGCGACGAGTACCAAACGAGTGCGCCCATGAGTTGATTATCCACGTGAGGTGAAATTGCACGACCAGTCGCAAGAACCCTGCAACCAGAAGCCCTCCCCAGAAGTCACCCCACAGCGACGCGATGAGAGCCGGTAGGAGAAACGCCATGGTCGGCGCTACCCATTCGTAGTACTTCGCCTGGAGTTGAATGAGTTGGTTTTTCCGGAACCTCACTAACTCTTTTGGGCTTTGTGGTACACGCAACATCCATCCCACGTGCGCCCACCAGAAACCGTGAACAACGCTGTATGGGTCTCTGTCGGTATCGCTGTGCGCATGATGCCTTTGGTGCATTGCTGCCCACCACATCGCCGGCCCTTGAAACGTGGCCGCTGAAAAGAGGAGCAGAAACACCTCAAGCATCTTTGTGGCGGCATACGCACCGTGCGCATACAACCGATGCGGCCCCGTGGTTGTTGCCAAGTGACATAGAAAAAACCATAGCAACGCGAACGCCACGGTTCGTGCAGAGTGCGCAACAGCGATTAGGTACCACACCCCGAATAATCCGAGAATGTGAATGGCCGACAACCGCTCGATGATAGGCCACGACAGTGGAGTTCCAGCTGCCGGACTTCTTGTTTTGCTCATGGGAAATCCCCCTACTTCCGACTAAAGGGTAACAATTCATACCAGAAACACAACTGCCTGCTATGCTATAGTTACATACATTAAATTATCAAATCATAACAACTTTCTGAATCAACATGACGTACGAAGAAAAAAAGTTTACTATCCCTGAGCTCGACGGCATCTCGACCAAGTCAGTGGAAGAACACTTGGGCCTCTATGCCGGATATGTCAAAAATTTTAATGCAATATCGGCGCTGCTGCCCGAGTATGCAAAAGACATGGACCTGCCGGCCGGTCAGGCGGGGAAGAACGCACACGCGCTTTCTGAACTCATTCGCCGCCGCTCGTTCGAATTCGATGGCATGCGCCTGCACGAACTGTACTTTGCACAATTTGAAGGTGGGGCAAAAGCGCTTGAGGCAGAAAATCCCTTGAGCAAGCAACTTGAAAAAGAATACATGAAAGCCGAGCATATCGAGCCCTACCTCAAAGCCATCGGAAATATGCGCGGCCCGGGCTGGGCGATACTTTACTGGGACCCACAAGCAAAACAGTTTCTCGCGGGGTTTGCAGGCGAGCAACACCAAGGCCACTTTGCGACACTGCCCATTATCTTGGCTCTCGATGTGTGGGAGCACGCCTACCTGCTCGACCATGGTGCCGCCGGAAAAACAAAATACATCGACGCTTTCTTTAAAAACCTGAATTGGGGCGTGATAGAAGAGCGGTTTGCAGAGGTGAGTAATTAGATTAAATCTGAAACAGAGTACAAGTCAGGCTCTGTTTTGAGAAACTCAAAACTTGGCGAATAGGTATTGATATTAGTAATATCACTTACTTCTCCAAAGGCTGTCATGTTCTTCATTCTATCACGCCGTCACTCTTTCTATACTTCCCCACGGCGAACCAGGTGAGTGGAATGTAGCAGGCGAGGACCAGCCAGCCAGAGAATTCGGGGATGATGGCGACACCAAATGGGACGGCAGCGACAATGGTGGTGACCAACAGCATCCAACGCAGGAGCAGATCGGTCCCAAGCGTGGGGAGGAATGCAAGCGTGGCGCCAAGGGCGCTCGGGACAAACCCAAGCAGGCCAGAGACGAACCCCAACAGCATTGCCGCAGGCACAATAGGAAGCGCGAGGACGTTTGCCGGAACGGAAAGAAACGAGAGAACGCCAGAAAAATAGAGCAGCACGGGCAAAACGAAAATCTCGACGGCGATGGTTGAAGCGGCTATCGAGCGAGCGCCCGCAAGGCGCGGGTGCTGCAAAAGTTTTATGCGATTGATGTATCCCTCGACCCAAGGGGAGAGGGTGATGAGCCCAAAGGTTGCCAAGACGCTCAAAATAAACGACGGGTCATATAAAACCACGAGCGGGTTCCACAGCGCCATTGCGGCGGCGGCAACAACGAGCGAGCGCAGGGCGACGGCCGAGCGGTGCATATAGCGCGCCAGGAGCGCGATGCCCGCCATGATGAGCGCGCGAATGGTGGTCGCCCCGCCACCCACCAGGAGCGCAAAGAGAACCATGGTGAACCCGCCGGTCGCGAAGCTGAGCGTGCGCGGTAGGAACGCGAGCGCGCGGAAAACACCCTCAGACACAATCGAGATGTTGTAGCCCGACAGCACCACTACGTGCACCAAACCGCTTTCTACAAACGCTTGGGTGAGGTCTTTGGGGATGCCGCGCCGCTCGCCAAGCAAAATGCCTTGCAGGAGCGCGTTTTGGGGCTCAAAAAAGAGCCGGTCGAGCGAGCTCTCGAACGCATGCTTCAAAGAAAAGAGTACGCCCTGCAGCGAGGGACCCACGGGAACTCGGCGCACGAGTGTTGCCCGGGGAACTTCCACAGAGATACCGCGCACGCGCAGGTAACTTGGGTAGTCAAAGATGTGGCCCGTGTCGGTCTCGAAGTTCTGCGGTGCTACCAGCTTGCCACTCACTTCGACCTCGTCGCCATACACCACAGGACTTTCGCGCGGCACCAGCGCGAGCAACCCACCACGTGCAGGCGCTCCATCAACTTTTTCAACCTCAACTGTGAGGTGCAACGAGGTCTCGCGTTTGTCTGGGTCGTCGGCAACACGCCCAACCACCACCACCTTTTGCCCCACAAAACTGGACAATGTCTGCGCCTTTTCATGTTGCAAAAGAATGTGGAAACGCACAGCAAACAGCGCCACATACACGATCACCGCGACCACGAGCCAGCCTCTTTTCATGGCCTTAGTGTTTATTTATGAAAATTCTTTGATAATCGCTGCTTCTTCACTCGGAGATGTCGCCTTTTTGAACCGAGCCATCTTGCCTTTGACTCGCGCCTCGCACTCACCCCACGTCTTGTGTGTCACCACTGTGCCGTCAACCATTGAGACATAGGAATACGCTTTTGCACGTGAGTGAGTTTTGTTTGCTGTTTTGCCCGAGGCTTTTTCTGGATTATGTGAAATATTTTCTATCTCGTGTGTGTAATCACTCCGCTTACCGGTAAAAAGTTTACTGGGCGCACCTTCAGCAAAACTAGAAGCGATTTCGTCAACGCGCTCGTTGCCCGCCACCCCCACATGCCCTCCCACATGCTGCCAAGAGATTTTTGCCCCGCTGTTTTTTAAACTTTCAACTGTTGCTGCTAATTTTTCCCACAAGTCTCGATTCAAAACCGGTTTCTTTTCTTTAGTCAGCCAGCCACTACGCTGCCAGCCCGCGACCCACTTCGTGATGCCGTTTATCACATACGACGAGTCGGTGTGCACAACAACAGCCCTCACCACACGACCGCCTACATATTCAAGCGCAGACAGCGCCGCGGTTAATTCCATCCTATTGTTTGTTGTGTGCGCTTCGGCACCACCCAACTCAACCACTTCTCCATTACCCGAAATCAAGGCTCCCCAACCACCCCGACCCGGGTTGCCTTTTGATGCCCCATCGGCAAATATCAAAACTTTTTCTTTCTCGTTTGTTTCTTTGGGCATAAAAACTTCTCTGTATTCAGTGCTTGCAGTATAACGCGAAAAATTTTTCTACAGCACATCGACTACACGGATGCGAGGACCGCCGCGCCAGTCGGTCTCGACGTGACCCACGATGTCAGCTTTTGTGCCAACTGTTGGAGTTTTTTGAAATGATTCAGGAGTCGAAAAGAATGCGATGCCGGGCACCTGCATGCCGCTCTTGCCCAATTTGATGTCAAGATGGTCAGTATTTTTGCCAAAGGTGCGCACGGGGCCGATGTCTATATTGGGGAAAAGAAACAGCGGCTTTTCGTTTTGTACCCCAAAAGGCGCGAGTTGTTTTAATTCTCTGTGTGCGCGGCTCGTCTCAGCCAAGTCGAGTTCGCGGTCGACCACTACTTCTTTTACTACTTGAGCGGCAGTGCCCATCAGCGCTTGATAGGAGGCGACGAGCCGCGGCAAGAGCTCGTGTGCGCGCCCCTCGTCGAGCGAGAAGCCGCCCGATGCCGCGTGACCACCACAGTGGTCAAAGACGTCTACTGCGCCGTGCATCAGGTCAACCACCGACACCTCACCGCTCGAGCGGCACGAACCGCGCAGAAGCTCACCCCCTTCCCTGCCCCACAAAAAGACCGGTTTACCATGTTTTTGCATCAGCGAATTGGCGACCAGCCCCAAAATGCCTGGCCGCCAACCAGTACTACCCATCACGATGACAGGGCTTTCCGACAGACCGGACGCTTCCAGTCTTTTGTTGACTTCTTTAACCGTCACTGCAACGGCGCTTTTGCGTTCATCATTAATACTATTGAGCACTCGCGCGTGCCCCTTTGCCTCCTCGAGCGTCTCGCTGCGCAAAAGCAGCGCCGCGCTCTCGGGCGAACCCATGCGCGAAGCGGCGTTGATACGCGGGGCGATCATAAACCCGATGTCATCCTCGGTAATTGATGGTGGACTGATGCGCAACAGCGACAAAAGCGCAGCGAGCCCAGGCCTGCGTGCCTTGCGCATCACAATGAGTCCACAACGCGCGAGCATCCGGTTTTCATCAATGAGCGGCACCATGTCCGAAAGCGTGGCCATGCCAACTAGGTCAAGCAGCCACTTTTCCCGTCCTTCTGGATATTCAGAAAAAGTGCCACCTATCCGCAACTTCAACAAGATGCCCTGCACCAATTTCCACGCAACTCCTGCTCCACACAGGCCATCAAATGGATATGTGCTGTCAGGTCTTTTTGGATTTATGACGGCAAACGCATCTTTGGGAAGAATAGGCACAAGAAGAAAGTCTGAAACAAATGGTCTGGCCCGAAGCTCGTCCGAAGACGAGCGAGGGAGATCCGAGGACCTTTGTGGAAGGCTTTCTTCTGGAGCCGACAAAACGACGTGGTGATCAGTCACAATCACATCAATTCCCTTCTCTTTGGCAAACGCAATCGGCCCGTGCTCGGTGGTGCCCAAGTCCACAGTGACGATGAGCGTGACGCCTTCTTCAACAAGAGTTTGGATACCTGTTTCGTTCATACCATAACCCTCGGCATGACGGTGCGGAATATAGTGCCGAACACTAAGACCCACCGCGCGCAAAAATTCGGTCAACAGCACGCCGCCGGGGATGCCGTCGCAGTCGTAGTCGCTCCACACCGCAACTTTTTCGCCACTGCTCCGCGCAAACAGGACGCGCTCGACCGCCTTGCCCATGTCGGGCAGCAAAAACGGGTCGTGCGAGTCACGAATAAAATCAGGCGCAAGAAACTTGCCTACATCCTCCTCGCTCAACACCCCGCGTGTGTGCAACAAATCGGGAATAAGCTCTGCGTGTACCCTTTCCCGTAGCCTGTATACCGTCGCCATGAGAATTTAGTATACTGTGTATGATACATATATGGAAAAAATAGAAGAAACAGGGGCAAAAGTAGCAGACTGCGTTTTTTGTAAGATAGCAGCGGGCGAGATATCTTCGCGCAAGGTTCACCGCGCAGAGGGCGCTGTGGTTTCGTTTCTTGATGCAAACCCAAAAGCCCCCGGACACACGCTTGTGATACCGGTCGCGCACCACCCATGGTTCCAGGATATGCCTAACCAGCTTTCAGACACACTCTTTCGAGAAGCAAAAAGGATTGCTCAAGAGCTAAAAGCTGAATACGCGGCTGATTTCATAAAACTCCGCATCGATGGGTTGGATATACCGCATGTACACATCCACCTGATTCCTTCAAAATTTAATCCTAAGGTTTAACCTTAGGATTTTTAAGCACTTCAAGCGCGGGCAATGTGCCGCCATTGGCCAAAAACTCGAGCATAGCTCCCCCGCCGGTTGAGATAAAGACGCGCTCCGAGTCAAAGGTGAACTGCGCGAGCGCCGCGTCGGTGTCCCCACCACCCAAGACTGCGCGGCACGAACCCTCGGCAATTGCCCGAGCAAGCGTGTCGGTGCCGTGCCGATACTCCGGCTTTTCATACATACCCACTGGACCATTCCACAGCACAAACGGCGCACGCCGTATCTCTTCTGCCCATGCAGCAGCAGTCTGTGGGCCAATATCAAGCATTCCTTGGTGTTGGGGCACCCCATCGCTCGGGAGCGATACGTTGGTGTCGTTTGCTGTTGGCGCATACTCGTTTGCAAGCGCACCGCCGACACACACTTTTGTATACAAAGAAGAAAACTGCGCGATGAGAGGTAATTTGGTCTCGAGCTTTGCCCCGCCGATAATCGCTACAGAACCCACAGGCGGCATGAGCGCTTCAGAGAGATGTGCAACTTCTTTTTCAACCAACAAGCCCGCGTACGCGGGCAGGAATGCCGCAACGCCAACCGTAGAAGCCGCCGCCCGGTGACACACCGCAAACGCATCGTTCACAAACACATCACCATGCGACGCGAGTTCTTGTGCAAACCCCACGTCGTTTACTTCTTCGCGCGCATCAAAACGCAGGTTTTCAAGCATCTCGACCCCTGTGGTGTCAGTCAGCTCACTGAGATATTTGAAGAGTGGCGCCGTACGCAACGCCTCGTCCACCTTTCCCTCGGGTCGCCCCACGTGAGTCATGAGGGTGATGTGTGCAGCCCCTTTTTGCTTGAGCAGCACAATGGTCGGCACCACTGCTTTGATGCGCGAGTCTTCAGCTATAGCACCACTGTCTGTAAACGGTACGTTGAAGTCAACGCGCAGCAGGACACGTTTTTCTGCTATATCCGCATCATGAATTGACTGTAATTGCATAGAGCGTTACTGCAGCGCTTTGATAAGTTTTATAAAAGAGTCGCTCTTGCTGCTCGCGTGCCCAACCAGAAAACCACTTACTCCACCTTCATGGTACAGCCCCTGTACATTTTCTTCTTCAACAGAGCCACCATACAGAATGGGAACTTTCAATGCCGCCGCTCTGCCGATCTTCTCGACTAGAATTTTACGAATAAAAATAAATACTTCCTGCACATCGCCGGGCTGCATAGCATCTGCTGCGGTTTTTCCTATTGCCCACACGGGCTCGTAGGCAACCATAAGCTTGCCCATGTTTTTGAGCGGCACTGCGGCGAGTGCCGACGCGAGCTGTCCCGCAATGATGCCAAAGTGCGCACCCGACGCTTCACGTTCATGCTCACCCACACAGAGAACGACGCCCAGCCCTGCCTCGCATGCACGAGCAATTTGGTTTTGAATACCCTCTTCGCTTTCACCTGCGCCGCCAAGTGCTCGGCGCTCTGAGTGACCCACAATACTAAAAACAGCGCCCACCGCCCGAAGCATTGCGCCGGTAACCTCGCCCGTATGCGCCCCACCTGGGTGTGCGGAGACTGCCTGCGACCCGACCTGAACAGCAGAGTTTTTTAACAAAGGCACAAGTGTTGGCAAGAGCGTGAAAGAGGGCGCGAGCATCACCTGACACGCAGAGAGGGTTTTTGTACTGCGCTTTATGACCTGCACAAAGCGTTTTGCCTCCTCGGGCGTCTCAACATAGCCTTTCCAGTTTGCAATCACAATTGGCTTAGCTCGTTTCATGTTCAAACTATACTACGCTTCGAGCGAAAGCACCTCCTCTAGGCTCGTACGGCCTTGGGCTGCCTTGTATACACCGTCTTCAATCAGGGTGATCGCCCCATCGGCTCGAGCGGCTGTTTCTATCGCATATGCGAACACCGCATCGTCTGGATATGCAGCATATGCAACAACACTCTGTTGTATCGCACGCGAAGACACAAACACTTCTTGCACACCGCAGTACCCTTGGTACCCATCTTGGCACGCATCACACGTGTTGGGATGTATAAAAGATACTGTCTTCCACGGCGCGTCTTCTGTTACACTGCGCGTCTCCTTCAGCGCAGACAATATGCGACTGAAATCTACCTCGCCTTCCAGCGAAGCCATTTCGGCACGCGACAACTTATATGCTTCGGCGCCGCTCTTGCACGCCGGACACAGCGCCCGCACCAAGTTCGTCCCCACAGACACTGCAAGAGAGCTCGCCAACATGGTCGAAGAAACGCCCAAGGACAGAAGGTTGGCAATACCAACCGAAGCTGATGTGGCAGCAACCCCCGCAACTACTAAAACACCCCTCTGCGCAGCAGAGACCGCAAGCAAGGCGGTTTCTCGATCAGCAATCTGAGAAATCATGAGCACGTCAGGGTCTTGCAAGAGCGCTGCACGGACCCCTGTCGCCATTGATACACCGCCATCACCCCCTGCTTCAGTTTGCAGCGCATAGGGAAGGCGTACTGACACACCACCCTCAACGGTGATGGTAGTGTGCGTATACCCACCAAGCGTATCAAGCAGTGTATAGAGAAGTGTGGTGACGCCAGCATGGTCGCCCCCAGAAACCAGCACCAACCCGGAACGGGCATGAAGCGCATGCCTCAGGCGCGCAAGTCCTGCGCCATGAAAACCAAGAGACTCGAGCGTGTGCCCCGCAGCACCCACTCCCGCACGTAACAGATGCAGGGTGAGCGCATCGCCCGCCACAGTCGGGAGCAGCGAGGCACGAACAGACACTTCTTCATCCCCTGCAGCGATTTTGAAACTGCCTTCTTGAGGGGTTTGTGTGCCAACAATCACATGCGCAAGCGTAGCAACTCTTTGCAACACAACTTGCCCAACCTCAAACGAGAGCGTTAGTGCTTCATACAATTCACCACCAATACGGTAGTGCGCCAAAAAACCATTCTCGGTTGGCGACAGATGAATCGCTTCGGCCTTGCTGTAAAGACCTCGTTCGAGCAATGCATCCACCACTGCAAGCGGCTCCTGCGCCTGAGACGAAAAAGAATCTTTGAGCACCTTTTGATAGAGCAGCAATGCACGAGTGAGCGACGCCCTGTCGGTGAGACGCACGCGCACCGTGTAGGGCAAGTCGAGCTGCTGCAGTGACGCATGCGCATCCATATCAAGCAACGCAACCTCAAGGAGGATCCCTCCAGGAACGCCGCGCTCGCGGTGCATCTGGTATGCAACCACACCATGAGACCGTGCAAAAGGTTCGGGTATATGCACCAACGCCTCCGGCGAGATCGATTCTGTAGTAAGTGAGACAAAAGGCACTCCAAGCACTTTTGAAAGTGCGCGACGCACCTCGTCTTCACTGAGCGCGCCTGAAGTGGAAAGCACGTGGTGAAACGCTTCGCCCGAGACCGTCACTCGCCGCACAAGCGACTCCAACTGCGAGCGCGACACCATCCCCGCGTCACGTAAAAATGTGGCAAGACTTTCCTCATGCGCCTGCATACCACTTCAGTATACTACGCGTGCTTCTTTTTTCTTTGCACATTCGCACACAAAACACCCTAATTTATTATTGTTCGATGACTTGCGGAATAAGGTTTACCGTCCTGCTCACTGAAACAGAGCCTCCAAGGCCTGAGCACCTGACTGTGTATACACTTTGTCCCAGGATAGTCGCGGCGACTTGTTGACTTGCAACATTGCTGTTTGCATCACCAGTTACTGTAACCGTCGCACTTGGCAGGTGGGGACCTGTCAGAACACATTGAGTAGAGCCCGTTGCAGACCACGTGAGCGTTGCAGTGCCTCCCGCACGAACACGCGCAGGTGCGTTTAGTGTGATTGTTGGAGCGAAAGTTGAACCATTTACTGAACCAGTAGAACCAGGGTAGCTGCAGTTTGGCGGCGTGCCCACTTGTCCTGGGTTACAGACCGCCCCCACAGAACACGACACGTTGTCTGCGGGTGGAGCGCAGAAGCTGCCTGCCGCATTGCAAGTACCGCTACTTGAACCACAGTTGTTTGCAGCACTTGCGGCACACGCGGCGTTTGGTGTGCATATATGGCACAAAGAATCTGCAGGCGGTGTGGCAACGCACGTGCACGTGGCTGGGTCATAGGTGCCTGGGTTCGTCATACCGCAGATGTTTGGACCCGAAACACACGAGGTAGTGCCAGAACATACCGCGGGTACGCACTGGTTATTCACAAGCACATAGTCGTTTGTGCATGAAGGAACGCATACACCACCACCATTGACCTGTCCCACTGGGCAACACAGCCCAGCATCATTCACTGTATCAAGAGGACACCCTGGTGGAGTAAAGAGACACGAGCCGCCAAAATAGACTTTGCCCGCCGCGCACACCACCGTCTTTGCCCAGCTGCCGCAGTTGTTGGTCTCGCCTGTATCAATCGAGGATGCGTCGGTAGCATTTGACTCGGTGATTACTCCCCCATCGTTGCGTGACGTTTTGTCGGCACACACACGGACGTAGTAGGTGCCTGCTCCAAATGAATATGGTCGTGCTGCAAGTCGTGTAGCGCCTTTTGACAAGGGAGTCATGGTGGTAGGAGCAAGATCGGTAATGGTGGTGGCATCGTTCACATCAACCGCCACCTGAAAGAAGTTAGAGAAGTTTTGAGTGACGTCTGCGGTGCCTTGGTTGGAGATTGGTGCACTGAGGAATATGGACGCGCCAGCGGTCGCCGACACCGGAGAAGCGCCGCCCGCAATCAGGTCAGGAGCGGTCACAATCACAGGGGTCCAAGGGCCGCAGTTGTTGGTCTCACCAGTACCCAAAGCGTTTGCTTCGGTGATGGTACCCACATTGCTGTCGTTTGTGTCTGCACAGAGGCGCACATAGTAGGTACCAGACGCGGGGAAACTGTAAGGCGTTGTTGCGGTGTTTGTACCACCCACCGCAAGTGCAGGGGTGACGTAGGTCTGGGTTGCTTCAATACTATGGAAACTTGTTGGATTGTTGTTGGAGTTTATTTCAAACAGGCTCGTGAACGTAGTGCCGGTGCTTGCGCCGCCCTGGTTGGTGATCACTCCCGAAAGCGTGGTGATGATGCCTGCAACCGCAGCAGTTGGCACTGTGGCACCCGCTATCAAGTCAGGAGCGCCTGTGCAAACTTCGTTGACATTAGTTGTTCCTGGAGGACAAGCAAAGAGTGCAAACGAACCTAGTGCAGATTGGTTGGCGTGCCGGGTAAGTGTCAGATTGAACGTCCCTGCAGTGCCAACTGCCTGGATAAAAGGTGTTGTCGAATCTTGAGTAGCGCCAAAACCACCCAGCACCGCAGCAAGAAGACTTCTGCGTGTTGCGCGAGTGAGTTTGGTTGAGTCTGCAGGAATATTTTTAAAGGTGCGTATTGCAAGACCAGGCCCCGTGACACTCACGTCAACCGTCTCACCTGCAGTAAGACCGGTGATGCTCCACCATGCAGTGAGGTTGCATGTGCCTCCCCCCACAGGGAGCACACACCCTTGCCCATGCAGGGCAGAGGTTGCTCCAGGATAATCAATCACTACATCAGTCCATGTCCCACAGTTGTTGGTTTCGTCTGACTCGGCGATGGCGCCAGGGTCCGCAGAAGAAGACTTATCGGCACAGGCGCGGACCGAGTAGGTGCCTGCAGCAGTAAAGGTGTAAGACTTGGCTGTGGCGCCTGATGCATTTGCCGCAAGTGCAGACATCACCGCAGGAGCAAGGTCTGTGACTGTGCCGCCACCGTTTGTGGCAGTGGCGACTTGGAAGAAGTTCGAGAAGCTTGCGCCAGTGCTTGCGGTGCCTCGGTTAGTGACGGTTGCAGAGAGCGTGACAGCGTTGCCAACTACCGCTGCGGTTGGTTGGGCAGCTGAGGTGGTGAGGTCAGACGCAGGAGCAGCGGTAACCACTACATTAGTCCATGTCCCACAGTTGTTGGTTTCATCTGACTCGGCGATGGCGCCAAGGTCAGTAGCAGAAGACTTGTCAGCACAGGCGCGGACCGAGTAGGTGCCTGCGGTGGTGAAGGTGTAGGGCTTCGCTGTGGCGCCTGATGCATTTGCCGCAAGTGCAGACATCACTGCGGGAGCGAGGTCGGTGACTGTGCCGCCACCGTTTGTGGCAGTGGCGACTTGGAAGAAGTTCGAGAAGCTTGCGCCAGTGCTTGCGGTGCCTCGGTTAGTGACGGTTGCAGAGAGCGTGACAGCGCTACCAGCCACCGCAGTGTTTGGGATGACGGTGGAGGCGATGAGATCAGGCTGCAAGACCGCGCACGTCTGGTTTGTGTAACTTCCACTCAATACTCCGTTGCCGCAAGCACGCGTTTCTTGGGCGCAGGTGGCAGGATAGATGGTCGAAGCTGTGTGATATGCGGTCACGGAGTCGCCATTGGCGATGGCTGCACCGCCCCACAGTGAAGTACAAGACAGGGGAGGACTCGTGGTAACCGTCACTGACTGGAGCGCGGACGTTTGACCATTTCCCGTACATTGGAGCGTATACGTCGCGTTTGCAATAAGCGCCCCCGTCGATCCAGTACCCCCAAGCGGGGCGCTTGCGTTAGACCACGGCCCCCCTGCGGTGCAGGAGGTGGCGTTGGTTGAACTCCAAGTGAGTGTTGCTTGACCGTTGTATGCAACCGAGGTTGGAGAAACAGCGAGCGTTGCGGTTGGCGCTGGCTTCGCCTCGGAACACGAGGCGGTGGTCCCCGCGTTAAGGCCAACACAACTCCACGTGTAGGTGCTTGCTCCTTCCACAGTAGTAGCACTCGTACCAGCACTACAGCTGTAGTGTGTTGCAGCACACACACCATTTACCGGAGCGGCTCCCACCCCAACCGTCACTGACTGCAGTGCAGATGTTTGGCCATTGCCCGTACATTGGAGCGTATACGTCGCGTTTGCAATAAGCGCCCCCGTCGATCCACTACCCCCAAGCGGTGCGCTTGCGTTAGACCACGGCCCCCCTGCGGTGCAGGAGGTGGCGTTAGTTGAGCTCCAAGTGAGTGTTGCTTGGCCGTTGTATGCAATTGAGGTTGGAGAAACGGAGAGAGTTGCGGTTGGGGTCGGGCAGGTGATACTTTTTGGACTCGAGCCCAAATTCGTCAATCCGCCCGTTTGAATGTCCACCCCATAAGCATAGATGCTGTGAGTCGCGCCCCCGAGGAGGCTTGCCGGCGTTGGCACAGAGAATCCATGATTGCCAGCAACAAGACCAGCAATGCCTGTGTTCGGTTCGGTAACGTCACCTCGGAACACGCTTGTGGGGTACGTGCCAATGAGTGTGCCTGTGCTCGAAGGGCCGTCGAAGATACGCACACTCGCGATGCTGTTGGCGCTGTCTGGATCCACTACCCAACCACTCAAAGCCGAACAGCTGGCAGAATCCAGATACCCCGCAGGAGTTCGGTTATTGATCGAAACCGTCACCGACTGGAGCGGTGTGGTACCTCCAGGACCCGTACATTGGAGCGTATACGTAGCATTTGCAATAAGCGCCCCCGTCGATCCAGTACCCCCAAGCGGGGCGCTTGCGTTAGACCACGGCCCCCCTGCGGTGCAGGAGGTGGCGTTGGTTGAACTCCAAGTGAGTGTTGCTTGACCGTTGTATGCAACCGAGGTTGGAGAAACGGAGAGAGTTGCGGTTGGGAAAGGAACAATCGTGACCTGCTTAGAGTCAAGAAGCACCCAGGTGCCTGCTGAATTTTGGCCGTACAACTTAACGGTATAGGTACCAACAGGAAGCGCCGTACCAGGAGTACCAGTGATTGCGGTGCCTCGGTTGGCGACGTACAACGATTCGGTGGGATACGGCTGAGCGCCGTTTGCATTGACGATATTAAGCTGAACTACGCCATTGGTTTGCGCGGTTTGCCAATCAAAGAGCGGTGTGCACGTAGTCTGACCGCTCGGAATATAACAGGAGCTTGGGGTGGTGAGTGTGCCTGTTGGGGCTGAAACAACCGTAGTCGGCTTTGAATCAAGAAGCACCCAGCCGCCAGCCGAATTTTGTCCATATAACTTAATAGTGTAATTACCAGCAGGAAGCGCGGCACCGTGCCCGCCAGAACCGTTAGCAGGAATATACCAAGTATAGGCTGTCTCGTCGGCATATGGCGCACTACCGACAATATTGGTTACGACTGTGCCGTTGGTGTTTGCTGTGTTCCAGTTAAAGAGCGGCGTGCAGGTGGTTTGGCCGCTGGCTATTTGGCAGGGGTTGGTGAGGCTGCTGATGGAGCCTGTGGGAGAGGAAACACAAGGGCCAGTGTTGAGATGGTTTCTGTAGGCTGCACCACCAGGAAAATTATCGGTAGCCCACCAGCCTGAGTTCCAACGCGGACCAAGAAAAACATCAAAATAAATATTGTATGATCGATTAGGCGAAAGTCCTGCGAAAGTGTGATTGTCTGCAACACCTAAATTGCCAGAGACAGGCAAGTCCCCAGAATTCAACTGCAGATACCAACCACCACTACCTTGTGGCACCCCCACATAATTCCAGCCAACATTAGCAGTGATGGTGCCGTCAGCGTTGCATGTTTCCCAGTTTTCCCAAGCCAGCGGACTAACGGTGCACATCTCATCTTCAATGAGACCATAACAATAGTTGGTCCACGTATTGCCAGCATCGTTTGTGACACTGCCAGCAGCTTGCGCAATGTGGGTTTCAATGAGACCGCTATACAAAGCGGCACCTATCCCCCTTCCTTGATTTGTAAATAAAGATGAAAAACCAATCACAAGGAAAAAAGCAAGAAGTAGAAATGTAGTGCGTGTACGCATTACCCAAATCCTAGCACTCTTTGCGTATGCAAACGCGTAAGAAAAACTTTTGTGTGGATAACGCGCCCTAGAGCGCACCAGGCCAGGAACACAAAAAAGAAGAGCGGCTTTATATACAACATCCAACAACATTGACTTTTCCCACTCCTTTGGCTATTATTCAAGCGTCTGGTACGCCGCCCCGAGTGGGTGGTTTTCTTATTTTATAAGAAGCTAGACAGCACTCATGTGCCTCTAAAAACTAACAATATAGACGTATGTTTGACCTCAAAGTTATGAATTCGGTGTTGACCGAGCTCGAAGAAGAACGCGGTATCCCAAAAGCCAAAGTTATCGAAGCTATCGAAGCAGCACTCGCCACCGCCTATAAAAAAGAATATGCAAAACGCGGGCAGATTATCCGTGCTCAAATTGATTTGAGTGCTGGCACGACCGAATTTGAACAAATAAAAGAAGTTGCTGACGAAAGCACCGTCTATTTTGACGAGAGTGATATAAAAGAAGGCGAAGACCGCACCCATTTCAACCCCGAGCAGCACATCTTGCTGAGCGATGCCAAGTTTATCAAACGTGACGCCAAGGTGGGCGATGAACTCGTCTTTGCCCTTGAAGCAAAGGATGACTACGGCCGCATCGCGGCCCAAACCGCAAAACAAGTTATTATCCAAAAGATACGCGAAGCCGAAAAAGTATCTGTAGTGGCCGAGTTTGGCAAACGCCAAGGTGAAATTGTGAGCGGAACCGTGCAGCGCATGGAGCGTGGCAACATCTTTATTGACCTTGGCCGCGCAACAGGCATTTTGCCCTATGACGAGCAAATCCCGGGCGAGCGCTATCGCCAAGGCGAGCGCGTGCGCGCCGTGCTCTTTCAAGTGGAAGAGAGCGCAAAAGGCATCTACCTGCGCCTCTCACGCGCCCAGCCTGAATTTTTGGTCAAACTCTTTGAGATGGAAGTGCCTGAAGTCGCGAACGGCGTCGTGACTTTTAAGGCCACCGCGCGTGAGGCAGGATCTCGATCAAAAGTTGCCGTCGCCTCAAGCGACCCGCACGTGGACCCTGTTGGCTCGCTCGTGGGGCAGCGCGGTGTGCGTGTCTCGACGGTCACCTCAGAGCTTGGTGGCGAGAAAATCGACATCATCGAGTGGAATGAAGATCCAAAGCACTTTATCGAAGAAGCCCTTTCTCCTGCGCGCATTTTAAGCATCGAGCTGGACGAGACGGAGCACAAAGCAAGCGTTACCGTTGCGAGCGACCAGCAAAGTCTCGCCATTGGCCGCGGTGGTCAAAATGTGCGCCTCGCAGCGAAACTGACCGGTTGGAGGATTGATATCCAGTCGAATCAACCTGAAAAACCGACGGAGGTTAAAGAAGAAAAGAGTGAAGCAGAGGAAGTAGCAGCATAATTAAAAAGTAATTTATTTAAACTATGAATCTTTGGCACGATATTGACCCAGGTACCGCAGAAGAGATTAACACCATCATCGAGATCCCCAGCGGCTCGAACAATAAATACGAAATTGATAAAGAAACAGGCCTCATCAAGCTCGACCGCGCAAACTACTCATCTGCTGCATACCCGTTTGACTATGGCTTTGTGCCGCAGACGCTCTGGCACGACGGCGACGCACTCGACGTCATTGTCCTAACCACCTACCCGCTCGCCGTGGGCATCCTTGTGACAGTGCGCCCCGTCGCGGTGATGGAGATGGTGGACAGCGGTGAAAGTGACTACAAAATCATCGCCGTTCCAAACGAAGACAAGCGTTGGGACGACGTGCAAGACTTGGCGGACATCAACAAGCACACACTGAAAGAAATCCAGCACTTTTTTGAAACCTACAAGCTCCTCAAAGGCAAGCCAGCGCCCGTTGAAATCAAAGGGATTAAAGGCAAAGATGCCGCTGTGGCCGCATTCAACGAGAGCCTCGCGCTCTACAAGCAGAAGTTCGCAAAATAATACTAACCCTAAAACCCTAAGGTTTAACCTTAGAATCTCTTACCCTGTATGCAATCACCGTCATTTGAAGAAATCGCCAAGGGTTTTACCCTGAAAGTTTTACCCGAGTCTGAAGTCGAGCTGGTGGGTGAAGTGCCCGCCGAGGCACTCGAGCAGTACACCAAAGAAGCCCTTGAACACATCGCAGGGGAAATCGAGCTGCCTGGCTTCCGCAAAGGCCACGTGCCGCCCGAAATGGCCAAGAAAAAAGTGGGCGAAGTGGCCATTCTCGAAGAAGCAGTCGAATTGTCGATGCAAAAGCTCTATCCCGCACTGATCACTGAACATAAAATAGATGCCGTGGGCCGCCCCGATGTGCGCATCACCAAGCTCGCGCCCCTCGGCCGTAGCCCGGCCACGGGCGAGGCAGGAAACTCCGTCGGTTTAACTTTGCGCGTGGCGATCTACCCGGTGTTTGACTTGCCCAAGGAGTGGAAGAAGATGGGCGAAACCGTTCCCGAAGAGCTGGTCGCACCCGCAACCGACGAAGAAGTCGATACTGCTATTGAGTCAATTCGCAAAGCACGAGCTGAGGTGGATGCGAAGCATCATGCAAACACGGAGACTCGCACAACAGAGGCGGAGGCGGGCGCGGTTTCTGAAGCGTTCCCTGACCAACCTGCAGCAGAAGAAACCGCGCCTGTTGAAGCCGGGGCCGAAATTGCCTCCGCTCTTCCACCACTCGACGATACGTTTGCACAATCTTTGGGTGCGTTTACCGATGTGGCTGACTTGAAAGCAAAACTCAAAGAGAACATGACGGGCGAGAAGGCTCAGAAGGCGCGCGAAGCGCGCCGTGGCAAGATCATCGAAGCCCTGCTCGAGAAGGTCACCGTTGCCATCCCTGCTATTTTTGTTGAAAGCGAACTCGAGAAAATCATGGGTCAGATGCGCGACGACATCACTCGTGTTGGTCTCCAGTTCGATGACTACCTCAAACGTGTGGGTAAAACCGAAGAGGACATCCGCAACGACTTCCGCGACCAGGCAAAAAAGCGCGCCAAACTGCAGCTAGTCCTCAACCGAATTGCTGAAGATGAAAAAGTAGATGCCGACCCCGAGGCCGTCGAAACAGAAATGAAGCACGCGCTCGAGCACTTCCCCGACGCCCGCCCCGACCTGGTCAAAGTCCATATCGAAACCGTCCTGCGCAACGAAAAAGTCCTGCAGCTGCTTGAGGGGAAGGTAGAGTAGCTTCATTGATTTCTTAACTACCATTTGTTATAGTTGCTGTGGCGTTTGGAGGGTTCGCCCTCTCACAGCTTTCAAGCTGTAGCCAAACGCCACCAAAGAACCCGCCAGAGTTAGGCGGATTTTTTGCTTCTAGTCTTCTTCCGGGGTGCCGCTATGCAAGATGCGACTCATTGTTTCAATGTTCATTCCCCAAAACGGAATAATACTCCAGAAAAACTTTTGGCCATTTTCGATTTGCTTCACAATAACCCTAACTCTATTTCTTTTCAGAACCGCAATAAATTCAAAATAGCTGACTGATTTTAATATCGTGTCTGTTCTTCCTTGCATACGAATTCTTTCAAACTTTTTTGTTTCCAGGACTCCTTGGACCGTATAGGATAGCTGTAAAACCTCGGGCGCGAGATGAATAAGTTTAAATCTCATATACTGGTCTTTTTCGAGACGGGTTTTTTCTCGCCTAATAAACTTTAGATGCTCTAGACCTTGGGCGTTAAAAGAAATTTTCTCTTTAAAATACGGGCAGTATATATCACCGATTGTTTTATACAGTGCTTCGCCTTTTTCTTTTGCGTCTTTAAACTGCTCGCTCGTAAATTCGATTGCCATAATTTCTATTCTAACCCACGAAAAAGTCCTGCAATTGCTTGAAGGTGGCGACAAAAAAGAGTAATGTTAGCGTGTGAAACGCGACTCGCAGACTCAAAAAGAAGCTGAGCTCACCACATGGGCCTTGAAAACTATCGAGTGCTATCGAGAGGCCTTTGAGGTGCTTGCGAAGAAATAATGTTATGAAACCTGATCGAAAAGATAAACAACTTATGGCTTGGGCGGAAGAATTCATAAAAAAGAATCAAGAGTTGCTTGAGCGACTTAAAGATAAATAATCATGCCCAAACCAAAAGCAGTTTTGTATGACTTCGACGGGATGCTCACCCATGGCGAGCGATTTAGCGACAAGTATGCACAAGAGTTTGGGATAGATATTGCAGTCATGAGCCCATTTTTTGATGAGCCGATGAAGCAGTGCTTGCTTGACCGAGCAGACCTCAAAGAAGAACTCGAGAAAGTTTTAGCGGAGTGGAAATGGCCCGGCACCGTGGACGAACTGCTTGAGTATTGGTTCGCAATTGGCGAAATAGACAAAGAGGCGTTTGCTTCGGTCGCAAAACTAAAAAGCCAAGGAGCTGTCGTATGTCTTGCAACCAATCAAGAAAAGTATCGCATCGCGTATGTGACGAAAAAGTTTGCGCTCGACACCATCTTTGACGAAATCTTTTGCTGCACCAATCTGCATGCCTTCAAACACAACGCCAAAGGGTTGGAGAAAATCTATCAAACCCTGAAAGAAAAATATGGCATCGAAAACAAGAGCGAAATAATGTACTGGGACGACCGCTCCAACAACGTCGAAAATTTAATTAAAGAGGGTTTCAACGGCCAGCTTTATAAAGATTTTGCGGGGTTTAAAGAAACTCTAAGTGCGAGTGGGTTTGAGATATAAAAATCTCCAAAGAAAAAATCCCCACCAGATTGGAATCTGGTGGGGTGTTGTGTGGTGAAAGAACCTTATGTCGCAAGGAACCACCACTGTTAGTTTGGCTTGATGATTCCGCGCTTTATGAGCAGCGCATAGAACCTTGCTTCGAAATCAAGGACTGCTGCCTTCGCCTTTTCCTCGAACCCCTCAAGGAGCTCCTCGAGCCGAGCTTCAGAAGCCGCCTCGTCTTCAGCGAATTTCTTTTCAAAATCCGAGGGATCTTTTCCCGACATGTGCTTTCTCCAACCCCAGAACCTCGAGAAGCGGGTGCGCCGTGTGGCGCAATTTTTAACACAAAAGACTCATGATTCTTTTTCTAATTTTGAATCCCGAGTCTTATAGTGTCCGTCATCCGATATTTAGGATGACGGAAGATAGGTCTGGCTCGAGTTAAGGTGCTCCTCGAGTAATGCCTGAAGAGATATTGTATCCTCCAGAGCGGGCGACCAGTTCGCCCCCTATTTAGATATGGCCATTCTGCACATTGCAGAAATATGGGCATAACGGGTAGGCCCCGCGAACTTTTCGGTTCATCCAGCACAATAAACCCGCCGCACCTTTGTAGACGGGTGGTGATCATGACCTAGATCACCTGCTGTGTGCCCGACTCAACTATGGGCAACACAGCCAATCTCATTGCACACTCCTCAGTCGCATATTTGTAACGATCTGTTGGATGAGGTCGGTGCGTTTTCGCCAAGCCGTTTCTATTGCCAGCCTGGCGTCTTCAGGCAGCCGATCGTACTTGCGCACTCTCGGGTGTTTTTTAAGCTCCACAACAGCGGAGCGCAAACCAGCGGTGCAGGTTTGCAGCGCAACCGAGTCCGACATCGGCTCGCTCGAAAAGTCGAGCACACTACGAAGAAGGCTATCCAGTCTTTTCGCTTCATAGTTATAGAGGCAAATAATTTCTTGCCTCCACCCGACAGCCCTAAGGCCTTCGGGAATGAGCGGATAGTCTTGGCTGTCCCTGTTTTTTGTCACACACCTTCTCCAACCCCAGAACCCCGAGGAGCGGGTGCGCCTGAATAGCACAATTTTTAAAGAACTCGATCTCAACTCACGATTACACCAATTTGGTGAATCGCGAGTTAAGTAGAGTGCACAAGCAAGATTTTGAGTCCTGCTTGTGCGAAGGTTTGGAAATTAAACATACCACCCAAGGTACTTACCATGGATGGGGAAGCCTTCCAGCTCCTCCCTGACCGTTCCGGGCCGAGCGTATGTCCGGGCACCACACGGGGCCGAAGCAGCACGGGCCGTTTCTGCGGCCTCGACGCTGCCGAATTTAAGCACGTCAACCAAGCGTGCTTGAGCGCTTGTCAGCGCTCCCTGCACCCAGGAGAGATAAACACTTCCTGGGTCTGCCCAGCTAAGCTCTTTTTTCGCCTCGGCGACGATGTCGCGGAGGCTTTGGCGGGCAATCCGTCGGTCCGTCGGCAGCAGGTTAACAACAAACCTTGCGAGGTACTTAGAGTCCTCGTCGCCTCGGAATTTTGGGAAATTTTTCACGATCGCCTTTATGGCGATTGTAATCATTTCTTGCTCAGTCATTTTAACCCCCGTTTCTTGAGTGATGATGATCTGCATACAAACAATATTTGCGCGCATACAGCTCACCAACACTCATTTCAAAGTACAAATCTTTATCTGCTTTCGTCGTTTCCGACTCATCAGCACAAGCATTCACTTGTGGAGCAGTCCGAAGCTTGTGAGGCATTCGGGATTTTGTGGGGCTAGTTGGCTAATGAAGCCGCAAGCCCCTTCTGTTGCCAAGATAGGTTGTCTCCTACCTCCGGTTAGGCACTTAGTATTCTGAGAGTAAACCAAAATACCAAGCTGCCATAGTGGCAATAGCCACCATAGCCCCCACCGGGCTCAAGAGAGCCCAGTGGGCGACAGTGAGGATTACTCCCACCGCGTAGCGCGCCACCCAAACGGGCAGGATCAGCAGCCAGAGCACAGCATCCTCCTCTATCACCAATCAACGACCATTCGTTGATTGTATTTTGGGACGATTATGGCTCGTCCAAGTCAGGAAGTTTCCTCTCAAGAGAGGAGTCGATGGTCCACGTGTGCGCACACGTGGGCGGAGTTGCCAAACTCCAGGCGCCATCACTGCCTCCGGTTTTCCAACTCCGGAAAAGGAGCGCTTGCTGAACCTTACCTTGATCAGCTTTTCACATAAGCGGATGGGACTGGCACACCCCACTGGTACCGCACCCCGCAAGGTACGGCCCCTCTTGAATCAACAGTGGTTGCAGACTCAAGAGGAACCCCACTCGACACAATAGACTCATCATTCTTTTTTTAAGAATCACGAACCTAATAGTATGGAGAAGATATACCGCTTCCCCGTTCGGTGACACTGCTCCTACCCCATTACGGTTGAGGAGCTTCTGTTGCCCGCCTGTGTCAGGCGCCGACTCCCCTCAAGGCTTCGCTTTCTCCGTCCCATACAGAGTAGCGGCGCTTGCGAAGACTTGGTCCCAAAGAGCTCTTGATCTCTCCAAGCGCTCTCTGTCCCAACGCTCCTGAAGTTTCTGGTATTCAGCCAGAATCTTTTTTGAGGGTGCCTTAATTTTGAATGAGCTTATTAGCTTTTCTCCTTTTGAGTGATGATGATCTGCATACAAACAATATTTGCGCGCATACAGCTCACCAACACTCATTTCAAAGTACAAATCTTTATCTGCTTTCGTCGTTTCCGACTCATCAGCACAAGCATTCACTTGTGGAGCAGTCCGAAGCTTGTGAGGCATTCGGGATTTTGTGGGGCTAGTTGGCTAATGAAGCCGCAAGCCCCTTCTGTTGCCAAGATAGGTTGTCTCCTACCTCCGCGCCCTGCGTGCGCACCAGTCTTCGAGGAGGTCCAAGGCCTCCTCTTCACGACCAGCGCGCACGAGGCGCAGGCACTCCGCCTGGACGAAATCATCGTCCATGGGCACGCGCGCGAAGAGGCGCGGCGCCCGACCGTCCGCAAAGGACGGCGCGAAGCTGTAGGCGGTCGGCACTGTGATGAAGTTGTGCATGGTGGGGTCCCTTTCAGAGACGGGGATGATGATGTGTATACAAACAAGATTATTTCGTTTGCGTGCATACAACTCATCACCCCTCTATATTCAAAGATCAACTACTTTCGCTCTTTCGAGCTCATCAGCAGGGATACACATCCCTGTAGTAGGCCGAGAGTTTGTAAGACTCTCGGAATTTTTGTGAGGCTTGGCAGTTGTTACTGCGAGCCCCTTCTGTTGCCAAGACAGGTTGTTTCCTGCCTCCGATCCGCCTTAGGCCTCGACCGTCCAGAGTCCGAAGGTGAAGGTCGCTCGCGCGATCTCCTCCTGCGTGTACTCGTGACGGTTTTCCTCCAACCTCGGGAGGCCGCGCACCGACATAACGATGACGCGGTCTCCCGGATGGAGGGAAACCAGCGGTGCCTTTTCGGGCACCGGAATGTCGAGACCATAACGCGCCTTCGCCGCGTCGACGGTCGCCTTATGCTGCGGATTGCAGCACGAGACAATATCCCGATACTGCAGCAGCGCGGCCACGTTGTGTGGCTCCAGCGGCTGGCGCGAAACTCGCGTCGAAGCCGGGAACATCCCGTCGGCGATGGCGAAGCCAAAGTAGGTGGTCATGGAAAGTCTCCAACCCCTGTTCCCCGAGGTGCGGGGGTGCCATCTACGGTGAGAGGCACCATGTGAAAGAACTAACAACATCTTAGCATGTGTGTAGATAAAGTCAAGCACTTGCAACTTGTTTTGTTATTAGTATAATTACAGTTGTTACAATATAATATTAGAAGTGGATATTTAGGCATATTTATGTAATTCTATATGTTACAAAAATCAACAAACCAAATAGAAGCGCTTGCAAAAGTGCTACCAAAAGACGAAGCAGAGGTGTACGCATATCTACTCAATCAAGCGCCGAAAAAGGCCTCAGACGTTGCCCAAGACTTAGGGCTTTTGCGCCCTATTGCCTACAAACTCCTTGATCGGCTTATAGAAAAGGAGTTGGTTATAAAGCACAAAAAGACTCGCGGTGTAGCAGTATACAACCCACAACATCCCGCCAACCTCAAGGCCTATATAGACAGCAAGGCCAGAGAGGTTGAAAGCAACAAGGCGGTTTTTGATGCGTCACTGCCCTCTCTGGTTGCAGAATTCCATACCCGCTTTGGCGGCATACCAGGCTTCCGCGTCATTATGGGCATCGATGGCATACGCGAGGTTTACGAAGACGTGCTTAATGAAGGAAAGGACATAAAACTCATACGCTCACCTCACGATCGAGAAAATACAGAGCTTGCGTCCACTATAAAAAATCAAATACAGGAACAGGTTCAGCTTGGAATTCATACCAAAGCGATAACCCCGCTACACGAAGGGATACCAAAAGAGTTGCTTGATGCCGATACTAAAAACCTTGTTGAACGGTGCATTGTACCGGAAAGCGAATTCTTAATACCTGCACAGATACTCATCTATGGTAACAAGGTCGCGATTACAGCCTTTGGGCCTTCGATGATGACTACGATTGTGGAAAATGCTGCGATTCACGATACGTTTGAAATCTTGTTTAACTATATTTGGCATAAGGCAAAAAATGAGCATCAAAAAATGCTTGGGACGATTCAACAATAAACAGAAGTAAAAAAAATAAAAAACAGAAACAAAATTGCAGTAAGCCTGCAATTTGGTAGTATTGGCCCATGCAACACAACTATAAAAACATGAGTGGAAACGTGGAAAGAAGCCCAGAAAGGAGTGAATTAGTGCCGATGGTTGTGGAGAAAAGCCCGTTTGGGGAGCGGGCGTTTGATATTTACTCACGACTGCTTAAGGATCGGATTATTTTCTTGAGCGGACCGATTGAAGACTACACCGCCAACTTGGTGATTGCCCAGCTGCTCTTTTTGGCCAGTGAGGACCCCAAGAAAGACATCGTGCTCTACGTCAACTCGCCGGGTGGCGCGGTCACTGCCGGTCTCGCCATTTTGGACACCATGAACTACATCAGGCCCGACGTGGCGACCGTGTGCGTGGGCATCGCAGCATCGGCCGCAGCAGTTATTTTGGCTGCAGGGCAAAAAGGCAAGCGATTTACACTCCCCAATGCCGAAGTGATGATCCACCAGCCATGGGGCGGGGCGCAGGGCCAGGCGACCGATATCGAGATTACCGCCCGCCACATCCTCGCGACCCGCGAGCGGCTCAACAAAATCCTCTCTAAAGCAACCGGCCAGAGCCTCGATAAAATCGAAAAGGATGTCGAGCGCGACTACTTCATGACCGCCGAGGAGGCTCGTAAATATGGCCTCGTGGACGACATCTTTGGACACAAAGGCGCTATCATTGGCAAGAAATAGAGTCTAAGAGCTCAGAAAGCCCGTTTGCCAGAGACGGGCTTTTTTGGTATTGTATGCATGCCTGCCCGACGGCCGGCGGGTTCAATACAATCCTGTTCTTGCACTGCGCGAAACCACATTACATTTTTATGAAATACTATGTCACTCAAACTATTATTCTCCCTTTTGGGCCTCGCGGTCTTGGGGGGAGCAGCAATCGGCTATGTCTTCAGGTGGCTCCTGGTTCTTGCGCGTAAAGGTTCGATAGAAAACGAGGTTAAGCAGATTGTTTTTACTGCAAAAGAAGAGGCGCAGAGAATAACCTCGAGCGCCGAGGAAGAGGCTCGGCAGAAGATCTCGCAGGCCGAAGCAGAATATAAAGACAAAGAAGAGAAAATGGCGCGCACCGAGGAGCGTGTCTTTAAACGTGAAGAGACACTCGACCGAAAGCAGCAAGAGCTCGACGGTGAAGTAAACGCACTCAAAAGTAAAATAGAAGAAATCAAAACAATTAAAGAACGCGCCGACTCACTCCTCGCCGAGCGCGCAAACGAACTCGCCAAGGTCGCAGGCCTCACGAAAGAGGTGGCACGCGAACAGCTCTATGAAGAATTGGCACGCGAAGCCGACGAAGACCTGATGGTCCGCGTCGCCAAGCTCGAGCGCGACGGCCTCGAAAAAATCGAGCGCCGTGCAAAAGAGATCCTCACCACCGCCATCCATCGCTTTGGCAACTCGGTCGCCTCGGACACCATGGCCACCGCGGTGACTATCCCCAACGACGAACTGAAGGGAAAAATTATCGGCAAAGAAGGCCGCAACATCAAAGCGTTTGAGCGCGCTACCGGCGTTGAAGTCATCATCGATGATACACCAGGTTCAATCGTCCTCTCCTCATACGACCCGCTGCGCCGCGCCATCGCGCGCGTCGCACTCGAGAACCTCATCCTCGATGGGCGCATCCAGCCTGCAAAAATCGAAGAGATTGCCGAGAAAGCAAAAGCTGAAGTCAATAAAATAATTAAAGAAAAAGCTGACGCTGCTGCGTTCGAAACCGGCGTGCTCAACCTCGACCCGCGCCTCCTCATGATCCTTGGGCGCCTGCACTTCCGCACCAGCTTTGGCCAGTCAGTCCTCCAGCACTCGACCGAGATGGCACACATCGCAGGGATGATCGCCGAAGAATTGGGCGCCAACGTCGCCACTGCCAAAGCGGGCGCACTCCTCCACGACATCGGCAAAGCGCTCGACCACGAGGTGCAGGGCACCCACGTTGAAATAGGCCGCCGCGTCCTGCAGAAATTTGGCGTCAGCGAAGAGGTCGTCAAAGCAATGCAGGCCCACCACGAAGAATATCCGTATGAAACCGTCGAGAGTGTTATCGTGCAGGTCGCAGACGCCATCTCGGGCGGTCGCCCCGGCGCGCGCCGCGACAGTGTTGAAAATTACCTCAAGCGTTTGGCTGATATTGAAGAAATCGCCAACTCCTTCCCCGGAGTTGAAAAAAGCTTTGCTATTGCGGCCGGGCGCGAGGTGCGCGTGTTCGTCAGGCCCGACGCGATGACCGACTTTACCTCGCGCGAACTCGCCCGCTCGATAGCCCTACGCATCGAAAACGAACTCAAATATCCGGGCGAAATCAAAGTCCTCGTCATCCGCGAAACAAGGGCGATAGAGTTTGCTCGTTAAAAACTAGCTACACCAACCGCCGTGCCGCAATAAACGTTGTGGCGTTTGACTGCAAGTCTTGTATGGAGGGTTCGAGGATATCGAGTTTGTAAGCCCTTGCCGCTGCGCGCGAGGCAATGACGGCTGTGGAGGCGGGGAGTTTGCCTGCGGCGAGGTCTTTGGCCGCTTTGGCGGTATCTGCATAGTCGCCTAGCGGGGTCTTAGGCCAGTTGCGGGCCAGGTACATCGCGCATTGCTTGATGGCAGGGTCTTGCGAGACTATTTTCTTTATCTGTTTTTTAGTTACTCCCTTTTTGACCAGCAGGTTTTGATGCACATCGATTGCAAAGATACTTTCAACTTTAAAGTTGTGCCGGCCCATTGCGTCAACCGCGGCGGGGACGATGCCCATGGTCGAATTCTCGACAGGGAAAACAGCGAGGCTCACCGCGCCCGCCTCGATTGCGGCAACCGTATTTTCTATCGTCACCAAGTACTCAAGCTTATAGTTTTTAAGCCCCAATTCGCGTGCATAGGTCTGCCCCGCTTCTTCTGAAAAGCTACCCACAGCTCCAGAAACACCAATAGTTTCAACGTTTTTTATGCTCTTGGATTTTGATTTACTTGAAACTGAGGCTTTTTTCATATGTAGTCGCGAGTATACCACGCAGCGAGATAGGCGGAAGGCAGGCGGCGGCAAAAGCTATCCCCGTGGCTCTATTGCGCGGTTTTTTGGAAGCTGTATACTATGGGACACAGGGTAGCAAATTTATCAATAGTGTTTTTAAGTAAGTCATACGTATGAACAAGCAAGATATCGCAGAAAAAGTGCACGGCGTGCTCGGCACTACAAAGGCTGATGCAGAACGTGCTGTTGAGTGCATGATAGAAACCATCGTCTCTGCCCTCAAAAAGGAAGAGGATGTTTCCATTGCAGGTCTTGGTATTTTCAAGACCAAAATGCGTGCCGCTCGCACCGCGCGTAACCCACGCACCGGCGAGGCTGTACAAGTCAAAGCGATGCGCGTGCCCAAGTTCCAGGCCGCAAAAGCGCTCAAAGACGCTGTAAAATAATAGTTTTCTGTTTTTTAAAAGAAAAATGCCCCGGGAAACCGCGGGCATTTTTCTTTTTGCTATTTAGGAGCCTACTCGAGCTCGTCTTCTTCGATTTGTTTCTCTTTTTTGGTCTTTCCGCCCATGGCTCGTATAAAATTATCTTCCATATTTGTGCGTTCTGTTCGAGAAAGTGCAGCAAATGCTTCTTGCACCTCTTCTGACTGAGTCCGAAACGCAGCGTCTTTACTCAGCACTTCCGGGTGCACCTGGAGCGCGCGTTCGTTGAGTCCCGCCAAAGACAAGCCACCAAGCGTGCGCACGCGTGAAAGTGCCACATAGCCTTGACCATATTCAAACGCACCTGAAAGGTCCATGTGTGCCTCATCGAGCGACATCCCCTGACTTTTGTGCACCGTCATTGCCCACGCCAAACGCAGCGGCACTTGCTCAAGACTAGCCAAAACCCGCCCACCTTCTTGCAAGAGCCACTCAACTGGGTCGGCAAACAGCACTTTGCCGTCCTTATTTTGCACCATGGGCACACCAGTGTCTTTCATAAAGCCCACCACGATGCCCTGTGTGCCGTTGACGAACTTGTGGGTGACGTGATCGTTTTTAGTAAACATCACGCGCGCGCCAACCTTGAGCGCCAACACTTCGGGCGAGAGACAGCCACGCTTGAGCCCTGCGACCAGCTTTTCGGGCCCATGGCTTTTCATCGTGAATGTCTTTGTTTCTTCAGACAACTTTCCCAATTCACCCACATTGATGCGATCAACGTCCATGTTGTGTGAATAGAGCTGTGTCACGCCCTTTTTAGGCTTGGGAGCATACCGCTTGCGCAACAAGTTTTTATGATCATCATCTACCGCATCACGACGAATTGCTGAAAGAAGGCCCAAAAAGTCCGAGTCTTCTTGGCGATGTTGTTCGGACAAATAGCACACCAACGGTTTTGCCCGGCTCCATCCGGCCGACCCAAAGGCAAAATCACCCCCCTCCTCGCCCCGCTCATCTTGTCCGTCCACCGTATCAAACAAAAGCTCTTGCTCGTCCCTTTGCCCTCTTCCCCCACCAAACCCAGTACTTTCTTGGTCTTTTCTGTTCTTAACCGGCGGCAGTTGAAAAAAATCGCCCACGAACACCACCTGTAAGCCGCCAAATGGCCGCGTGTTGCGCCGTACCTCACGACATATCGCTTCAACCATGGAAAGCACCCCGCTCGAGAGCATTGAAACTTCGTCGATGATCAACACATGAGCGCCTCCAACACGTGTCACCACGCCCTTGTTTTGTGAAATAGCATCAAGGTCATACACAGAGAGGTTTTGTCGTATCCCTACCCCGCTCCACGAATGGATGGTGTAGCCGCCAATATGCGTCGCAGCGATGCCCGTTGAGGCCGTAATAGCTGGCTCAACTCCCCTACCCCGCAGCCAGGCAACATAGGCATTCACCGTGTGGGTCTTACCGCTTCCTGGTTCGCCCGTCAAAAATACATTAGCGCCGGTCTGGAGAACGGCGAGTGCTTCGTCTTGTGTCATGTGCGGGATGGGAGAATCGAACTCCCGCCATCAGTTTGGAAAACTGATGTTCTACCATTAAACTAATCCCGCCTAAAATAGCTTCGCTGTTCGGTCGGCTACCAAAGGCAGCTTAGGCGCACGCTTTGTACTATACTTTGTCTATGAACATTTTGCATGCACTTACGGCAACCTTGTTAAGCGTACTACTTTCCATCACCATGACAGTTGGTGCTTTTTTTGCGACTACCATACCTCAAATTGCTCACCAAACGCTTCCAACGCCCACAACAACGCGCAAAACACCAACAGACATCTTCCCCTTCGCGCAAGACATAAAAACGCTCACAGAGGCGTCCAGCACGAAACAGAGCGATACAAAAATAGTAAAAATATCAAACACCTTACCCATAAAACCTCCTCTGAAAACACCAGGCTCAGCTCCAATTAGCTCGCAAACTAAAACTCCGAACCAGCTCAACACACTCACTCGAGCTGCGCTGGTAAATATTCTTTGCACCACACGCGCAGGCGGGTCGTTCAACCCACTTTCAGGCAGCGGCATACTCATTACCGGCAACGGTGTCATACTCACCAACGCACATGTGGCTGAATATCTGCTTTTGCGCGACTATCCCACACCAGGAAACACTGACTGCGTTGTGCGTATGGGTAGTCCAGCTGAGCCACTCTATCGTGCATCCCTCCTCTACCTGCCATCCGAGTGGATGGAGACAAACGCAAAAAAAATAGCGACCGAAGGAGCGACCAGCACCGGTGAAAATGACTACGCGTTTTTACTTATTACCAGCACAACCAACGGAGGACCCTTACCCACTCCGCCAGCTGGCGGATTCCCTTTTGTGCCTATCACCACCGACCAACCCGCACCCAAAGATGCGGCGTTTATTGCCGCATACCCTGCTCAATATCTCGGCGGTATTGAAATACAAAAAAACCTCTATGCCAGCTCGGTTTACAGCACAGTGCAAGAGTTATTTGGCTTTCAAGAGACAAATCCTTCCGTGGACTTATTTTCACTTGCGGGAAGCGTTGTGTCCCAAACGGGATCTTCGGGCGGCGCTGTTGCAAGGCCGCAAGACGGCACGCTTGAAGGCATTGTCGCCACCGAGGGCGAAGGCGCCACTACCGCCGACCGCACTCTATACGCCATCACGCTGGGCCACATCGACCGATCGCTCAAAGCCTCGGGCCACGGCGGCATCATACCACTCCTTTCGGGTGATGTGGGCCAAAAAGTCCTTGATTTTAATACAAACATCGCGCCCAGTCTGACCAAAAAATTGGTGGATGTGTTAGATAAATAAAAAAAGCCCCTGTACTTCTTAGATACAAGGGACAAAGGTTTAGATTCAGCGACTGCGATCGCCAATAAAGGCAACTGCCTCGGTATCGAGGGCATCCAATGGATGCCGAACATTCTTTAGGTCGAGGCTTTCTGTTTGACGAATATCGACAGGCGAGTCTTCCTGCTTAAGGATAGACTCAGGGGACTCTTTTTCTAACATAACACTCTCCCTTGGTTTAACGTACGACTCATCCGGCAATAAAAAATCCCCTTCTCCGGGGTTCTTTTGCTTGTCGGTAGTTTTTTTGGAACTCTACCCAAGTCGCAAGACCCCTCCCTTGATTTGAAGGAGGTTAAGCCCGAGGAGGGCAATCTTGTTTCCTTGTGCGAGAACCATAACTAAAGGGTACAAAAAGCCAATCTTGTTGTCAACCTGTCTTTGTGAAAAAGAAAAAGCGGGGTCACAGAGGACCCCACCGCAATCCAGAAGCAACCTTCCGGCTAGTTATTTTTTACTCTTTATCAGAGTCTTTTCGACCATCTTGTGTTTCGGGTCGCACATCGCGCTCACTAGAGCAGGGTTGTGGAGCGACTGAATCGGGCTGCGCTCGATCAACGCCCGGCTTAGCGCCAGCAAACCAACCAGTGGCGCCTATTTTGTTTCTATCAACAAACATCACCATCCCCTTCGGAGCAGGTCTGTTGGCTCATAACCTGGGAGATAACGAAGTTTTCCCAAGCTGTCGATGTAAGCGCCCTGCGGAAGAGGGTTGCCCGGCTTCCATTCCCCGGTCTTAGTATCAGCCATACTACTTTCCTCCGTGCTGTACGCCACCGTCATCCTGCAAAGCGTCCTGTGCGCTTGGTTCAGGGGTGGGTGTGAAATTTCTTTGCTAAAAAATCTCGCACCCTCCTCCGAAAAAAACAAAGCCCCCGTGTGGGGGCTTTGCATCTTTGTTTCTTCTTACGAATTTAGTTATTGCGCAAATCCCCCACTGGTTGTGGCCACAAAATACCAGAAGAAAGAAAAGCGCGACTGCTGCATGTAAAAATGATACTCCCCCACCCACCCTGCGTCAAGGGCTTATTTGTATGCAAAAAAAATTAGTGCGCGCCACGGGGCGCGCACTCGATTTGGGAAACTTATCTTTTTTTGTGAGACATGCGACGCCACGCCTCTCTACCAGCACAACCGAGTGCGTGTGAAAGAGTTTTGTCTGTTTCTATATTTTCTCCTGAACGGAGCACAATATAATCCTCGGCACCATGCGCCCAGTCTGGAATACTTATGGATTCGTGATCCATTGGCATGCGCAGATGTCCATTCCGAAATTTCCACTCCCCCTCCTGGGTGTACATGGCTATCGCCCCAGACGGAAGCCCAGCTCCACATTTAAGCGAGATGAACTGGACAGAACGCCGTGGAATTTGAGGCATTTTAGACATTGCTGCAACGGCGAATGCGTCGTTTGCCAGAACGACGATAGTAACTTTTTGCATATCACTTTTCCTCTTGGTTGTTTTGAGAACGTTGCCCATCCCCCACCGAAACGAAACAAGACCCCTTTGCGAGGGGTCTTGCATTTATTTCTGTGTTGGTAGCTTATTGGAACCTACCGCACAAACGCAAAACCCCATGCGTCTTTGACGCGCTTAATTTGGGAAATGCGTGAGCATGTATGCTCCATACTTCAAAAATATAGCCTTTTGAACTTTTGGTCAAGCCAAAACTCTGTGGATATATAATGCAGATCTAGCAGGTTTGGATGAACTACTTCGACCAACGAGCAAAAATACCACACGGCAGAAGCCGTTCAGAGTTACTTTGGGCAATAGTCAGCTCGCCATGCTCGATGACGCCACCAAATTTTGTCTGAAACTGCTCTAGATTGTACGCAAACGCGAGCGACGAATAACCTGCGGCATAACCATTTATTAAAACAAAGAGTGGGTTTTCAGAGAGAAGCTCGGTGCACAACTGCATAAGTTCTGTAAAACTCTCTTCTATCTTCCACACCTCATCTTTGGGGCCACGCCCAAAAGCCGGTGGATCCATTATAATGGCATCATATTTTACCCCCCTTTTGATTTCACGTTTCATGAATAACAAAACGTCTTCAATTATCCAACGAATTGGCCTATCTTCCAGACCCGAAAGTTTTGCATTCTCACGCGCCCAAGCGACAGCTGTCTTTGAGGCGTCCACGTGACACACGCTCGCCCCTGCTTTGGCTGCTGCCAGCGTTGCACCCCCTGTGTAGCCAAACAGGTTGAGGACCGATGGATTTTGAGCATTTTTCAACGCAGCGCCCACCCACTCCCAGTTTGAAAATTGCTCGGGGAAAAGGCCCGTATGTTTAAAACTTGTTGGTTTCACAAGAAACTTCAAGCCACCAAACCCTATTTGCCACTCTTTGGGGATATTCCCCACCCACCCACCCCTACTTTCCCCACTTTCACGCTTGTACACACCAGCGGCCTTTTGCCACTCACCCTCACCCAAAGATTTGATCCACAAAGCCTGAGGATCGGGGCGAGCAAGCAAAACATCCCCAAAACGCTCAAGCTTCTCCCCTTCGCCCATATCTAAAAGCTCATAACCCTTTCCCCCTTTTGTTATTAAATTTAACCTCTCCATTTTGTCGGGCCGCCGAGAATCGAACTCGGTCAGTCTGCTCCCAAAGCAGATGTACTACCGGTATACTACGGCCCGTCTTCTGATATTTTCTAACTTCCCCACTCTATCACAAATTACGGCAAATTGGGAAAAGTCTTTTAGAGAATTATGTTCTCAAACAACTCTACTTTTGCCCGTCGTGTCTCCCGGTCAAGCACCACACACGCCAAGTCTATTTGCCACTCTTTTGACTCCCCCACCTTCTTTTCCAGTAAATATGTTTGTATCGCCCTACTGAGTCGCAAAAGCTTACCTTTATGCATATTTTCCTCTGGTCGAAGCCCCGATTTGGTTACACGCGAAACAGTCTTCACCTCTATAAATCGTAATTTCCCGGCCTTTTCTGCCACAATATCTATCTCGCCCCATGGTCTCCAATAATTCTGCTCTATAACAGAAAACCCTTTATTTGTAACATATCTTACCACCACCCCCTCACCAATGTCTCCCGTTTCACGTTTTTTGGTTTTGGCCATTAAAGTCTGTCTTTTATGCACATGTCCCCAAGGTTATCCACACCTATTTCCAATCTAGCTATATTTCTCAACAAATCTATTGCTCATGTCCACGCTCTAAAAGACCAGTAACCGATTGCGGGAAGTTGTCTTTTTATTAGTGCGGCCAGGGAGAATCGAACTCCCATCTACTCCTTGGCAAGGAGTCGTCATACCATTAAACTATGGCCGCTTTCGCCAAACACTATAGCATATTTCTTTTTTGTGCGCCCGGCAGGATTCGAACCTACAACCCCTTGGTTCGAAGCCAAGTACTCTATCCGTTGAGCTACGGGCGCATGTGGTAGAATTGTGCCATGCAAGTCCCAAAAAACCAAATCCCGCCTGAAATAGCCATGGTGGTCACCATTCTCGAAAATGCCGGCTTTGAAGCATGGATCGTGGGTGGATGTGTCCGCGACCTCTTAGTGGAAAGACAGCCAAAAGACTGGGACGTGACAACCAACGCAAATCCTGAACAAATACAAGGGTTGTTTGAAAATACGTTCTACACCAACGATTTTGGAACAGTTGGTGTTGTGAACGACGACGCAAAAGACGAGCACCTCAAGATAGTGGAAGTCACTCCATATCGCACAGAAGGGAAGTACACCGACGCAAGGCGTCCAGACTCAGTAAAATTCAGCCAAAAACTTGAAGATGACCTCAAGCGCCGCGACTTTACCATCAACGCACTAGCGTACAGCATTTCAAAAGACCAGCTTGTTGATCTTTTTAACGGAACAACAGACCTAAAACAAGAAATTCTTAGAGCAGTGGGGGATGCTCAAGAGCGGTTCACCGAAGACGCTTTGCGCATTTTGCGCGCAGTACGCATCGCTGCCGAGCTCGGTTTTGAAATAGAACAGTGCACACTTGAAGCAATGGGGGTGTGTGCTGGGCAACTTGAAAAAATATCAAAAGAGCGTATTCGGGATGAGTTTGTGCGGATAATCAACTCGCCAAAACCAATGAAAACCCTTATTTTGAGCCAAGGATTGGGTATTTTGCAATACATTACACCCGAGCTTGAAGAGGGAATAGGCATTGCCCAGAATCAGGCACATTCGTATGAGGTCTATGAACACAACCTGCGCGCATTGCAGCACGCTGCAGACAAAAATTGGCCTTTTGCCATACGTCTTGCAGCCCTGTTTCATGATGTGGGCAAACCAAAGGCGCGCAGGTGGTCAGAAGAGAAAAAAGACTGGACTTTTCATGGTCACGAAGTTGTGGGCGCAAGAATGACCAAAAAACTCCTTGAAAGGCTGAAGTTTCCACGTGAAACCGTCGATCAGTGTGAAAAATTGGTGCGCTGGCATATGTTTTTCTCGGATCCTGACAAAATCACGCTTTCGGCCGTGCGACGCATCATCGTCAATGTAGGCCCAGAAAACATAGAAAATCTCATAAATTTGAGGGTTTGTGACCGTATAGGTACAGGCAGGCCTAAAGAACAGCCGTTTCGGTTCCGAAAGTACCAAGCAATGATTGATGAGGCGCTACATGACCCAATATCGGTCGCAATGCTTAAAATAGACGGAAAGGGGATTATGGGCGTTATTCATGAAACACCAGGACCCCGAATAGGTTGGATGCTGCACGCCTTGCTCGAAGAAGTATTGGACGAACCCGCAAAGAACAGTCAAGAATATTTGGAAAAGCGCGCACAGGAGCTCTCCAAGCTTTCAGATAAAGACTTGCAAGCGTTGGGCAAAGAAGGGAAGGAGAAAAAAGAGAAATTAGAGGAAGAAACTATAAAAGACATTCAAAAAAAGCATTTTGTAGCTTAGCTTTATGTCTTTTATAAAAGTTATCCCCACCCATGTCCTTTACAATGTCTTTTATAAGAATATGATTACTCGCAGATACGAACGTTCGAGAAATTAGTTCGTAAGTTTCCTGTCTGAATTTTCTCAGGCAGTAATTACTAAAAAACTTCTTCACTCTCGAACACCCGTTCTTTCATCACAACTTCACAGCATCTCTTGTGCTTTGCCCTGGGCGCGAGAGACGCAATCACGCGTGCGCACGCGTGACGTGTGCCATCATCTTATCCCGTTTCAAAAGAAGTAGAACCAGTACGGAAAACCCGCACTCATTCACAATCATTTGGAATAAAGAGGTATTCCGTTCAAGATCATTCTTGCAAAATTGGACCAGATGGTTCCAGCACACACATCCCCTGATGCCCCTGCATTGGGGGATTATGATTTTATTTGACACCACACACCGTTTGTATATACTTTGTAATACAACCATGAGAACAATCATAAACATATCAGTGCCTGAAGAGACCGCAAAAGAGGCAAGACGTGTTGCAAAAGAAGACGGCTTTGCTTCCATGAGCGAATTCTTCCGCCACCTTTTGCGAGAAGAAAAACAGCGCAAATTGGCAGAAGAGCTCAACAAACAGCGCTTGCATGGAAGGTGGATAAAGGCAAAATCGATGAGAGACCTGCGCTAGATATATGGAAATATTGTATGCACCAAAGTTTGTGCGTCAATATAAAAAGTTGTCTCCTGAAATACAACTTCTCGCAGAAAAACGAGAGGAGATATTCTGCAAAGATCCGTTCGATTCTCGACTCAAAACACACAAACTATCAGGACGGTTGGGAATATACTACGCTTTTTCAGTGAATTTTTCATATCGGATTATTTTTGACTTTCAAGATAAAGAAATTGCGCATTTCTACGAAATCGGCCCACACGACATATACGATTAGGACCAAAGGGCGCTTTTTCTTTTTATACACAAACGTTGCTCTTTTATTTGCACACTGTGGGAGACATTGCTGATATACTTATAGACAAGAAGCAGGGCGTGTGGAAATGCTTCGTACATACACATGGCGAAAAAGATTTTAATTGTGGATGATGAAAAAGCGTTGGCAAACGTACTCAACCTCAAGCTGACCAACGCAGGGTTTGAAACAACCGTTGTATACAACGGCGAGGACGCGCTGACCTTGCTCAAGGCGGGCAGCTATGACTTGGCACTCATCGACATTATGATGCCCAAGCGCGACGGCTTTAGTGTGCTTGAAGAGTTGAAAAAACAAGGCGTTGCAACACCTGTTTTCGCACTTTCAAACCTGGGGCAAGAAGAAGATGTTGCCCATGTTAAAGCGCTCGGTGCCAAAGAGTACATCATGAAAACCGATGTTTCACCTGCAGACATTCTTGGAAAGGTGACTGCGTTCCTGGGAATGCCCGCACAAACAAACGCCACACCACTCGCAGCACCAGAAACCATTGCTATTCAGGAGACACCCGCGCCCGCAACCCAAACAGAGGTCGAGATCCCAAAACCGACAGAGGTAGAAATTCCTAAAGCTATGATGCCAGCAGCAGAACCAACAAAAACTAAACCCCCGTTGTGGTAAAAAGCATGACAGAAAAAAAATCAAAAGAAGAAGAGGACAGCGACCAAAAAACAATAGGGGTAGCCGTTGCAACCAACGTTATTGACGACGCGTTTATAAAAAAAGCACTCCTTGCGGGCAAGTATGCCAGCGAAGAGGACGTTAAAAAAGCCGAGGAACATGCGCTGAGCCACCACTCCTCAATCACTGAATATCTCTTTACTGAAGAACTGCTCACCAAAGAACTGCTGGGGCATGCCATCGCCGAGGCGCTAAACACCCGCTATGTTGACCTTGCAGCGAACGCGCCCGAGAAAGAAGTATTTTTAAAAATTTCCAAAGACTTTGCCCGCACACACCGCGTCATTCTGCTCGTAGACCCAACCGAGACAGTGACCGTTGCGAGCGACGTGGTGGACACCACCGAACTGAGAGCAGCTCTTGATACACTGTTTCCGGGCAAAACAGTAAGTGTGTGTTTTGCCTTTGCTTCCGACATAGACCGAGCACTCGCACTGTTCAAAGAGACGCTCGCGGTGCGCTTTACTGAAATCATTAAAAAAGAACAAAAAGTTGCACCTGAAATCGTTGAACAAATTGTTGAAGACTCAATACTCCTGCGCGCATCTGACATCCACCTCGAACCACAAGAAAATGACGTGCTGGTGCGCTTCCGCATCGACGGCGTGCTTGAGGACGCGGGAACCTTACCCAAAATTCAATACGAAAATATTCTCAATCGCATCAAAATCGAAGCGCGCTTGCGCATTGACGAACACACGCGCGCACAAGACGGCGCCATTCGCTATCGCAAAGGCCCCGTCTCGGCAGACCTGCGCGTCTCAATTATCCCCACTGTGACCGGAGAGAAGGTGGTGCTTCGTATTTTGGGTGAATATTTGCGCACGCTCACCCTGGCCGACATTGGCCTTTCAGCAAAACACCAAGCGCTTCTCACCGACATTGCCAACCGCCCGTACGGAATGATCCTTACCGTGGGCCCCACCGGGTCGGGCAAAACCACCACGCTGTACTCGATCTTGCGCATGCTCAACGACAGCAGCATCAACGTCACCACCGTCGAAGACCCAGTTGAATACCGCGTCCCGCGCGTCAACCAAGTGCAAGTCAATGCCGCATCAGGACTCACCTTTGCCGATGGCCTGCGCAGCATTGTGCGCCAAGACCCCGATGTCATCCTGGTGGGGGAGATCCGCGACCTGGAGACTGCAGAGATCTCCGTCAACGCCGCACTCACGGGACACCTCTTGCTTTCATCGTTTCACTCCAACGATGCCGCGACAGTGGTGCCACGTCTCCTCGACATGAAGATTGAACCATTTCTGCTCGCTTCAACGCTCTCGGTCATTGTGGCCCAAAGGCTCATCCGCAAAATCTGCACCCACTGCAAAGTGAGCGAAACGGTGACTGTTGCGTCACTTTTGGCGCAATTCCCGAAACTCACCCCGTTCTTGCATGGGACCGAATTGGTTGTATATAAAGGCAAAGGCTGCAAAAAGTGCAACAACTCCGGCTTTAAAAGCCAAATGGGTATCTTTGAATTCATCGAGGTCACGCCAAAAATCCAAGAAACTATTCTGAAAGACCCTTCGTCAGACCGCATCGAAGCCGCCGCGCGCGAAGAGGGGACCAGAAGTTTCTTTGAAGATGGTTTGGAAAAAGTGCTCGAAGGGCGCACTACCTTTGAAGAACTTTTGCGCGTCGCGCTTCCACCCAAGAGCCTCACTGCAGTAAACGGCAAGCCAGTGGGGGAGATAGAGTCAAAATAACGAAATGTCAAAAGAATACGATTTTTTTATTGAAAACCTCAGCATGCTTATGCGCTCGGCGCTCCCGGTGCGTGAGGCCGTTTCAACACTCAAAGAGGAGATCAAGAGCAAAAAACTCCGCAAAGCAATCACGGTCATTGAAAACGAGATAGACGCTGGTTCAAAAATGTCAACCGCCTTAGAGAAAAGCGGTCTTTTATCGGCTCGCTTCATCTCGCTTCTGCGCCTCGGGGAAGAGACCGGCGAGCTCCAAAAACAACTCGCAATGGTGGTGCAGGAACAGAAAAAAGAAAAAGCACTTGAGTCAAAAATAAAGGGCGCGCTCATCTACCCAGCCATTGTGCTATTCATCACGGTCGTCATCGGCATCTTTGCCATGTGGTACATTTTTCCCAAACTCACCGCTGTCTTTACCAGTGCGGGTGGGACACTCCCACTGAGCACTCGCGTCATTATGGGTATTGGCAACTTCTTGGTATCCTATGGCGTTATTGCTGTGCCGCTCGGGTTTGCCGCCTTTGGTGCATTCATCTACATCTTGTTTGTCTATAAAAACACCCGTTTTATTGGCGAGACACTGCTCTTGCGCCTGTCGATTTCACACGCAATTGTCGAAGATATCGAACTGTCTCGGTTTGGGTATGTGATGGGTTCATTACTGAAGTCAGGCATCACCCTGCCGCAAGCGCTCGTTTCTATGCGCGATTCAACCACATTCACGCTCTATAAAAAGTTTTATGACGACCTGTTGCGAGATGTGACCGAGGGCAACTCGCTCTATAAGAGTATTTCCAATCACAAGAATTCACAACTTTTTGTCCCATCCTATCTGGCACGACTCATCTCTGCAGGCGAAAAGTCGGGCTCGTTGTCGGAGACACTCATCGATATTGGTGCAATGTATGAAACCAAGACCGACAGCATGGCCCAAAACCTGAGCGTCATGCTTGAACCCATTATCATTGTGGTGGTGGGACTCATGGTTGCGTTCTTGGCGGTTGCCATCATTGGGCCGGTCTATGGTCTCAGTTCTCAGATCCACTAAAACAACACCCCTTCACACACCAACAGTAATCAAGATCCATTATGCGAGGCTTTACCCTTATCGAGATACTCATTGTCGTCGCAATTACCGCTGTGTTGATCAAGATCGCACTTCCGTCGCTCGACCTACTCACTTCACAAACAGGAGCAACTGATGCTGCAGTGGTGTATGCGCAAGCACTTCGTCGCGCAGAAGCGCTTGCGGTCGCAGGTCGAAACGACTCGCCTTGGGGAGTCAAAATCGCAACCAGCTCAATACTCCTCTTTAAGGGAGCAACCTATGCTTCGCGAGATATCGTCTATGACGACCAATACGCGGCGAGTATTGTGTTTATCGTGTCGGGAGTTACTGAAGTGGACTTTGCCAAATTTACTGGACTTCCCAACACACAAGGTACTGCAACCATCACAGACATCCTTGGAACCGTTACCAAAACCGTAACCATCAATGCAAAAGGAACTGTCACATACTAATGCTCGAACCATTGTTCGAGGCATATCGCGAGGCATATCACTTATAGAAGTGGTTATTTCAGCAGCACTCATCCTTCTCCTTGCAACACTCTTTGTTAGCGCACTCCTTTCGGGCGAACAAGGTGCACAAACGAGCGGCGCTCGAGCGCGTGCGGGGTTCCTCGCAGAAGAAGGGCTCGAGGCCGCGCGCAACATGCGCGACCAGAGCTTCGCCAACCTTGTCGACGGAACCTATGGCATTGGCACCAGTAACGGCTCGTGGACATTTGTGGGCACCAGTGACACTAAAGACACCTTTACGCGGGCAGTGTCTATAAAAACTGTTAATGCCACCACCAAAGGCGCCACCAGCACCGTCACGTGGACAGAAACAGGTGGGCGCACGGGGTCAGTATCGCTCTATACATATTTTACCAATCTGGGACTCTTGCCACCCATACAAGCAAACCGACTTACAGTAAACACCGCAGGGGCAGTGGTCGGCGGATCAACTTTTAAAGAGCTCAATGGAATTACACTCCAAAACACTGGAGCATCTTCAATAACCATCAGCAAACTCAACGTAGTTTGGACGCCAGTCGGGTCAGCAAAACTTACAGGAACAACCATAAACGGTGTTGTTGTGTGGTCATCAACAGGCCCCGGAAGCCCCGCCGGTCAGCAATCTTCGGGCGCAACCACAACGCTTTCAGCAGTCACCATCACTTCAGGCACAACACTTCCTCTTACCAGGCTGCTCTTTACAACCAGCATGCACAACACGGCGTTCACACTATCCTTTACTATGTCAGATAATTCAGTAAAAACAGTAACCATCCCAACATTGCCATGACGCAGAAACTTTTTTCTACAAAAAAATCAGCTCAGAGTGGCTTTACCCTTATTGAACTGCTTATCTATGTGGTTATTACTTCTATGTTGTTTGGCACAGTTATTACGGTACTCCTTACATTCACCCACGCTCGGGCAAAGCAGCAGGCAATTATCGAGGTTGAATCACAAGGAGATGCAGCAATGACGCTTTTGACCCAAACAGTACGCAATGCGAATGCAGTTACTACACCCAGCAGCAGCGCAACTACAACCACACTCTCGGTCACCACCTACCTCGCCTCAACTACCCCAACCGTGTTTGATCTTGCGGGTGGAGCGCTGCGTATCACCGAAGGCACGAACGCCGCCATTTCCCTTACCAACGATCAGATTATTGTCTCAAACCTTGCATTTCTAAACCTCGCGCGTCCAAACACCAACGGAAGCGTCAAGATACAGTTTACGGTAACGTACGCAACCACCACGAACCGCTTCGACCAAAACTATTCAGCAACCTTCTATGGAACCGCCACCGTGCACCACATACTACAATAACTAAAACCATGCACACATTCCACCAACATAAAAAAAACGCGTCCGCCCGCACAGCGGGTTTTGCAATGCTCATTGCAGTACTTTCACTCGCGGTTGTTGGAGTTGCGGTGTCCACAACACTTCTACTCTTAAGTATCGCGGGCGCACAAACCACTCTGGCAACCCAAGAGTCAGCAGAAGCAAAAACACTTGCAAGCACCTGTGCCGAGCTCGGACTCCAAAAATTGGTTACCTCATCAGCATTTGTGGGGACAGGAAACCTCACAGTCGCACAACAAGGAAGTTGCGCCTACACGGTGGCACAGATCAACGCTTCGAATGATAAAATAAATGCCACAGGCACCGTGAATCAAACATCGCGCAAAGTGCAGGTGGTCATCACCATCCCAAATCTTGTTATTACTTCATGGCAAGAAGTAGGGGACTTCCCTTGATATAAAGATATATACTAGAGCAATGACTGATACAAGAGGCGAAGCAGGATTTTCTATTATTGAGCTTTTGATTGTTGTCACCATTATTGGGATTTTGGTTGCGACACTTCTTGTGGCCACTAATTCTGTGAGGACACAAGGGCGAGACGCACAACGCAACACTGACCTAGGGAACATCCTGAACGCATTTTACCAATACGCGCTCGACAATCAGAACCAACTGCCCGCCACCATCACTACCACTCCGACCAACATCTGCAAAACAGGAGCCGCGTCGTGCGCCGGACTCATCGGCCTTTCAGTGCTCACCACAAACCAGACCTACCTGCCCACCCTACCAATCGACCCACTGAGCACTTCGACCAACGACACCAAATATACAATTTCAAAAAATGCCAATAATCGAGTAACCCTTTCTGCTCCAAACGTCGAAGGCACAACCACAATGAGCCTCACTAAATAAGGCGCTGTTACCAAACTATTTAACAATTCACGCAGTATCCCGCGTGGTTGACAGGTTGGCTGCTATGTGCCCGACATTGACCACTAATACAGTAGTAAACCGCACTATTTGTGTCGAAACCTGCCGCCCAAGGCTCGTTGGGGAAGGTGCAGTTGCCATTGGTGTCACAAAAACGAATACTGATTTGATACACCTGGGCTTGGGGTGGATAGGCAAGAGCGCCGGGCGCCCAATTTTCCCAGTCAAAGACTGCGTTTGGCCACGGGGCTTGTGGCCATACACCGCCCGCAAGATATTTTTCAAGGCCCGGCGGCACGTCACGGTTGGTGTCGGGAGGATAGGCGCCCCCATGATCGTTTGCATACAACTTGAGCGCAGTATACACATTCCGCAATTCCTCTTGGGCTCGTGTCATGCGTGACTGTTGCAACGTGTCGTAACTTGCAAGAGTAGCCAATGCAGCAAGAAGACCAACCACTGTCACCACAATCAAAATTTCTAAAAGCGTAAATCCTCTTTTTCCATTCATAAACTATTATTTCTGTACCAAGAGCGGAAGCTCGATAACAAACGTAGTGCCTTTGCCTTCGCCTGCTGACTCGGGCCACACACGACCCTTGTGCGCCTCGACAAACGTGCGCGCAACAAACAAACCAAGGCCGGAACCCGCGCTGTTGACGTCATTGGCATTTTTCCCACGAGCGAACTTATCAAACAGTGTGTGGAGTGTCTCTTGTGTAATGCCGATGCCGGTGTCGTGAATTTCGACACGCACCGTGTCGCTGCCAACTTTTTTTGCAGAGAGTGTGATGCTCCCCGATGGGGTATATTTGACTGCGTTGTCGATGATGTTGGTAAAAATTTGGATGAGTTTGCCCGCATCACCCCACACCATCATCTTTTCTGAAGCGATGGTTGCTTCAAACGTAAGGCCTTTTGCCACAACACCAGGGTGCATCTCGGAGACGACGGTCTGGAGCGTCTCGGTCATGTCAATGGGCGCAAAGTGATATTCCATGCGCCCCTGCTCGATGCGCGAGATATTGAGGTAGTCGTTGATGAAGGTGGCCATGAGCACACTCTCGTCGAAAATGGTTTGTATTGGTGCTCGCAGGTCAGGAGGAACCTCCCCATACGTCTTTTCGAGAATTGCGCTAGCGCTCCACTTGATGGCGGTCAACGGCGTGCGCAACTGGTGCGAAGCAATGGAGAGAAACTCGCTCTTTTGCTTGTCGAGCGCGGCGAGTTGCACATTGGCCCGTCCAAGCGCTTCATACAAAAACACTTTGTCGAGCGCAATGGCAATAACACCCGCAAAACTGTTCATTGCCTCTTGTTCATAGGCAACAATATCGCTCTGCACCCGGTTGAGGCTCAACACCAACACCCCGAGCACTTTGTCGTTTACCATTAGTGGATATACAAACGAGGAGCGAATAGATGCAATAGGTGCTAAAAAGGTGGGCACACTCTCGGTATACACCATCTCTTTGTTTACTATAGCTTTTTCTATATATACAAACTGCGTCACTTTCCCAAACTCGCGATCCATCAGCTGGCGCTCGCTTGCGGCTTTGACCATCTCGATCTGCCCCGAAACCGCAAAAGCCAGAGGGGCGAGCGTGTTGTCTGCCTGGTTGTATGCCAACATACCCACCACCTCGAATTCAAATTCTTTTTGGATAACAGCGACCATGCGTGCCGCCATTTCTTTGTCCTCGAGCGCAAGTGTAGCTATTTCGTACAGCTGGCCCAGCAGCGTGAGTGTTTTGTTTTTGGTCACGAGCTCAAAACTGTGCTTGTAGACGGTCTCGTTGACCGACCGCAATTGCTCTTCATTGTTTGCATTCAAAGCGCCTGCAGCAGCTGCCGCGACAACCTCAGATGGCTTGCTCGTTTCCATCTGTTAATTATACACGTCTACACCCGCAAACTGGTAGGAATGTCACCAAGAGACATGTTGGCAAGGAGGGAAGCGACCGCAGCGCGGCAGGCTTCGTGCGAGGCGCGACCAAAGAGGCGTTCATATTGAGCAACGAGGGCGTCAACCACTGCCTTGTGATCAATCGCTTCAATATGCACGGTTTTTGTTTTGCCTTCTTCGCTCACACTGAGTCCCGAGACTTTTGAGGCCTCAGACCACGCAAGAGGACCAATAATGAGCTCTTGCTCCTGTATGATCTTTTCTGCAATGTGGTCAAGGGGGTTCATGGTGGGTTATTATGTCTCTTTGATTTTCGTATGAATGTCCCCGATAAAACAGAGGGCAATTGCCATGAGGGCGTACGAGGCTGCATACATGAGGTCGTTGATTCCACCAGGGTAAAAAGAACCCTCTTGGGCTTGAATCAAAAAGACAAAATCACTCAAATATTGAGCAATGAGGGCGGCAATAAAAAACAGCATTGGCAGACGCATAATTCCACCAAGTATCTTTCTCGAAAGAATGAAGGCTAAAATTGCAATAGAAACATACACGGCTTGCCCAAGCGGATATCCAAAGTCGAGGAGCGTCTTAACTGGCTGCGTCCAATCAAACACATAGTCTTTTAAAAAGAGAAAATATGAAAGTCCGAGCAAGACAGCAGGAACAATTATTGCTTGAATTTTACTACCATACAATTTAAGCGATATTTTAACCCCAGAGATTTTTGAAAGCATGTATGCCCCATACATATAGAAAGGAATGCTGCCAAAAAAACCAAAGTCGCCCAGGGAAGGGTACGGAATTGGAATCTTCCAAAAATACACATAAAAACTGTATGCTGTTTGCCCAAAAGATTGACACAACAGTCCAAGCGAAAAAGCGAGCACGGCTTGACCAACCATGCTCTTATAATCACCCCAGCGACGAGCAATAACGAGACCCATTATCGCCCCGTACCAAGCTATCATTTGATATGTTGCACCCCATAACTGCAAAACCTCAGAGGACCCACGACTTAGAGGGTCATTTAAGACGATCCACCACACAAAAAAACTAAGAAACATAAAAAGAGCGAACTCGGAACCTGGATTTCGCAAGGCGACTCGAAACGAGTTATGCATGCCAAAATTGTATCAATACCACAACAATGCACAAGGGGGGGGTAGTGTCATTTATTCATCTCGCAAAGATACCTCGTATTTTTTAAGAAAAGAAACAGGACGATATCCCATTTTTGATTGACGAAGACCAGGAATGCCTAAGTCTTGTTCGTAGTTTAAAAGAGCGACCCCTAGGGTTTCAAGATGTTTTGCTTTTTCATTCAAAAGAAAATCATACACACCCACACGAGCAACGTCTGCTTTCCAGAAATGCCCAACGCAATACTGGTTTGGCAGCGTCTCATCAATACTAAACGCCACCATACCACCATCTGCATCAAACACTCCCATAACCAAAAGTTGGTGAGTCTCAGACGTTTCAAAAAGATGTCGAATTGCCGTTTCTTCGTGCTCAATTTCGTATCCTCGCTCCTCTAAAACTTTATTTTCCTCCCACGCCCGCAATACTGTGATGATGTTTTGTTGCGCGTCCGTATTGCTTAAGTCCACAACTTCAACACGAGTTTCAGGATAAGATTCTTTAAATCTTTTGACAAAGTTTCGACTTCGTTTAAAATCTCCTCCTTTCAGAGCACTTTGTTCCTGCATTGAATATATATAATCAAAATTATCTCGGTCTTCTTCTATTTTTAGAACCGAAGGGCGCATACCTTGGGTGGAAATTTCGGGCACCAGTTTGAGTATGGTGGGTAGGCCGTTTGCTTTGCAATAATCAATGAGCGTTCGGGCTGTGTGTTCAATTTCATTTGTTCCAAGAAAAGATAAAAAAGGTTCATCGGTAGAGTAGTCGGTAAAGCGCACAACCAAGTTGCCATTTAATTGTGAGACCATACGCTTACCGCTGATGTCCCACGCCCACAAACTGGTGAAGTTGAAGTCCGAGTAGGGCGGGTGGGCGTGGGTAAACACCTCAACTGCTGCCTTATGTTCCAGAGAAACAGTTTCAAAAATAGGGAATTGGGGAATAGGTCGCATATATCTTATCGTATTATTGACTATTACCTGGGGCTTTTTTCTTGTTGCGCACAATAGGATAGAGCGTGAGCGAATTATACACAAACACATACACAGGATAGAGCGCTATCGCAAGAGTCCACGCCGAAACCGCAAAGAGGTTGAGCAGGCTTGCTGCAGTGACGATGATCCATGCTGTTTTATCTTCAGTCCATGGGCGCTTGTAGGCTTTAATGAAGGTTGGCAGAAAGCCGATAAAGTCTACACAGATGTTCATCATGAGCGCGGGGAATGGCGCGCTAAGCGACCACCACACCAGGGCGCTCAGGAGCGCACCCGCGAGAGACACCCTGTCGAGCGTATGTAGACGGAAACTCCCTTCACCATATTTGAGTGAAAAAAATGCACAGGTTAAAGATCCGAATGTGTAGGCGAGAGGAACCCACGCCGTCTCGTGCGCACCAGTTGCAAGGTAGCTTGCCGAGATCATCCCCGACTCGAGCGCTAATATCCACCAGGTGACACGATCGGGTTTTGTTTCGCCGCGGAGCATTGCGCGAATATAAAAAAACGTGGGAACAATCGAAAAAACGCCTGCAACCTCACCTATAAACGCGTGCGGGAGTGGCATAGTATATGGTTAAACCGTGTTTTCTGCTGGATATCTAAGCCCACGCTTGAGAAAGTTGACTTCAAGCTCGCTTAGTTTAAAAGCTTTTTTGAAATAATTCTTAATGAACTCTGTGTCCATGCCGTTTCTGCACGTATAGACATCGATACTAACAAACCGCCTATCCGGGAACGTATGGATGCTGATGTGACTCTCGGCAATGACCACAAAACCGCTCCAACCGCCCGGGTCTTTAGCATCGTTTGCGGGGGCAAAGTACACCTCTGGTTTTGCGAGTTGATGCATTTCCAACAACTTGGGCAATTCATCTAAACACAAAAGGACTCGCTCTTTTGAATTGAGGGAGTCCTTGTCGCCGCCATAACCATCAATGGTCAAGTGCTCGCCAAAATGCTGGCCTGTGCCTGTGGCGGGTGTTTGTGTACGAGATGTGTTCAAAAAGGAGGGGAGTTTCATGTCTGTGCTTCGTAATTTACTGAGTGGGGTAAGTATAGCTATAGAGGCAACAAAAGTGCAAGGTTTTATGTTTTTTTGGTCTGCACAGTATTGGAATCTAAAATCATCGGATTAAGCATCGACAGACCCACAGACAGAACAAACATTGCTGTCGTAAACAAGAAATCGACCAGATGCCCATTAAAATACGTTCCGTTGGTTGTGGTATATGAGAATAAAAAATCAGAAAAATAGTTCATTACAAAGCCAAAGAGCAGCATGAGTATCGGTGTCTTGTACACACCACCAAGATAGTTCCGTGAGAGAAAGTATACCGACGCGGTAACCGTCAAGATGACGATGTCACCGAGCGGGTAAAAGAGGTCAAAAAAGAGTTTCAGAGGGTTGTCATAGGTGATCCCTCCGCGCGCAACATAGACCAAAAGGTAGGCAGAAAGCAAAATAACAACAACGGGAAGTATAAAAAAGTTTTTGTTCATATTGCGCAGCGCAAACCGAACACCCATCGCCTCAGACAACTTCCAAATACCATACGTCCACAAAGGCCAACTTAATACAAAGATAGCGTCCGCGAGCGATGGGTAGGGGACTGAAACAGTGGTAAAGAATAAATAGTAATTCCATATAAACATTCCTCCTGCCCACGCGACCAACCCAAGACTAAGGGCAAACGAACTCCTTCCGACAATGCTTTTCACACCACCCCAACGAAAAGCATTACGGAGACCAATGAAGCCACCGACAAGCGGCAAAAACGTCATTCCAACAAGGAAAGGTTTAAGAAGGTATGAAAAATTTGGACCCTTAAGGGTAGCGGTATAGCCTGTCTTCAAAACGAAGAGTAACCAAAAAAACGCCGTTACTGCATAAAGCAGTATGATTAGTTTTGAAAACGGTTGTAGTTTTATTTTCACTTGCTTTTACTTTTGCGCATCACCTGAACTTCACTTTTGGTGGGATGTACATATTTTTCACCTCGCAGGAAAAACTTTTCTTCAATCTCTTTTGCCTTAAACGTCTTTCTGGTGAATTCACGGACCGCATCTTTATCGTACTTTTTGCAGCTATACACGTCAATGGAGATAAAGCCTGCAGGCGTGAGTGTGTGGATAGAAATACCAGATTCAACAATAGGGACCCATGCGCTGACGCCTGCCTTGTCCGGATATTTTGCGCCGTCAGTTCGAACAACAAAAGGCTCCGACTGTTTGTGCACTTTCATGATTTCAGTCATCCGATTGAGATAGTCGTAGCAGACCTCAATACTGTCTATAATCTTAGGATCACACCCATAACAGTCCAATATCATATGGTAGCCAAAGACTTTTCTGGGACCACGGAGCGTTTCTTTCATTGCCTATAAATAGCATTATTTGTAATATTCCGCAAGAAAAATGGGCCAACACTTGTTACAGTGTCGGCCCGGTATCGATCGGAAGCATTATATGCGCCTCATGAGCCCTCGCACTTCTTTCGTGCAGAGCACACGATGACGGAGCTAAAGCCCTCCGCCTCCCATTCCACACAAGGGTGGACTTGGATGTTAATCGTCTCTGGCACAAAGCCACAGGCGACCAACGTCTTGCGCATGTCGTGCTCGTTGATGCGCGTAGCAGGAAACTCCTGCCCACCGACGATATACTTGTCGGTGTCGCGCAACGCAGACATCACGACCCACCCCCCAGGAGCCACCAGCGACGTCATATTGCGCATCGCCAGTTTCCACCTCGCCTTCTCATGCCCGATACACTCGAGACAGTAGAAAGAGGTGACGAGTGGAAACGGAGCTTCCACAGCGTCCCCAAAGGGCGCAGCGTTGAGCGCGTTGCAGTGGTGGAGGCCTTTGATCTTCGAACGCAACATCCGCATACGTCCCGCGATCGCTGCATCCGACGCCTTGCCCTCGCGAGCAAGGATGTCACGAATGTACGGCGTCCAGTCGTGCCCACGTTTTTCAATCCAATCGTTGATCTCCTTGAGGTTCGATTTCAAGAAATCGGCGATGTAGACCCGCTCCACATGCGGCGCGAACAGCGCAACATGATGAATGGTGGGACCCGACCCGAAGTCGAGCATTTTCGCGAATTTCTTGCCTCGACTCACCAAAAACCCCCGGACAAACTCGGCAATGGCCACCTCGTCGCTAGCCATTCCCGCAGTGCTGTAGAATTCCTCCAGGTAGCCCCGAGGGGCAAACTTTGCATACTCGTTCATGATGCCCTCCTCAGGGTGGTTGTTGTTTTCCAAACTCGAAGCAGACAGCGGCCGCGACAGCGAGCGCCACGCCGAGCCATTGCAGCGAGGTGAGAGACGTTCGTTCGTACAGAACGTCCCACACCCCTACCAAAATCGTATTGACCGACAACACGAGCACAACCGCTACTGTCAGCGGGTACCCGTGCCGAGCGCCAATACGCATGGTGAAGCCAAAGCCAAGCGCGAACGCAGCCCACAGGACAGCGCTCGCGAGCAACCAGCGAGCAGACAGCGTCTTGCTCCACTGGTTAAGCGCTATGTCCGCAGGGGTCCCGATGACCCCAACAAACAGCACCATCGCCCAGAACGCGCCCATGGATACTCCTTTTGAACAGTGTCGAAGATCGACTACTAACACAGTATGTCATGAAACAACACATATTGTCAAATTACTGCACAACCCCCACAAAGTAGGTGCCGAGGACGACCAGCAGGACGCCGATGACTTTTTGCACGAGCTGGCGGCGAGTGAGCGACTCGCTGACCAGCCGGGGGAGCAGGAGTGTCAACACCAGACCAAGCGCCAGCACCACAATCGGTTGAAACGCATTTACCAAAAGCACCAACGCCACGGGAGCAAAAAGTGTTGCATAAGCAACCAGGCTTTCACCCACGATAAAGAGTATCTCGCTCACCGAGGTGAAGGCGAGAATGGTCACCTTGTTTTCACGCAAGAGCAAGAAGAATTGGGTACGAAAAGAGGGGATAGCAAGAAACAACACAACCCCAAGCACAAAACGACCCACATAGTCCCAAAAGGTTGCCGGCCAAAAACCAACGTCGAGCGCCACCAGTTTAAAAAGCACACTAGTGGCCCCATAGAGGAAAGAAGCAGTGAGCATGAGCACAACCACTTTTGTTTTGAAGCGAAACCCGGCACCCGCCAGGTCAAAAGAAAGGATGAGCGCCCCCAATATGATGATGAGCGAGGCATATATCTGCCCGAGGCCTATGGTCTCTTTTAAGATCAAAAACCCTAAAACATAAGCAAAGATGGGGATGGTTTGATAGAACGGTACCACATAGGTCGCTTCGTCATGCTCGAGCGCGTAGTAGTAGCAGAGCAAAGCGCCCATGACCAAAACACCATTGAGGCAGAGAATTGTTCCCTGCAAAAGAGTGATGTCGAAGACCTGTGGCTGAACGATGACCGCCACTAAAGCTCCAAAAAAGCTAAATAGGGCTGAAAAAAGCACCAACGAGCCAACTACACCACGTTTGAGGTATCGCTCGATGACATATTTGTCGACATGGTTAGTGCAGGCAAACAAGACGGTCCCAAAAAACGCTATCAGAAACCAGGGCATTGCGGATGATTGTAGCATTTTTGTGCTGTACTATATATGTATGCATATGATCACCTTGCAGCGAGTATTGGGGGCAACTCTTGGTGTTGTGGTGCTATTTGCAGGCAGCGCGGCCCCGGCGCACGCGTTTGTTCTCGCCAATCCTGCTACACCCACCACACCTGTTTCACCCGCTCCGGCATCTTCTGTCTGCCCCTATGTGTGGAAAAGCACTCTGCGGCTGGGGAGCAGCGGGGAAGGGGTGCTGCACCTGCAACAGTTTTTGAATTCATCGCCCGACACGAAAGTGGCCGAGGTGGGAGCGGGTTCGCCTGGGCACGAAGGGAGTGTGTTTGGCGCGCTCACTAAAAAAGCAGTGGCGCGGTTTCAAGAAAAATATGCGGAGGATATTTTGACTCCCGCAGGACTCCTGAAGGGCACGGGCGCGGTGGGCGTCGCCACACGCACCAAACTCAACCAGCTGTGCTCGGCACCACTCGTCGCACCTCTGTCTCCTGCAACCGTGGGCGGCCCGACGTTAGCAAATACAAGCGCTTCGGCACCTATTTCAACTTCGACAAACGCGCCGAAGCTCATCATCACTCCAGCGCCGCAGCCAGCCCACGAACTCGCGCCTGCAAACGCGCTCTATGTGCCAGTCACCGCAGTCACGCTCACCGCGCAAGGCGCAGATGTGACTGTAAACCACGTGACCGTAAAACGCATTGGAGCCTCAGCAGACAATGCACTGAGCTATGTCTCACTGCTGGACGAGGATGGTAGCGAGCTGAGTTATGCTTTCATCCACTCTGACCACACCGCAACTTTTCCTGACTCTTTTATCATTCCTGCGAGCACGTCCAAGACCCTCACTGTGGCGGCCAACATGGCGAGCGACCTCACCGACTATGACGGCCAGCAGGTGGGTTTTGAAATTGACTCTATCGACGCGTCCGCCCCAGTCGTGGGCACACTCCCTGTAACCGGCACCTTTCAAACTGCCAACGCGTCGCTCATCATTGGCAGCGCCCTGGCTGAGCTGTCGATGTTTGATCCAAACAGTGCCACCACCCATTACATAAACGACATGGGTGTACGATTTTCTGGAATAAAAATAACCGCGGGCAATCAAGAAAACCTGACGCTTCACTCGGTCAGTTGGCGTTCGAGTGGTAGTGCGTCGATCTCCGACTTTAGCAACTTGGTTGTGGTGGTAGGCGATAAAACATTTTCTACAACAGAGGATGACAAATACATCACTGCCGACTTTGGCCCCACGGGAATTAGAATCGCAAAAGGGCAAAGTGTTGATGCATACATCAAAGGCGATGTTGGTGTGGGGGCAGCCAACAGGACAGTACAGTTTGATATCGACTACCCCACAGATATCTCAATCACCGGCGACACCTATGGCTATGGCATCTACCTGCTTCCGGGCGGCAACACTGCGGTGAGCGGCAATTCGGTTTTCTTGACCGCAGATGGCACCACCGACACGGCAAGTGGTTTCCCATTTTTTGTGGGCTCATCCGCATCTATCCAAGGCGGCACGATGACCAGCATCGGGAGAAACTAGTTTTTAACTCAAGCACAAATTAAATTTATTTAATTTCAAGCAAAACAGGGCAGTGGTCAGAGCCCGTTACGTCCTGCAGGATTTTTGCACGCGTGACTTTTTTAGCAAGCATCTTTGATACGAAAAAGTAATCGATGCGCCAGCCAATGTTTCGCTCGCGTGCCTGTCTCCAATGCGACCACCACGTGTAGTGGCCACTGCCTTTTGTAAACATGCGGAACGTATCGACAAACCCCTCGGCAATTATTTTGTCTATTCCTTCGCGCTCCTCGCGGGTGTATCCATGTTCACCTTCGTTCTGCTTAGGATTCTCCAGGTCGTCTGGCCCATGCGCCACGTTGAGGTCACCACAAAAAATTACTGGTTTTTCTTGTTCAAGAATTTTCATATATTCAAGAAACGCCGGGTCCCACTGTTTGTGTCGCACATCGAGCCGACTGAGGTCGGGCTTGGCGTTGGGTGTGTACGAAGTCACAACAAAAAAATCGTCCAGCTCGACCGCGATGACGCGACCTTCGTCGTTTGGGTCGCCGTAGCTGTCTTCGTGTAGCTTATATTTTTTAGAAATTTTTTCTGGGAAGCCAAGTTCAACCGAGTGCACAACTAAATCTTTTTTTACAAACACTGCTGTGCCACTGTAGCCTTTTTTCTTTGCTGAGTGCCAATACTCTTCGTACTCGAGCAAGTCGAGCGCCGCCTGACCGCGCTGTGCTTTAGTCTCTTGCAGGCAGACAACGTCGGGCTTTTCTTTGTTCACAAACGGCGCGAACACTCCCTTGTTGTGTACTGCTCTGATCCCATTCACGTTCCAGGATATGAGTTTCATGGCTCCAGAGTATCACACCTGGTCACCTTTGCGTCCATCTGCTAGTTTCATAGACAGACTCGTTTCACAGGAGGAAACAATGACCGCCGAAGAAGTCCACGCACTTTTAAACGCAGCATGCGACTTGCTCAATCGCCCAGAATCAAGTCGCAGAGACTGGTGGATTTTCCAGCAGGCTCTTGGGGACACACCTGAAGTGCACCAAACGCTCGGTGCATTTCTCAAAGACGTGACCACTTGCCCACCTGGGGTGATCGTGTTTTGCCAACAATTGCTCGCACCAAAAACCCAACCCGCCCGTGCCGCATGATTCGCTCTGCGGCTTTTTCTTTTTATTTCACCAGCTATACTTATCAACATGTTTGAAAGAATCATGATCATCGGCCGGAGCGGCTCGGGTAAAAGCACCTTTGCTAAGACACTCGGGGAAAAACTTGAGCGCGAAGTGACACATCTAGACAAAATCTACCACCACCCTGATTGGAGTTTTGCATTCCCTACATACAAAGCGTGGCATGAAGAAGTTGCGCGGCTCGCTGCGGGAGAGCGCTGGATATTGGAAGGGAACTTTACTAAGTCGATACCGATACGACTTGCTCGCGCCGACACTGTGGTGTTTTTTAACTTCTCACCTTGGCGCTGTCTCTATTCTGTATACAAACGAAAATTCTTTCCACCCGCACATCGCCCCGATAAACACGAAGGGATGCAAGAAAAAGTGACACTCGAACTGTGGAGAATGATCTTCCGCTACCAAATAAAAAATATTTTGGAACAGCTAAAAAGTGCAAAAGACAAAAAGATCTATATCGTGAAAAACAGAAAAGAAGCAGCAAAAGTAATGCAGGAAATTGCTGGTCAAAAGTAATTACTTTCTCTTCTACTTCCTTCGCTTGCCGTGGAAGGCTTTGTGAATTTCACCCAGGCGCTTGTCGGTCACGTGGGTATAGACCTGCGTTGTGGCGATGTTGGAGTGGCCCAAGAGCGCCTGCACGCTGCGCAGGTCGGCGCCATTTTCGAGCAAGTCGGTGGCGAACGAGTGGCGGATGATGTGTGGCGTCACCTTGCGCGTGATGCCGGACTTGATCGCATACTTTTTCACCGTGCGCTCGACCGAGCGGGGAGTGAGCCTGCGGTCGCTGTCTTTCTTAGACGTCTCATCTTTGCCGCCAAGGTTCACAAACAGTGCTTCGTCAACATCGCCTCTTTTGTCTACATATTCTTTTATCGCGCGCTTGGCCTCGGGCGAGAGAAACACCACGCGCACTTTTTCGCCCTTGCCGCGGATTGAAAATTCATCGCGGCTGAGGTCGAGGTCGCGGTTGAGCGAGCAGAGCTCCGAGACGCGCAGGCCGGTGGAGAAAAAAAGTTCGAGCATCGCCTTGTCGCGCAGCGACACCAGTGAGGTGCCTTTGGGCGCGTCGAGCAGGCGACCCAATTCTTCGGACGACATCAAGTCCAGGTCACGGCTGGATGTTTTGGCCAACTCTATTTTTTCAGGATTGAGCGACTCTACTTCGCGCTTGCGCAAAAACTTTAAAAAAGCACGGAGCGAGATCATGTAGTAGTTCTGCGTCTTGTGCTTCATCGTACCCGCAGTGCCTGGCTGCCGGTTGAGAAAAAGTCGGAACTCGCGCACCGCCTGTTCGGTGATGCGCCCCGGGGAGGTGAGCTTGGAGTGCGCCAAAAAACGCGAAAGATAGTGGTCGTAGTTTTCAACCGTTTTGAGGCTGCGGCCTTTTTCAATCTCCAGATATTCTAAAAACTGATTTTTCAACTCTTTCAGGTCACCTTTAGCCATACCTGCCCATTCTACCTTATGTTCCCACACAAAAATTGTGCGACACACATCTGGGCAGGAGGTAGGCAAGGGCAAGCGACGCGCCCCTTGCGCATAACAACCTGCTGTGCTACCATATGGGCCATGCTCGCAGGAAAGAAAAAAGAGAAGGTTATCAAAGAAGTCGCTCTCCACGCGGCTGATACAGGCTCGCCCGAAGTCCAGGTTGCCATCCTCAGCAAGCGCATTGACGAGCTTGCCCTTCACCTCAAGAAAAACACCAAAGACAAGCACTCTCGCCGCGGCCTTTTGCAAATGGTTGCCGACCGCCGCACCCACCTCAAATACCTCGAGGGGAGCGACGCTAAGCGTTACAACGCACTTTTGAAGAAACTCGGCCTCAAGAAGTAATTCTTGAGTGTTTCTCTTGTTTTTTAGTTTTTGAGCACCGCTTCTCTTTTTCCTTCGTATATACTGGAGTAGGTAGCACACAGCATCCTGTTTCTTTTTATTGAGGTTCAATTAATTTTTTTAATGTATATATGGCAATTATCAAACACAAAAACCAACGCGTCGGCATCTTTATCGACACGCAAAACCTCTATCACAGCGCAAAGAATCTCTATAAATCAAAGGTAAACTTCGGCAACGTTATGAAAGAAGCGCTCGCCGGGCGCATCCTCGTGCGTGCAGTGGCATACGTCATCCGCACCGAGTCTGAAGAAGAAAAAGGGTTTTTTGACGCGCTCAACAAGCTGGGCATAGAGACTAAGGTCAAAGACATTCGCATCTTTGCCGGCGGCGCCAAAAAGGCCGACTGGGATCTGGGTATGGCAATCGACACAGTGAGTATGGCCGAGAAACTCGATGTGGTAGTCCTCGGCACCGGCGATGGCGACTTTGTGCCACTTATTGAATATTTGCACAGCAAGGGCTGCCAGGTTGAAGCAATTGCTTTTGGCAAGTCATCCGCAGGACAGTTGCGCGAAGCGGCTGACGACTTTGTCGACCTGTGCGACAATCCTAAAAACTATCTCATCAACTATCGCGGCGCTTCTTCATCCGGCGGCATGCGCAGCTACATCCCCGGCTTTGCCTCGCACGCTCCTGACACAGCATCCAGCAGCGCTGATACAGACGAAGAGGGAGTAGACGTGGGGACTGAAATTTATGAAGATGGAGGGGACGAGAGCGAGAAGTAATTACGCCTATATATTTAGTTGAAGTCGCCCAGCAGCAAAGCTGGGCTTCTTTTTTTACCGCTTTACTGTTATATATAGAGGCATGCAATCCAAAAAATTTGAGATGGAAGTGGGTGGGAAGCCTTTGGTGGCTGAATTTACCGACCTGGCCGAGCAGGCAAACGGCTCGGTCATTTTGCGCTACGGCGAAACTGCCGTGTTGGCAACCGCGGTGATGAGTGACCGCACCCGCGACGACATCGACTATTTTCCTTTGACCGTTGACTATGAGGAGCGCTTCTATGCCGCAGGACAGATCCTCGGCAGCCGCTTTGTCCGCCGCGAAGGAAGGCCGTCAGAAGAAGCAATTTTGGCAGGCCGCGTTGTTGACCGAACAATCCGCCCACTCTTTGCCAGCCACATCCGCAACGAAGTGCAGGTGATTGTGACCGTGCTCGCCCTTGGCGAAGAGGACCCCGTGCCCGTCGCAGTCAATGCAGCCTCACTCGCGCTCGCGGTCTCGGACATTCCGTGGAAAGGCCCGGTCGCTGCGGTTCGGATTGGCAGATTAAAGCCCTCCACAACACCCTCTGCTTCGGATCGCTTCGCTCATGCTCAGCAACCGGGTATTGTTACAGGCTCTTCCGGGTACATCATTAATCCAACCTATGCACAGCGCGCCCACAGAGAATGCGCACTCGATGTGTTGGCGTGCGGCAAGGACGGCACCATCAACATGATCGAAGTGGGCGCAAAAGAAGCATCCGAGGAGGAAGTTGCTGAAGGGTTTTTGCACGCAGTCAACGAACACAACAAAATTCTTGACTGGCAGCACAAAATCGTCGCTGAAATTGGCAAAACAAAGCGAGACCCAGTTGAGCCAGAAATTCCACCGCTTCTCATCGACCTCTACATGGCCGAGTTCGCGCCGCGCATGAAGGCAACCGTCTTTTGTGGTGAAGCCGGCAAACACGAGATCCACAGGGCGAGAAAAGAGTTTTTAGATAGATTGAAAGAGGCTCATGAGCAAGGTTTAACCTTAGACCCAGCCCTCCCAAGGTTAAACCTTAGGACTGCCGAGCGGTATTTTGAAGACAAAGCCGATGAGGAGATTCATCGTGGCGCAATCGAGGACGGGAAGCGTGCCGACGGCCGCGCGTTTAACGAAGTGCGGCCGCTCTTTGCCAAAGCAGGCGGCATCTCGGCAATGCTGCACGGCTCAGGCATCTTCTATCGCGGTGGCACACACGTCTTCACCGCGCTCACTCTCGGCGGCCCTGGTGACTCCCAGGTTGTCGACACTATGGAGGAGCACGATGTGCAAAAGCGCTTCATGCACCACTACAACTTCCCTCCCTATTCAGCAGGGGAGACCGGCCGCATGGGTGGGCTCAACCGCCGCATGATTGGCCACGGCGCGCTGGCACAAAAAGCACTTGAAGCAGTCCTGCCCGCAAAAGAAGCCTTTCCCTATACCATCCGTCTGGTCTCTGAGTGCTTTGCCTCGAACGGCTCAACCTCGATGGCTTCAGTATGCGCATCAACGCTCGCACTTATGGACGGCGGCGTGCCGATTACCTCTCCAGTTGCGGGCATTGCGATGGGGCTGATGATGTCGCCCACCTTTGCACAGGATAAAAAGTATAAAGTGCTGACCGACATCCAAGGCCCCGAGGACAGCCACGGCGACATGGACTTTAAAGTCGCGGGAACCAAGCGCGGCATCACCGCAATTCAAATGGACATTAAGCTCGACGGCGTGCCTGTTCCTATTTTGGTGGAGGCGCTTGCAGGAGCAAAGCTGGCACGGCTGCACATACTTGGTGTCATTGAACAAGAACTGGCGGCACCACGCGCGCACATTTCACCACGCGCACCAGAGATCGTGAGCATGCGTGTGCGCCCCGAGCAGATCGGCCTCGTCATCGGCGGTGGCGGCAAGACAATCAACGGCATTAAAGACGCGACCGGCGTTGAAGATATCACTATCGAAGACGACGGTTCAGTCTTTATCACTGGCAAGAACGGGACAGCACAGAAAGCAAGAGAGATGATCGAAGCAGTCGTCAAAGAATACAAAGCGGGGGAAATCTACAATGGGGAAGTGACACGGCTGATGGACTTTGGGGCATTTGTGCGCATTAATACCCATGGCAATCCGCCAACTGGCGGAGCCGAAGGCTTGGTGCATGTGTCCGAAATAGCACCTTTCAGAATAGAGAAAATTGCAGGTGTCGTTAGCGTGGGCGACAAAGTCCGCGTTATGATAAAGGAGATAGATGAAAAGGGCCGCATCAACCTTTCTATCAAAGCTGCCGACCCAGAGTTCGCGGCGCGCAAAGGTCTCACTCCAGGAACACAAACAAATGGAACAAGAAACGGATCAACACATACCAACCCCGCCACCACCAGTGGCAGCCCAACCTCCGCCAATGCCGCCACAAGCGACACACCAATTACCGACTCCAACTCCGGCTCCGGCACCAACCATTGAACAAGCACCAACCCCGCCACCACAAACCACACCGCCAACGGCGCCGATCATCAACATCAACAACAACTTAAGCAAGAAAGACTTCGAGAGCATCCTCCTGCCTAAAAAAGAAATTCACGCGCCAGAGAATGCACAGCGAGTGAGTGCAGGAACATTGGCAGCACAAGAGCAATTTGCAAAACTTCCCAAAAATACACCGCCCGAAACATCCCAAACAAAAACTCCGCCAAAAGAACGTGCCGCGGTGACACCACTCCAAACTTACAAGGGGGATGTTGAAAACTATGTGCGAGATAAGAACGTTTCAGTAGTGAGCGCCGCCGCCGCACAAGCGCGTCGCACCGACGTCCGCTCGATGCCTGTTGCGACAATAGCTGCCGAAGAGGCGGAAAAAAACCAAACGCGTTCGTGGGGATTTTATGCCGCCTTTGTGAGCGGCGGCGTTGTGTGCATCCTTGCGGCGGCTGGGCTCCTGTATGCAGTATTGAGCCGCACCGGACAGTTGCCCGTGGCAGCGGCACCCCAAGCGCCATTCATTGTCGTGGACGGCGTAGTGGACACTGCTGTTGGTCCAGGCGAGTCACGCGAAGCAATGCTCGCACAGCTCAAAAAAGAAAAAGAAGCCTCAACACTCTCACTTGGACTCATTGAACATCTGCGCATCACCGTTGGGTCGAGCACCAGCTCGGCAGACACCGGCGCGGTCACACTGATGAGCGCACAACAATTCCTCTCGCGCACCTCTCCCACCATTTCAGCTAATTTGTTGCGCACCCTGGGGCAAGAGTTTTTGTTGGGGGCGCACACGTTTGAAACACGTCAACCATTTTTAATACTCAAAACCGACTCCTATGAACAGGCGTTCGCCGGCATGCTTGCGTGGGAGGGGAGCATGCACCAAGACCTGTCGCCGCTGTTTGACTACACCCCGCCACCCCACGTCAACGGGAGCGGCGCCTTGGCTTCCACAGCAACCTCAACAACAGCGGACACGGGCGCAGCACAAAACACCAACAGCTCTTTTACTCAAAATGGCTTTGTGGATGCAATCGTCGAGAACCATGACGCCCGCGTGCTCAAAAACCCAGCCGGCGACATCTATTTCCTATGGACATTCCTCGACCGCACCACCATTGTTATCACCACCCAAGAATACACCCTGCGCGAAGTCATCTCGCGCCTCAAAGACGCGCCACTTACGCCGACGGTAGGGCAATAGAACACCCTACGTAGATACTATGCAGCAAAAATCGGTTGACATAGTTTAAAGCTATGTATAAACTATACGCATGACCAGCCAAGTAGTATTTACACTCGATTCGAAAATTAAAGCCAAGGCAATGAAGCGGGCCCGTGAGGCAGGCGTGCCTTTTGCTTCATACCTGCGCCAAGCCTCCGAGGATTTTGCGGAAGGAAAGAGCGGCTTAGGCATCGTGCATGAAATACTCCCCAAAAAAGTGAGGCTTCTTGAGCAAGAATCTCGACTGCTCGACGCAGGCAAAGGTCGCCGCTTTTCTTCTCTGAAAGCCGCGCAATCTTTCATAGACAGCCTCTAAGCATATGGCGAGCGGAGAACAAAACCATCTTGCGTTTTCTCCTTGGTTTGAAAAGACGCTTCGTGCTCTAAAAAAGAAAAATCCTGACTTGATTCGCGCATTTAGCCAACAGCTTCCGAAAATCTTAAAAGACCCAGAATTGGGCAAACCTTTGCAACACACTTTACGAAATTACCGACGCATCCATATAGAAGGCTCCTTTGTTTTGCTCTATGAATACAAAAAGCCTGAAGTGCGCCTTATCGACCTCGACCATCACGATAAGATTTACAAAAAGTATTCTTGAGTCGAAAATAAAAAGCCGCCCTTTCAAACGGCTTTTGCATTGCTTGAGGTGCTCTGGAATGCGGCGAAATAAGATGTATACTCTCTGGTATGAATACTGAAAAAATCGCCCAGTTTAAAAAGCGTCTTGAGGAGGAGTTGAAATTGGTTGAGGGGGAGCTTAGCTCGCTCGGCAAGCAGGACCCAAAAAACCCTAACGAATGGGACGCAACATCGAGCGACATCGACCAGAGTGCAACCGAGAGCGATGAAATTGCTGACCGAGAAGAGCAGCTCGAAGAAAACAAGGGCGAAATAGACGCACTCGAGCCACAGCGCGAGAATATTTTGAAAGCGCTCGAGAAAATCGAGCAGGGGACCTATAGCACCTGCGACGTGTGCGGCGAGGAGATTGAAGAAGAGCGACTCGAAGCCAACCCTTCAGCTCGCACCTGCAAGGCCCACATGGAGGAATAGCATTCCGCAAAATAAACATTCAGGGAGTAGAAAAATGAAATGTGCAGGAGGCTTCTGAGCGCGTCGGCGCGAGGATTGAAAAATTTTATCAGCAGGAAAATTTTGTACTCCTGAACGTTTCATTTTTTGCATATATACTATATCCATGCAATACGCTCGGGTGTACGGCGCACAGACGTCTCTACTTTCACCGTACATTGTTTCTATTGAAACAGACCTCTCACGAGGTCTGCATTCATTTACAGTGGTTGGGTTGCCCGACAAAGCGGTTGAAGAATCGCGCGACAGGGTCGCCGCCGCCATCAAGCACGCGGGGTTTGAATCGCCCAAAAGCCGCAATCAAAAAATTGTTATATCGCTCGCGCCCGCTGATTTAAAAAAAGAGGGACCGATGTTTGACCTGCCCATCGCGCTTTCATATCTACTTGCTGCCGACGATATTCGTTTTGATGCTGAACCGCTTTTGTTTGTGGGCGAACTTGCACTCGACGGCACCCTGCGCGGCGTGCGCGGGATCTTACCTTTGGTGGCCGAAGCCAAAAAGCGCAGCAAGCAGGCAGTGTTTGTGCCCAAAGAAAATGAGCGCGAGGCTGCCTTGGTCGGCGGCATCCAGATTTTTGGCGCACACAACTTGCGCGAGATCATTGACCATCTTAACACCAAGAAAACACGGAGAGATATCCAAGGTTCAACCTTAAAACAAGACCCCTCAAGGTTGAACCTTAAACTCACGCCCGCGCCGCAAACTATTTTAGAAACGCACCAAATCGAAACGCAGTTTGCGCTCGAGGATATCCGCGGCCAAGAAAGTGCCAAGCGCGCGGCTATCATTGCAGCCGCCGGGGGACACAACTTGGGACTCTCGGGGCCTCCAGGCACCGGCAAGACGATGCTGGCGCGAGCGCTCGCCTCGCTCCTACCACCCTTAGGCTTCGACGAAATGCTCGAGGTCAACGGCATTCATTCCATAGCCGGCACACTACGCGACAACCTGTTGACCACGCCGCCGTTTCGCGCGCCGCACCACACCGCCTCGTATGTCTCAATCGTGGGCGGCGGGGCAAACCCCCGCCCAGGAGAAGCCACTCTTGCACATAGGGGCGTTTTATTCCTCGACGAGTTTCCCGAGTTTGAGCGACGCGTCATCGAAGCCCTGCGCCAACCGCTCGAGGATAGGGTCATCGCAGTTGCCCGCGCCAAAGGCACGGCGATTTTCCCCGCGCGGTTTATCCTCGTTGTGGCCATGAACCCGTGTACCTGCGGCAACTTTGGCCACCCGAGCGTGGCCTGCACCTGCTCGCCCGTGGCGCTTGAGCGTTATCGCAGGAAAATCTCGGGGCCCATAGCCGACCGCGTGGACCTGTGGATGACCGTGGGGCCCATAGAACTCAAAGAGTTGGGAAAGAAGCCAGTTGCTGGGGCCGAGACAAAACAAGCGCGCGAGAATATCGCAAACGCGCGCGCCATGCAAGAAAAACGTTTTGGAAAAGCCGGCAAAACAAACAGCGACTTGTCGCCGCGAGAACTTGAAGATTTGGTGCCCATCCCGCCGAGTGCACGCACAACGCTCGAGCGGGCAGGGGAGCGGCTCGCGCTTTCGCCACGAGCCTTTCACCGGATTATCAAAGTCGCCCGCACCATAGCCGACCTCGACGGCGCCGCCGGCGTGGGCGAGCCACACATTCTTGAAGCACTGCAATACAGAGAAAGGAAAAGTTAGTTTTAAAATAGAAATTTACTCCCCCTGGCCAACCGGAATGCCACCAAAGGGGTTTTTGGCACCGCGAACTTCAAAGTGCAGGTGCGGGCCGGTTGCTTCGCCAGTGCGGCCAACTTTCGCTATTAAATCACCTTGACCAACGCTGTCGCCCGGTGAGACGAGCACCTTACTTGCGTGTGAATAGAGCGTTTGTGTACCATTGTCATGCTGAATAACGATATAATTACCATAGCCACCGTTCCACCCGCCGTTTTGGAGCGCGATGATCACCGTACCCGCAGCTGAAGCATAGATACTGGTGCCAGTAGGCGCGCCAATGTCGACACCATTAAACCCGTGCAAGCTTTGCGTGATGATGCCGCCGGCAACGGGCCATGCGTAATAGTCACCCAAGTCAGGACCGCCCGCGTCGTGCAGCCTCGCCCCAACAAACTTCTTTATCTTATTGATGATTTTTGATTTTGCCTTCGCCTTACTGCCCGAAACAGCACTCTTGCTGGGCGTCTCGGCTGCAACTATTTCACCATTAGGAATAATAATGACATCACCCGGCACCAAGTCAGCGTCACCCGAGAGGTTGTTGTATGCCGCGATGTCACCCGCATCTGAATTAAACTTTTTTGCGAGTCCCGCAAGTGTGTCGCCCCCCAGCACCGTGTGTTCTATGCCGGTGATTGGGAGGATGATGAGCTCTTGCCCTTCATGGATCACACCACCTTTGATGCTATTTGCCCCCACAATGGTGCCCACACTCACCTTAAACATCGTCGCAATATTCGAGAGCGTGTCGCCGGGTCGCACCACATAGACGCTGATTTGCGAAGTGACTGGGCGACTTTCAATGTCGATACCCGACGGGCTCTGTTGTGGAAGCAACGCTTCGCCGTCGGCAAATGCAATCGTGTCCCCAAGCCGTGGGCTTGGGTTTTGATTTATCGCAGGAAGAAGCAGTGGAACAGTCTGAGAATTAAGAAGGGGTGTACTGGCATACACGTTTAACGTTGTGCTCTGCAGCATGTCAGAGAAGAAACTTCCGTATACCAGGACCGGCACCAGAGAAACAAAAGACACCCCACCTACGAGAAGGGCCCGATACAAAGCTTTTTTTGCCTTCCCCGAAGAGGAGCCTCGGGGGGAAGGGTCTGTGAGATTTGGTTGCAGAAGCCTATTTTTTGAGAGATTCGGTCATTTTGATGGAGAAGATTGCATGAGTATGAATCACACAAAGATCCTTCACCATTCCTTCAGAGTACCTTCTAACTATACGTGACCCACCCACCTAGTCAACTTGACGTGTCCCCATTTGTGCAGAGTAAAGATTGAGTGCTAGGGTGTATAGGTGAATACCCCCTTACTGCAGACAAGTCACCTCGACAGCCTTAACCCCGCACAAAAAGAAGCCGTATTGCACACTGAAGGCCCACTGCTGGTTTTGGCAGGGGCGGGAGCGGGCAAGACACGGGTCATCGCCCACCGCATCCTCGAGATAGTGCAGCGAGGCACCCAACCACAACAGATTTTGGCCATTACCTTTACCAACAAATCAGCGGGGGAGATGCGCAAGCGAGTAGTCGACATTCTCAGGAGTGAACAGAAGTCTGGTTCACCATTCGTCTCAACCTTTCACTCGCTCGGGTTGTTAATCGTAAAAGAAAACGCCAAACTCCTGGGGTTTGCACGCACGCCAATCATTTTTGATCGTGCTGACTCGATGCGCGAGGTCAAGGCAGCACTCAAACACTTTGGCGAAGAAGGCGTCGAACCACGCAGCGTGCTTGCAGGCATTTCAAACCAAAAAGGTAAAGGCTATTCTGCCGAAGCATTTATCGCCAAAGCCGAGTCGCACCAAGACCGGGTTGTGGGGATGGTCTGGCGAGAATACGCACAAGTGCTCACACGGGAAGGCGCACTCGACTTCGACGACCTGCTCCTGGTGCCCACCAAATTGCTTGCAGAAAACCAAGCGATGCGTGAGACCTACCAAGACCGCTGGCGCTACATCCACATCGACGAATACCAAGACACCAACCACGTGCAAGCGCAGATGGCCGAGTTGTTGGTGGGCGAGAGGCGCAACATCTGCGTGGTGGGGGACGTGGACCAAACCATCTATGGTTGGCGTGGCGCACAGATAGAAAACATTATTCAGTTTGAACACAAATACCCGGGCGCCAAGCGCGTTGACCTGGAAGAGAACTATCGCTCGACCCAGACCATTGTGACCGCAGCAAACGACGTTATCAAAAAAAATAATAATCGCTTCGAGAAAAACTCATTTACCAAAAATAAAGAAGGTGAGCCCATTTCCGTCTATGGGGCGCTCGACGAAAGCGACGAAGCGGCGTTTGTGACGCGCACCATCAAAGAAGCGCTGCGTGAGGGCAAGCAGCCGCGCGACTTTGCGGTGCTCTATCGTGCCAACTTTCAATCTGGGATTCTCGAAAAAACATTTATTTCTGGCAATATTTCATATCAAGTGCTTGGGACTCGTTTCTTTGAGCGCAAAGAAGTAAAAGACGTCCTTTCATTTATCCGCGCAGCACTCTACAACACCACAGCCGACTTTGAACGCATCGCGAACGTGCCCCCACGCGGGGTGGGTAAGGTTACGCTCGAGAAAATTCGCGACGGCAAAGAGAGTGAATTGAGAGGAGCGGTTGGCGAAAAGGTGCGGGCGCTGCGCGAAACGCTCGCACAGATAGGGGACGCGGCACACACGCTGACGCCACCCGATTTAATACGCTTTGTGATGACTCACACTGGGCTCGAGCGGATGCTTAAAGATGACAAAACCGAGGGCGCCGAGCGCCTTGAAAACCTGCGCGAACTTGGGAACCTTGCCACCAAACACGAGGATGGGGAAGCGCAAGTGGGCATTGAGGCACTCGAAGCATTCCTTGAGTCGGCAGCATTGCAAAGCGACCAGGACGAGCTGAAAGACGATGCAAATGCAGTGCGTCTGATGACCGTGCATGCCGCCAAAGGGCTCGAGTTTGATACCGTCTTTATGGTCGGACTCGAAGAAGGACTCTTTCCCTATGAGCGAGCAAACGAAGATGTGCGCGAGAGCGAAAAAAGCCTCGAAGAAGAGCGCCGCCTGTGCTATGTGGCCATCACGCGCGCACGAAAAAAGTTGTACATTAGCTATGCTTCGAGCCGCACCGTGTTTGGCTCGAGGAACTACTCACCACCGTCGTCTTTTTTGGCCGACATCCCACAAGACCTGATAGAGACTCAGTCGCCAGGATTTCTGGGCACTACTATTTATTTGGATTAAAACAAACACCATGAGCACTAGAAAAAAAGACACGGGAGTACGAAAATTTCCTGCTGATAAATTTTCTCAGTCCTCGCGCCGACGCGCTGCGGAGCCTCCTGTTACCTTTTTTTCTCATGCTCCCAAAAAATCACTGGGGCAGAACTTTTTGCACAACGCGCACTATCTGGGCGCAGTTGCAGACGCGGGCGCCTTGGCGTCCGGGGAAGTGGTACTTGAGGTGGGGCCGGGTACGGGGAATTTGACCAAAGAGCTATTAGCGCGTGGGGCAAAAGTTGTTGCGATAGAAAAAGACCACAGACTCATAGAAACACTGCGTGAAACTTTTTATACTGAAATCAAAGAGAAAAAACTTGAACTTGTTGAAGGCGACGCGCTCACGTTTGACTTACATGAAGCAGAAAAAGAAAAACTGCTTCCCCAAAACTACAAAGTCATTGCAAACATTCCGTACTACATCACGGGCGCTTTGTTGCGAACATTTCTTTCGACCAAACACCAACCGAGCGTGCTGGTATTTTTAGTGCAAAAAGAAGTCGCCGAGCGCATCACCGGGCATGGCGCAAAAAATAAAAAAGAAAACCTACTGTCACTGTCGGTCAAGGCATACGGCGCACCGCGCTACGCGGGCACGGTGCCGCGCGGCGCATTCAACCCACTGCCCAGCGTTGACTCGGCGATACTCGCCGTGTCGGACATTTCACGAAAAAATTTTGTAAACAAAACACACGAAGATAGGTTTTTTGGACTCATTCACGCAGGTTTTGCACAAAAAAGAAAGTTGCTTAAAAGAAATTTGGAGACGGTTTTTGATTTGAGTGAAAAGATTCTGCCAGCTCTGCAAAAGGCAGGTATCCCCGAGAACGCCCGTGCTGAAGATATTGCACTCGATCAGTGGCTCAGCCTCGCAAAAAACTAGGGTTATATTACACACTTACTCCATCCAACTGCACTCGCAAACCTTGAAACGGTGCAGGCACCGTGTATATAGCAAAAGAACACGTAAGCGGGCTTGATGGATAGGTTGGAGGAAGACAGCATCCCAGCAGGGTGTCCTCGAGTCCAAGAATTTCTTGGCCTATATGTGCTGGAGGCACTCCCACTGAAGTCCCTGTTACATATATATGCAATGGGACATCGTCTCCACCGGCTGGCGTATCAGTAAACCACAGTGCAGGACCTAAAATACTCAAACAAGGGATCGGTACTGGGCCAATAATACGTCCTCCAAACGAAAGACCAAGAGCTGAAGCAGAGAGAGGCATCAATAATGCACTCAAAGAGAAAACAACCCCGACCGTATATATAAGCGCTTGCTTCATATCGACTAGTATACCTCCAAAAAGACACTACGCGGATATTTGTCTTGTATACTGTGTATGTATGTGGGTACAAAAGTATCTCCCGAGCCGACAGTTCACGCTCATGTTCAGTGCACTCGCGCTCTCGATGGGTCTGGTGTTTGCCGCCGACTATATAACCAAACCGGAGACAGCCACTGTGTCTTCTGTGGTGACAAATGCAGACACAACCATCGCCCAAAACAAAAACTGGGAAGCAACGTTGTATGACATCCAGGCCCAACAAGGGGTCGGCTCACTACCCACACCACCCGACCAAAACACCGTAAGCGGGTTGCTGCAAGCAGCCCAGACCAGCAACTTGACCGACTCGGTTGGCCGCACGCTCTTGGTCAACCTTGCGAATGCAAAGGGCCAAGGGCTCGGCGACGATATCCCCACTCAAAATCAGCTCATTGCGGAAGCAACCGCACAACTCAAGAAAAACACAAAACCAGCCTACACCCTGGCAGACCTCACCGTGGCGCCTACCGCAACCAGCACCCTGCATACCTATGCCAACCAGCTCTTGATAACACTCGCCCAAAACTCCAAAGACAACAAGGTCTATAAAACACTCTATGCAGTGGGCTATGCTGCCGACCACCAAACAGACAGCGAACTAGTGAAACTCAAGTCAGTCGAGGCAGAGTACCGTGCATTGATTGCTGATTTGCGCGCGCTCCCGGTGCCGCAAACGCTCGCACCCTTTCACCTTGCGCTCGTGAATGACATCGAACAAATCGCCGACACCTACCCCGACATCGAATCACTCACCACCGACCCACTGCGCGGACTTGCAGGCCTGCAACGCTACCGCTCACTCAGCGATGAAACCGACCGCATGTTCATAAACATAGCTCAAACAATCACAAAAAGCGGTATACTTTTTACAAGCAGTGAACCAGGGCGCGCGTGGAGCACGCTCGCTTCTCTGCAGTAATCACCCATGGCAAAAAAGATTATTCTCATCACCGCGTCCGCCCTTGCGATGGCGGGGTTTATTGCGTTGGCGTGGTGGTGGTTTTTGGGCGTAGCACCACAAACCATCAACCCGAGCGGCACGTTTGGCACCGCAGGGAACAGGACAGACACGGGCGCCCCTGGGCGCGAACCAACCAACGTTGGCGCATCAATTCTCGGCACCAAAACAGTGACCATACCCACCGTCGCTGGCCTCAGCAACCTTGCAGCAGGGACCTATGTATTAAAATCAGTAAAAGGCACCTCTCTTGGTTCATATACCATCACACCGCAAAGCAAGCTGCCCGGTGTATACACCGTGACCGCGCTTCCCGGGGCAAAACAGGTGCTCCCGCCAGGAACCTATACCGTCCAAACAATAAGCGGCCAAACAGTGGCAACATATACGGCGTTGCCCGCGGTAACCAGCCCCACACCCAGTAACCAACCACTTGGAACCTATACCGTGCAAGCGAACAATCTGAGCTTGGTCGCGCAGGTGAACAGCCCAACACCACTTCCACAGGGCTCATATGTTTTCATTGCTCCAACGCCGCTCCCCGCAGGACCCCATACCCTCATTAGCACTGCCCCAAGTGGGGGAGAAGCATTGCAAAAATATGTATACACCACCAGCCCCAGTGGCACAGTCTTGGCTTATACGGTCACCGGCACCGCCCCAAGTGGGGGAGCACCGCTACCACTCGCCCCCCCAACCCCAAGCGGGGGAGGTGAGCCGCTTACATACACCTACACCGCGAGCTCTGGCGGAGGCACAACGACACAATCTATTTCACTTGGCACATACACAGTCTCAACCGATGCTGGGCAACCGCTCGGTTTCTATTCCATCGACTCGGGCGGCGGCGTCTATGTGCAGACAAATACACCTCTGCAAGAAGTTGGTCTACCTGCAGCCGCAACTTCAACACCCTATCTGGGAACCATCGATACGCCAGGAGTCGCTTGGTATTTTAGTGCCCCTGATTCCGTCGACTTTGGCCCAACAACACCAACCAACACAGGGGGTGGGACCATTGTCGACGCGCCGGGAACCGTCTTTAACCCAACCAACGTCAATGGCATCAACGGCTCCAACCCCCAAGGAGGCCTCTTGCCCAACTTTGACGCCAGCCTTGGCGGCAACAGCAACGGCGGCCTCGGCCTCGGTGGCGCGCTTATCGGCGCAGCAGGTTCAGCGCTCATTGGTTGCGGAGCAGGACTTGCTCTAAGTGCCGGCGCAACAGCTATTGGCGGGGCACTTGGTATTGGTAGCAGTGTAGTAGGAACTGCGGGCACTGTGGCCGGCGCTGGAGCAGAAGGAGCAAAAGCTATCGCGGCTTCAGTTAGCAGCATATCCCCAGCCGCAGGTTCTGCGATTGGTGCAGCAACAGGAGCTACTCCTGTTGCTGCTTCTGTAGCCAGTGATGCCGCTGAGGCTGGAGGAGTAGCAGGAGGGGGTGGAGGGGGTGGGGCTTCTGCACTCGCCTCTGTGTTTACTCTCGATATTTCAAACGCTATATCAAACATCATGCAGGGCATGACTCTGAGTGGCATCCTAAGTGCAAACACCTCAAACACCGCACTGCATTTAAAAGACGAAACCGACACTTTTATGGGCTGTGTGGCGCGCACCTTTGCTCGCGCCGCACTGCGACAGATCACCACTTCGGTGGTCAACTGGATAAACTCGGGCTTCAAGGGCAATCCATCGTTTGTGACCAACCCCACACAATTTTTCACCAACGTGGCCGACGTTGCCGCCGGGCAGTTTATCCAAGGCAGCGCGCTGTCGTTCCTCTGTAGTCCATTCAAACTGCAAATCAAAATTGCGGTCGCCTACAGCTATGCCCACGCCAACGAAAACTCTTGTACCCTCACCGGCGTCACCAACAACATCAACAATTTCATAAACAACAGCTTCAACAGCGGCGGGTGGCCAACCTTCCTTTCATTCACTATGACGCCCACCAACAACTCCTATGGAGCATATGCGTATGCTAAAAATGGTCTCAACTCGTCAGTTGCACAAGCACAAAACGCCTTCAGTGTGCAACTCAACCAAGGTCGCGGCTTCCTCTCGCTGCAACAGCAACAGAATTGCAAAAACACTTCAACACTGCCTTCGGGGGTCAACCCAAACCAATTTGTGCAATCGCTCGGCGCTGGCTCCACTGTGTCTGCCAACGGCACCGTCACCAATGGTGGCGTAGTGCTCACGGGTGGAGTCGGTACTGCAAATAAACAAAGCGTCAGCGTGGCGAGTGACAACGGGCAACAGGGTCCAACCCCAAGTGGAGGGACGGTGGGCGCCGTCTACCAAGTCTGCGACTTGGTGACCACCACACCGGGGTCGGTGATTGCCGGCTCGATAGACAAAACACTTGGGGTGAGTCAGGACTCGCTCAACATGGCAAAAAACTTTGATGAAATCATCAGCGCGCTCATCACTCAACTGATGACCAACGTGCTGCAACTCGGCCTCACCAATGTCAGCGGTAGCAACGGCACCGCAAACAGCGCCTACTACACCCAAGACCAACAAGCGGCGCAGGCTGCGGGACAGAGCCTCATAACCAAGATGCAGGGCGAGACTACCAGCTACCAACAAATGGGCACCATCAAACAAGGAGAGATAGGCGACATCCAAACGGCACAGAGCCAGCTCAACACACTGCGCACCTGTTGGAACAGTGCTGTGGTGGCCGCGCAAGCAGTGGTGAACGCACTTCGTCCGCCCACACCTCAAAACATGAGCGATGGTGAAGGGGGCTACTATGCTTCGTTTAATGCGCTCACGCCAGACATTCAACAATTTAACATCGTATCTTCAACCGCGCACACAAACCTCGCCCTCGCGCAAGCCCGCGTACAATCGATAAACGATACGATTACGTCCTATGAAACCCAAGTGGCCGTACTCAACGCAAACATCACCAACATCAATACTGCCATCGCACTGCTTGAGCAATACCAAAGCCGCATGCTCTCAGTAGGCTCAACCGCAGAGGTGGGCCAAATCACAAACGAGTACATTTCTGCCCAGGTGCACATCACCCAAACCGACCTCACCACCGAGCAGCAAAATCGCGCGAGCCTGCAAAGCCAGATCGCCACACTGGGCGGCAACACTATCGCCAGCGGGACACAGTGCACCACCCTGCGTATGCAAATCGCAAACCCAAACACCACCACACGACCCTAGGACTCAAAAATGCAAAAACGCTTCACACAACTTGCCGCGCTCCTCCTGCTCCTTGCTGTTTTCTTTGCGCCACTGCAGGGGTTTGTGCCTGTGGCGCGGGCGCAAAATGCAGACGCAATTCCCACTGCTGCAGAAAGTGCTGTGGGAGGCGCTCAAGCCATACAAGCAAATAACGTCACCCAAGCTGGCGCAGCGGCTGCTGTGGCAGGAGGAACTGCGACCCAACAACAAGCAAACACTGCCTTAGAGAATAGTCCACCCACAGGAGCAGGCGGCAAATCATCACCGGCGGGGGCTTCGTGTCTTTGGACTGATTGGGGGCTGTGTTTGTCCAACGTGGTGTATGTGTTCACGGTAGGCATCATGGGCATCTTTGCCTACATCGGCGGGGTCGTCCTCGACTATTCGCTGCAGATCACGCTCAACTCGGCCACCTATGCACAGAGCTTCCTGACCCAGGGCTGGGCCGCCGTGCGCGACATAGCCAACATGGCGTTCATCTTCATTTTGGTATACATAGCCATCACCATCATCCTCAAAGCCGAGACTTCGGGCACGCTCAAAGCGCTCGCGAGCGTCATCGTGATGGCGCTGCTCATCAACTTTAGCTTCTTTTTTACTCGCGTAGTCATCGACTCGGGCAACATCTTGGCGGTGCAGTTCTACAACGCCATAGACGCCCCCGCGCTCGCGAACGCTGGGCAGACAAGCAACGCAGGCGCCTATGTTGCCAGTGCGACCAGCGGCCTCAACAACGGGGGCGCGACCAAAGACCTGACCGCCACCATTATGAACGCCACAGGCATCCAAACCATTCTGAGCCCCGGTTCTTTTTCAGCCTCGTTTGCAAAAAATACCGACTGGCTTACCAACTTAATTACCTTTTCGTTTATTTACATCATCATGGGCGCACTGCTCGCCATCCTCGCAATGGTGTTCGTGGGGGCAGGGGTCAAGTTCATCATCCGCAGCGTCATCCTGTGGTTCCTCATCATCGGCGCGCCGCTCGCTTTCATCGCCAAGGCATTCTCCGGCACCAAGCTCACCAAACTGCCAAAATACTTTGACCAATGGATGACTATGCTTGTTGAGTTTTCATTCTTCCCAGCGTTCTTTCTGTTTATGTTTTGGCTCATCAATATTGCGGCAAACCAACTCGGCGCACAGTGCGCCACAACCGGGGTGGGCACGGGTGTTGCACAAAGCTGTGGGTTGCTTGGCGCAGCGTTTCAGCAACTTACCCAAAACCAAGCAGCAGTCAGTGGGGTGGGGAGCGGCTCATTTATCGTCGTCGCCACAGCCATAGGAACCATCGGCATCCGCTTGGGTATCCTCATCGCCATGCTCTACTATTCAATGAAGCTCTCGGACAGTTTTGCCAAACAAGGGGGAAGCGTTGTGCATGGGGCAACTGCTAAATTTGGCGGCATGATGAAAACCGTCGCACTGCGAGCGCCCGCTGCAGGTGCTGCGTATGGCGCACGCAACACCGTGGGTCGAGCAGCGTTCTCGGGACTCAACAGCAACTGGCTCAACAATATGGAGAAGCGCGGCCTTGTTGGGCGCGGCATTGGGCGCGTTGCCACAGGCGTGTTTGGTGGAGTTGCTTCGGCGCGCATGGACGTGCGCAACGCACCCGGAGTCAAGGCAGGACTCGGCTTGCTTGGAATAAACGCTGGCACACCAGGAAAAGGTGGGTTTGATAAACAGGTCGAAGACCGAAAAAAGGCGCTTCTTGCCCGCGGCAAAGCCGTAAAAGGCAACGAGGAGGATGTCTATTGGGCGCAACGTGCACATGAAGAAAAGTTTTCGGATAGCAATTTTGGTAAGGGTAAAGAGGGTTTTGATAAAAAAGTTGCTGCGTTGACGCGGGATATTGAAAGAGAGAAGCAAGTAGAAAAAGATGCAAAGGCGGCTGCAGCTGCGGCAAAAGCACGAGCGGACGCAGCCCAAGACCCAGCCGCAAAACAAGCTGCAAATAAAGAGAAAGCAGATGCTGACAAAAAAGCGGCAGCGGCAAAAAGAGACGCGGAGGTTAAGGAAAGAGAAAAGAAGGACATGCTCGAGTTTGGTAAAAACAAAATAAAGAAAGAAGGGGAAGAGCGTCAAAAAGCGCTTGCGAAGAGCGTGGGGGAAGGCAACTTGGGTAATCTGTGGATGCCATCACGGGGGAGCATCCGTGGCGCTGAAGAAATCCGCAAACTATTTAAAGAGAAGGACGCTAAAACCAAGCTTGCAGAGGCCGCAGCGGCGTATGAAAAAGAAGAGCATGGAGGCGACGATCATCCGCCAACGCCAGACGGAACACCGCCACATGCGCCAACAACAGGGGGCGGAGCAACACCACATACGCCACCGCCAGTTACACCGACCTCACCCGCAACAGGCGGCGATTCAGACCATGGAACAGGAGGCGGGCATCATGGGGCTGCAACCACTACTCCAATCACGGCAGAGCTGCGCGCTGAGGGAAATGTTATCTATGGCGCACAGTTTGGACAGAAGCCAACGCTGTCTGCCGCACCTATAGTAGAGATACCGCCTGCATTTATTCCCCCCAGCGCTCCAGCTCCCACCGCATCCAACCCACAAAACCCTACTGCTGATTCTGGAAAAGTGATCAGCGCAATAAACAACCTTGGCAAAAGTATGGCCAGCGCAGCCTCAGACGGCCACGCGGTGGGGACCAGTGCAGGGACACAAGCAATACCAGAAGCCGCTCCACCACCAAGCACTGTAGCGATACCGGAAGCAGCAGAACCAAAAGTAGTGACCGTCCACACCGACAGTGGCACTGTGACTGCAGCCCAGGCAGCAAACCAAGCTGCAATCACCAGCCTCAAGGCCGCGATAGAGGGGGGAACGGGGGCAGCCCAAGAACTAGCAACGCAAACTGCAGAGATGGGCCAGCTGATACGACGCCTCATCGCTGAAATAAAGAAAAAGCGTCACGGCGCAGCAACAGCACAAATGGGCGGCGACTCTATTGCAAGCCGTGTTAATTCTGAAACACTCGCAGGGGGTGGCCAGATCAGCCAAGTGCTCAACCACATCAGGAACAGCCCTCTGGAAAGAACCCTTTCTTCAGCAAATGTTAATAGACCACTCACGGCAGAGCTGCGCGCTGAGGGAAATGTTATCTATGGCGCACAGTTTGGACAGAAGCCAACGCTGTCTGCCGCACCTATAGTAGAGATACCGCCCCTTATCAAGAAAGATGATATTGCAGCATAATTACTCGTGATAAAATAAAAAGTATATGGAACAAAACTTGGAACAAGAAATAGCCGAACGCCTCGCCAAGCTACCCGAAGATGTGCAAGCAGCGCTCAAATCGGGCGACGTGCCCGCACACACGCGCGAAATTGGCGAGAAACACGGCTTGCACATCGACCAGGTGGGGCTTCTTGAAGACGAGACCATGTTGGTGATGCTGGGGTTTGCAAGCCCGGGCGACTTTACCCAAAGTATCGTCGAGCAACTGCACATCACCCCCGAGGTTGCCTCTGAAATTGCTGACGAAGTGAGCACTACGCTTTTTGTGCCCATCCGTGAGTCAATGAAAAAGTTTATGGAACAGCAGCAAGAAACCAAATCGAGCGAAATATCCGCGCCTACGGGGATACAAACACAATCTGTCGCCACACCTTCGGCGCCAGCTGCCCCGGCAGCAACACCTGCCCCCACTGCGCCCACCACCATGCCCGCAGCAGACATCATGCTCTCACAAAAAACTATTTCTACTGCCACTGCTCCAACAACCGCCAGCTCGACCACACCCACAGGCGCAGCATCCTACAAAACCGATCCCTACCGCGAACCACCCGAATAAAAGTGATACAATAAAGTGCGATGCAATACCAAGTTCCTCAGTTTATCGAGATAGAGGATAAGATTTTTGGGCCGTTTACCCTCAAACAATTTATCTACCTTGCTGGTGGCGGGGGAGTCTGCTTGGCCGCTTTCACATTGCTCCCATTTTTCTTTGCGCTATTGGCGGCAACGCCGTTTGTGGTGCTGGCACTAATTTTTGCATTTTATACGGTCAATGATCGGCCATTTATTGTTGCAGTTGAACACGCGTTTCGATTCTTCATAAGCAAGAAGCTCTACATCTGGAAGCAGCGCGTATCCACAGTAGAGCCCACAGCGCGGCCAAGCCCCGCGCCAGAATCCCGCGTCATGGACGTCCCTCATGTCACTGAAAGCAAACTGCGAGACTTGGCGTGGTCGCTCAACATCAAAGACCGCTCAGACGTGGGGACGAGCAAAACCATCCCCACCGTATTTGAAATATAACCATGGCCAACCAAGCACAAAACGCACAAGCAACTCAGGACTTCGTTCCCCTCAAGGAGGTGCGGGGCGGCATCGTGGTGCTTAAAGACGGCTCGTTGCGCGCCATTTTGATGGCGTCGTCCATCAACCTGGCGCTCAAGTCTGCCGACGAACAAGAGGCGGTCATTGGACAGTTCCAAAACTTCCTCAACTCGCTCGAGTTTACGGTCCAGTTTTTTGTTGAATCACGCGCCCTCGACATCCGCCCCTATGTCGCCCTGCTTGAGGAGCGCTACGCAGCAACACTCGACGACCTGATGAAGATCCAGGTGCGCGAATACATTTCGTTCATCAAAGACTTTACCGAGCGTGCAAACATCATGACCAAGAACTTCTTTGTGATTGTGTCCTATGACCCCGCGCTACTCGCGCGCAAGGGTGGCGCGCTTGGGGCGCTGGGCAGTTTCTTTTCGAGCGGCAAAAGCGGCAGCAACGGCACGAGCAGTACCATACCCGACGAGGTGTTTGAACAATATCGTGCTCAAATAGAAGAGCGTGTTGCGGTCATCGAACAAGGCCTGGTGCGCACAGGGGTACGCGTTGCCAGCCTCGGCACTGAAGAGATTATTGAGCTCTTCTACAAACTCTTCAACCCGGGCGAACTTGAAAAACCACTTCAGATCACCGAGCTGGCAAAACAATAGCGCATACTAAACAAATACATCATGGCACTACTCGACTTTTTAAAACCAAAAAACAATAACGCACCCGTTGGTATGGCGTCCATCCTGCCCGAGCAGATCTACAAGCAGGGCGTGTTGGAGCTGCAAGACGTCATCGCCCCCTCGGCGCTCAAGGTGACGCCGCGCGAGATCAACCTGGGCGACAAAATAGCACGCACATTTTTCGTGATGTCCTACCCACGCACGCTGACCGACTCATGGTTTTCGCCCATCATCAACCTCGACCGCGTGTTCGACATTTCAGTATTTATCCACCCCATCGACTCGGGCGATATTCTCAAAAAGTTCCAAAAAAAGGTTGCTGAGGTACAGTCACAGATCATGGCACGCGAGGAAAAAGGGTTGGTGCGCGACCCGATGCTCGACACCGCCCACCAAGACCTCGAGACGCTGCGCGACCAACTGCAGCAAGCACAAGAAAAGATCTTTGATGTGGGCGTATACATCACGCTCTATGGCAACAACCTGGAAGATCTCAACAAAGCCGAGTCTGAGATCAAGTCGATGCTTGAGTCACGTCTGATTTATATAAAACCAGCGCTCTTTCAGCAGGTGGAGGGTTTCCGCAGCACCTTGCCGCTTGGTCTCGACGAAATCTCGGTCAACTCCAAACTCAACTCCAGTCCTTTGTCATCCATCTTTCCGTTTGTCTCGTTTGATCTCACCTCCAACAAAGGCATCCTCTATGGCGTCAACCGGCACAACGCGTCACTCGTCTTGTTTGACCGCTTTTCGCTCGAAAACTACAACTCGGTGATTTTTGCCAAGTCGGGTTCTGGTAAATCCTATTCCACAAAACTCGAGATCCTTCGCACATTGATGTTCGACACCGACGTTATCGTCATCGACCCCGAGCGCGAATATGAATTCCTGGCCACTACGGTGGGGGGGCGCTATTTCAACATCAGCCTTAACTCCGAACACCACATCAACCCCTTTGACCTCACCCCACCGCGTGAAGACGAAAGCGCCGCAGACATCTTGCGTTCCAACATCGTGGCACTGGTGGGACTCTTTCGCCTCATGCTTGGTGGCCTCACCCCCGAAGAAGACGCCATCATCGACCGCGCCATCACCGAGACCTATGCGCTCAAAGACATCACCGTCGACAGCAATTTTGCCGAGGTGGAGCCGCCACTGCTCTCTGACTTTGAACTGGTGCTCTCGGGCATGGAAGGGTCAGACTCTTTGGTGCAGCGTCTTTCCAAGTACACCAAGGGTACCTGGTCGGGCTTCATCAACGAGCCAACCAACGTCGACCTCAATAAAAAGTTCGTGGTCTTTTCGGTCCGCGACATGGAAGATGACCTCAAGCCCGTGGCGATGTACCTCATCACCCATTTCATCTGGAACGTCGTGCGCAAAAACCTCAAGAAACGCTTGCTGGTCATTGACGAGGCGTGGTGGATGATGAAGAGCGACGACACCGCGAGCTTCCTCTATGGGCTCGCCAAGCGCGGTCGCAAATACTTCCTCGGGCTTGCCACCATCACCCAAGACGTCGACGACTTCCTCAAAAGCCCCTATGGGCTGCCCATGATCACCAACTCCAGCATTCAAATTCTCCTCAAACAGTCGCCTTCAACCATCGACAATCTGCAAAAAACGTTTAATCTTTCGGACGAAGAGAAATACCTGTTGCTCGAGTCAGACGTGGGGGAGGGGATTTTCTTTGCAGGACTCAAACACGTGGCCATCAAAGTCATCGCCTCATACACCGAAGACCAAATCATCACCTCAGACCCGTCACAGGTGCTTGCCCTGCGCAAACAGCGCGCCGACCTTGCCCCCACAACATCCACTACTCCACAGACACCCGCAACAAAATAAAACAGGAAAGAAAATAGAGGGTACAATAGGAGCATGGCAAAAGGTGGGCTCGTTATTTTATTTGCACTATTTATAGACGGCTTGCAAGCAGCACTCAGCTGGGCGTTTTTGACGATGGGGAGTGCTTTAACCGCAGCAACACCTATTGGCGCGGGCGCAGCAGGAGCAGCCGCCGGGGCAGCTGTCTGCTACAACTCTGCGGGCAATGTTATTTCAGGCGTCATCGATGCCGTAAAGTGTGGCGCAATAGCGGGTGCGACCTTTGCGCTCGCAAGCCCTTTTGGCGTACCCCTCGGCATCGGGGTTGGGATAGCAATAAACATCTGCGTCAGCATTGTGTTTGGTTCAGCATTAGTGACGGCACTTGGGATGTTTGGAATGTTTGACCTCACTAGTGTTGTGGGTGGCAGTTTGTTTGAATTGATACCCGGGCTCGATGTGGCCCCGGGTTGGACGGTGATGGCGGTGCGCTGTGTCCTCAAAGCCAAAGCAAAAGAGGGAAACGGTGTGCTGTCTGCTGTGGCAAAAGTCGCCACTGCAGTGACATCAAAGGGCGGGGTCGGGGCAGTTGCAGGAGCGGTGTCCGCTGGGGCACAAGTGGCGCGCACACTTGGTGGGCAAACTCCTGCAAACGACAATCAGCGAAACAGTGCCGTAGCCCAAAGAACGCCTCTGAATTTCAAAAATTCGTTCGATGGTATCACCCAAAAAGCACCGCCAGCAAATGCTAATGCCCCAACCGCAGTAAACCGTGCTCCTTTTGCACGCGCCGCATAATATGCACCACAAACACCCATACACATTTTTCCTCTCGCTTCTTTTCATACCAACCTTCTTTTTCTTTGCGCTTATGGGCGGGCACCTCGCCCACGCACAGATCTCGGGCAGCGGGGGCGGGGCAGCGCCCGACCCGTTGCAATATATCCTCTCACCCGAAACCCCTGGCCCCAACGCACTGGAATATATTGAAATAAACGGTGTGGGCACGTTCTTGGGCGACTCACAGATCACCTGGAGTATGAACGACAAAGTAGTACAAAGCGGGGTGGGGCAGTCGACACTCAAGTTTATGACTGGTGGCGTCGGGAGCGCCACGCACATCCACGTCGACATCAAGTCGCCCACCAACGGCTCATTCAGCAAAGACTTTGTCTTTGCACCGTCCACAGTCAACCTGCTGTGGGAGGCAGACACCTCGGTACCACCACTCTACTTGGGCAAAGCGCTCTACAGCGCCGGTTCGCATGTGCGTGTGGTGGCGTTCCCTACCATCGTCTCGGGCCGCTCGCTGCTTGGAGTCGACAAACTTTCGTTTCAATGGAAATTGAATGGGGACGCGCAACCCGCAAGTTCAGGCCTGGGGCGCAACGTCTTTGGGTTTGATGGCAGCCAGTTGCACAGCGAAGAAGCGGTGAGCGTGGACGTCTTGTTTAATGGCAAAAAAGTGGGGCAGGCCGACATTGTCATTCCTGCAAGCAACCCACAGGTAGTAATCTATGACCACGATGCGCTGCGCGGCGAGCTGCTCGACGGCGCGTTCCAAAACAACCTCTCGCTGGGTCAGAGCGAGGTGACCCTGCAGGCACAGCCCTACTACTTTGCAAACTCGAGCGTCCAAAACGGCAACCTCCTCTATGCGTGGACGCTCGGCGGGCAAGACGCAAACGGCCCCGACAGCGCGCGCGGCATGCTCACCTTGCGCCAGACGGGGCAGGGGGCAGGCGCCGCCGCGGTGGGCGTGTCTATTCAAAACACCGACAACAGCAAGCTCGTCCAAGCAGCGCAAAACAATCTGCAAATCACCTTTGGCCAAGCCGCCAAATCGCTCTTCTCATCACTCTTTGGACTATGAAAAACTTCATTACACAGGTTGGATTAAGTGCAGTATTGTTTAGTTCGGTCTTATTTATTTCTCCTACGTCAGCATATGCCTGTGCTAATGGGATGTACTCCCAACCTGACGGCACATGCAGTATTTTTCCTAATGGCACACCAGCGTCTGCATTACCAACACCTCCAGCTCCTCCAATTGTCACCGCACCAGCAACAACACCTATAGTTGTGCCTCCAATAACTCCCTCTGGAATAACTGGGTGTGCTAGTAAGCAAGACAATGGTACATTTTTACCAGTCTACTCTCTTCAAAGCGGGGGGTGTCCTGACGGCACTGTTCACCAAACCAACGGTGCAAACGACACTCAGACAAGTATTCTTATAACCTACCGCCCACTTGAGCCGCTGCCTTTCATCCCCCAAGGTGGGCAGGCAAATTTTTGTGCACTTTTGAATGGGTTGCTGCGTTTGACTATATTCCTCGGTGGGCTGATGGCCGTGGTGTCGTTTGTCTACTCGGGCATCATGTACATGACCTCAGCAGTGGTGGGCACCAAGGCTGCTGCAAAGATGAGCTTGCAGACGTCGGTGTGGGGACTGCTCCTGTTGCTTGGTTCGTACATCATCCTCAACACCATCAACCCACAACTCATCAGCTGCAACCAAGCCCTTAATCCTGTGACAAATAACTCTGTTGTCACCATTGCTGGGCAACCAAACTACACACAAACACAATTAGACGCCAATTTATGCTCCCAGGGTAATGGAATTTTTACTATTGCAAATCCAAGCAACCCAAACCAGAATCTTGATTGTCCTCAGGGGTTCTTTCATTTTGTGGGGACTATTTTCAAAGGAACTTTTACGGGCAGTCAACCAGCGTGTCAAAAGATGCAAACTGGCATTTGTTCTTCCGTTATTCCAACAAACGGTGGTGGAATTGGTGTGGCACCTTAAAAAACATGTCCAAAACATTAAAAAAAATAATCACTTGGTCGGTTGCGCTTCTGGGGGCGGTGTTTTTACTGTGGCTCCTGTGGGCGTTGGTGTCTCCAAAGACGGCTCCAAGCCCCATCAAGGCTGTGGGCGGGCTGTTTGGCAGCAGCAACAGCGTGACTTTTTCAACCGGCGGCAACAGCACCAGTACCAACGTGGTGCAGGACGGTACGTATGCTGGGCAAGCGGTGCCCACAAGCAAAATCTTTAAAATCGCTGAGGGCCCTGTGATTGGTGCGACTTTTATACAGACAAGCAACCCCACCACCACGCTCGCGCGCTATACCATGGCGGACAACGGCCACACATTTGACATACCGCTCGACGTGCCGGGCGCCATTGCCCGTATCGTCTCCAACACCACCATCCCTGGCCTCGCAACAGAGCTTTGGTTGGGGCAGGGGGGTGGTATGGTGGCTCAATACACTGAGGGCGGCACGGTCAAAACGGTGTATGTTGGCTTCCCTGTAGCATCGAGCTCGCTTGCGGCGGGGCAGACGCCACCACGGGTGCACTTTTTACCAGCCGGCATCACGAGTCTTGCTGTTTCTCCCGACGGGCAGTCAATTACATACCTCCTGCAAGAGGGTGTGGGTTCGGGCGGGTATGTGACCAACACTAATAGCTTTAATAGTAAAAAACTTTTTTCACTGCCACTCGAGGAACTCGTGGTGTCGTGGCCAAGTGCGGGCATCCTCCTTGCACAAAGCAAGTCAGCAGCGGGCCTGCTGGGGGTCACCTTCTCGGTCTCAGTCAAAACAGGAGGCACCTCGCTGCTCGTCACTGCGCCTGGTCTCACCGCCAGCGCCAACAACGACTTTTCAAAAGTACTGTTCCAAAAAAACGAGGGTGGGGGAGCGTTGCCCGCCAGCTTTGTCCACGACGTACAGACCGGGCGTGACGCACCACTTCCATTCAACCCATTTCCCGAGCGCTGTGTGTGGAATCCACTCAACACTGTGGTTGCCGTGTGCGCGGCACCGCTCGCGAGCGTCTCACCCGACTACCTCGACCTATGGCACATGGGGCTTGCCCACAGCCAAGACGGCATCTTTAGTTTCGATGTGCAGTACGGTGTCACCAGCTTGCTCGCTCTCCCCGGCAGTAAGCAAGGCGGAGAGAGGGCCGACATCACTCAAGTGGCGCTCTCACAAGATGGCAAATATTTGCTCTACATCACCCGCGGCGACCGCTCCCTCTGGGGCGTTAGGCTTTAGCGTATTTCAAGACGATGTGGCGGAATTTTCCTTCACCTGCTGATTCAGTTTTGATTTCAGAGTCTTCAGCAAACAGCTCGTGCACCACGAGGCGCTCATAGGAGGACATGGGCTCCATCTCGATATCGTGTTTAAACAGGCGCACACGTTGCGCCAAAACCCGCGCACCAGTGCGGACCTTTTCAGCTTCTGCTTCGTGGTGGCCGTTTATATCAATCAAAAAGCCTGGGGACTTTTCGCCCGCCTGACGTTCGGGCAGGTTATGCTCTTTTTCAACCAGGCGGCGCATCACGTTGTTGAGCGCGCGCAGATGCTCACCATCTTTTCCAACAAACCGTTCAGCGTCTTTCTCTTGTGTGATCACTGCTACCACGGTTCTGTGCCCAGTGGTGACTACTATTGAAACTTCTTCTGCACCGAGGAGCTCTAACATTTTTTTAGTGAGCTGTTTAAGATTCTCAGGACTCATACACCCACAATACTCCAGGCTGGGTAGGTGGGCAAATCTTGTGCCTTTTACTTGAGTGTGGAGTTGTTTTGACGGCGAATGAGCCATTCTTGACCAACAGAAACCGCGTTTGTAGTAGCAAAATAGAGCCCCACAGCAGCCGGGAGCGAGTAGGACACAACCCCCATCAGAGCGGGGAGAAAGTAGAGCATCATCTGTTGTTGGAGCCTCTGTGCTGCTTGTTTTTCTGGAGCAGTCTTTGTACCACTATTACTCATACGCCCAAGTGAGAGGTATGCCACAGCACCCTGCAACAAAACAACCAGCACCGAAAGCATGATGTTGTGGGGCGAGAGCAAGTTCATGAGGCCAAAGAAGTCCACCTGCACAACGCTCGGCGCGTGTACAAAGGGGTAGAGCAAGCGCTCTGCGATGTGGGGTAGTCCTTGGCGAAAAAAAGCAAAATAGAGCGCAATAAAGACGGGAATTTGTACGAGCAGCGCCAAGAAACCAGCAAACGGGTGCACTTTGTGCTCTTTGTAGAGCTCCATAGTCTTTTTTGCTCGTTCTTCTGCTTTTTCTTTGCCGGGGTATTGTGTGTTTATATCATCCAGTTCGCCCTGCAGCGCCTGCATACCCATCTGGGTGCGGATGGAAGCGGTGAATGCAGGATAAAATAGCGCGCGAATGAGTAGCGTAAGTGCAATAATAGCGAGCCCAACGCTGCCGCCGGGCATCACGCCAATTAAAAAAACAAACACATTGTATATTGGTTGTACCAAAACAGTTTCAAACATGTTTCAAAATTATGAGTTAGTTTATTTTTTTCCACACACTTTCCATATCAGCCACAAAAGCTGGCGTGAGCGGGTCGGCAGGGATTTTTTGCACGAACACTACCAGTTTACCGTGCTTTTTGTTTTCTTGCGCAACAGAGGGCACGAGCGCTCGATATACTGCCCGACGAACACGGTTTCTCTCGACCGCTTTCTTTGCCACCTTTTTAGATATCACCACCGCACACTGAAGTACGCCAGGGGAGGGGAGGTATTTGATGGAAAGTAGGCTTGTACGAAAGGGTTTTCCGACACGGAATACCTCAGCGAGCCCTTGTTTGCCTATGCGGCTCTTTCGCGCAAGCATAAGAGATTTTGTTTGATGCTATTTTACCTTGCGAGAAACCGTGAGTTTTGCACGACCTTTGCGACGTCGGCGCAGAAGCACCTTTGCGCCTGTTGGGCTTGCGGTGCGCTTCAAAAAACCATGCGTTCTGGCTCGCTTCCTCTTTTTTGGTTGGTATGTTTGCGACATGTGTCAATACTACACTGTCCCCATCTTACGCACAACTTGTGCACACAAATGCTTCTTTTGACTGTGCGTCCACACTCCCGTACTCTTAGAGTACTCATACGCACACCTTTTACTATGACCACCACAAAAGAACTTTGGGAAAATGCACTTGTTGAGCTGGAGCTGAGCATTTCTAAACCAAACTTCAACACCTGGTTCAAAGATACACACATTCTGCGCGTTGAAGATGGAGTTGTTTCTCTTGGAGTCCCTAGTCAATTTGCTCGAGACTGGCTTTCAACAAAATTTCATAAAGATGTTTTACGTTCATTGCGTGGACTCGAGAGCAGTGTTCGTTCAGTTGAATACAGCATTTCTCGCAACCCAAAAAAACAAGCTGATGAAATACTCCATCCACCCACGACCCCTTTTGAACTACCTCTTGAGAGCGTTCACGCAAAAACCAACCTAAATCCGCGCTTTTCTTTAGCGTCATTTGTGGTCGGTCCGTTCAATGAACTGGCCCACGCCGCAGCACAAGCCGTCATCAAGCGACCGGGAAGTGCGTATAACCCTCTGTTGATCTATGGACCTACTGGTTTGGGTAAAACACACCTGATACAAGCCATTGGCAACCATTTCCGCGTCAACACACCAGACCGAAAAGTGCTCTATCTTACCTCCGAGAAGTTTTCCATGGACTACATCAATTCCGTGCAGTCTGGAAAGGTGAATAGTTTTAAAGAAAAATATCGTCAATACGATCTACTCATCATGGACGACATCCAGTTCCTGGCAAAAATGGAAAAAACAAAAGAAGAGTTTTTTCACCTATTCAACTACCTGCATGATGGCAATAAACAGCTGGTTTTTTCGTCCGATCAACACCCAAACATGATTCAAAACCTCGAAGACCGCATCAAGTCGCGTCTTGGGTCAGGGATGGTTGTCTCGGTGACGCCACCTGACCACGAATCCCGCTATGCCATCGTACGCGCAAAAACAGCCGCACACAACGTACTTTTACCAGACGAGGTGCTTGCCTACCTGGCGGAGACCATAGAAGGCAACGTGCGTGAACTCGAGGGTGCACTCAATCTTCTGTTGATACAGTTCGAACTACGCAATATTCCACTCACTATTGTTGATGCAAAAAACCTCTTACGTAGCGCTGGCACCCTTGCAAAAAAAGCTATTTCTGTGCAGGAAGTGGTGCGCACCATAGCAAGCTTCTACGGCATTGATGAAGCGAGTGTGTATGAGAAAACACGGCGCAAAGAGGTGGTGCGTCCGCGACAGATGATTATGTTTATCTTGCGTGAGGATTTTAAAATATCGTTTCCAACCATAGGGGAGAAGCTTGGTGGTCGTGACCACACCACAGTGATCCACTCATGTGATAAAATACGCAGCGATATATTGAACGACAGTATTCTCTCACAAGAACTGCATCAAATTCGCCTCATGTTGAAGTAGGCATGCTTGTGTGGACACTGTATGTATAACCCTGTGTATAACAAAAGAATATCTATGGGGACAGCATTGGAATACACCGTGTACAAGTCGGGAAAAAAACGCTCTCCCTATAAAAAACAAAACGTAACTTACTTTATCCACACATCCACACATCTCTATACAGTTATGACACAATGCGGCACACACAAAACCACAAAGTCCTGTAAGGCTATTATGGACTTATCCGAGTAATCCACACCCCTAGTAATAATAGATTTTTTGTATATGAAATTTGAAACAACAACAGAACAACTCATGAAGGCGGTTGCAGTTGCAGCTCGGTTTGCAGAGAAACGCGCAAACCTACCTGTTCTTGGTGCGGTGTTGCTCATCGCTGAAAACGGTCGATTACTACTACGTGCAACCAACCTCGAGTGCGGTGTTGAAATTGTGGTTCCTGCAAAAGTGTTGGAGAATGGTACGGTTGCGGTGCCTGCTGTTGTTCTTGTAGGTTTTATTCATAACGCTCAAGGGAAAACAATAGTTGGTTCGTTGGTTGGGGAGTCGTTGCGGCTGGAAACAGAGCGTGTTGCTGCATCAATCAAAACACTCCCTACTGAAGATTTTCCGGTGCTTCCAAGGGTTTCTGCAGACAAATCATTTACCATAAAAAGTGCAGATTTGGCGCGTGCTATCAAGAATGTCGTTGGATGTGCATCAACCTCGACGGTTAAACCAGAACTACAAAGCGTATTGTTATGTGGTGATGGAAGAAAGCTCACCGCAGTGGCAACCGACTCTTTTCGTCTTGCTGAGAAGACAATACCACTACGCTCTGGGGGTGTGGTGCCACAACTACTCTTTCCTGCGCGCAATGCCGCAGAGCTTATGCGTATTTTGGAAGGTGTGTCAGGCGATATAGATATCTATTACAACGAAAATCAAATTTCAGCGCACATTGAAAACACCTATTACACAAGTCGTATTATCGATGGTTCGTTTCCAAACTACACACAAATTATTCCAAAAGAATTTACTACCGAGGGGGTGGTTCTTCGTGAAGAAGTGTCTAGCGCGCTCAAGTCGCTTGCTATTTTTGCCGATAAATTTTTACAAGTAACAATGGTTATTGACCCTACAAAAAAAGCGATCATGCTTTCTTCAAAGAACTCAGATGTGGGGGAGCAGACTTCAACAGTGCGCGCTACAGTTAAAGGCAACGAACTCTCAATGTCGTTCAATAGTCGCTACTTAGCTGACAGTATCCTGCCTATTGTAGGTGACAGTATCCGGATTTTTGCAAACGGCCCAGGTAAACCAATTTTGGTTAAAGATGCGGTTGATGAATCGTTTCTATACCTCGTGATGCCAATGAACCGTTAGATTTTATTGTATTGGTTGCACCAAAGGCCCAAGGTTTTGATTTGTTGGTGAAATTGTTACGGATGGAAGGGGAATGCTGTGCTGGGCGACCCAGTTTTGAACAGGAATGTCCCAGAGGGTAAATTGTGAATCACCCGCAGGGTTGTTTGGTATGGATCCATTTGGATCATCTTTATTTACCCAATACAGTATCTCGTGGACTTGTCCGTCCGTGCCTGGAGTTTGCCACACACCGCGCAAAACGGGCTTCAGAGCACTTATATCGTGCTCGGTGCGAGTGAAGGATTGGTTGGGTGTTTTGGTAAGCGCATAGGCCATAAATTCGTGCCACATAGGCCCAACAATAAAACCAGACACCTTACGCACCATAGGGGTGTTGTTATTGTTTCCTGCCCACATACCGACGACCAAGTTGGGGGTATAGCCAACAGTCCACGCATCTTTGTAATTATTGGTGGTACCGGTTTTAACTGCCACATCACGACCAGGAAAGGAAAGTAGGTCATTCTCGTTCAGTGGCGCGCGTGCAACTGAGTCGGAAAGTATGTCGTTCACCTGTTCAGCCACGACACCCGGCAACACCTGGTCACCAGGATTTTGTGTATTGTCTTCAATGATTGTACCGCCCGCATCTTTGATCTGCAGTACGGACACAGGAGTGTGGTGAACGCCATTTTGTGCAAAGGTGCCATACGCGCTCGCCATATCAAGGAGCCGCACTTCACCACCACCCAGCACGAGTGTGAGACCATACTGATTTGGGTCTCCTAGGGTTGTGATGCCCATAGACTTTGCAAGTTTGAGTGTATCGGGAAGTCCTGCAAGGTAGAGGGTTTTAACGGCGGGGACGTTTCTTGACTGCGCGAGTGCGTTTCGGAGTGTCATGGGACCTAAGAATGCATTATCGTAGTTTACCGGAGAGTAACAGGGTGGCGTGCTGCTAAAGTCATCTGGTTTACATGAAGTTGAAAACTGAGTATGTACATCGAATACCACCGTATCGGGCGTATATCCTTTTGTGAATGCTTCAGCATACGCAAATGGCTTGAACGCTGAGCCCGGTTGGCGTGCTGCCAGAGTCACGTTGAAGTTACCATCGATGGTGGTGTCAAAATAGTTTCGTGAACCAACCATCGCAAGGATCTGCCCCGTCTGCGGGTCAAGGGCAATGAGCCCAGCATTTGATGCGTTAAAGTCTGTCTGGTTGCTTTGCGCATGTGCCTGCACCACTTCTTCGGCTTTTGCCTGCAGGTCGGCGTCGAGTGAGGTGATGACGCTCCAACCACCCTCTTCAAGAACACTTTCACCGTATTTATTTTCCAGATATTGCTGCACGTAAAAGACAAAGTGCGGCGCGGTGATTGATGATATTTTTGGAGTTAAGAATGTCACCAGGGTTTTCTTGGCCTCGTCTCGTTGTTGTGTGTTTATGTAGCCGTGCTTGAACATTTCATCGAGCACAAGGTCTTTACGCGCGTCCAAGGCCTTTTTGTGGCTCCCATAGGGCGAATAGAAGGTGGGCGCATTGATGATTGCTGCCAAGTAGGCTGCCTCGGGAACCGTTACCTCGCTGGCATGTTTGCCAAAAAAGGTTTCGGACGCTTGCTCAACACCATACATGTTGCCGCCATAGGATGCTTGGTTGAGATAGAGTTGCAAGATTTGCTGTTTTGAAAGCACTTTTTCTATCTTGAGTGCAAGCACCCACTCCTTGAGTTTGCGTGTAATTGTTTTGTCGGTGGTGAGAACCGACATTTTGATCACCTGTTGGGTGATGGTTGAGCCACCTTGGGTGACACCCCCTGGCGTGAGGTCTGCCAGAAGCGCTCGCAGGATTGCCCGCACCTCAATGCCATGGTTGGTATAAAAGTTTGGGTCCTCAATTGAAATGGTGGCGTTTTGGATGTTGGGCGAGATGTTGTCGAGCGTCACCACGGTGCGTTGTGCACCGCTGTTCATGTTATAGAGCAAGACGCTACCCGTCTTGTCATATATTTTGAGGGATTGGTCCATCTTGCGATTTTCAATCGAGGTGATGTCGGGCAACTGTAGGGTCGCCGCCCACAAGAATAGGCCACCCCCCAACAAGAAGCAGAGGCTCAGAAGCCACAGAATAATTCCGCGCCAATGTCGCACTGCATAAGGCTTCTTCATAGCGGCATTCTATCACGCGCACGGCTGTGGTACAGTGTTGCGTATGAACGCAAACTTGCTTACACGGAGTGTGGAAAATGTGATTCCAAAAGAACTTGCAGTCAAAAAACTGGCATCGGGCGAGCCGTTGCGTATCTACTGGGGGATTGACCCAACGGGTGCTCGGATACACCTTGGGCACGCAGTACCACTGCGAAAATTAAAGAGTTTTACCGATGCGGGACACCATGTGATATTTCTCGTAGGAAGTTTCACTGCAATGATCGGCGACCCCACAGGTCGCGACGCCGCTCGGGTCTCGCTCACGAAAGACCAAGTAGAACAGAATTTCCAAACTTACAAAGAACAAGCTTCAAAAATTCTCGATTTTTCAAAAGTTGAAGTTCGCTACAATGATGAATGGCTCCAGCCGCTAAACTTTTCTGAAATTGTAAATCTCGCAAGCAATTTCACCGTGCAGCAGATGCTCCAGCGCGACATGTTTCAAAAACGGATGGAAGAAGGCAAGCCAATTGCTCTGCACGAGTTTCTTTACCCGCTCATGGTGGGCTACGACTCAGTTATGCTCGACGTTGACTGCGAGTTGGGCGGCTCGGACCAAGAATTCAACATGCTTGCAGGACGACACTTGCAGCGTGCGTTTGGTAAGCGGGAGAAGTTTGTGCTCACGCTCCGCCTTATTGAAGGCCTCGATGGCCGCAAGATGAGTAAGTCATACAACAACTGCGTCTATCTCGACGATGTCCCAGCAGACATGTATGGCAAACTTATGTCGCTTAAAGACGAGCTCGTGCCAGGCTACTTTGAAATATGCACCGATGTGCCCGAAGGTGAGATCAAACAAATCCTCGCAGGCCACCCTAAAGAAGCCAAGATGCGCTTGGCGCGCGAGATTGTGACGATGTACCACAACACTGAAGCAGCACAGAAGGCAGAAGAAGACTTCACCAATACGTTTTCAGACGGCGGCGTGCCAGAAAACATTCCTGAAGTAGTTGTTGAGAAAGGAAGCACTCTTTTGGACGCGCTCACCACACTTGGTGATTCAAAAAGTGAGTTGCGCCGCCTGCTTGAAGCGGGTGCGGTGGGGGAAGTAGAAGGTGAAAAACTAACTGAGGGGACAGCCGCTATCACAAAAGATACAACGCTACGCATCGGTAAACACCGATTCTTAAAAATAACCGTAAAATAAAGGTGAAATAAGATTCAAAAAAACGCGCTCTGATTGCAGAGCGCGTTTTTCCTATATCTCTTCGTCTTCTAAATCTTCGTCGTCAACATCATCATCTGTTTCTTCATCATCGAGCTCAGTGTCTTCATCAAGCTCGTCTTCAAGCGCGGCAAACTCTGCCCCCGGCTCAAACTCATCAAACATATATACTGTTTTTATTTAGTAATCACGAATGTGCCCGTAACATCAGTGTTGTACCAAATCTGATATCCTTTGCAAGTCGTATTCTAGAGCCCTGTGGATAGTCGCAGAATACCGTAATCTTTTTGATATTTCTATGAAGGCAAACGAGTGGAGGCCAAGCATGTCAAACCCACTGCAATTGCATCGATTTCGTCGTCAAGGCGTTTTTTTTCGGGCAGAGCAACGAGCCGTGCAACCATGTGCGCCACCGCCACCTTGTCGCTTTTGCCATAGCCAGTAATCGCGACTTTCACCTGTAACGGTGAGTAGTGGGTGAGGGGCGCGCCGTGTGACAAAGCAATGTATTTGAGCATGCCGCACACCTCGGCCACCTGCATAGCGGTCTTAGCGTTGTTTTCAAAATATACGTCCTCAATGGCGACCATGTCCGGCTGCCACTTTGTAATTAAACCCTCAGTCTCTTTGCCGAGCAGTAAAAGCCGCTCTTCAAAGCTAAGTTTGGGGCTGGTGTGGATACACTCGGAATGTAGAAGGACATCTTTGCCGACTCCGCCAGCTGGCGGATTTTTCTCCAAAACTGCGGCCCCCAGCCGCTCAAACCCCGGGTCAAATGCGAGGACTCTCATAGGCTAATCATAAACCAAGCACAACGTAGTTCCTAAAAAGAGTTTGAACTAGGCGGCGTTCGTATATACCTCGCTCACGTCGTCTTGTTCTTCAAGCTCGTCGATGATGACCGCGAGTTTTTCGAGGTCGTCGTCCGAGAGGTCGACCGGGGAGAGGGGCTCGAGTTTACCCTCGGCGTTTTTCTGGAACGCCCACATCGCCGCGCCCTGGGCGGCAAACGAGCCGTCGTTTTTGCTCAAAATGTGTTTGATTTCTTGCACGGTACGGTTTTTATTATCGGTGTAGCCCTCTATCACAATAGCCGCGCCGCCCGGTCCATATGCTTCGTATACCACCTGCTCGAGGTTGTCCGACGAAGCCGAGGCTTTGGAGATGGCGCGCTCGATGTTGTCGGCGGGCATATTCTCGGCCCGTGCTTTTTCTATAGCGAGCCGGAGGCCGGGCGAGTTTTTGTCGCCTTTGGCTTTTTTGGCCTCAACGGTAATAAACCGCACCATTTTTGAAAACACCTTGCTCTTGCGCGCATCAGTCGCCGCCTTTTTGTGCTTTATCTTGCTCCACTTGTTGTGTCCGGACATGTAGACAATATACTCGCTCTTTTAAAAAAGAAAAAGTAGGCACTCTTATAGCAACTTTTCACTCAAATCCCGCGGGACTTCTTTTCCTAAATGCTCATATGCTTTTTTGGTGGCGACGCGGCCGCGAGGGGTGCGTTCGATGAGGCCGAGTTGTAGGAGAAAGGGTTCGTGGACTTCAGACACAGTGGCGGGTTCTTCGGCCAAGGCTGCGGCCAAAGAAGAAACACCCGCGGGGCCGCCGTGGAAGCGTGTTATGAGCACTTCGAGTAGGCGTCGGTCGAGCGGGGTGAGTCCAAGTGAGTCGACCTCAAGCATCGCCAAGGCTTCGTCAACTACTTTTTTTGAAAGCGGGACTTTTTGCAGCTGGGCATAGTCGCGCGCCCGCTTGAGCAAATAGTTGGCCGTGCGCGGGGTAAAGCGGCTGCGCTTTGCGATTTCGCTCACGCCGCTTGCCTCGACCTCGACGCCCAAAATCTTTGCCGAGCGGGCAACGATGCGCTCGATGTCGGTGTCTGAATAAAACTCAAGTCGAAAGACGCCGCCCGAGAAGCGCGAGCGCAGTGGTGCCGAGAGGCTTGCGATGCGTGTGGTGGCGGCTATCAAAGTAAACGGCGGCAGCGGCAGTTCAACTGTTCTGGCAGAAGGGCCCTTACCGATCATAATATTCAAAACGCCCGACTCCATCGCGGGGTAGAGGACTTCTTCGATTGCGCGCGAGAGGCGGTGAATCTCATCGATAAATAAAATATCGCCCGAGTTTAAGTTGTTGAGCAAGGCAGCCAGGTCGCCCACGCGCTCGATGGCGGGGCCTGATGTTGAGCGCAGTGCCGCTCCCTGCTCCTCGGCGATGAGGTGCGCGAGGGTGGTCTTGCCGAGTCCTGGTGGGCCATAGAAAAGAATGTGCTCGGGCGGGTGTTTGCGCTCGCGGGCAGCTGAAATCAGAATTTGAAGGTTGTTTTTAATGGCGTCCTGGCCCACATATTCACTCCATGAAGCGGGGCGCAAGGTTTGATCAAGAAAGGTATTGTTTGAAGGCTCTTTTTGTTGCGCGGGGCTAGGCTCCTGGCTGATTTCTGGCTCGCTTGACATAAAATAATTAGTATGCTAACCTTCTCTTAGGTACTCGCGTGTTCGTAGTTCGCATTTGAACCAGCATCCCGCTTACGATTTTGATTCGAGCGTGCATATCTCTAAGCAATATGGCCTTCACGGGTTTTTGGAACTACTTCGAGGACTCCTCGGTGCCCATCTTTGGATGGGTTGCGGAGGTCATCCTTATTAGCAGCCTTCCGATTTTTGATTTATCAAAAATAGTATTGCTTAGAGGTACGCCAGCTTGAACTGCTCTCTAGTTTACTCTTCTCTTTTGCTCTCGCCAAGTTGACCTATTTTTTCTGCGTGTCTCAGTGCTTTTACGATGCAGCTGCACCTCCGCGCCTTCTTGTGTGGGGGTTACAAGGCTTGGTTGTAGTCGATGACGCGACCAAGCTCGCTGAGCGACGTGACACCTCTAAGGACTTTTAAGATACCGTCTTCTTGCATGGTGGGGATGCCTTGTGCCCGAGAAGCCGCCAAGATCTCACGCTCGCTTGGTTTGCTGCGCAACACGTCTTCAATTTTTGAATCCATAAAAATCGCTTCATAGATGCCGATGCGGCCTTTGTAGCCGCGGCCCCCACACGCCTCGCAGCCGCCCTTGTTTGCGTCAGACACCTCTTTGGTGTTTTGTGGGACGAGCGCCTGGTCAACTAGGCCTTTCATGTAGGCGTCAATCAACTCCTGTTCTTTGGGTTCAAGGGGGCGGACTTTTTTACATTTTACACAGAGCGTGCGGATGAGTCGCTGTGCCATCGCGACGGTGACGGCCGAACTGATTACTTTTTCATTTATCCCCATGTCGATGAGGCGGGGGAAGGCACCCGCCGCGTTGTTGGTGTGCAGTGTCGAAAAAACCAAGTGCCCCGTGAGCGCCGCGTTGATGGCGGTGGTCGCCACTTCGCCGTCGCGGATCTCACCCACCATGATGACGTCTGGGTCGGCACGCAGCGCGCTGCGCAGACCTTCGGCAAAGGTGTAGCCTTTTTCCACCTGTGTTTGCACGATGGGAAGGTGATACTCAATTGGGTCTTCAATAGTAATTATTTTTGTCCCTGGTTCGTTGACGCGTCGCAAAAAGGCATAGAGTGTGGTGGTCTTGCCTGAGCCGGTGGGGCCGGTGGTGAGGATCATGCCGTTTGGTTTTTGGATCTCCTGTTCGAGTCGTGTAAGGAGTTTTGGTTCAATTCCCAGCTCGTTGAGGGGGACGCCAATAGCTTTTGGGTTAAGGATACGCATCACCACCGCTTCGCCATAATTGCTGGGGAGGATCGACGTGCGCATTTCGACGTCGTCGCCGTGAAGCTTGATGCTGAAGCGTCCGTCTTGAGCTTCGCCCGTGACGTTGAGTTTGAGGCCTGAGATGAGTTTGAGGCGAGACAGCACCAGGTGGTAGGTTTCATGGTCAAAGGTGAGCACGTCAATCAAGATGCCGTCGAGTCGGTACCGCAGGCGAACCGTCAATTCTTCTGGTTCAAGGTGGATGTCGGAAGCGTTCATCGCGAGGCCGCCCGCGAGGACAACTTGCAGGATGCGAGAGATGCGATAGGTACGCTTCATGCTGATTGCTTCGTTGATGAGTCTGCTGATGTCACCGAGGTTGCCGACTTTGGTGAGTAATGCTTCAAGGTCAGCGCTCGAGAGTTCGAGCACTCCCGCTTTACTGCTCGACGCATACGAAAGGTCGGCATAACGCTCAAAGGCGTGCTTAAGACTTTCTTGTGAACACATAAACACGGTGATCGTGTATCCAAGATTTTTAAGTTTTTCGATGAGCTCTTTTGCGGCCACACTTTCGGGTGCGCGTACCGCGAGGCTGAGGCGTTTACCCACCTGGCCAAAGGCAGCGGCTTCGATGGTGCGTGCTTCTTGTTCGGGCACCAGACGCAGTGCGTCAGTGTTGATGGAAACGAGTGACAGGTCGATGTATTCGACGCCATACTTGTGCGAGAGCATCTGTGCCAACTCTTCCTCCTCGTGCCGTTTGAGAAAGTCGAGGTGTTTTTCTTGTTCTGCATCTGCAAAAACTACCATATGTCTATTGTACACTGATGTTTTGGTTTTAAGGCGACTCCTTAGCTCTGGAAGGTGTCGCCTTGAGTGAGTTGTGCTAGGCTACTTTTATGCAAAAGGTACGATTGGAAGAGTTAGGGGATTTTGCTAGGCAGATTTTAAAAAAAATTAAACAGACTCCTCAAGAGAATGGAGCGTATCTTTTAGCGCTGTCGGGCAACCTAGGGGCAGGAAAAACTACTTTCATGCAGGCACTCGCAAAAGCACTGGGTGTTGAGGGTGTGGTTCAAAGTCCAACGTATGTTTTGATGAAATCGTATGAAATCTCCCAAGGCAACGCCTTAGCCCCCAACCTCTCCAAGGCGTCGCCTTTCAGGAAGCTGATACATATTGATGCGTATCGCTTAAATACACCAGAAGAATTTCAAACACTAAAACCTGAAGAGTTCTTACGTGACTCTAGAAACTTAGTGTGTGTCGAGTGGCCCGAGCGGCTCGCGGGTGTGCTGCCCAAACCCGACCTGACCCTCAGCTTTTCGTCCGACCCGCCCTTGGGCGAGACGGAGGGCGTTGCGAGCGATGATTCGCGGTATATTGAAGTGGTATGAAAGGGCAGAAAGACAAAAAGCGGTTGGTGCTGCTCGACATGCACGGCATTTTGCATCGGGCATACCACGCGCTGCCCGACTTTTCGACCAAGGCGGGAGAGCCAACAGGCGCGCTCTATGGATTGGTCTCGATTCTACTGAAAGCAGTCAGTGACTTGAAACCCGACTATATTGTCGCGGCATATGACTTGGCAGGCCCGACACATCGGCACGAAGTGTATGAAGACTATAAAGCGCATCGGGCCAAAACCGACGACGCGCTGGTGGCGCAGTTTGGTCGGTCGCGCGACGTGCTCAGGGCATTTAATATTCCGTGGTATGAAGCGCCTGGGTTTGAGGCCGACGACGTCATCGGCACAGTGACCGAGGAGATGAAGCAACACGACGTTGACGTGGTCATCGCCTCGGGCGACATGGATATGCTGCAGCTCATCGACGACGAACGCGTGCGCGTCTTTACCTTTAAGAAAGGTTTGTCTGAAACCATTCTGTATGACGAAGCGGCAATCGTGGAGCGTTTTGGTTTTGGGCCGCACGCGATACCCGACCTCAAGGGCATTATGGGTGACGCGAGCGATAACATCAAAGGCGTGCCTGGTGTGGGCGAGGGGAGCGCGATGAAGCTGCTTGGGACGTTTGGCAGTATCGAGAAAATATATCAAGCAATAGAGAAAGAGGGGGTAGAAGCGGTAGCAAAGCAGTCAGGCATACAAAAGCGTTTTGCTGAGTTGGTAGCCAACCACGAAAAAGACGCTCTCTTTTCAAGAGAATTGGCGACCATTCGGCGCGACGCGCCTATCAACTTTTCGCTCCCGGAGCGCGAGTGGCGCGAGAGTCTTGAGACAGACAAGGTGTTTGCTTTGTTGTCTGAACTTGAATTTCGCGCACTGGTGGGAAGGGTCAAGGCGCTGCTGCAGCCGGGGCTACTTCTTGAAGAAGACGCTGCCGAACACGCACAAGTTGAGGCCGTTGACCCGCGCGAGCTGCAAAAAATAGCGCTTGCGGTCTGGGTGTTGGACTCAAACATCAGCAGTCCCGACCTTGATGATGTATACAACGCAGGCAAGAGCCGTGTCTTTGAAGAGGCGAGAAAGAATATTCTGGAGCAGATACAAGAAAATAGCCTTGGTTTTGTATATGAAAAGATAGAGCTGCCACTGGCGCCGGTGCTGCGCACAATGGAGACGTGGGGCGTCACCATCGACACCGACTTTTTGAAACAGCTTTCAGAGACCTATTCAGCAGAACTCAAAAAAATAGCCGCACGCATCTATGAAGCAGCGGGGGGTGAATTCAACATCAATTCGCCCAAGCAGCTTGGTGAAGTGTTGTTTGACCGGCTGCTCTTGGTGCCTAAAAACCAAAAAAAGACAGCCACTGGACAACGTTCGACGCGCGAGTCTGAGCTCGAAAAGATGCGCGATCTGCACCCTGCCATCGCCGACATCCTGGCGCATCGCGAATTACAAAAACTGCTTTCGACCTATATCGACACCATCCCCACACTGCTTGATGACCACAAAAAGCTCCACACGACATACATACAAACAGGAACCACCACAGGGAGAGTTGCCTCCAAAGACCCAAACCTCCAAAACATTCCCATTAAAACCGAACTTGGTCGGGCTATTCGTCATGCCTTTGTGGCGAGCGAGGGGATGGAGCTGGTCTCGTTTGATTACTCGCAAATAGAGCTGCGCATCGCTGCGCTTCTTTCTGAAGATGACGCACTTACTGAGATATTTAAAAATGGTCGCGATGTTCATGCTGAAGTTGCGGCCCGGGTTTTTGGGGTGGCACAGGACAACGTCACCTATGAACAGCGCCGTCGTGCAAAAATCATCAACTTTGGCATCCTCTATGGCATGGGGGTGAGTGCGCTGCGCGAGTCTTTGGGAACCAGTCGCGCAGAGGCACAAGAATTTTTTAATCAGTACTTTGCCGCGTTTCCACGCCTGGCGAGCTATCTTGAGGGCGTTAAACAAGACGCGGCGCGCTTAGGTTACACCGAGACACTTTTTGGTCGCCGCAGATATTTTGAAGGCATTCAGTCAACCATTCCCTTTGTGCGCGCGTCTGCGGAGCGCATGGCCATCAACGCGCCCATTCAGGGAACTTCGGCCGACATCAACAAGTTGGCGATGGTTGCAATGGGTGCATGGATAGAGAAAGAGAAGCTCGACGACACAGTGCACCTGCTGTTGCACGTGCATGACGAGTTAGTGTTTGAGGTTACAGAAGAAAAAGTCGCCACGTATGCGCCAAAGGTTAGAGAAATTATGGAAGGAATCGTCTCACGTCAAAAAAGCCGAGGCATCCCATTTACGGTGGAAGGGAAGCGCGGCAAAAATTGGGGCGACATGCACGAATTGAAACTATGATACATGTTGTTGTTGGAAATCCTCCGCAAAAACTTCTTTCAGAAAGGTCCTCGGGCCTCCCTCGCTCGCTTTCGGGCGAGCTTCGGGCCAGACCATTTCCTCAAGAAGTTTTTGCTTCGGCTACGCCCGAAGACTTGGATTGGCAGAATCTGAACGCAGAAGAAATGCTTTCGCTTGCGCGGACCGAGACGCTTTTTGGTGGGGTGCTCGCATTTCGCTTTTCGGGCGCACTCGCGGGCGAACGGGGGGAGGAGTTTTTGAAATTGGCAAAAGAATTGCAAGTGTCAGCACACCTCTTTCTCTTTGAAGAAGAAAAGTTGTTGAAAGGCCCAACCACTGTGCTTGAAAAGACTGGTGCAAAAATAGAAGTGCACAAAGCGCCAGTCAAAAAAGACAAAGGCTTTGATCCGTTTAGTGTCACTGCGGCGCTCGCGAGTCGTGACAGAAAGCGGCTCTGGCTTGGCATTGTGAAGTCATCTGCAGCGGGGGAGAAGCCCGAGGCCACTGCGGGCATCTTGGTGTGGAAGGTGCGACAAATGCTCACCAGCGGCCCGAGCTCGAAATATGCAAAAGCCGAGTTACACAAATTATCTCGAACGCTCGTCTCGCTCTATCATGACTCTCACCGCGGCGCAGGTGACCTCGCGCTCTTGCTTGAGCGTTTCGCGCTCACGCTTTAAATAGTCCTGCGCTGATTCACAAGAGCGTTGGTTACTTGAACGAATTGAGTGCGCGAATGAGTAATTCTCGTTTCTCTAAATTTTCTTTCCAAATACTGTTTGATCGTTCTCCGTTTATAAAAATTCCTGGAGAAAAGTTGATTTCTTGTTGGAACTTTTGAAGGTTATTTTTACCGGTAACCACAACTTCATTGGGGAGTTTGAGTGTTGCGGTAATGTAAAAATCTGCGAGAAGTGTTTGTATACTCTTTAATATCCTGGTATTTTTTTGATACCCGCGCACTCCTCGCCGTCTCTCTTTTGGTCTAAAGTCCATACATCCTTCGTCATCAAAAAACGCTCGAAGGAATTCACGCTTGAGTTCTTTCGGCGCTTCAACAATCTCATCGAGTAGTTGCAAAGATTTCTGTTGCATATATGCGCCCAAGGCAACGTTGTAATAACTAATTCGTAGTACGCCAGTTAATGTATTTTTATACTTCTTTGGTTCAAAATCATACACTCCCTTCATGCACGCCTCTACGCGTTTTAGTAACGAAATATTTCTATTATTATAGGTACATCCACGATTATTTACTTCTCCGTCAAAAAGCAGGTGGGACACAAGACATACGGTCGGTACGTCCCATGTTGAAAAAGGCCGAAAGATACGAATACTTTTCCCTTTTCTCGCGAGGGCGATTTGTGACGCCTGTTTCCGAGAGCGTTCCTTAATATTTTGCTGTTTCAGTGCGCTGAGTGGAAGGTTCCGTATATGGAAATAGACCGAACTCTTTGCTCTTCCCGTCATGCGCACAATTTCAGGAAGTGTGTAGTCTTTGTCTCTTAGTTCAATGCACTGCTGTCTGAAATCATTCATGTCCGCCCACTTGGATTCGAACCAAGGACCACTTCCTTAAAAGGGAATTGCTCTACCAACTGAGCTATGGGCGGATACCTTTGTAGTATAGCAGACAATGGTTCTATTTACGAATTTCAACAGGGCGGACCAAATTAGATTTTTTGGGTGAGCACGAACAGGGCGATGCCGGCGGTGACCGAGACGTTGAGTGATTCTTTTGTGCCGTGCATGGGGATCTCGAGAATGGCGTCGCACTTTTTGAGCAGTGGTTTTGAGATGCCGCGCACTTCGTTTCCCACAATGACCACCAACTCTTGTTCTTTGTGTGGGGTGAAACCAAAGAGGGGAACCGAGCGCTTGTCTTGCTCAATTGCCACAACGCAGCAATGCTCTTTTTTAAGTTTTGTGAGCGTTGCCCCAAGTGTCTTCACCTGAGTCCAAGCAACGGTTTTTTCGGCGCCCAACGACACCTTCGCAAAGTCGCTGCGTTCGCGGCCAAAACGGTCGAGCGGGGTTGGGGTATATCCCGACAGGATGATGCGAGAGACACCTGCTGCATCTGCAGTACGAAAAATTGAGCCCACATTATGGACACTGCGAATGTTGTGGAGAATTAAAATCATATGCCTCCACAAACTACCACCGCCTCGTATTTTTACAACGGCAGGTCAAACGCGAGTGCTCCTGCGCCCGTGAGGAGAAGCGATGCGCAGAGTATAACCAAAAAAGCATATGCTAAAACAGGAAGCCCGATGGTTTGTCCGAGCTGTTTTCTAAAATAAGTGAGCTTGATTGCAATGAGGATGCCCACCAGTGCGGCCCACTGGGTGTTGTATCCAAAAAACAGAGTAAGTCCCACGAGCGCGGTGATGCCTGCGGCAATGTGTATCACCCAGGGTTTTGTTTTTCCAACCAGAGGAAAGGGTATTGCCGCAATAGTTTTTGCTCCGAGCCACGCCTGTTGTGCAATAAAGAACATAAGGCACGCCACGGTCACGCGCAAAAGCGTCGGCGCAAAAAAACCATAGTTGAGCAAGTGGGGGAACGGGTTGAGCATGTCTATAGTGTTGGGTGATTAAGGCGTTGGCTGTGTTGTTTGAGTGCTTGAGGCGTCTGTTGGTGTTGTTTGTGTATTGGGCTCAATAGTATTTGTTTGGGGTGGGTTGATCAGAACGCTGCCAGCGCTTCGTACGCCCGAGAATCCACCACGTTGCCAGATCAACACCGTACCAATGATTAAAGCCCCCACAAGCAAAAGCACAGGCTCCCAAGGGTTCATGGGTGCTGGTTTGTCTTCTCCTCCTGCCATGCGTGTATAGTATCGTACTTTTGGGATATTAGTGAAGCAAGTTATCCAGTTCTTCCTCAGCAACTCGCTTGTCGCTCCAGTCTTGTTTTGAGCCGTGGGGGCCCATGATATAGGGGTCGGTGCCTTTGCCGGTGATTAAAACCACATCACCCTCGCGCGCTTCTTTCAGTGCTGCGCGAACGGCCTCGCGGCGGTCGAGCACGACGTGTGGCGTTTGTGTGGTGAAGCCCGCTTTGATAGCAGTCACTATTTTCTGTGGATCTTCGTCATAGGGGTCTTCGTTGGTCAGATAGACGCTGTCGCACAGCTCGTCAGCAATTTTCCCCATGAGTGGGCGCTTCCACTGGTCGCGGCCGCCACCAGTCGAACCCATAATACAAATTATTTTTCTTTTCAGAGCCTCTTCTTTTTCAGGAGGCCGATACGCTTCTATGAGCGCCCGCAATGAGTCAGGCGTGTGTGCATAATCAACCACCACAGCAAAACTCTGTCCTCGTTCAACACGTTCGGCACGGCCCGCAACAGGAGCGATGTGCTCGAGCGCGCGTTTCATGGTCGCAAGAGAGATGTGCATTGCGTCACCCAAAGCCAGTACGCCTAAAATATTTCTCAGGTTAAAGAGGCCGGGCAACGGTACAGTAAATAATTCACCTTTCCCGCCAGAATGGCCGGCAGGTTTATACAAAAAGCGCATGCTGGTGTCGTCGACGGTGCATGGGTCGGCATCATGCAGAGAAAATGGCACGCGCAGCTCGACGTCTGTCTCCAGAAACTTCTCGCCGTACGCATCGTCGGCGTTCGCGACCATGATGCGTGGGCGCTTGGGCGAGTGCTCGAGGCTTTGTGCGAGCGAAAGCTTTGCCGCAGCATACGCCTCAAGGCTGCCGTGTGACTCGATGTGTTCAGGCTGCAGGTTGGTAAAGACAAGCGCGTCGAGTGCAATGCCTTTGTGGCGAAATTGTCGTGCGCCTTCCGAGGTCATCTCGATGACCGCGTGAGTGCAGCCTGCGTCGACTGCGCGGCGCATAAATTTTTGCAGGTAGGCGCGCCCAGGCATTGTCATTTTAAACAAGTTTGGCTCGCGCGTGCTCGTGTGATTACCACAGCCATCAGCCGCATCAATTTCAAAATGGATAGTCGAAGCCACTGCAACCGTGTGCCCAGCTTCTCTCAAAACAGCAGCGACAAGTTCTGATGTGGTCGACTTGCCTTTAGTGCCGGTGATGCCTATCACAAAAAGCGTGCGGGAAGGAAAGCGATACCACGCTGCGCCGCCATAGGCGAACGCCAGGTGGTAGAGTTCGAGCAGCTTTTGGGGAATGAGTTTTTTGATGAAAGATTTCATATATTTCTGAGTGCTTTGCCCAGGCGCTCGCGCATATCCTCGGCAGGAGGAATGTTCTTGAGTGCGGCGCGACTCTCGGCGGCATTGTAGCCCAGCGCCATGAGCGCCTCGATGACCTCAGCGTCATTATTTTTGCCTTGTGCCTGCAACGCATCGTGCGAGGGGGTGGTGGCTTTGATTTTGTCGCGCAGCTCAACCACCAGGCGCTCGGCGAGCTTTTTGCTGATACCAAATGCGTTGGTGAGCGTCGCCATGTCGCTTGCGCGGATGGCTCTCTCGAGCCCGCTCACGTCGGCCTTGTCAAAAATCCCCAACGCAGTTTTTGGGCCGATGCCCGAGACGCTCATGAGCTGTTTAAAAAAGCTGAGCTCTGCTTCGGTGGGGAAACCATAGAGGTCGATGGCGTCTTCGCGCACTGCGGTGTGTATATAGAGTGAGAGGAGTCCCAAGACCGGGTCCTTATGGGCTTTGACGCACCATTCTCGGGTCGCGGTGGGGACCCGCACAACATACCCGACGCCCGCGACGTCCACAACCACACACTCTTCGAGTGTGGTGCCGCCAAACTGGCCCGTGAGTTTTCCTATCATGCGATAACTATACAAGGTAAGGAGAAACTTGTCTTTTGGGGCGGGGTAGGGTAATCTCTTTCTATGGCAATCACCAGAGGAGCAAAGAAGGCGCATCGCCAGTCGCTGCGCAAAAAGTCGATGAATATCGGGCGCAAGTTGGCTATGCGTGCAGGTATTAAAGGTGTCCGCGCAGTTAAGGAAGCTGGCACGGGCGCAGGCAAAGAAGGAGTCGTGGCCCTCGCCACGGCATACAAAGCAATCGACAAGGCGCTCAAGCGCGGGGTAATAAAGAAGAACACCGCGGCTCGCCGCAAGGCAAGTGTGGCAAAAATGCTCAAGGTTTCTAAATAAAAGTCTTTACATAAATCAGAAAATCCCCGGAATGGGGATTTTTCTTTTTAATCTGTGCAGGATACTTGAATTAGTGCGAACCAGCTTCCGCGCCGCCGAAGGCGGCGCAAACCCCCCGCAGAAAATGCAGGCGGCGAAGCCGCACCGCTGACAATATCAAATTTTTCTTTGGCGGACTAGGTACGCGCGTGCGGAGCACGCACCATCGTTCTTTGAAATTAGAAGTTCTACGGAAGGTTGATCCGATGTGTCTCTATTGGAGTCTGCGAAGATTCATAGACACTGTACTCGACCGTTGAATTATCTACCCAGTGTAATGAGGATGTCGTACAAGGAGAAAGTGGTTCGCAACCAAACTCAAAATGTTTTCCCTGCGGAAGTGTCACCAACACAGTGGAAGTATTTTTGACGAGGTCAAGAAGACTCAGAGTCTGATTTTCAGACCGTATGTCCGCTTGTACTTGTACGACTCTTGCACCATCTGGCGATACATCGGTGGGAGCTCGGTTGCCGTAGGGAAAGCTCAGTGCATCGAGCGCACCGGTTTTTAGACTGTAAGACCAAATACCACCTCCTCCGCCTTCAGTAAAACAATGCGCAGAACCTAAGAAAATTAGATTGCTTTTTGTGGGAGCTGAAAAGAACCAGTAAAGTGGGGCGTCTTTCCCTGGTGTTCCTAACTCCGAGAGTGTTGTGGTGGCCCATTTTTTACCATCGAACGTCGCTCGCACAAGTCTCTGGGTTGACGTTCCGCAAACATTCCCAAATCCACCATCAGTTTCAACATCGTACTGCGTTTTTATTGGCTGATTTGAAACTTGATTCGTTACGTTCGGTTTCGGCTGTGGACTTGGCAGTTTAGTCGTTGCGGAAGTTTCAGGCGCGCTCGACTTTTGCGACCAAGCCCAATAACTTGCGCCGCCAATAATGGCAACGACTAGAGCGATTATCAAAGCAATGTTCGCAAATCCTCGATTCATAAAATTAGCAACGAGTTAATAAATAAATTGTATGACAAAAAGTTTTCTTTTTCCCGAAACAAATTCAGAGCGGGCTTCGCCCGCACCGAAAGAGAATGGTTTGCGCCGATGTTTTTCACCGGGCTCTTTTGCGGTTTTCGAGCGGTGCGGCTTCGCCGCCTGCATTTTCTGCGGGGGGTTTGCGCCGCCTTCGGCGGCGCGGAAGCTGGTTCGCACTAATTCAAGTATCCTGCACCAAGTAGGAAATTGCAAGGTGGAGCTCGCCGCCGCGTCGGACGCGGCGGCTCGCGCGTACTGTGTTTTGGGCTCGAATTCAAATTGGCGATTTCGCTTTCGGGAAAAAGAAAACTTTTTGGCATTCCTTTAGCAAGTAATCACAACGAGATATGAAATATGTAATCTACGCAAGGAAAAGCACCGAAGAAGATGACCGCCAAGTCCTAAGCATCCAAGCTCAGCTTGCTGAGCTTTTTTCGTATTCCGCCAAAGAAAAATTTGATATTGTCGCCTCGTTCTACGAGGCGAAAACCGCAAAAGAGCCCGGGCGAACAGGGTTCGCAGAAATGCTGTCATTCATTGAGCGTGGGAAAGCAGACGGCATCATATCTTGGCACCCCGACCGTCTCGCGCGTAATTCAGTAGACGGGGGCAAGATAATCCACATGGTGGATCGCGGCTTGATTCGTTCCCTCAAATTTCCGACCCACTGGTTTGAACCAACGCCACAAGGTTTGTTCATGCTGAATATTGCTTTTGGACAGAGCAAATATTTCTCCGACAATTTGCGAGAAAACGTAAAACGAGGTTTGCGGCAAAAGATACGGAACGGCGTCTGGCCCGGTTGGGCTCCGGTGGGATACATAAACAACCCCAAGACACGGGGAATTGACGTGGACAGCATCAACGCTCCAAAAGTACAAAAACTATTCGAACTGTATTCCACTGGAGCTTACACGCTAAAATCTCTCGCAAATTGGTGCGCCGAACAAGACCTCAAAACGAACGCGAACAACCCCGTGTCATTAAGCAATGTTCAGCATATTCTACAAAATCCGTTCTACATCGGCCTGATGAGATACAAGGCGGAAATCTTTGAGGGAACTCACGAGCCGTTGGTTGCAAAGAAACTTTTTGATTTATGCCAAGAAATGATGAGCAAGCGCGGCAACACACACGAAACGAAAAAGCACAAATTCGCATTTCTCGGACTAATGAAGTGCGCCTCGTGCGGAGCAAGCATTACAGCGCAATATGCAAAAGGAAACGGCGGAATCTACACCTACTATCGCTGTACCAAAAAACGAGGCGCATGTACCGAGAAATATTTGCGCGAAGATGTGCTTGAAAACCAAATCAAATCGTTTCTGCAAAAAGTTTCTTTATCGAGCCAAGACACGCAGAAAGTTTTGGCGGCGTTGGAGAGCGAGGAAACGAAAGCAAAAGAGGAGGCAAAGCTAGAAGCGGAGAACTTGAAAACCGAACTCACCACACTGGACAACCAACTAGAAAAGTTGCTCAACCTCTACCTCGCCGACGCGCTATCCACAGCAGAGTACGCCGCCAAAAAGAATATCCTCATATCTCAAAAAGTGAGGGTTGAGGAAAAAATCACCGACATCGAACAAAGGGGCGTGTCTTGGCTCGAACCAGCTCGTGAGTTTGTAAAGTCCTTGAATCAAGCCGCGAATCTGCTTTCCCACAATGACTTGAGCGGAATGACAGCATTTCTGAAAAACATCGGCGCGAACCATTCTCTGCGAAATCGCCAATTTGAATTCGAGCCCAAAACACAGTACGCGCGAGCCGCCGCGTCCGACGCGGCGGCGAGCTCCACCTTGCAATTTCCTACTTGGTGCTCCCGGCAGGAATCGAACCTACATTGCATCCTCCGCAAGGATGCGTCCTATCCGTTGAACGACGGGAGCGTATCAACACACTACTACAATCCGAAGATTTCTGCGACCTCTTCGCTAAAGCGGGGGAGGCGCTCTGTTTCTTCGGCATATTGTGCGAGGTGGCCACGCACTTCTTCACCGTGTGCGACGGAATCAAGCGGGATGATGATGTGTGGGTGTAGAAAGTTTGATGTGGTCAAAAAAAGTCGAGGGGTCTCAACGTGCTGTTCGACCCAAAACGACTGTACCGATTCGTAAGGGTAGAGTGTTCCGTCCATCGAAACGCCGCGCGCACCAAGCGAGACGAGGTGTTCGCGCGGTCCACGCGCCACGAGCATGCCGACCGAGCTTGCGCCAATCAACAAGATGAGCGCAAAAAGCATGTTGCTGAAATAGATGGAGATGCCCGCACCCACCACTGCCACAACGCCGAGTGTCCAATACCAGTCGGGCGAGCGTTCATAGTGCGTGTGTGTTGCTACCTGCCAGGAAATAGTCCCATCTGCCATAGCTTTAGTATACAAGTAAATTCTCGAATGGATGTGGCACGCAGCACATAAAAAGTGTATTGTGTGTTTTATTGGAGGAGTCGCATAGTGGTTTAGTGCACCTGTCTTGAAAACAGGAGTGCCGCAAGGTACCGTGAGTTCGAATCTCACCTCCTCCGCCCATGAAATCCCTTGGTATAGACTTTGGCACAAAGCGCATCGGTGTGGCTGTCTCAGATGAGACGGGGACGCTTGCGTTTCCTCACAGCACGGTGAAGGCGGGGCCAAGTGCGCTTGAGGAGATTGTGGATATTGTAAAAAAAGAGGGGGTGGGGCAAGTGGTGGTGGGCGAGTCGCACAACTTCCAGGGCGAAGCAAACACGGTGATGGAAAAGGTTGCTGAGTTTAAAAAAAGTCTTGAAAATTTACCAGAGCTTGCAGGTGTTCCAGTTGTGTATGAAAAAGAATTTTTGACGAGCATGGCTGCGGCCCGGCAGTTTGCACCCGACGGGTCAAGAAAAGAAAACCCATCACATGTAAAGCTCGATGCCTCTGCTGCGGCACTAATTTTGCAGAGTTATCTCGACCGAAACCAAAGAAACAGCTAGAATCAAGGCAACACCTCCCAAAGCTGAGGAGTCGCCTTTAAAACCAAAACAAATATGGAAGAAGAAATACAAAAAGAAATTCAGAAAGAAGAGACGCCCAAAACATCATACATATCTATTGATGATTTTAAAAAAGTAGAAATTCGCGTGGGCGAGATTCTTTCTGTCGAACCAGTGGAGGGTTCGGAAAAACTTTTAAAACTTAAAGTAGATTTTGGAAGCGAAGAGCGGCAGGTAATTTCAGGCATCGCCAAGCATTTTCCCGATACCACGGTGTTGGTGGGTAAAAAATGTGCATTTGCAACCAACCTCGCGCCCCGCTCGATGATGGGTCTTGAAAGTCGGGCAATGATCCTGGCCAGTGGTGGCGAGCCGCTACCCGAAGGCGGCTTCGAACCTCTCTATCTTTTTGAATCAAATGCCCCCACGGGCTCACAGGCGCATTAAAGTCACTCAACTCTCTTTGCTCGTTACTTTTTGTTTCTGAAACTGCCACTCATGCCAGGTGAGGATGATGAAGAATACATCGAGCACGGTGATGAAAAGCAGGAGTGGGGAATGGGTGTGGAACAGTCGATATGTTTGGTACACAAGAAAAAGTGAGGTGAAGGCAATCGAGACAGGGTACGACCACAGGCGATTGCGGTAGAGGTTAAAGGCCAAAAAAGCATTCATGAGTCCGTGGAAGAGGAGGTACAGACCGACAAAGAGACGTGTTGAGTCGGCCGCGAGGTGTGACACTTGAGTGGTTAGAAGGCGCGACAAAAAGTCGCCGTGCTCGCCGAGGAATTCTGAGTTACTGATGTGGACAACCAGGTGCGTAAACCAAAAGTGCAGGCGGGTGAGCAAAAAGACGCCGCCCAGCACCTCCCACACGCTGTTGAGTGCTTTAAAGGCAACGCCCGCTTCAAAAAGCTCGTGCCAATATTTTTGTTTGAGAAAAGTAGCCATAATTGGGTTGTGATGGTATTGTACACCTGCAGGCCCCCAGAGTCGCCCCTGTAGTTTAATGGATAGAACTCCGGACTTCTAAGCCGGCTATCGAGGTCCGATTCCTCGCGGGGGCACAAACGCGTTAAGAAAAAGTAAATTGGTTTACTTTTTTAGCGTTTGTGAACCGGAGCGATGTTTTTGTTTGAGCGTAGCGAAAGGCAAAAACCGCGAGGTGGGGTCGCGAAACATTTCGTCAGAAATGTATTTGTGACCAAGTGTGCAAAAGGCACAAAACAAACAATAATGCGCGGTTAGCTCAGTTGGTAGAGCAACTCTTTTACACAGAGAAGGTCGGGGGTTCGAGCCCCTCACCGCGCACAAATGCGATAGCATTTATCCGAGGGGCGAGAAAGCCGGAGCGATGTCGAGCCAGCAGGCGAGACCGCGAGCCGGGGTCGCGAAAAATTTTCTGCAGAAAATTTATTTGTGACCGAGTCCCTCCAACACCTCTATGCCCGAACCAATAATCCTTTTTGAAGACGACTCGCTTATCGTTATAGACAAGCCTGCGGGCTTAAGCGTTCATGCTGATGGGCGGTCACCCAAGTCCACGCTGGTGGATTGGCTCCTGCCCAAATATCCCGAGCTCGAGGGTGTGGGGGAAGAGCAAACGCTCGAATCGGGGGTGGTTATTCAGCGGCCGGGCATCGTACACCGCATCGACCGCGAGACGTCGGGCGTGCTTTTGGTTGCTCGTACGCAGGAGTCATACGAGAATTTGAAGGCACAGTTTCATGACAGGGAAGTGCAAAAAACCTATCGCGTGTTTGTGTATGGCAACATCAAAGACGACCGTGGGATCATCGACAAGCCCATCGGCAGCAGCCGCGGTGGTTCAGGTCCTCGTTCAGTCAAAGCCAAAAGCGCGCACGGCCTGATGCGCGATGCGCTCACAACGTTTCGCATCATCGCCCGTTCGCCCGAAGTCTCCTATGCGGAAGTCTTCCCCAAGACGGGCCGCACGCACCAGATCCGCGTGCACTTTGCTTCTTTGCAGCGCCCTGTTGTGTGCGACCGGCTGTATGCGCCTGGGCGCGCTTCTTTGCTTGGGTTCAAACGTCTTGCGCTCCATGCATTGTCGGTAACCCTGACACATCCAAAAACAGGCAAAACGGTGACGTTTGCCGCGCCCTTGCCCGCCGATTTTGTGACAGCAGAAGCGATTTTGTCGGAGCAAAAACAAGCCTAAAGGAGGCTTCTGAGCGCGTCGGCGCGAGGATTGAGAAAATTTATCAGCAGGAAATTTTTGTACTCCTGAAGGTTTGTGTTTTGCGTAGTGCTTTGCTCTGTGGTACAGTCTCTAAGCAATGAAATCAGCAATACAAACAACGCCAATTGATATGAAAGAGCGCGCAGGCCTTGGGCTCCGCTCGGGCGACACCGTGCGTGTCTGGCAGAAAATCGTTGAACTCAAAAAGACCAAAGGCGCCAACAAAAAAGAGGTGTTGACCAAGAGTGCCCGCACCCAGGCGTTCGAGGGGCTCATCTTGGCGGTCAAGCACGGCACCGAGGCCGGCTCGATGTTTACCGTCCGCAAGGTTGCCAGCGGCGTCGGGACTGAAAAGATTTTTCCGCTCTATTCTCCTATGATCGACTCCATCGAGATCCTTCGCCGTGCCGAGGTGCGTCGCGCCAAGCTCTATTTCATCCGCACCAAAGCCACTCGCGAGGTCAAGCGCGCGATGCGCAAGTCGGTGCAGATGGCGCCATCTGCAAAGAAAGGTGCCGAAGTTGCTCCATTGATTGAAGATGAAATTTTGGATACTGCGCCAGCAGTAGAGGTAGACGTCGCTACTGAAGCTCCACAAACGGAGGAAGTTGCGGCATAATTACACCTGTTGCCCGGGTGTTGAAATTGGTAGACATTTATCCTTGAGGTGGATAAGCCCTCACGGGCGTGGAGGTTCGAGTCCTCTCCCGGGCACCGAAAAGTTGAGAACCGGCCTTGTGCCGGTTTTAACTTTTTGGTGTCTGTATTGTACCAAACTCGCACCTATTTCCAAAACAAAGTGAGGTAATGACTTCGCACGCTCCGCGTGCGTGGTGACTTGAAACTAAATCGTACGCTCGGATTCTGCGCGCCTCGTCCGCTCCCTGCGGTCGCGGGAGCAAAAACCAAAAATTTTCCTTCCTTAATTTTAGATTTTCGGCGGGGGGTGTGGGGGGAGCCGACAAAAAATGGAAAGGAAATTTTTGGTTTTGCTTCGCCGTTGTCATATGGAACTATAATACCATATGGAATAAAAAAGCAATAATTGCTAAACTGTGGATATCTAAAATATGGCTCAAATTTCCAAAAAACTCGGACAGAATATCAAACAGATACGGCTTCGCCGTAAAATGTCGCAAGGCGATATTTGTCGTAAGTTAGATATGGACAGAAGTTATATGAGTGCAATCGAGAATGGCAAGAAAAACATCACTATCCAGCAATTGGAACGATTGGCGCAAGCGCTCGGCGTTTCAGTGGATAAGTTGTTGAAGTAGCCCCCTTTTTCGTTTGCGGGGGGGGCGTAAGTGATACAATTAAAATAGTTGTGGAAAACTAAAATCTGCAACAACACTTTTTATAAAGTTATGGACCAAAACAACGAACCGGGGAAAATAGTGTTTGAGGGCGAGGAGTTTCAACGACCTCGATCTTTTCAAACGCCAACGCCCAAAATAGTTCAGTGGGTCATCAAGTATTCCGGCGGATATATCAAAGACGAAAAGCAGGCAAATTATGTTTTGATTGGATTTGTAGCGGTGGCGATTATTGTCGTGATTATTTTTCTGTTTAGTGGCGGAGGAAGCAAAGCGAAACTCGAAGCACCTCCGGGTCAAAAAATAATCTATCCTGAAAACGCGCCGCCGCGCTTGCAGGAACGATTTTAATATTTCAATTATGTTTTTACAAAAAAACAATTCAAAAGGTTTTACACTCATCGAACTTCTTGTCGTCATTGCTATCATCGGAATACTTTCAAGTGTTGTTCTCGCGAGCTTAAACAGTGCAAGAGGGAAAGCTAGAGATGCTTATCGTAAATCGGAGCTGAAACAACTACAAACAGCACTTGAACTTTATCTGGACAGTAATAATTCGTATCCATCAACAAGTGGCGTTTGGTATGGATTGAGCGCCAACGGCGGAAGTCGAACCACAAGCGGTGCAAATGCTTATATTCCCGGATTGACCCCGACATATATTTCGGTTTTACCTGCTGATCCGAGTGGTGACACGAGTGGCTGGTCTGGATTTCTTTACCAGTCTAATGGAACAAATTATAAATTACTCTCGCATGCAAATGGACCTGAAAGTTTTCCGAGTTCAGGACAGGCGTTTTATGACCCCGTTCGTCCGACATGGGCATGGATGATATGCAGTGGAGAACCTGCATGTAGCTCTTGGTAGTTAGTAGTTTCGGTTTTCAAGGGAGCAATCCCCGCCGTTTTATAATTTTTCCTAAAAACGGCGGGGATTGTTGTGCGCGAACGGGAGGGTGGGTCAAGCACATATAGATTTGTGCCTCGCCATTCCTTAAAGAATTTTGTATGGCGAGGTTCCGCTTTCTTGGTTTATCACCACCAGTCACCGAAGACACAGAGTTTCAAACTACCACCAAACGCTGAGAGGAAGCGCCTCGTCTCGCCGTGAGGGCGGAGAAAAGAGCAATCAAAATATGATAAAATAATGATGCTCTTTTCGGAGACTGAAACGGCGAAGCAAAACCAAAAATTTCCTTTCCATTTTTTGTCGGCTCCCCCCACACCCCCCGCCGAAAATCTAAAATTAAGGAAGGAAAATTTTTGGTTTTTGCTCCCGCGACCGCAGGGAGCGGACGAGGCGCGCAGAATCCGAGCGTACGATTTAGTTTCAAGTCACCACGCACGCGGAGCGTGCGAAGTCATTACCTCACTTTGTTTTGGAAATAGGTGCGAGTTTGGTACAATACAGACACCAAAAAGTTAAAACCGGCACAAGGCCGGTTCTCAACTTTTCGGTGCTGTAATTATACACTTTGCGCGAACCTTTTTCGAGCGGAAACTGGACGAATGAACCGAAGCCCCACGCACTGGCGAGTACGCCAGCAACCCCGAAAGAAAAAATACTCCTTGCATTTCTGATTTGGCGGGGGTGAAATTTTTCTTGAAAAAGGAAAGGGTGTTTTTCTTTCGGGGTTCTGCCCTCCAAGTATTCGGGCAGTGCGTGGGGCTTCAATACGGACTCGGCAAAGCGAAAATCTGTTTTTCTGGAGAAAAGGATTTTTCGCTTTGCCTCGACTGATTTTCCGCCCGCAGGAGGGGTCTGGGGAGGAATGCGGGCGGGAATCCCAATTCGCTTTTTCGGAAAATTTTCCGCCACAAAAAGATTCCACATATTGATTTGTTTAAAATTTTGGTGTAACATCATAGTAGTAACAGGTAAATGGATACCTCTACTATAATGTTAATCTCTTAATGGTAATATGTCAACAAGCCAAAATTTATCAAACAATATAAAGCGATTAAGGGAAGCCAAAGGGCTTTCGCAAGAGAAGTTGGCAAGACTGGCCGATGTCGCCAATAATACGCTTATCAAAATGGAGTCTGGAGAAAATAAAAACCCGACACTAGAAACACTAAAAAAGGTCGCGAAAGCCCTTGAGATTAGCGTTGACGATTTGATAAAATGAGTATTGCAAAAGTGTCGGGGGGGGGTAGACTTATGAATAGCGTTGTCGAAAAGAAATAAATTTAATTATTACCTAATAAAAAATATGACTAAAGAACAAATTAAAAGCGATATTATCTTGCCACGTCTTAATCAAGGAGAAGAACTAATTGGTTTTTTCCAAGCGTCTTACACACCTCCAATTTGGTGGTTCTTTTTGATTGGTCCGTTTATGTTTTTTGGTATGCGAATCTATTATGTTGGAGTTACAAATAACGGCATGCATCTTCATAAACTAAGTTTATGGGGTAAGCCAGAAACATACAATTTTTTCTCTTATGCTGAAATTTCAAAAATGAAACTTGGCAAGGGATTTCTGCAAGCTCCTTTGCAATTAGTTTTTTCTAACGGTAGAAAACTTATTCTTAACGCACAACTAAAGGGGGTTGAGAAGCTCGCAAAATTAGATGACAAGACAAGAGAATTTCTACTTTCTAAGTCTTCTTAAAATATGACGCTGTTTTTATTAACCATACTTGTATGGACCATTACTCTTTTTTTCTTACGACCCAGTCCTAACGATTTACAAGCCAAAATACCAGGTTATTGGGAAAGTTTCAAAAAAATTCAAGCAACATTCTGGTTGGGTATACTTTTGATCGTTACTTTCTTCGTCCTTTCTAGTGGAACTTTTAATGAGTTGAATGAAAATTGGTTTGTAATTTTAGGTGTAAATAATTTATACACGTTTACTCCTTGGTGGTTCGTACAAACAATCACACACAATTTTATACACCTTAACTTATTACATCTATGGACAAATTTATCATTCTTGGGAATATTGTCGCTTTATGAAAGAAACGTAAAAGCTGGTCGTTTTTTGTCAATCTTTATTTTTAGTGGAGTACTCTCATCAATTTCAATATTTTTCTTTTCTAACCCAATGGTATCAGCAGGAGCTTCCGCTGGATTATTTGGTTTAGCCGCTGCTTACTTGTTAGACATACCAAAATTAACATTCAAAGAATATCTACTAGGTTTTGGTATGATCATCTTTTTATTTTTGATTTTCAGCTTTGCTGAAAACAAAAAGGCGTTAGATTCATTTGAAATTGATAATTGGGGACATTTATCTGGTTTAATTTTCGGACTTATTTTTTGTAAACTCTTTCCAAGAAAAATTTCTGCTAATTCTTAGAGGGCGGAAAATTTTCCGAAAAAGCGAATTGGGATTCCCGCCCGCATTCCTCCCCAGACCCCTCCTGCGGGCGGAAAATCAGTCGAGGCAAAGCGAAAAATCCTTTTCTCCAGAAAAACAGATTTTCGCTTTGCCGAGTCCGTATTGAAGCCCCACGCACTGCCCGAATACTTGGAGGGCAGAACCCCGAAAGAAAAACACCCTTTCCTTTTTCAAGAAAAATTTCACCCCCGCCAAATCAGAAATGCAAGGAGTATTTTTTCTTTCGGGGTTGCTGGCGTACTCGCCAGTGCGTGGGGCTTCGGTTCATTCGTCCAGTTTCCGCTCGAAAAAGGTTCGCGCAAAGTGTATAATTACAGCACCGAAAAGTTGAGAACCGGCCTTGTGCCGGTTTTAACTTTTTGGTCGTAGGACTCGAAGGCCGGAAGGAGCGAAGGTGACTGAGGCGGGGTCGCAGAAATTTCTGAGCCGAGAAAGTATCTGTGACCGAGTCCTCTCCCGGGCACACATATTTTTGCGCTATAGTTACCCCATGCAAAATTTCTTTCTCGCCCTGCTTGTGTTTGTGCCCGTCGCCATTGGGGCGCATTTTTTACATATCTCGCCCACCATTGTTTTCTTTCTCTGCGCACTTGCTATTGTGCCGCTGGCCAAGTTTATTGGCGAGGCAACCGAGGAGCTCTCCTCGCGCACAAACTCCGCGCTTGGTGGCCTCCTCAACGCCACGTTTGGTAACGCTACCGAACTCATTATCGGCATCTTTGCCCTGCGGGCGGGATTGATTGAAGTTGTAAAAGCGTCGATAACCGGCTCGATAATCGGCAACCTGCTCTTGGTTCTTGGTTTTGCGATGTTTGCCGGCGGCTGGAAGCGCGAGAAGCAGTCGTTTAATAAAACAGGCGCGGTGGCGGGTGGCTCGACGCTCTTCTTGGCGGTCATCGCGCTCGTGATGCCGGCGATATTCTTGCTCACTGCGCCTACTGCTGGCACGCGCATTATTGAGCACCTAAGCCTTTGGGTTTCATGCGCGCTCATCCTCATGTACCTGGCCGGGCTTTTCTTCTCGCTCCGCACGCACAAACACCTCTACACCGAAGAGGTGGGGAAGTATGAACCAAGGTGGAGCGTGCTGCGCTCAGTCCTCACGCTCCTTGTCGCGACACTTCTTGTTTCGTGGGTGAGCGAAATCTTGGTCGGCGCCATCGAGCCGCTGGTGCTCCAGCTCGGCTGGACCGAGCTTTTTGTCGGTGTCATTTTTATAGCTATTATCGGCAACGCCGCCGAGCACGCTTCGGCTATCACGGTCGCGCTCAAAAATCGAATGGACTTGGCGCTCAATATCACCATCGGCTCGGCAACGCAAATCGCGATGCTGGTCGCTCCGTTGCTCGTCATCATCTCGCTCTTTTTCCACAGCCCCATGAACTTAGTGTTCAATATATTCGAGCTCATCGCGATTGTCCTCTCGGTGCTCATGGTCAACCTCGTCGTCGCCGACGGCGAGAGTAATTGGCTCGAGGGCGCGCAGCTGCTCATCGCATACGCTATCATCGCGGTCGCCTTTTTCTTTCACCCCTAATCTGCTAAAGTGCTCTTGTGCTAGTGTAAGCGTGTATATATGGTGGGCGGGTGTGACATGAGGGGTCTAAGTAATATGGTGGCTATGGTGTAACGGTCAACACTGGAGCTTGTGGAGCTCTCGATCAGGGTTCGATTCCCTGTAGCCACCCACGGTGATAAAACAGCCCGGCCTTTTGGTCGGGCTGTTTCGCAACGCGAGCGTTGTTAGGGAATCGAAAGCAACGTTTGCGCCGATAGGGTGAAGCAAACGTGCCGGCTCTGGAGGAGAAGCGTTTCTATGTCGCCCCTGCGACTGAAACGTTTCGGGGGAAGAGGATTCCCTGTAGCCACCCAGCGTTTTTGAGGGTTGTTTCGCAAGCGTGTTTTTGGTGCCCTTTTTGAGGTTCGAACTAGTGCTAGACTAAAGTCATGAAAAATTTTAAAAAGGGTTTTTTGCTGCCGATCGTACTTGCGGTTGTTGCATTTCTCGTTGTTGGCGGGGGCATGTATTTTTATATACAAAAAAACAAAACTCCATCTGTTGCTACCAACAAAACCGTAACGACGACACAAATAACAAACACTATTCAAATGCCTGCTCCGAGTGAGGTAGTGCAGACTACAGACACAAACCGAATGCGCGGACCCGGGACATATGAAGATAGTAAGTACGGGTTCTCGTTTGCATATTCCAACTGGTGGGTAAGAGACTCTAATCATCCTTCGGAGATCATTTCTCTTTATCATCAAGAAAGTCCTCAACCTCAAAACGACTCCTTTGGAAAAGGAAATAGCAAAATTGAAATAGTTATTCGAGACAGAACTTCTATGTTACAGGATCTTGATGGCTATACTTTCAGCACAACGACGATAAAAGGTCAGCTGGCCTATACCTCTCCTGGCGGCGAAGGGGTTGGCGCAATGTACTTTATAGAAATCCCGAGATATCCTGGAGTGTATTTGCGAATGGTAATGTATGGGTACGGTACGAAGTCTCAACTTAATGAAGTGGTTAATACATTGATCTGGCGTTAAAAACAAAGTGTAAGCTTGTTCGAGGGCTCAAAGAGTAGGATAGAATGCGGGGATATACACCGTCGCATCATTTTTTAACTCAAAAACAGTTCTAACGTCCTCTACAACGGCACCCCTGATGGTTCTTAATTGAACTTTTTTAAACATTGAAAAAGTGTCGCCCACGACCATGCTCTTTCTAACTGGTGTATGATACTAATCATGAATATGGTGAAAGCGGTTCGTATGTTTCTTCTCGCCCTGATTTTTATAGGTCTTGGGCTTATTGCGCTGCAAAGTTTTTGGGTGCCCAAGCTCGTTGCAGCAATCCTTGCGCATGAAAACGCCGGCCACGCTGCGCAAGTAAAAATTTCTACGCAAGCTTCAACAATAAAAAACACTCCAGCGGTTTCTTCTGTAGTTACTGCTGACAACAGCAGCCTCAAGGGTGAGTATCTTGCTTCGGATGGAACAGGGTCAGAAATCACGGTTGATTTTGTAGAAGGGTCCACGGTGCACATATCAGGCATAGCCTTTTATCCCTACTATGACGAAAATGGAAATCAGTTGGACACCAACACGGGCGACCTTAATGCCACCACCACAGTCCAGAATGGGGTTGCGCACTATGTTTCTTCAAAGTATGATTTCAGCCCCGCAGGCAACGAACCATGTGTTATTGGTTTTATCTTCCGCGGGAAAAAGCTGCAGGTACAGACAGATACTAGTTGGAGTTGCGGGTGGGGGATGAACGTGAACTTTGCGGGGGAGTATCTAAAAAAATAATTTTCAAGCGAGCAACTGTGTGCGGTGCAGGTGGTAGTATCTAGTGAATGCAAAAGAAAAAAGTGCTGGTTATAATTCCAGACCGATTTCAGCGCGCTTCGGGCGGTATGGGCGCCAACGCTGCCCCTGTTTTTGAATTGCTTTCTTCTAAATATGGGTATGAATTTTATGTGGTTGGTTTTCCGTTGGGGGGCACAGCAGCTCCTGGCTTTGTTGTTGGGTACCACGAAGTTTTCTCGCCCTATACTGAAACAAAGTTCGGACCGCTCGATACACTGCTTGCCCAGGCACACTACTTTGCTGAAGCTATCTCGTTCCCCAAACCAAATCTTGTGTATGCGTACGACTGGTCTGTGTATCAGGCCGCGAGTGAGACGGCGGATTTTTTTAATGTGCCGTTGGTTGTGCGCATGTCTCTCTCGCCCGTGCTGCTCGCACAAGAGGGGTACACGTTTGGGCTCAACCTCAACGTTCCAGCCGAGCGCGCAATACACAGTGCCCTGTGCGAGATGGAAGTGCGCGGCCTAGGACGCGCTGACCGAGTTGTGCAGATATCACAAGCGTACGCAGCACAGCACCAAAAAGTTTTACCATTTGCAAAAAAAACACGACTGGTGCGCAATGGTATAGATTTTGAAAAATGGAATGAGAAGAGACGTGAAGAAAAGCCGTATGTGCTCCCAGGTGGGAAGGGGAGAGTTAAAATAGTTTTTCTTGGGCGATTTGCAGAGGTGAAGGGCGTGCTCCCGCTCTGCGATGCGCGCGTCCCCAAAGAAGTCGACCTAATTTTTATTGGCCCGAAAGACGGGGTCAGCCCAACGTGTCTGCAAGCTATCAAAGAAAAAGTGAGTCGGGAGCATAACGTCTACATGCTTGACGCGCTCTATGATGCAGACAAAATCCGCGCGCTGCGCGCTGCCGATGCGCTCATTGTCCCATCGCTGCACGAGCCGTTTGGCACCGTAGGGCTTGAAGGTTTGGCGGCGGGATGCACAGTGCTCAGCTCGCGTGCGGGAGGTTTGGCTGATTATCTGACCGACGAGACAAGTATTTTTTGTGGCACCAACAAAGAAAGCATTAAAGCTGCACACCAAACACTCCTTACACTTTTATCTAAACAAAAAGAAACAATACGTGAAGCAGGATTTGCTGTTTGTAGGCAGCTGACGCTGGAAGCGAGCGCTGCAGGGCTCGACCTCGTGTTCCGCGAGGTCGTATAATGGAAACATGATAGATGTGCCCATACAAAAACCAGTCATGGTGCAGGTCGACGTGACGCGGTGGCACAAACTTGCGCTCAATACAGAAGGAACAAAGGTCGCGGTTGCTGGCTACTATGTGACCGGCTCACCCGACCCAACGCCGCCCACCTATCAAATCATTCCAATTGACAACACACCTGCAAACATACCCCCTGTAAAGCCAGTGAATAATCCGCCCGCAACAACCCCCGAAGTGCCTGCTCAGACGACAGAGCCAACAGTTAGTCCAGGAAATGATTCTTCTAATGCTAGTCAAAACACACAGTCCACTTCAACTAGCGCTACTGTTGGTGGTGACTCTGGCAACGCCGCAAATAATACAGGCTCGGGCGGCACAAGTTCTGAGTTGGGCGCTATTTTTGCGTATACGGGGGATGCCTTCAGTTTTATTGATGGCGGCCGCAGGGTGGCGCTTGGCGCGCTTGATGCGGGGATTGGTTGGTCGAAGGAATTTCTCAATCAGACAGATGCTCAGATTGGGCAGATGGACAATCAAACTGCAAGTAGTACGGTCAATCGCGCGAGCGCTCACGCAAAGAAGAAGCATGGCGCCGTTGCAACCGCGTCTGTTGCAACGTTGCTTTTTACCCTCACGGGAGTGCGCTATGTTGTGGGTAACCCGTGGGCGTTTTATCCAACAGCGCTCGGTGTCCTGCTTGCCCTGGTGCTTTTCATCGTCATTCGGCGACACCACATAGCCGAAAGTGAAGAGGCAGAGATTGATGCGCGATTGAATGAATTTTAAATAGCAGAGCTACTTTCTTTGACTGCTTGGGTGCAATAGGCACAACGTGTTGCGGCGATGGGGATTTCGCTTAAGCACTCGGAGCACTTTTTTGTGGTGGGGTCGGCGGGGGCTTCGGTGTGGCTTCGGCCCACGAGCAAGTTCATAGGTTTGACGATAAAAAAGAAGACAGCGAATGCAACAAGCAGGAATGAGACGAGCGCGTTGATGAGGTGCCCCAGCATAAACTTGCTGCCGTTAAGGGTAAAGCTTAGGCCGCCAAAGTCGGGCACTTTTGCTATGGCGGCGATAGAAGGGGTAAGGAGGTCGGCCACAAGGGCGGTCACCACTGCACCAAACGCCGCGCCGACCACAACACCCACCGCCAGGTCAACCACATTGCCTCGGAGCAAAAACTGTTTAAATTCTTGTAACATGCGCACTCACAATATAGCAGAAAAAAGAAAGATGCTATACTGAGTGCATGTCAGTCAAAAAACTTGAATTAAGTCCTTCAGTTTCTATTATCATTGCAGGGGTGATCGTTGCGGGTGCAATTGTCTTTGCAAACATGCACCCAGCGCAGCCAACAGGGGCCGTGGCGCTTGGCGGCGCGGCGCCTTCACCCACCGCGCTCAACATCCGCCCTGTGTCCGCAAGCGACCACATCACCGGTTCACCGAACGCGTCGATTGTGCTGGTTGAGTTTTCTGACTTCCAGTGTCCGTACTGCTCGATGGTGTACCCAACACTTAAAAAGATTGTTGACAACTCAAATGGGCAAATTGCCTGGGTCTATCGTCAGCTTCCACTCACGAGCATCCACCCCAACGCGGGGCCAGCGGCGCTCGCGTCCGAGTGCATAGCCGAACAATTAGGGAATACAGGTTTTTGGAAATATGCTGATGCGGTGTTTACCAATCAGGCAAGTCTTTCGCCCGAGTATTCAGCAACGCTCGCCAAACAGTTTGGGGCCGACTCGGTAAAATATACCGCATGCATAGCGTCTGCAAAATATCAAAGTAAAATAGACGCCGATACCACTGAGGCAGAGGCGAATGGTGGCAACGGAACCCCATTCACTATTGTGATAAACACCAAGACAAAGAAAATGGTTGCTCTCTCAGGAGCTTTGCCCGAGGCACAATTCATGACTGCAATTAACTCCATCAAATAAAATATTAGTAGTAATCAACACGCTATGAATAACTCATTGTTTGAAGGTCAGGTTGGTGCGTGGATACGAAAGATGGTTCTGGTGACATGTGTGTTCCTTGCGGCGTTTTTGGGTGTCGAGGTGGTGAGTGGGTTGATGAGCCTCAAGTATGTGGGCACGGGCATTGCTGCAACCAACACCATCGTTGTTTCGGGTCACGGCGAGATGCTGGCGGTTCCCGACGTTGCAACGTTCAGTTTCTCGGTTGTCTCCGACAAGGCGAGTGTTGCTGACGCTCAGTCAGATGCTACCACCAAGGCAAACACACTCACCATATATTTGAAAAGCGCAGGCATCGACGAGAAAGACATTCAAACCACCGACTATTCCATCCAACCACAGTACGAATATCAAAATGCGACGTGTCCACAAGTTGCCCCAGTCTCGGTAGGCGCTCCAAACGGAGGTTCAGCAATCTATTGCCCATCTGGGCGCCAGGTGCTCAAGGGCTACGAAGTGCGCCAAACAACCACGGTGAAAGTGCGTGATACCAAAAAAGCGGGGGACACCCTTGCGGGAGTTGGTGGTAAGGGCGCAACCGAAGTGTCAGGGCTCCAATTTGTCTTTGACGATCCAACAGCCGTGCAAACCGGCGCGCGCGACAAAGCTATTACTGATGCAAAAGAGAAGGCTGAAGCGCTTGCAAAGCAGCTCGGCGTCTCCTTGGTACGCGTTGTCTCGTTCAATGAAAATGGCGCGGGCGGCCAACCAGCGCCGATGGCGTACAGCATGGCTATGGGCGCGACCGCAGACAAAGCAGCCACTCCTGAAATCTCTGTGGGTCAAAACAAAGTGACCGACGACGTGTCTATTACCTACGAGATCCGTTAGTCTAGGAGAGTGTTTGGGGTATCTTGACTTCTCAACCAAAAACCGTACTATAGGGCTATAAAAAGCCCCCCGGGGCTTTTAAAATTGCCGAAAATCAGGGCATAAACAAGTTAACCAAAAAACACCATGGCTATAACAAACTATTTCAAGGAGGTGAAAGGCGAGATGAAACACGTGTTGTGGCCGACGCGCCAGCAGGCCATTGTCTACACCGTTATGGTTATTGGCATCTCAATCGCCGTGGCCGTATACCTTGGGCTGCTTGACTACCTCTTTGCGGCTATCATCAAGAAAATCATCTAAGTTCTGTGTAGCTTTTACCCTTTTAACGCATCTATACATTTTATGGCAAAACAAGAAAGCAATCTGGGGCGCGCGTGGTACGCTATTCACACCTACGCCGGCTATGAAAACGCGGTTGCCCGCAACCTTAAGCAGCGCATCGAGTCGCTTGGTCTTGGCGACAAAATCTTCAATGTCATCGTCCCAACTGAGCGCACCATCAAGATCAAGGGTGGCCGTCGTGTTGAGGAAGAAGAAAAAGTGTATCCTGGCTACGTTTTGGTTGAGATGATTGTTGACGATCAGTCGTGGTATGTGGTGCGCAACACGCCGCGCGTCACTGGCTTTGTGGGCTCGGGGGTCAACCCAGTGCCGCTGCAACAGCACGAAGTCGATGTGCTCTTGGGTCGCATGCAAGAGAAAGAAGGTTCTGTCACGCACGCTATCGATGTGGCTGTGGGCGACGCGGTTTCGATTGTCGACGGGCCGTTTAAGGACCTCGACGGCAAGGTGGGTGAGGTTGACGAGGCGCGCGGCAAGATCAAAGTGCTGGTTTCGATGTTTGGTCGCGAAACCCCAGTTGAATTGGATTTTCTACAAATCAAAAGGATCTAATTTTGATTTGTAAAAATAAATAAAAAAGATTGCAGATTAAGCTGGTCTAAGGTAGTATCTCATTACACAAAAAAATCACCATGGCAAAGAAAATAGTAAAGAAAATAAAGGTAATCGCCCCAGCAGGCAAGGCTACGCCCGCGCCTCCTTTGGGCACCACGCTCGGCCCCGCGGGTATCAACATTGGTGAATTCGTCAAGCGTTTTAACGATGCAACCCAGCCGATGATCGGCAATCTTATTCCTTGCATCATCACCATTTACGATGACCGCTCGTACGACTTTGTGCTCAAGACGCCTCCGGCCTCCGGCCTCATCATGAAGGCTATAGGCAAAGACAAAGGTTCAGGCAAGCCCAACACCGCCAAGGTGGGCGTGCTTTCAAAAGACCAACTCCGTGCCATTGCTGAGCAAAAGATGGTTGACCTTAATGCAAAGAACATCGAAGGCGCGATGAATATTATCGCCGGCACTGCGCGAAGCATGGGCGTTGATATTAAATAATCACTTCTGTGTCTAAAGCGTCCAAACCTTTTTTGAGCCCGCTTTTAAAAAAACTCGCTCCCCGTATTGGGGCGCGAGTTTTTTTAGAGCCCGAGTGGGGCGTGGTCGGGCAGATTGTTTTTAAAAGTGGCGCGAAATCATATTTTAGATACAACAGCATCGACCTTAACCCCTTGGGCGCAACTGAAATTTCAAAAGACAAAGACTATGCAAACTTCTTTCTTAAAAGCCAAGGCTACTGCGTAGTGCCTGGTAGCCGTGCTTTTTTCTCTGACGAATGGTCAAAAACGATACATTCCAAAAGAAACATACACACTGCGTGGGTGTATGCGCAAAAACTCGGCCTACCGGTTATCGTGAAGCCCAACAGCGGCAGCCAAGGCAGGGGGGTCGAAAAAGTGTTCACCAAAGCAGACTTCTATCGCGCGGTACGAAGTATCTTTGCATATGACAAAGTGATGCTTGTGCAAAATGTAGTAACCGGTCGCGACTACCGCCTTGTGGTGCTCGACGGTGAAGTAATCTCGGCCTATGAGCGCGTGCCGCTCTCTGTGATGGGGGATGGCCGCTCGAGTATCAAACAACTACTTGCGCAAAAACAAGCAGAATTTAAAAAAGCAGGGCGCGACACACAAATAAAGCCGACTGACCCACGCATCGCACGCAAGCTGGGGCAACAAAAGCTCTCGCTCGCTTCAAAGCCCAAGGTGGAAGAGCGGGTATTTTTACTCGACAACGCCAACCTCTCGACCGGGGGCGACTCGGTTGATGTGACCAGTACCGCGCACCCACTGTTTCAAAAGCTTGCCGTAAACATCACCCGCGACATGGGCCTGCGCCTCTGTGGGGTCGACTTGATGATAGAGGGCGATATCGCACAGGCGCCTAAAGTTGGGCCAAAAAACAAAAAAGACGTTCGCAATTACTGTGTGCTCGAGATAAACTCGGCCCCGGGCCTCGACCATTATGTGACCACTGGTGCAAAGCAAAAGAAAATAGTTGAGGAGCTGTATCTGAAGGTTTTGAAGGCGTTGGAGAAGTAGAAGTTTTCCTAAAATGTGATAGATTTTGATCTGAACATAATCAGGAGATAAAGCCATGGCTGCCACTGATCTTGTGGCTCTTATGCGGCTCATTGGGGAGCGTTATCAGTTCACACCGGAACACTATCCAGAACTCGTGCAGCTCGTTGGTGAGCAGCGCACGGCTTTTGCGGTAAAGCACAGCGCTCTGCACATGATGAAGTCGGTTGGAGCGATTGCTGCCCAGGGCGAAGCGGCCGACCACGGCGACCTCATGGATATCGGCGCTTTGCGTATCGCGATAGCGAAAATGCTCGTGAATACGCTGAAGCTCGCCGAGGTTCTGGAGATCGAACCGTGGGTACTCGGCGAGTTGGTCCCCGAAGTAATGAAAAGTAAGTAGTCCTGTTCTTTTGCTTGTTGGGCAAAAAAGTACCCGCGCCATTTCTGGTGCGGGATTTTCTTTAGTACTACTCTTTCTCTAAATCAACCCAGGTGTACTTTAAGCCTTGCCACTCGTGCTCCTCCTCAAAAACTTTTTTGGTGAATAGGTGTTCATAGGGCGGAAAGAAAGTATCGCCCTCTTGCTCGCCGTCAATGAGAGTCAGATATAGACGATCAACCTTGGGTAAGACTTGCTCGTAGATTTGTGCGCCACCCCCGATAAAGATTTCTTCTTGGTCCATGGTGCTCGCTTTCTCAAGCGCTTCTTTGAGCGAACTAACAACAAGCACATCGCTCATATCAAGGTTTAACCTTGATACAAAGCTCGGGTCGCGTGTTACAACGATGTTGGTGCGGCCGGGAAGTGGCTTGCCTATTGCCGCAACTATTGATTCAAACGTCTTGCGCCCCATGATGACTGGGCGCCCAAGGGTAAGCGCTTTAAACCGCTTAAGATCGTCAGGAATGTGCCAAAGCAGCTCGTTTCCTTTGCCAATGACGCGGTTTTTGCCAAGCGCGACAAGAGCGCTGATACGTGCTGCCATAGCTAGACGATCATCCGAGCTTTAATACTTGGATGGCTTTCGTAATTTTCAAGCCGAATATCGTCCATAGTGAAGCCGTCGATGCTTTTGACCTCGGGGTTGAGCCAAAGGTTGCAAAGCTTCATGGGTTCGCGGGATAGCTGCTCTTTGACCGCGTCGAAGTGTTCGTGGTAGATGTGTGCGTCATTGAGTGTCAAAATGCATTCGTCTGCCACGGTGCCGGTTACTTGAGCCATCATGTGTAGAAGTAATGAATATGAGGCGATGTTAAACGGCACACCCAAAAACATGTCGCAGCTACGCTGTACCATATGGAGTGAAAGCTTGCCATCTGCCACAAAAAACTGAAACAGCATGTGGCACGGCGGTAGGCCCATTTGGTCGATTTCGCCCGGGTTCCATGCGGTGACAATGATGCGCCTGTCGGCCGGAGATTTTTTAATTTTCTCTACCGCATCGGCCATTTGGTCGACTATCCGCCCGTCTACCGTTTGCCATTTCCGCCATTGCACGCCATAGATGCGTCCGAGGTCGCCCTCAAACTTAGCCTTGGGCTTCCAGTAGTCAGCCTGCGCATTATCAGTCCAGATGGTAGTGTCACTCCCATTGAGCTCTTTCAGCCTGTTATCGTCGCTACTCCCTTCGAGAAACCACAACAGCTCGCTTTTGACTGCTTTGAACGCGAGCCTTTTTGTGGTGACGGCGGGGAAGCCGTCAGACATCTTGAAGCGCATTTGTATGGCAAAGAGCGCTCGCGTTGTCGCATTGCGGCCAACTCGATCGACGCCTTCATCCATGATCTTTCGGAGTACGTTGTTGTAGGTCAGCATGATGTTTTTCTCCTATTTTGGTATGTTCTTCCTCGGTTACTCTACTTTTTCTTAGCGTCTCTGTCGAGGTAGAGCTTGGGCAACATCATTTCAGGCTTCCATTCTTTTTTGAGCTTGGCGAGTGAGTCGCCGCTTTGGTACTTGCCGCTTTTTGCATAGCTCGCTTCGAGGATTGGCCCTGTTTCAAAAAAGATAATTTGCGCGATGCGTCGGCCAACCACGAGGGGGATGATGTAGTTTTTCGAATTGTTGGTAACCTCCATGGTCCAACGGTTGATGTAGCCCACATCGCCCCAGCCGGCACATTTGCACACCTCGATAAAGTTGCGGCCCATCGAAGAGCGCGCCTTCATCATGGTCGTGATGTGGTCTTTGCCACCAATAAACTCCTGGGTGTGGGCTAAAATGGTTTCGCCGGGGCGCAAAATGATTACCTTGTCGTTTGGGCTGATGCCCTCCCAGCGAAAGTTATATTTCTTGAATGCTTCTTTTGCGGGGATGGCGCGCTGGACGTTTTTTGCGCCCCAGACGTGCTCCATGTGCGACTGGCTCCAAATATTGTAGAGGCTGTGGTTGTAGATGGTGGGCTGTTCGCGGAAGAACCACTCGCCCAGGGTGACGTCATAGCTCGAGGTCGCCAAGTTTTCGCGTTTGAAGGGCTCGATGACAATATCGCCTTTTTTCTTTTCTTCGAGTATCCGTTTGTCTGAAAGCGCCATGGTATTTTTGTACCCACACTGTATCATATGTGCACACGAGCAAACACTATGGACAAAAAAGGAAAACTCATTGTAATTGACGGCTCCGATGGAGTGGGGAAGGCGACACAAACCAAGCTTTTGGTTGCGCGTTTAAAAAAAGAAAAGATTCCGACTGAGACGCTCGATTTTCCGCAATATCAAAATAATCTTTTTGGAAAGCTTCTGGGCGAGTGTTTGGCAGGAAAGTATGGTGACTTCATAGCGCTCGATGCGCACATCGCCTCGGTCTTGTATGCGGCAGATCGTTTTGAATCAAAAGCAAAAATAGAAAAGTGGCTTGCGGCAGGGAAGGTGGTGGTGCTTGATAGGTATGTGAGCGCAAACCAGATGCACCAGGGTGGGAAAATTAAGGACGCCAAAAAGCGCACAGAGTTTTTGGTGTGGCTCGACAAAATGGAGCACGGGGTGTTTGGTCTTCCTCGGCCAGATATGATTCTGTGTCTTAACCTGCCTATCGCACTTTCGCTTCAGCTTTTGAAAACAAAAAAGAAAGATCTTGCCGAAAAAAACGAGCGCTATCTTTTGAATGCGGGGCAAGAAGCGCTTAAGCTGATACAGAAAAACAATGCGTGGAAGAAAATAGACTGTTCTGATAAGGAGGGGGTGCTTTCGCGCGAGGTGATACGTGAGCGTGTGTATGCAGAAGTGCAGAAATTACTTAAACGTTAAGATATACTGTTTATATGAGCGACTACGAACACATCAAGAATCAAGACAAGGCGGTATTCGACATCATCGAGGGTGAAGAGACACGCGAGCGAGAGGGGTTGGAGTTAATTCCGTCTGAAAACTATGTTTCAAAAGCAGTGCGTGAGGCGCAGGGGTCAATATTGACCAACAAGTATTCTGAAGGCTACCCCGGCAAGCGGTACTATGGCGGCCAGGAGTTTACCGACCAAGCCGAAGAGCTTGCCATTGAGCGGGTTAAAAAGCTCTTTGGCGCAGGCTTTGCCAACGTTCAGCCACACGCGGGCGCCAACGCCAACATCGGCATGTACTTTGCGCTCTTGCAGCCGGGCGACACCGTTTTGGGAATGGATCTGAGCCATGGCGGGCACTTGACCCACGGCCACCCGGTTACCTATATCACCAAGTTTTTTAACTTTGTGCGCTACAAAATGAAAGACGTGGAGACCGGCGAGATCGACTACGACGACATGCTCCGCGTCGCTAAAGAGACGCGGCCCAAGATCGTACTCGCGGGATACTCGGCCTACAGCCGCGAGCTCGACTATGCAAAAATTTCGGCAATTGCAAAAGAGGTGGGGGCGTATGCGGTGATGGACGCGGCGCACATTGCAGGGCTCATCGCGGGCGGCGCGGTCAAAAACCCCTTTGACTACGGCTTTGATGTGATGACCTCGACCACGCATAAGACGCTGCGCGGCCCGCGCGGCGGCATCATCCTCACCCGCGAGTCAGAGAGTCTGGCAAAACAAATAGACAAAGCGGTGTTCCCGGGCTTCCAAGGTGGCCCCTTGATGCACACCATCGCGGCCAAGGCGGTCGCCTTTGGCGAGGCGCTCCAGCCAAGCTTTAAAACCTACGCACAGCAGATACTTAAGAATGCAAAAGCGATGGAAGAGGTGCTGCATACAGAAGGCGTGCGCATGCTCGCGGGCGGCACCTCCAACCATCTCATTCTGGCCGACGTGTTTGGCTCGCTCGGTGTTTCTGGCAAAGAGGCCGAAGAAGTGCTCGACACCGTGGGCATTACACTCAATAAAAATATGATCGCCGACGACCCGCGCAGTCCCATGGACCCTTCGGGTATCCGTTTTGGTACGCCGGCTATCACCACGCGCGGGTTTATGGAAAGGGAGAGTGCGCGCGTGGCAGAGCTTATGCTTGAAGCGCTGAGAAATAAAGACGACAAAACAAAACTCGAAGCAATCCACCAAGAGATAAAAACTATGTGCGCCAAATTCCCAATCCCCGAGGTGTTTGTATAAAATTAATACTTCTCTTACTGGTTGTGATATACTGTAGGTCATGAAAGGAATGGTGGTAAAATCTATGGAAATAGGGAATATTCGGTATCAATTGCCGAAAAGCCTCGTTGTTGCGGCTGGAATGCTCAAGGGTAAGCTCCCCCAAGGAGTGAAATATCAAAAAGCTATGCGCAAAGAATGGGAGAAGCGTTCTGCAAAACTAAAACGCAGGTAATACAGCCACATACTACTTTTTAGTATGACACTTGATACAAATATCCTCATTGCATATCTGAACGGGGAACAAGCAGTTGTCGATTTTGTGCTCGAGCAAAAAGAAATGGGTCGGGCGCTTTTCGTCTCTTCGATTTCTGTTGCCGAACTTTTTTCGCTCCCTGGTTTGTCTAAGGTTGACTTTGAGCGCATGAAGGAGTTTATAGACAACTTTATTTCAGTGCCCTTCGATAACGAACTTGCTGAGTCTGCAGCCGCGCTGCGAAGGACGTATAAACTCTCGCTCCCTGATGCCGCCATTGCCGCCACCGCACTTGCTCGACAGTCTCCGCTTGTTACTCGAGATCGCGGTTTCAGAAAGATAAAAGAATTGACGTTTATTGAACTCTAAAAACTACCTTTTTGCTGTCAACACCAGCCCCTCGCCGTGTGTGAGGGGTTGGTGTAGCAAATCAGGCAAGTAGCACAGCGCAGGGATACTCTGGGGCTACCGATTTGTTGAGTATTGTGGGGTTGCAGGGTAACGCTAATTTCACCGTTCGCTCTGGCAGTACCTATCCTCAATCAACAGCCGGAAATACCTGGTCGATCGCGCTCTCAGGAGTTGCCGAAGGGCAGTATACGGTCTTCGTGTATGATCAAAACAGAACTCTGCTCGGGACTTCGCAGTTGTATGTGAGCGACAAGGGTAGATAAGAGTCGGTATATTGCTAGTTGTTGTAGTGAGTAGAGTACAATATACTCATGCAAAAAGCATGGGCTCGCTTCATTTCCTTTTGGGCAAAGTATCAGCGGCATATTGGCCTCGGTGGGTTGGCGTTTGGTTTCTCGTTTGACCTGTTTTTGGCCAAGCGCCCCGACAGCGTCGCCGACAATGTTCTGCTTCTCTTCTATCTCTTCTTTGCTGCGGCGATTATCCTCGCGCTCAATATGCGCACGCTCCGGCGCAACATGGAGAAAGAAAACCCTGCCGAGCCGCTCGCGCTCCTGCTCATTTTGCAATTTTGTTTTGGAGGGTTGGCTAACAACCTGCTCATCCTCTATGGCAAGAGTGGGACCATCGGAGGAAGCTTTTTATTTGTTGGTATCTTACTCGCGTTTGCACTCGGGAACGAATTTTTGAAAGGCCGCTACGAGCAACTGCGCTTTAATGTTGCCGTCTATTATTTCCTGCTCCTGACGTACTGCGTCATCGCCGTGCCGACGTTTCTGTTGCACCGCATCGGGACGGATGTCTTTTTGATGAGTAGTGCGCTCAGCCTTGGCATCATCCTGGGGTTTCTTTCGCTACTTCATCATTTTGTATTTCGCCGCAGTGAGCGGGGGCAGCTGCGCGAGGTGGCGGGTATCGCGCTTGGTATCTGCCTCGTGTTTAATGGTCTCTATTTTTTAAATATTATTCCGCCCGTGCCACTGTCGCTGAAAGAAATTGGCATCTACCATTCGCTCGCGGTATTGCCCGAGGCAAACAGTGCGGGGGACATCTACACTGCGAGTTATGAAAAACCAGCGTGGTATGTCTTTTGGCGCGATACGAGCGCGCAGTTCACTACACTTAGCTCCCTGAACAGCTACCAAAGCGCCTATTGCTACAGCGCGGTCTTTGCGCCCGGTGGGCTCGGGGCTCCTATTGTGCACCGGTGGGAGAAATACAATACAGCGAATAAAAACTGGGAGACGCGCTCGCTTGTTTCATTCCCGATAAACGGCGGGCGCGATGGTGGCTATCGCGGCTACAGCATCGAAAACAGCCTCACGCCGGGCGCGTGGCGCTGCAACATCGAGACCGGCCGCGGGGCGCTGGTAGGGCGCATCTCGTTCACGGTGGCAGAGAGCCTGTCTGCCCCCGCACTCTCGACAACCACGCTCTAGGCGGGTACTGTAATTTTTATGCGCGAAGCACTATACATCGCAATCCAAAAAGCCCTTGTTGAGCTCGGCGTACCCGATGCACCATTTGTGGTGGAGCGGCCCGGCGATATGAGTCATGGCGACTACTCTACCAATGCGGCTCTCATTGCTGCAAAACAGCTCGAAAAGAATCCGCGGGAGATCGCCGAGATGCTTCAGGAGAAACTTTCTTCCGAAAAGGTCCTCGGATCTCCTCGCTCCGCTCGGCCAGACCATTTTCTTCAGAAAGTTTCCCCCTCCATTTCATTAGAAGGGATTTCAAAAATAGAAATCGCGGGCCCAGGGTTCATTAACTTCTTTCTTTCGCACGAGGCTGTCGCGAGTGAGATAGAAAAAATCGCAGGGGGCGAATTTGGTGAAATCAAATCAGACCTCAAGGGCCAGAAGGTGATGGTGGAGTACACCGATCCAAACCCGTTTAAAGAGTTTCATATTGGCCACTTAATGACCAACACCATTGGCGAGTCTATAGCGCATCTGTTTGAAGCTGCCGGCGCCACGGTCGCGCGCGCCAACTACCAAGGCGACGTGGGGGTGCATGTTGCCAAAGCCATTTGGGGCAAACAGCAAAAGCCTGAAAGCTTGTGGGGCGAGGCATACGTCTTTGGCTCTGAACGCTATGACGCACACAAAGAGGAAGTAGACGAGCTCAACAAAATTATTTATGAAAAAACCGATGCCGCAGTAAACGCGCTGTATGAAGCGGGCAGAGCGCAGTCTCTGGAGCATTTTGAAAAACTCTATGCGATGCTGGGTACAAAATTTGACTACTATTTTTTTGAGAGTCAGGTGGGGCCGGTTGGTTTAGAGATCGTCAAAAAACATCCAGAGGTGTTCGAAGAGAGCGAAGGCGCAGTGGTGTTTAAAGGCGAGCAGTATGGCCTGCATACCCGCGTGTTTGTAAACAGCAAGGGCCTGCCCACCTACGAGGCTAAAGAGCTTGGGCTGGTTGAAGCAAAAAAAGAAAAAGGCGATTTCGCGCTGTCTATTACCGTTACCGCAAACGAGATACAAGATTATTTCAAAGTGGTGCGTAAGGCGGCAGAACTTGTCTTTCCCGACCTCGAGGGCAAGATGATTGGACGCTTTCATGGCTTCCTTAAACTCACGACTGGCAAAATGTCGTCGCGCAAGGGTAATGCGATAACCGGCGAGTCACTCTTGATGGATTTGAAAGACGCGGCGAAAGAAAAGATGCAGGGGAGGGAATTAAAAGATGTGGAAAAAACCGCCGAGCAAATCGCGGTGGGCGCGATTAAATATGCAGTGCTCAAGCAGGGGAGCGGCAAAGATATTATCTTCGATCCTGAAAAATCGCTCTCGCTCCAGGGCGATTCGGGGCCGTACCTGCAATACGCGCGCGTGCGCGCACTGTCTATCATGAAGGCCGCAAAAGAAGCTGGCGTCATAGCAGGCTCAGGCGAAGAAAAATCACCTGTCTCCGCTGCAGGTTGGTCAGGGAACGCTGCGACATCTGATTTTTCTTCGCCTATAAATCCACGAGTAACGCTCGAGCGCACGCTCATTCACTTTACTGAAGTCGTCGAGCGCGCTGCTGCCGAGCTTGAGCCCCACTACGTTACCACCTATCTCACCGAGCTTGCCTCGGCGTTTAATAGTTGGTATATGGTTGAGCGTGTGGTGGGCGGCCCCAATCCGCAGTCTGCGCTTTTGCTCACCGAAGCATTTGAAAGTGTATTGAAGAATGGTTTGACCCTGCTCGGCATCCCTGCGCCCGAGGAGATGTAAAAAAAGAAAAAGTCACCAAGGATTATTGGTGACCACGTAGGCTTGGTAGGATGTCCAGGGTTGATCCGAGAATTCGACCACTTCCAGGAGACCGACTCGTACCATCTCTTGGGTTCGGTGTTTTTTTGGGAATTGATGATGTGCGCCTAGACAGGTTGAGCCTCTTTGCTTTCTGGGTAATAGCCTCCGCCGTTGCGCCCATCTTTGTGCCTATCTCAGAGGCGGGGTAGCGCGGCTTGCTTGGGTCGTTGGGGTCACGCTCGTTCCACAGTTCGGTCAACAAGGCAATCTTTTCTTCGTCCTGCGTTCCGTCCTGTTTCTTCCAAAAATTCGAAGCTGGTTGGGGACCGTTCGGCATGTTGGGTTCCTTTCGTCGCTGACACTCCATTTCTTTTATACTCCAAAATCCAAAGAAAGCAAAAAGTTCATGAAAGTGCTATATTTTAGGCTATGGATACGCAAAGCCAGGGAGGGGAGGAATTGCATCACGAACCCGAAAAGCCAAAATCAGAATTTGCAAAGCGCGAGGAGAAAGTGCTCGCGTTTTGGAACAATCACCACATTTTTGAAAAGTCGCTGCAAAAGCCCGCGCCCAAGGGTGAGTATATTTTTTATGACGGCCCACCGTTTGCCAACGGCTTGCCGCACTATGGGCACATCTTGGCGTCATCAATCAAAGACGCCATCCCGCGCTACCGCACCATGCAGGGCTTCCGCGTGCCGCGTCAGTGGGGCTGGGACTGCCATGGCCTCCCGGTTGAAAATTTAGTCGAGAAGCAACTCGGATTTAAAAACAAGCGCGACATCGAAGAGTTCGGCATCGCTAAATTTAACGAGACCGCGCGAAAGAGCATCATGCAGGACGTCTCTGACTGGAGGCGCATCATCCCGCGCATGGGGCGCTGGGCCGACATGGAAAACGACTACAAAACGATGGACGCCACCTATACCGAGTCGGTGTGGTGGGCGTTCAAGCGCCTGCACAGCAAAAAGCTCATCTACGAAGGCTTCAAGGCGATGCATTTGTGCCCGCGCTGCTCGACCACACTTTCCAACTTTGAGGTGGCTCAGGGGTATGCGGACATCGAGGATTTTGCGGTCACCGTCAAACTGCCGCTGGTGGACGAGCCCGAAACCTCACTGCTCATTTGGACGACGACGCCCTGGACGCTCCCCGGCAATACCGCTGCTGCGGTTAATGCCGAAGCGGTATATGTGAAAGCAAAAGTGGGCGATGGGTTTGTGGTGGTGGCAAAAGCACTTGCCGAAAAGGTTTTGGGTGCCGACGTGAAAGTCCATGGCGAGATTTTGGGAAAGGACTTGGTGGGCAAGCGATACACGCCGCCATTTGATTATTTTGTGGGCGACTTGCACAAACACAAAACGCACGCGTGGCGTGTGTATGCCGCGCCCTATGTGACGCTCGAAGACGGCACCGGCATCGTGCACTTGGCGCCTGCCTATGGTGCCGAGGACTTGGAATTGGCACAAAAAGAAAAGATCCCACTCATTCACCACGTGACCGACGAAGGCAAGTTTGTGGCAACCGTCACTGACTTTGCCCACCTGCCCGTGAAGCCAAAAGGGCGGCACATGGAGACTGATGCAAAAATTATCGAAAATTTAAAAGAGCGCGGGTTGCTTTTCCATAGTGAAAAAGTTACGCACTCCTACCCACACTGTTGGCGCTGCGATACGCCGCTGCTCAATTGGGCGGCGAACTCGTGGTTTGTAAATGTGCAAAGCATCAAGCCAAAACTCCTGGCCCAAAACAAAAGGGTGACCTGGGTGCCGGGCCATGTGGGCGTGGGGCGTTTTCAAAACGGCTTGGCCTCGGCGCCCGACTGGGCTATTTCACGCAGCCGCTACTGGGGTGCGCCCATTCCCGTGTGGCGTCACAGCAAAACCAAGGAATTGAAAGTGGTGGGCTCGGTGAAAGAGCTGCTCTCGCTCGTGCGTCGCTCAGGCAACACCTATGTGGTGATGCGACACGGTGAAGCCAAGAGCAATGTTGAGGGGTTCGTCAACTCAACCAATGAAATAGAAAATAATCTGACCGAAGTGGGGAAGGAGCAGGTGCGCACTTCGGCGCAGACGCTCAAAAAGATGGGCATCGACATGGTTGTTGTCTCGCCTTTGGTCCGCACGCAAGAGACCGCACAGATTGTTTGCCGTGAGCTTGGTTTGCAAAACTCGGTCGTGATGACCGACACGCGCCTCGTCGAGACTCAGTTTGGAGAACATGAAGGCAAACGCATCGAAGAGTGGCGTGGGCTCTTTGCCACGCTATCAGACAAGTTTAATCATGCCCTGGTTGGGGCTGAAAACTACAATGCTGTGCGCACACGGGTGGGAGACTTCTTGTTTGACATCGAGCAGCGCTATAGTGGCAAGACTATCCTCATTGTGACGCACGAAGTTCCTGCGTGGCTCCTGACCGAAATTGCCGCGATTTCGGACCACAAAGACATGGAGTCGCGCACACACCGTGGGCATCTGTTTACTCTTGCTGAACATAAAAAAATAGACTTCATTGCCTATCCGCACAGCGCCACGTTTGCGCTCGACCTGCACCGGCCCTACATCGACGAGGTACCGCTGGGCGACGCGGTACATGGTGAGTGGAAGCGTGTCACGGACGTCTTTGATTGTTGGTTTGAGTCGGGTTCGATGCCGTTTGCACGCGGGCACTATCCATTCAATAAAAAAGGCTTCCACCCCACGCGCATGCTCGGGCTGTTTTCCAAAGGCTATCCCGCCGACTTCATCGCTGAAGGGCTCGACCAGACACGCGGATGGTTCTATTCGCTCATCGTTTTGGGCACTGCGCTCTTTGGCAAAAGTCCCTACAAAAATGTCATCGTGAATGGCATGGTCCTGGCGCAAGACGGTCAAAAGATGAGCAAGCGCCTCAAGAATTATCCTGACCCGATGGACGTGGTCGCTTCATGTGGCGCTGACGCCCTGCGCTACACACTTTTGAGCTCGTCGGTAGTGCACGCCGAGGACTTCAACTTTTCGATGCGCAGTGTCGAAGAAGTGGCCAAGAAACTTTTGATGCGGCTCGACAATGTGCGAAGTTTTTATGAGTTGTATGTACCCACTTCGCTGGAAGTTTCTTCGCGCATGGGGGAGCCGAAAGATGTCCGAGAAAATAGTCTGGCTCGAAGCTCGTCTAAAGACGGGCGAGGGAGGCCCGAGGACTTTTTCGCAGGACGTGTTTCGGCGGACCTGTATGTATTAGATCGATGGATCCTTTCACGTTTGGGTGAATTGGTACGTGACACAACAAGTGGGTTTGAAAAATATGAGCTCGACGTGGCGATGCGGCCGCTGGCCAGCTTCATCGATGACCTCTCGACGTGGTATGTACGCCGCTCGCGCGATAGGTTTAAAGTTGATGGCGACGACAAACAACAAGCGCTTGCGACGTTGCGCCACGTGCTCTACACGACCGCATTGGTGATGGCGCCCGCAATGCCGTTTTTTGCTGAGGACTTGTTCCAAAAGGTAAAAAGTGAGGATGAGACCGAAGCAGAAAGTGTGCACTTGGCACATTGGCCTGTGGCTGGGGTGGTAGACGAGCAACTTTTGAAAGACATGAACCAAGTGCGCGAGCTCTCTTCTTTGGGGCTGCAAGAGCGTGAGAAAGCAGGCATCAAGGTCCGCCAACCACTCGCTAAACTTTCAGTTAAAACACTCACGCTTTCGCCTGAGCTGTGCGCAATCATTGCCGAAGAAATAAACGTCAAAGAAATTGTAGAGGACAAAAACCTGAACAGCGAAGTCGGGTTGGATACAGAACTCACCCCTGAACTTGAAGAAGAGGGAATTGTGCGCGACCTCACGAGGCGCATCCAGGGCTGGCGCAAGACCCAGGGCTTAGTGATTTCAGACAGACCTGTGTATGAGTTGGTTGTGTCAGAAAAAGAAGCCACGGTTGCACACAAACACAAAGCCGCGCTCGTGGTGGCAACAGGACTTTCAGAACTGACGATTGTAGAAGAGAATGCATAAGATTTTTGTCACCGAGGGGTTGGTGTTGGTCAAGCGTGGAGCAGGCGAGGCCAATACCACGGTCGCATTGTTCACCAAAGAGCTGGGGCTCATTCGTGCGTCAGCCCGCTCCGCGCGCCTCGCCAAGTCAAAGCTGCGCTATGGGCTCGAGACACTCACGCAAGCGCGCTTTTCTTTAGTGCGTGGCCGCTACGAATGGAAGCTGGTGGGGGTCGAGGGTCCCGAACGCGCGCTGCTTGTTTTGCCTAAAAATAGCGAGAATGCGGAAACAGAAGGTGCTGAGCAAGGTTCTTTTACCCACACGCAGCGCCGTGCGTCGCTCGCACGTATCACAAAATTACTTTTGCGCCTCATTCATGGTGAAGAGTCGGTGCCCGAGCTCTATGCGCTGGTCACCGATGGCCTCACGCACCTTGCGCGTGCCGAAAGTCAAAAAGATGCCGAGTCGATAGAATGTGTGCTGGTGCTGCGCGTCCTTGCTAACCTTGGCTACTTGCCACAGACAACGGAACTTGCACCGTTTATGCCGAACCCTTCGGCCGGTCCGCCAGTTGGCGGATTCTTCTCACTCGAACTTGCCGATGAAGTGGCGCGCTCGCGCCCCTTCCTCATCCGCACTATTAACGAGAGCCTCACTGCTACGGGGCTCTAGCGAGGCTGTAGTATACTTCTGTGTAATGGCCTTCAGAAAGAAGAAGAAGAATGCCGATGCGGTGGACGACTTGAAGAGCGCGCTTTACTCGCGCACTGAGACTCCCGACATCGACCCTGTGCAACGCACATCGCTCTCGATGCAGGATGTGCACGTACCCACCGCGTGGGGAGGGGAACAACCACATCAAAAATCAGACATCCTTCAATTTATGCAGATGAAAAAGAAGCAAGAAGTGTCGTTTGCCACAAAGTTTTTTATTACCTCGGCCCTATTTTTTGTTGGTGCAATGGGTGTCGCGGCATACATGTTTTTCTTTGGAGGCAACACCATCTCACCACAGAATATCGACATGCAGATTGTCGCACCCTCGGTCATCGACGGCGGCAAACCAACAACCTTTCAGATTTTAATCAACAATCGCAACCAGGTGCCGCTCCAGATGGTCGACCTTTTGCTCGACTATCCTCAAACGACGCGCGACCCTGCTGACCAGTCGCAGGCGCTGGTACACGCACGACAGTCACTAGGAACTGTTTTTTCTGGTCAAGCACTCAAGCGTACGGCAAGTGCTATTTTCTATGGGCAGGAGGGGGCTTCGCAAAAAGTGCTTGCAACGCTTCAATACAACATCCCGGGTTCAAATGCGATATTCACCAAGCAAACAGAGCTCGATTTCATCGTGGGTTCTTCGCCAGTCTCGCTGGTTGTGTCGATGCCAAGTGAGGCGATTGCAAACCAGCAGTTCGGGTCGGATGTAACCATAACCAACAACTCGAATGCGCCTATACATGACACTGTGCTTGAGGGGCAATACCCGTTTGGGTTTGCGGCAATGCAAGCGACTCCAGCCGCAGATGTAGGACAAAACTTTTGGCGGCTGGGTACGTTGGAGTCGGGCGCATCAAAAACAATCCATCTTGATGGGTCCATTGACGGGCAAGATGGTGACCAGCGCGTTTTCACCTTCTTGGTTGGGTCAGACAGCGACGTGACCGACACACACGTCAAAACGCCGTTCTTGTCGGTGCCACAAACGCTCACGGTTCATCAATCGTTCATCACGGCGCACATCGCCATCAACGGGGTTGTTGCAAAGACGGTTGCCGTGTCTGCAGGGCAGGTGGTGCAGGGGGCGGTCACTTGGCAAAATAATTTACCCGACACCGTCTCCAACCTGCAGCTCGTGCTTTCTCTTGCGGGACCGATGCTCGATGCGGGTTCAATACAAACCAGCAGCGGTTTTTATCAATCGGCAAATTCGACGATCACCTGGTCCAAAGACCAGCTTGATGTCTTGGCGCACGTGCCTCCTGGTGGCAGCGGTTCGTTCCCATTCAGTTTTTCAGTGCTTTCTCCGGGGGCGGGCGGCACGGTGTATACCAACCCGACCATCAACTTGAACGTGGCGGTCTCGGGCACGCGGCAGGGGGGTGATGCGGGTGTGCCACAAACGGTTTCCTCTGCCGCCACAACACAAGTAAGCGTCTCTTCAGCGCTTGCGCTTGCGGCAAGTGCGACCCACTATTCGGGTTCCTTCCAGAACACGGGTCCTATGCCGCCGGTGGCCGAGCAAACCACGTCTTACACGGTCGTCTGGACGATACGTAATTCTTCCAATAGTATTGGGGGCGCTGCGGTGTCGGCAACGCTGCCGCCCTATGTGCAATTTAGGCAGGCAGATGGGATGAGTGGCATCACCTATGATAAATCAAGTCGCACAGTATCTTGGAACATCGGCAACATCAAAGCGGGGGTAGGTTACAGTGCCCCCGCGCTCACCGGCAGCTTTCAGGTGAATTTGTCGCCAAGTGCGAGCCAAGTGGGTCAGGCGCCCGCACTCACCAGCGACGTGACGCTTGTGGGTCAAGACAGGTTTGCTCAGGTTGGGGTAAACGCTCAAGCGTCAGCACCCACCACCGCGCTTTTGGGTGACTCAGGGTTTACCAGCAGTATGGGGCAAGTCGCGCCAAAACAATAAACTCAAATAACTTGTATGGATAAATCAGAACAATCAGAAAACCTGCCTGCGCAGGCAGGCCTTATGGAAAAGATAATCTCGCTCTGCAAACGCCGCGGGTTTGTGTTCCCTGCGAGCGAAATCTATGGCGGTCTGGCTGGTTTTTGGGACTATGGCCCGCTCGGTGTCGAACTTGCCAACAATCTGAAAGCTCTGTGGTGGCGAAAAGTGGTTCAGGACCAAGACAATATTTTTGGTATCGACGGCGCGATTATACAAAACCCAAAGCTGTGGGAGGCGAGCGGCCACGTTGCCGGTTTTACTGACCCGCTCGTTGATTGTAAGAACTGCGGTTCGCGCCTGCGTGCCGACCATCTTGCGAATACCGACTCAACCGATATAGACGAGCTCACCAAGCTGCTCGACGGTGTTGCCTGTCCGGTATGTGGCAAAAAGACGCTGACTCCTCCACGCAAGTACAACATGATGATGAAGACGTGGGTCGGCCCCATTGAAGACGATTCATCAGTTGCCTACCTGCGCCCCGAGACCGCTGGTTCTATTTTTGTGAATTACAAAAGTGTGCTTGATACAAGTCGCGCGAAGCTGCCCTTTGGTATCGCGCAAATTGGCAAAGCCTTTCGTAATGAAATCAGCCCGCGCGATTTTATCTTTCGCGTCCGCGAACTCGAACAGATGGAGATGCAATACTTTATTCGACCTGAAACTCAAACAGAGGTGTATGAGTCTTGGAGAAAGTTTGCATGGAGCTTTTTGGTAGGCACGCTCGGTATGCAGGAAAAAAACTTGCAGTGGCACGAGCATGCCGAAAACGAGCGCGCACACTATGCTGCCGCGGCGCACGATGTATATTTTCATTTTCCACAGGGCTTTAAAGAGTTGTGGGGGACACATAATCGCACCGACTTTGACTTGAGCGCGCATACGAAACACAGCGGGCAAGACCTGTCATATTTTGACGAAGAAACAAAAGAGCGCTTCACACCCTACATCATTGAGTCGTCGGTCGGGGTGGGGCGTATGTTTCTTGCGGTCATGACTGATGCCTATACCGAAGACGAGCTCGGGGGAGAAAAAAGGGTGTATCTCAAATTCAAACCAAATGTTGCACCTATTAAAGCCGCGGTCTTTCCACTTTTGAAAAATAAACCCGAGCTGGTCGAGAAAGCGCGCGAAGTGTATCTCAATCTTAAAAAAGAGATCCCGCAGATTGTCTGGGATGACAACGGCAACATCGGCAAGCGCTACCGCCGGCAGGACGAAATCGGCACCCCATGGTGCATCACCATCGACTTCGATACATTAGGTGAAAATCCTGATTTAAAAGACACCGTGACACTTCGTGATAGAGACACTGGGGAGCAAAAGCGGGTCGCCATTTCTGAATTGGTGACGATGTTCAAGAAGCAACTCTAGGGGCGGGCTGCTGAGTCTTTCTAAGCGTGGTGCTTGTGCTATGATAGCCCCATGCACGAGCGCTATATTAATGTACACATCACGAGCGGGAGTATTGTCAAGACGCTCTTGTTCTTGATGTTGTGTGGATTGTTGTGGTTTTTGCGCGACATTGTGTTGGTGGTGCTCACCGCGGTGGTCATCGCTTCGGCCATCGAGCCGGGCATCCGCGCGTTTGTGCGTTGGGGTGTTTCGCGCCTTTTTAGTGTCATTTTAATGTACTTGCTCATCGCCACGGTCTTTTTTGGTATCCTCTTTTTCTTCATTCCTCCAGTGCTTTCTGATGCGGCGAACTTTTTAGCCCAACTGCCCACCGCGCTTTCAACGCTGAACCTGTCTGATGCCACGCATGGGCTGGTGCCGTTTGGCGCAGGAAGCGCACTTTCCTCAGCAAGTATTCTACAAAGCCTCTCGACCACACTTTCAGACACGACGGGTGGTGTCTTTACCAGCCTCTCGGCGCTCTTTGGCGGCCTTGTATCGTTTGTGTTGATTGTTGTTTTCTCTTTCTACTTTGCGATGCAGGACACGGGCGTTGACGACTTCTTGCGCATCATCACTCCCGCAAAGAATCAGGTCTACGTGCTGCATCTGTGGAAGCGTAGCCAAAACAAAATAGGCAAGTGGATGCAGGGTCAACTCGCGCTTGGGCTCATTGTGGGCGTACTGCTCTTTTTAGGGCTCATGCTTGCGGGTGTGCCACACCCATTGTTGCTCGCGATCTTGGCTGCGGTGTTTGAACTCATCCCGGTGTTTGGCCAGTTTATGGCGGCAATACCAGCGGTTGCGCTTGCATTTGCGAGCGGCGGTGTCTCTTTGGCCTTGGTAGTGCTGGTGCTGTTTACTATTGTGCAGCAGCTTGAGGCGCACCTTATTTATCCCTTAGTGGTCAAGCGCGTCGTTGGTGTGCCGCCACTCCTCGTCATCCTTGCACTCCTTGTGGGCTACAAGCTCATGGGATTCTTGGGCGTGCTTCTGTCGGTCCCCATCGCGGGTGCAATCCAAGAGTACGTTTCAGATATTGAAAAAGACAAGGAGCGTGAGCTGCGCGAATTACACAGCGCATAAGATATATGGAAGAAAAAAAGACTTTTTACATCACCACCACGCTGCCCTATGTGAATGCCGATCCCCACATCGGGTTTGCACTCGAAATTGTGCAAGCAGACATTGTTGCGCGATACCAACGCCTGCGAGGCAGGGAAGTTCTTTTTAATACCGGCACCGATGAGCACGGGCAAAAAATTTTTCAAAAAGCGCAAGAGTTGGGTCAAGACGTGCAGCAATATGTCGACCATTATGCCGAGCAGTTCGAAAAATTGAGGACAGGGCTTAATCTTTCCTACAGTATCTTTGTACGCACAACAAGCCAAACACACATGTATGCTGCGCAGCAAATGTGGAAGCGCTGTGAACAGGTGGGCGATATCTACAAAAAGAAATACAAAGGCCTCTATTGTGTTGGAGACGAAATGTTTCTCAAAGAAACAGATTTGGTTGACGACCGTTGCCCCAACCACCCCAACATGCAGCCAGTCGAGATAGAGGAAGAAAATTATTTCTTCAAACTCAGCGCCTATCAGGACAAACTGCTTGGCTATCTTGCAGATGAGCGCGTGGTGCTCCCAGACTGGCGCCGTGAGGAGGCGATTGCTTTTGTGAAGGGCGGGCTTGAAGACTTCAGTATATCGCGCGAAAAGGCGCGCATGAGCTGGGGGATACCTGTGCCCGGGGACGAGTCGCAGGTCATGTACGTGTGGTTTGATGCGCTTACCAGCTATATCTCCGCACTTGATTGGCCCGATGATAGAGACTCGTTTTTTAAACACTTTTGGGTGGATGGCGAAACGGTGCAGATGGCGGGCAAAGACCAAGTTCGTTTTCAGTCGATTATGTGGCAGGCGATGCTGATGTCTGCAAAACTTCCCACAACACAAAAAATAATGTATCACGGCTTCATCACGAGTGGTGGGCAAAAAATGTCAAAGTCTCTGGGAAACGTCATTGAGCCAATTTCTGTTGCTAAAGAATACGGCACCGACGCGCTCCGTTGCTACCTTGCACGACACGTGCACCCATTTGAGGACTCCGACTTTACGATGCAGAAATTTAAGGATGCCTACAATGCCGACTTGGCAAACGGTCTGGGCAACCTGGTTGCGCGCATCATGCAGCTGGCAGAGAAGCATTTGCCCGAGCCGGTTATGCTGGAGTTTGTTATATATCCAAAAGAGTTCGTTGATGCGCTTGATGCGTTTGAAATAAACAAAGCAGTAGACTTTGTGTGGGAGAAAATAGCAAAACTTGATCAGCAAATTACTCAAACCGAGCCGTTTAAGGTGATAAAAGTTGATGTTGAGCAGGGCCGGCAACTTATTACTGATTTAGTAAAAGAGCTTGCTGCAATTGACTTGATGCTCGAGCCACTCATGCCGGAAACTTCAAAAAAGATTATTGAGGCGATTATGGCAAACAAAAAACCAGAGAACCTTTTCCCACGGAAAGATTAATTGGAAAGGCTGGCCTACTATTCAAAAAGTCTATGAAATATTTTGACGCGCACACGCATGTGCAGTTTGTAGCTTATGACGAAGATAGGGAAGCGGTGTTTGCCCGCGCTCGCGAAGCAGGGGTGGGGATGAATTTGGTGGGGACGCAACAGGATACGTCAGAGGCTGCGGTACGCGAGGCCGAGAATCATGAGAATGTGTGGGCCTCTATCGCGCTCCACCCGGTACACACGAGCAAGTCATATCACGACACGAAAGAGTTGGGTGAAGAGGGGAAGGCTTTTACTTCAAGGGGCGAAGTATTTGATTTTGATTGGTATAAAAAATTAGGAGAGAGTAAAAAGGTGATAGCCGTGGGTGAGTGTGGGCTCGACTACTATCGTCTTGAAGAAGAGACAAAAAAGGTCCAGCGTGAGGCGTTTGTTGCGCAGATAGAGCTCGCGAACACTCTGCAAAAGCCGCTGATGCTGCACATCCGCAACGGCGCCCATGGGGGCGAACCATCTGCAACAGGGGATGCATACGTGGACGCACTCGAGCTTTTAAAAGCGCACCCGCCTATTGGTCGGGCAGGTAGCAACTGTCCTGGGGACGTTCACTTTTTTGCAGGGGATTGGAATATTGCAAAACAGTTTTTGGATATTGGCTTTACGCTTTCGTTCACGGGCGTGCTTACGTTCACCCACGACTACGACGAGGTGGTTCGCGAGACGCCACTCGATATGCTGTTGTGCGAGACTGACGCGCCCTACATCACCCCCGTGCCTTTCCGTGGCCAGCGCAACGAGCCCATGCACGTGCGCGAAGTAGTCAAAAAAATCGCTGAAATTAAAGGCCTTGATCTTGAACAGGTGCGGGAGCAAATCCTCCTTAATTCGGGGAGGGTTTTTGGGGTTTAAGTTGCGCTTTTGGGGATATCTGTTAGTATCTGCCCATGACAACAAAGTCGCATCCTGAGGCCAGTGGCCCGGGGTTAACCCAAGCGAGTGAGAAAAACAACCAGCCGGCATACGAGCTGGGCTTCCATGTTTCCCCTGTCGTCGCCGAAGATGGGGTAGGGGCGGTGGTCGACAAAGTGCGCGCGGTCTTGACCGTGGGGACTGGTTCTGAGATTTTGGCCGAGCAAGCGCCAACAAAGATGACGCTTGCCTACACCATCGAGCTCAGCAACCAGGGCAAGCACGAAAAGTTCAATGAGAGTTATTTTGGTTTTATCAAGTTTGGCAGCGACCGCGAGCACGTGAAGGCTATCGAAGAGAAGCTTCGCGCAATGAAAGAAATCATTCGCTTCTTGCTCATCGAAGTCGACCGTGCCGAGCCGGTGACTCCTGTGCGCCGCGCAGTCTTTGCGTCACCGCGCCTCGAGGGCGAGACAATCAAAAAGCCAGAACTAGAGGTGGTTGAAGAGAAGGTCGTAGTCTCTGAAGAAGAACTCGACAAGTCTATCGACGCGCTTGTTGCCGAGTAAGCTGACGAGCGGGGAAAGTTTACGATATACTAAGAGTATGTACATCAACAAAGCAATGCTGTTTGGGAATTTGACTCGCGACCCTGAGTTGCGCTCTCTCCCTTCAGGCGGTAATGTGTGTTCGTTCAGTGTTGCGACCAACCGCGTCTTCAAAAAGGCCGATGGGAGCAAGCAAGAAGCAACTGAGTTCCACAACATCGTCGTCTTTGGCCGTGTTGCTGAGACCTGTGCCCAATATCTCAAAAAGGGCAGCTCGGTCTACGTCGAAGGGCGCCTCCAAACAAGGAGTTGGGACGGCGACAAGGGCAAACAGTATCGCACCGAGATCGTCGCCGACACGGTCCAATTTGGGCCACGTGCGGGCGGCGGTGGGACAAGTGCAGGAGTTTCTGATGGAGAGGCTTCAGCCTATGGCGGTGAACAAAGCGGAGGAGGTTCGTTTGACCAAAGTCCAGCGTCGCCACGAGCGTCAAAAGAAGATGCGATAGACTATCCGCAAGAAGACATCAACCCTGACGACATCCCGTTTTAGCGAGCTGAAACAAATAAAAAAGTAAACAAAAACAAATTTAATTAAAAAATTTATGGCAACAGACACCTACGTACCAAAGTTTCAACGCATCGACTACAAAGACGTCGAGACGCTGCGTAAATTCCTCAATCCGCACGGCAAAATCATGCCGCGTCGCCGCACAGGCCTTTCTGCTTCAAACCAACGCGCTTTGGCTGAGGCCGTCAAACGCGCTCGCTTTATGGCGCTGCTCCAATACATCGTTCGCTAGAACGTAAATAAAAAAATACCTCGGAGAAATCCGAGGTATTTTTTTGCGTTGCATAAATCTATTTTTATGGTACAGTGCCTCCCGGCATCCCGAAAGGATAGTTCAGTGGAAAAACGGTTTTCTGCCGTGGATGAGTTGGGGCGGGGCGTGATGCGGATGTTCGATCAGACGCTCACCTTCGGTAAGGTCTTGCTGAGCATTCTTTTGCTTGTTTTGCTTGGGCTTCTGTGGTTCCTTGCCGGCATGGGATGGAACGAGCAACACCCGGCGACGTACTGGTGTTTGTTGGGGAGTATGACCCTTCTGGGACTTGGTATGGCGCTTATGCTCCTTGCTGGAGAGCAGGGGACTTGGGCAGCGCGGCGGCTCATGCACTCCATGTTCTTCATCGGCGCACTAGCATTGCTTGCGTTCCTTCTGTACACGGCTGCGTATAGAAGTGCATAACCCCCTTACTGCAGAGATGCGGCAGGGGGGTTATTTTTTATCCACCCGCTCTACGTACTGGCCAGTTTCGGTGTTGATGCGCACCAGGTCGCCCTCGTTGATGAAAAGTGGTGCGTTGATGGTGGCGCCGGTTTCAAGCTCGATCTGCTTTGAGCCGCCTTGTGCGGTATTGCCGCGCACGGCGGGTGGCGCGTCTTTGACGATGAGTTCAACCTTGATGGGGACGCGGATGGCGATGATTTTCTCGTTAAAGACTTGTGCATCAACAACACTATTTACTTTGATGAATTGCCCGGCAGTGCCCAACGTTTCTTCGCTGAGCGCAAAGCGCTCGCTTGGGTTTTCGGGTGGGCAGAACCAGTACTCGCCCTTGTTTTGATACAAAAACTTAACTGCTTTGACCGAAAGGTCTGCTTCGTTGGCTTTTTCGTTTTGATGGAAGGCCAATTCAGTGATCTTGCTGGTGATGAGGTGACGGAGTTTGGTCTGGTTCACTGGCTTGCGCATCTGTTTGCGAAAGACGTGTGCGTCGAGGACCACATAGGGCTCGCCATCAACAAGGATCACTTTTCCGGGCAGAATTTCACTATATTCAAGCATGCTCATAGATAAAATAGTATTTGCGAGTACTGAAACATTCTACACAAAACTCGAGTTATATCAAATGTAGCAGCATGCAAGGCATATGATGTACAGTGTCGATATGGCAGACAGCAAGCTTATAGAAGGGGCGACAGCGATGTCCGACGAGGAGGTTTTGACTCTTTCGGTCCTGCACCCTTCGCTTTTTGCCCTGTTGGTTCGCAAATATGAAGAGCCCTTCCTGCGCAAAGCGCTCCGCATCGTAGGGGGCAGAGAAGAGGCTGAGGATGTGGTGCAAGAGGCGTTTGTGAAAATTTATCTCAATGCGAGCAAGTTCAAAAAACAAGAGGGTGCGAGCTTCTCGTCGTGGGGGTATCGCATTGTGGTCAACACGGCGCTGACGCACTACCAAAAGCAAAAGCGCTCAGGCAGAGACAGTGTGGCGCTCGACGAAGAGATTTGGGCGCTCATTCCCGATCGAAACCTGCGGCAGTTTGAAAAGAAAGAGCTCGCCGACGTGGTTGCCTCAGTCCTCACCCGCATGTCGCCCATGCTCGCTCGTGCGCTCACCGCTTTCTTTATCGAGGGTAAGCCGCAGGAGGAGATAGCAGAGGAGGAGGGTTTGAGTGTTGGGGCAATCAAGACGCGGGTGCACCGCGCCAAGCTCGAGTTCAAGCGCATTTACGAAACTATTACCACGACTATATAATTCTAGAGTGTATGGGTGGTTTGAATATAAAAATATGAATACTAAAACGAACATAGAACAGCAGGTGATGGGCAGCGTGGCTGCTGTCTATGTTGCGCGCCGCTTTTTTAATCCTCTGGCAATAAAAATCTACGCACTCGCCCTTTCTGCTGTGGGCATTGTGGCTTTTGTCTCACTTTCCCACGTGGGAGCCAACTTTTTAGCAGCTGAACACAGCGGATTCTCTGCAATGGGTGCGTTCTCTCTTTCTGCGGTCACCAAAACCACGCTGCTGGTTCAGCTTGCTCTCGCCATTGGTGTGCTTGCGCTCTTCTCGCTTCTTTCTGATGCATTCAAATCTCTCCGCTCGTCTTCTTTTCCTCGCCAGGGCAGGGCTGCCTAGTCTTCGTCACCCCCCGAACTTGCCTTGGGAGCGGTCCCGGGCGTGTTGGTTTCAAGTGACTTTCTGATTTGTTTCAGGAGTTCTGCTGCCATTTTTTTGTTTTCACGCAGGTAGGTGCGGCTTGCGTCATAGCCACGACCGAGTTTTTCTTCGCCAAAGCTATATGACGAGCCGCTTTTTTTCACAATCCCTAAACTTTCGCCCAGGGCAAGCAGTTCGCCCTCGCGCGAGATGCCCTCGTTATACATCAAGTCAAAATCGGTCTTGCGAAACGGTGCGGCAACTTTATTTTTGACTACTTTGACGCGGTGGCGGCCACCCACGACTTCTTCGCCTTTTTTAATTTGCGCGATGCGGCGGATGTCGAGGCGTACCGAGGTGTAGAACTTGAGCGCTTTGCCGCCCGGTGTTGTCTCAGGGTTGCCGAACATCATCCCGATTTGCATGCGGATCTGGTTGATAAAGATAACAATCGTTTTAGACTTTGCGGTAATCGCGGTGAGTTTGCGCAGTGCTTGTGACATCAGCCGCGCTTGTTTGCCCACGTGGTACGCGCCCATATCACCCTCGATTTCATCTTTCGGGGTCAGTGCGGCCACCGAGTCGATAACGATGATGTCGATTTTGCCCGAGCGTACAAGGCTCTCGACAATTTCGAGCGCTTGTTCGCCGGTGTCTGGCTGGCTGATAAGTAGCTCGTCGAGCTTGACTCCGATTTTCTCTGCATACTGTGGGTCAAGAGCGTGTTCCGCGTCGATGAACGCACAGATGCCGCCTTTCTTTTGTGCTTCGGCGATGGCGTGCAGGGTGAGGGTTGTTTTGCCCGATGACTCAGGGCCAAAAATCTCAAGGATGCGCCCGCGAGGGTAGCCGCCGATGCCGAGTGCCCAGTCAAGACCAATGGAGCCCGAGGGGATAACGTCCACGTCGGTGTGTGGGCGGTCGCCCAGTTTCATGATTGCCTCGTCGCCAAACTTTGTTTTGATCTCGCGGATGGCAGCATCGATAGCGCTAGTATCGCGTTTTACTTCTTTGCTTTCTAATTTTTCTGCTTTTACTTCCGATTTTAAAGAAGATGCTTTTATTTTCTCTTTTACTTCTTTTGCCATGTTCTTTTTATTAAAATTACTACTACCTCTCAATAACCAGCATAGAGTAAGTATACAGTAAATATCCCCAGCTAGGCGGGGCAGTAGGTGAGCAGGGTGAAGGCGACTGTTTTTGAGGTGCGTCGCCCAAAACGGTCGCTTGCAGCAACGGTGAGCGTGTTGTAGCCGGGTGGCGGTGCAAAGGTGAGGCTAAAGTGACCGCTCTGATCGGTGTGAGCGGGTGCATCATTGATAGTGAAAAAGGCGATATTTTCTACTACTCCTGTAACCGTGACGGTGGTCGATGCAGTTTGTCCACCCTCTTGAGGAAAGGTGATAGTAATCTGTGGGCCTATTGCAAGCCTGCGTGTCTCAAACGCCGCATATCCGACAAGCACAAAACACAACAAGATCATCACGAGGCGGTTCATAGCTCGTTGTGAATGTCCTCTTCGGGTGAGTGTGCTGCAACGGCGCCTTGGCTCAAAATTTCTCGTGGCTTCGCGCCGTCTCCTGGGCCAATGACCCCACGCTCCTCGAGCAGGTCGACCAGTCGCGCGGCGCGCGCATACCCCACGCGCAGTTTGCGTTGGATGTACGAGGTGGATGCCTTTCCTGCTTCAAGCACTGCGGCGTGGGCGGCTTCATACATGTCGTCATCAACGTCTTCGTCATCGAGCCCGGCGTCATGACGGGCGAGGCCACCACCGCTGCTACTCTCACTTCCAAGTGAAATGTGCGTTCCGCTGCCGGGAAGTGGTGCCCCAATGTCCACGGGCAGTTCAGCGTCGTTATTTCCAGCAATAAAATCAGTAACTTTTTTCACTTCAGCTTCGCTGATGAAGGCGCTCTGGAGGCGGACCGGCTTGCCCATGTCACCACCCAGGTAGAGCATGTCGCCAGCACCAAGCAGCTTTTCAGCGCCGCTCTGGTCGAGGATGGTGCGTGAGTCAATCTGTGAGGCAACCTGGAGCGCCAGGCGCGAGGGGATGTTTGCCTTGATGAGTCCAGTGATGACGTTGACCGATGGCCGTTGCGTCGAAAGCACCAGATGGATGCCCACCGCGCGACTCATCTGCGCCAGACGCACCACCGCGGCCTCGAGCTCGCGCGGATAGGTCTGCATAATGTCGGCCAACTCGTCGATGATGATGACAATATAGGGCATCGCCTCGGGCACCACGTCGCCCTCCTCAGGCTTGCCTTTTGCACGCAGTTTTTCAAGTGCGGGGGTAAGCACATTTTGGTGATACGACTCAAGGTCGCGCACACGGTGCTCTTCGAGCACGTTGTAACGACGCTCCATTTCTTTTCCGGCCCACCGCAGCGCCATGATGGCACGCTTGGGGTCGGTGATGACGGGCGACAGCAGGTGAGGGATGCGATTGTACAGAGTGAGTTCAACGCGCTTTGGGTCGATCATCAGGAAGCGCAGCTGTTGTGGACCCGAGCGATAGATGAGCGAGGTGATAAGCGTGTGAATAGTCACCGACTTGCCTGAGCCAGTCGCACCTGCAATGAGCATGTGTGGCATCTTGGCCAGGTTGCCAAAGTGCGAGCCGCCGGTGATGTCGCGCCCGAGCCCCACCAAAAGCGGCTTGGGCGAGTCACGAAACTCTGGAGTTTCAAGCAGTGTTCCAAGCCCTACTGTCACTTTTGCTGAGTTCGGTACCTCGATGCCTACCAGCGACTTGCCCGGGATGGGCGCCTCAATGCGCACGGGGTGTGCCGCCAAAGCAAGCTCAAGATTGGTTTGGAGCGAGACTATTTTTTGCAGGCGCACACCTTCTGCGGGCTTGATTGCATAGCGCGTGACTGAGGGTCCGATGGAGATTTCGTCGAGTTCAACCACGATGCCAAAGTTGGCGAGTGTGCGTTTGATGAGGTTTGCGTTTGCTTTGATGTCGCCCACGCCTGGGCGGCCTTTATCGCGCTCAAGGAGCGACAGTGGTGGCGGGGTATATTGCCCAAGCAGCGTCTTGAGTGTTGCCGCAGCGTTTTTTGCTTGTGCATCTTTTGCTGTTTCAGCTGCAATGGCACGAGCTTGAGTGCGTGTTTCTGTGGCCTCTTCAGGTGAGTCTTTTGCCTGCGCTGCGATGGGCGCTGGTGTTGTTGCAGGCAAGGGCGTGTCCAAATCGGACGCGCTTTCAGGAGCACTCTTTTTGCTACGCAGTATTGCCCAGACGGCTTTCGCAAGATCTTTGGCTGACTGCATGAGGCTGTTGAGCAGCTCGAGTGAGATCTTCCCTTCAAGGAGGATGAGCAGTGACACTATTGAAAGTCCTCCAAGGAGTACCAGGCTTGCGTAGACGTCAAAGAGGCGCACGGTCGAGCGTCCAATAAGTGTCCCAACCAAACCGCCTTTTGCATTGGCGATGTCGATAAAGCCAAGACAAAAGAGAACAAAGGTAACGCTCGAAGTAAGTTTGACCCAGTTGAGTCCGGCAGTCTCGCTGAGCATGGTCCACGCGAGCATGAAAAAAAGAGGGGGGAGCAGCCAATACCCAAGTCCAACTAAGTAGAAAAATAATCCATAGACTTCAACACCAGCAGGTCCAGCGACTCCGAATGCCGCCAGGGCGAGGAAGAGTCCGACGACTGCCAAGAGTACGGCGAACACGGCATTCTTTGTCTCGTTGGGGAGTGAGGGGGCACTTCCAAGATTGCCGCTCTTTTTGTTTGCTCTTTGCGCCATAATTGCTCTCTATAATAGCATGGAGGATGGTTCTTTTGCGCTTCTGTGTGTACTCAGTATACTTACGGACACAGATTGTCTTTTACCAGTTCTAATCACTAAAGGACAATCTAAAGGGCATATAAGAGACAAATCATGTCTGATACAAAGCAAAAATTTCACGAATTCGTTTTGCAATCAACCCTTTTTAAAGGACGCAGTGATTGGTACTTTTGTTTTTTAAAACTTGAAAGAATTGCGCACGTCTGCACTTTTTTGGCCGATACTGCTGACACAAAAGACATCGCATTGTTGGCTGACGTGCGCGACATGGCGGCGGCTCTGCCAAAAAGTGTTTTATATTTTGCTGCCGGGGAAGCGGTCCTTGCGACGGTCCTTGCAGATGTATTTGCGCTTCTTTTTGAGGTGCGACTTTGTGCGGCGCATGGACGCATTACAAATGAAAATGCCGCTCTTTTGATGCAAGAGCTCGAGATGGTTGCAGAGAAGTTGCACGGAGGGGGTCACTTGTCACCGTCGCTGTCTTCAAATGATTTTGCAGTTGAAGGCGTTTTGTCTGGAGTGTCCGACCTCTTCCTTCCACATGTGTCCCAAACCAAAGCTCAAAAGGACGACACTTCAAAGAAACTATCTGGTATAAAGGACACAACCCTGGAGGGGCGAACTGTTGTGAAGCAGGGCGACAATGGTCGAGCAGCAAAAATACTCGAGTATATAAGCACTAACGAAAATGTTTCCATAAAGGACATAGCATCTTTTGTGAGTGACTGTAGTGAGAAGACGATACAACGCGAGCTCGGCGTCCTTATCAAACAAGGGCTCATCAAACGTGTGGGGGAGCGCCGGTGGAGTCAATATTCTCTGCGCACATAAGCGGTTTTTGTCTCTGCAGAACCTTGGTTCTATTTGTTTGTTTTGCGTTGACCAGGAGGGTGTTCTGGTGTAGGTTTAACCCACGTGGAAACACTGAAAACAGGTCTCTTTTACTAGGCTTGTTTGCGCTGTTGTCCACAGGGCTTTTTTGCAACAGGAGTTCGGTACACCATATACTGTAGGGAGCGACTGCATGTCGGGACTTCAGACCATATCTGTACTCAGCTGTTGCGGTTCATTGACAACTAAATACTAGGTGCAAAATGTGCAACACAGTACAAAATGTGTTTCTGAAATTCCTTGTCCCGCGTTTGTATGTGTCTCACAAGACAGAGCAAACCATCGGCTGCAACGACTGAACACCCCACTCCCTCTTTGGCTACCAGCGCCTTTTTCTTTTTGTTTGCGCGATGCGTCTCTTTATAAGAGGCGTTTGGTTTGCAAATGCAAAGACTCAGGTGGGTAGAATAGTTTCGGTTTCTTTTATTGGTTGTTTATAAGCAAGATTATTATTAGTTCGAAATTAGTAACTATGACTATTACTCAAAGTTCTACACGACTTGTTGCAGTTGCAGCAGGTTCTGTTCTTGCGCTTGGACTTTTGTTCAGTGCAGTAGCAGGTCCAGCTCGCGCAGCAGCATTGTCATCGTCGCAGATTTCAGCAATCATCGGATTGCTCCAATCGTTTGGTGCAGATGCAGCAACCGTTGCAAATGTCACCGCGTCGCTCAATGGTCAACCAACGACGACCATGACCACGACAACAACTACTACCGGCGGTAGTTGCGCAGCTTCGTTTACTCGCACACTCCAAGTAGGTTCAACCGGTGCTGACGTCAAGGCGCTCCAGCAGGTCCTCAACAAGACTGCCGCAACCATGGTTGCAGCGTCTGGTGCAGGTTCAGCTGGTATGGAAACCATGAGCTTCGGCCCAGCAACAAAGGCTGCAGTTATGAAGTTCCAGACTGCAAACGGCGTCAGTTCAGTTGGTATCGTTGGTCCTGCTACTCGCGTAAAGCTTAACGCTTTGTGTGGTGGCACAACTCCAAATCCAAATCCAACCCCTGGTCCTGTAGGCACTGGCCTCACGGTCATGGCAGCAGCACAGCCAGCGAACGCGCTTGCTCCTGCAGGTTCGTCACGCATCCCATTCACTGCTTTCACCGTAACGGCAAGCAACGATGGTGATGTCACCATGACTGGTGTCACGGTTGAGCGCGATGGCGCTTCAACCGACGGCGCATGGTCGGGTGTTGAGCTCGTCGATGCAGCTACCGGTGTTCAAATCGGTACCAGCAAGACACTCAACTCGAACCACCAAGCAACCATCGGTGACAGCGTGGTCATCGCTCGCGGAACTTCTCGCACCTTTATGGTTGCGGCAAACCGCGCAGCAGCTGGCTCACACGCAGGCGAAATCACTTCGTTCTCAATTGTTTCAGTTAACTCTACGGCTACGGTCAATGGATCGTTCCCAATTGTTGGCGCAAGCAATACCGTGAACGAGTCACTCGTTATTGGTTCAATTTCTACCTCGACGTCATCGTTTGACCCAGGTAGCAACCAGACCAAGAGCATCGGTGACACCAACATCCGCTTCACCGGTCTTCGCTTTTCTGCAAACTCTGCAGAAGACGTGAAGATGATGAACATTCGTTGGCGCCAGGTTGGCTCGGTTAGCTCAGGCGACCTTGCAAACATCGTCACGATCGTAAACGGCACCTCGTACCCAACAACTGTCTCTTCGGATGGCAAGTACTTCACCTCAGTGTTCCCAGGCGGTATCACTATCGCAAAGGGCAACTCAGTTGATGCGTACGTCCAGGGTGACCTCGTTGGCTCAAACGCCGCAGGCCGCACCGTTCAGTTCAGTATCGACAAAGTGACTGATGTTTACTTTGTTGGTCAGCTCTACGGCTACGGTGTGAACTTCACTCCTGCATACACCAGCACCCCTTGGGACGCTGGCTATGTATTCACCGTTAACGCAGGCACCGCAACCACCATCAGCAATGACACAACTGCTGCGATGAACAAATCGCAAAACGTTGCGCTCAATGTCTCGAATCAGTCGCTCGGCGGCTTTGTGACTGACTTCAAAGGTGAAGCAGTTACCGAGAACAGTATGGTGATTAACCTCAGCTACGGTTCTGTAGGCAGCCTAGCAAACCACCTCCTCACAAACGTTTCGGTTGTGGACGAGAATGGCAAGACTGTTGCGGGCCCAGTTGATGCAGTCGCAGGAACTCTTTCTCAAATGAAAGTAACACTCACTGACACCATAACCTTCCCTGTTGGCCGCCACACATGGTCGGTCGTAGGCAAGATCCCATCAGGTGTTTCTTCAAACGAGACCATCCAGGCTTCATCGACTCCGTCAGGTTGGGGTAGCCCAACTGGACAGGTTTCGGGCAACACCATCTCGCTTCCTGCAGGCACATTCACGATGAACCAGATGACCATCAAGGCTGCAACCTTTGCAGTGACTGTTGCTTCAACTCCAGCTTCGAACATCGTCATCGCGGGTACAAATGGTCTGTTGTTTGCCAACGTCCAGCTTGACGCTTCTCAGTCAGGTGAAAATGTCCGCATCACTTCTATTCCACTTCGTCTCGCACTTGGTGGTAGCCCAGCGGGCGTGGTCGGTGACCTCAATGCCTGCCAGCTCTTCAATGCTGGTGTTGCAGTGAACACGGGCAGCAACGTCCCTTCGACACTTACTAGTGGCGGAACTGCAAACAGCTTTGTGCTCGACAATTCCATTACGGTTGCTAAGGGCACCATCACGACACTTGCACTCAAGTGCAACCTGTCGTCGAGCGTATCCTCAGGCTCAACCTACCGATGGAGTGTTAACTCAAGCGACACCTTTAGTGCGACTGGTTCATCTGGCTCGACCGCTACAACAGTAGTCACGACAGGTAACTCTGGTCTCATGACAGTTGGCGCAGCATCGTTCGCGGTCACCACTGACCCAGTAAGCCCTGGTTACACCATCGCTGCAGCTGGTACTTCAGGTGTCACGCTCGGTGTGTACAAGTTCACTGCAACCAACGACACCGTCACGCTTAACCGCGTTGGCCTCTCGCTTGGTACAGTGACCGCGTCTTCAACCGCAGCAGACCTCTCACAGGTCTCGCTCTACAACGGCGCAACCTTGATCGGTACCGCAACCTTTACTGGCGTCAATCGCACTGCGACCTCGACTCTGTCGACTCCAGTCGTTGTTCCAGCAAACGGTAGTGTTACCATCACGGTTAAGGGTGACCTTGCCGTACAAGGTGTAAACCTCGCAAGCAACCCAGGTGCGCTTCTCACGGTCAATGTAGACACCAATGGTACTGCAGGCCAAGGAAACACCCTCGGTGCTGGTACTTCAGGCAACGTCAATGCTTCAGGCTCAACTGCAGTCTCTGGTGTACGCGTATTCCGCGCATACCCAACAGTCGCAAAATTGTCTCCAGCATCAGCAAGTCTGTTGAACAGCTCGAGTGTTGAGCTCTACCGCTTCAGCATCACGGCGAACGGTAACACCTCGCAAGACTCAATCGCGCTTAACGACATCACTGTTAACGTCGCTACTTCGACTGAGTCGAACGCGAACGGTACAACCACAGTCAAGAACCTCAAACTTCTTGCCTACACCGACTCAACCTTCTCGACACCGGTTCCTGGTTCTTACTCGCCATCCGGCCAGCTCGCAAACAATGCTGGCGGCATCGTCTCGGGCAACAACCTGATGGTTGTCTCGCCTATCCTCACCATGTCGAAGGGTACAACCTACTACTTCAAGGTGACGGGTGACATCACCCTCACGGCTGGGCAGACCCAGACCAAGGGCACGGTCACGACTCGAATCTCGGGTGACTCTGCGTACCCATCTCTCGCAACAACCTTGCTTGATACGGTAAGTAATATCGGCTCCAATAACTTCATTTGGTCGCCTATGTCGTCATCGACATCGGCTGCTACGACGAACACAGACTGGACCAACGGTTACAACATAACCGGTCTTCCATCTGGTGGAGCTGATAGCTTCACTCTGTCGAACTAAGCCAATCAGCTGAACGAATCAGCTAACGCACACAACCCATAACGGGTAACAAAAACCCCTCTTCGCCTAGCGGCGCGAGAGGGGTTTTTGCGTATCTGGGTGCGGGAGAGTAGAATTAACTCCATGAATAATACGAGCAAAATGTGGGCTGGCTTGGTGCTGTTGGCAGTCTTGGTGGTGGGGAGTGTCTTCTTTATGCGAACCCGTACTGCGCAGGCGCCAACAACCAACACTGTTTCGAGTGCGTCAGAAGCAAGCACGACCACAAGTCTTGGAAATGGTGTCTCGGTTGTGGCTCCGGCCGGCACCACAATCGCCGTCTCTCCTTCGGGAAATAAAGCGCCATCACTTACAGGGCCTATACTAATCTCTGCTTCGCTTCCGCAAGATGCTCAAACTATTCTGAAAAACAAAGAAGTAACACTCATCGCACAGCTGCAAAAAAACCCCACCAACATAGACCTGTGGCTCGACTTGGGGATTGACCGCAAGATCGGGGGAGACTACGCGGGCGCTGCCGAGGCGTGGGGCTATGTTGCCAAGGCCGCGCCCGCCTCAGCCTCGTTTGTCGCCTATGGCAATCTCGGGAGTCTCTATATGGACTACTTGAAAGATTACCCAAAAGCTGAGGCGAACTTCAAGCAAGCAGTTTTGCTCAGTCCACACACCATCGACTATTATCGCGAACTGTACACGCTCTATAAATATTCCTACAAAACAAACACAACTGCGGCCGCGGACATTTTGGCGCAGGGGCTCAAGGCCAACCCGGGCAACGCTGATTTGCTCGTCTTACAACAACAGTCCTGAACAACAATCACATGACAAGAGCAAAAGAAATGCGATGGGCGCTTGTGGCCATGCTTCTTTTTTGGGTGGTGGGTTTTGTGCTGGGTTGGTATTTGCATGCAGGCATGGGCAGGATTGTAGTGCCAAAAGCACTCCGTCTTGGGGGCTACCAGTTTATCGACCCGCTCCTGCTCTGTAATATGAACAATTCAAACGCCTATTCTGAAAACAAACTCTTAAGTAAAGAGATGCAGACAATCATCGATATCAACAAACGGAGCGGCATTATCAGCAAGACGTCGGTCTATTTTGCTGATCTGAAAAACGGCACGTGGGCAAATGTATATGGCGATGAACAGTACTACCCATCCAGTCTGGGCAAGATTCCCTTAATGATGGCGTATTACCAAATGGCCGAAAATTCCCCCGATATTCTTACACAACAAATACTCTACCCTCTGGGCAGTACCGACTTAAACCAAATGCAAGACATGCAGCCAAAAGAGGCGATCGACCCTGGTCATTCATACGCTGTAGAGCAACTCATTGAATATATGATCAAATATTCAGACAACAACGCTACCGCGCTTCTTGATGCCAACATCAACGCGAGCGCACTCAATCGTGTGTATGGGGACCTTGGTATCCCATCGAAAGAGAGTGTAAACCTATTGAATCTCGACTTTATGACGGTGCGTCAGGTTTCGACGATGTTTCGCGTGCTCTACAACGCAACGTACCTCTCAAGAGATTATTCAGAAAAGGCGCTCAAACTGTTGAGCCAATCAAGCTTTACCCAAGGGCTCGCTGCGGGGGTGGCGCCGGGAACCAGGGTGTCGCACAAGCTTGGTCTTGTGGGTATTGCTTCTGATAACGTGACCACAGAGCACGAGTTGCATGACTGCGGCATTGTGTATGCAAAAGATCCCTATTTGGTTTGTGTGATGACGCGCGGCACGGCTCCATTGTCCCAGATGGAAAGTGTCGTCAGTCAGATTTCAAAAGTTGTCTACAGCAGTGTGCAAGGCGGCGAGTAATTGGTACGTGTCTAGAAAGTATCCAGGACCGTCCTAGATAGTAGGAGTTGCAATTGTGTAGTGAAATTACGTGATACACTTTTTGTATCTATGGAACCAACAATGGCGGTAGAGGTAAAACCACCAACACGGGCGCGGCGCGCGTGGCGGGTTTTGCGCTGGCCGGTTTGGACGGTGTTGGCGCTCTACGTTGCCCTGGTCGCCTATCGCGTCCCCGCGATGTTCGATAAACAAAAGACTACTGCTGCAGTTGCGTTTATGCAGAGTCAAAAGCTCGATTGGGCAACCGCCACGGGCAAAAATGTGCCCGATGCGCCCGACGAGGCGTTGAACAACGCCACCTTGTTGGGAACCGATACTAACCACAACGGCATCCGTGACGATGTTGAATTGGCCATCAACAAACTCCACCCAAATCAGGCTGCTGTGCGTGCAGCTGAGCTCCAGTATGCGCTCGAGCTCCAGCTCGAGCTTTCGCAGGTGTTCAACACCGACACATGGGTTGCCGAGGCAAAGTACGAAGCACACGGCATCGACTGTTTGGTGGAAGCCGCTCATCCACAGTATTTTCAAGCAAAAGAGTGGATGAAAGAAACAGAAGACCTCGTCTTTAATACAGAAAAGAGAAAGCTTAAAAGGCAGTTTGTTGGGATATTTGAGTCAGCGTTTGTGAGCAGCGACCAGGCGAGTTGCGACATTGACCCAAAAACTTTTGCTGCCTAAGGGCACACATTCCATGCTGTGTATGAAAAAATACATGACCGGTGTCTTGAGTGTGCTGCTCGCGACGGCGCTGTTCACAGCTCCTGCAACCGCGTTTGCGCGTTGCGGCGCGCAGGGCTACACGGTTGGATATGTAAACGGAGTTTTAACCAGTCGCCCAGAAGCCGAGGCCGACAAAAAAGCTTTGGTCGAGGCGTACACAGCACGTGTTGAACCCAACCAACAAAACCCAGTGACTTTTATCAATATATACAACCCGACCCATTTGGCTGGGGTAGGGGACTTGGCCGAATCGGTGTCGCAGATGTTTGGCGCGCCCATTTCTGATTTTGACTTTACCGTTATGTTGCAAGATCTCTATCGGGAATTGACGACTCGCCGCGTGCTCATGTTGGGGCACTCGCAAGGCGCGTTTTATGCGAATTCACTCTACACCTATCTCTTGGCGCACGGAGAGCCAAAAGAAGCGGTTGGGGTCTACGCGGTTGCCACACCCGCTTCTGTGGTTGCAGGTGGGGGATTCTATCTGAATTCGCAGAGTGATGTGGCACTGATACTCATCACCGCTGCTGCAAAAAAAGCAGGCATGCAAGCTCCACTGCCACCAAACATCGACATCGCCCCCACCTCTGCCAAAGACATCGCAAGCACCTTCCCTGGACATTCGTTTGCGGATGCCTATGTGGCAGGGGCGTCCGACAAGGTGATCTCTGATGTGCAAAAAAGCATCACTGCCTTGCAGCCAACGTTTGCTTCAGAGACGGACGATTGTTTTGATGCGCCACCAGGCACTGTTGCAGAAAGAGTTGAAGCGGCGCTTTTTTGGGTGGTCGACCCAGTCGCGAGCGTGGTGGCAACAGTTTCGGCCACGGTGGGGGTTGGCGCGGCAAATGTTTGCCTGTAGTATCTATTCATACAGTATGCAGCGCTATTATACGAAAACATTCTTTAAATTTTTTTTCGTGTTCGTCGCTGTCATCTCAGCCGGGTGTGTTGTGGCTATTTTTGCCTCGCCTACAGGGCCGGAATCACAGTCTGCCGGGGTTGACAGCGTTGCATTGCCACGGTAAATTTCTTAGCAAGGGTCTGAGACAGGGGGTTTCTTGGCGGCGCGCGTTGTGCTGGCAGGAGTAAAGAGTCCTCCCGAGGTCGAACGAAAGCCCTTTATTCATGGGCTATTTTCTTGCCCAAAATTATAGAGTAGTAGCATATGGCAATTACACGACAGAAAAAAGAAGAGATCGTAGCAAAAGCACAGGACATTGTGTCACATGCAAAGACGTTGGTGTTTGCAAAGTTCAAAGGTCTGCCTGTCGAAGAGCAGAGCGAGCTGCGCTCAGCGTTTCGTGGCCAGAGCGTTGGATACACCGTGATCAAAAAGACGCTGCTCAAACGTGCGCTCGATGCGCAACAGTTTGGAGGCGAGATGCCCGTGCTCGAGGGTGAGATATCGCTTGCTTATGGCGAGGACGAACTTGCTCCTGCGCGCGAGCTCGCGGTCTTTGTAAAGAAATTTCCTGAACACCTTGCGTTCGCGGGAGGTGTGTTTGGTGGAAGGTTTGTGAATGCAGACGAAATCAAGGCGATTGCCGCGATCCCTGGCATACAAACCCTTCGTGTGCAGTTCGTACAACTTATTAACAGTCCTCGTCAGCGCTTTGCAGTCGTTTTGAATGCAAAAGCTGAAAAAGAGGCATAGCAAAAAATTATATGGCAGACGAAACAGAAGTAGTTGAAACTCCGGCTGCGGCTCCAGAAGCTGCTCCCGTTGTAGAAACAAAGGCAGAGAGTGTGGTGGAGATTCCTGCAAAATTTAAAGACATTGTTGCAGCGGTTGAAAAGATGTCGGTGCTCGAACTTCACGAACTCGTGAAGTTGCTCGAGGCGCATTGGGGCGTTTCTGCGGCGGCGGTTGCTGTTGCGGGTGCGGCGGCGGGTGGTGAAGCGGCGGAGGAGAAATCTTCGTTCAATGTTCACCTTACCGATGCGGGCGCACAGCGCGTGCAGGTGATCAAAGCAATCAAAGACGCGCTCAGTCTTGGTCTCAAGGAAGCAAAGGACTTGGTTGATGCAACTCCAACAGTCATCAAAGAGGGGATGAAGAAAGAAGAGGCTGAAGCGCTCAAAAAGGCGATTGAAACAGCTGGTGGCAAAGTTGAGTTGAAATAACAAAACTAAAAAACCTATTCGCAAAAAAACCCGGCCTTGTGCCGGGTTTTTTGTATGCAGTTTGAGAATGAAACCTTTGGTCAGTGGTGTGAGTAGTAATAGGTGGACAGTGGTTGAGCGGACATTGAAACTTGGTTGCATTGCGTGACTTTTATTTGGATATACTTGCTTTATATTCACCTCTCACCCTTTGCTACCCTTTCTTTTCTCCTCTTGCTCTCCATTTCCCTTCGTTCTTTCTCATCATTCTTTCTCTCTTCTCAGTTCTTTTTCACCACCCTTCACTTCTATCCTCACCTCGTTCTTTCCTCCCCGCCCACACCCGCCTAGTCATATGACTAGGCATTTCTTTTTTTGTTCTGTCTATGCTTTGCACTTACGGCTTCTTTTGCATAGAATACTCATGCGCTACTGTATTCAGAAACGATATGACCGACGAACTCTCGAAACTCTTTGGAAGCCCTTCACGGGCAAAACTTCTACGTCTTTTCTTATTCAACCCAAAGCAGTCCTTTTCGCCTGCCGAGGCGGTTGCCCGCGCACGCGTGCTCGACCGTGAGGCGCGTCGCGAGCTGAACCTGTTTTTTTCTATTGGTGTTGTCGAGCGCAAGATCCGGGGCAAGGGGTTTCGTTATCAACTGAATACGTCGTTCGAATATGTTGCAGCGCTTCAGAACCTGTTGCTCAACGCGCCCGCGCGCGGTGCCGACATCCTTGCGCACGTGCGTCCTGCGGGCACGCTCAAGGTGGTGGTGCTTTCGGGTGTTTTCATGGGCGAGTGGGAGGGGAGCCTCGACCTGCTCATCGTTGGGGACAAAATAAAAGAACGCATCCTGCGTGATGCGTTGCGCAAATTTGAAGCAGAAATCGGCAAGGAGATCCGGTACGCGTTTCTCTCCACTGAAGACTTTTTATATCGGCTCAATATGAACGACAAGCTGGTGCGCGACGTGCTCGACTATCCACACAAAGTCGTGCTCGACAGGCTCAATTTTGGCCTCGTATAGCCCCCCGGGCTTATCCACAGTGGACTGTGCGCGACGTGGTATCTGCGCTAGAATAGAGGTGTCGATTATCAATAGGTTATTATTTGACGAGTTTTGCATATGATTATTCAAACATGGGCTCAGGTGTTCCAGCAGTCATTCTATACACTCTTGTCGGGGACCGTCATGTTCCTGCCCAATCTTCTGTTCGCGGTCATCGTGTTGCTCGTTGGTTGGTTCCTGGCGTCGTGGATCGGTTGGGTCATCAGCGAGGCACTCAAAGCACTCAAGGTTGACCAAGCACTTCGCACCACAGGGTTTGACGAAGTGGTTTCTCGTGCGGGCTACAAGCTCGACTCGGGCGCTTTTCTTGGTTCTTTGGTTAAATGGTTTGTCGTGTTGGTGTTTCTGATGGCGTCGCTCCAGATCCTCAACCTGGGACAAGTTACTTCCGTTCTTGGTCAGATAGTACTCGGCTTCCTTCCAAACGTAATCATCGCAGTTCTCATCTTGTTGGTTGCTGCGGTTGTCGCAGAAATCACACAGGGCGTGGTTGTTGGTTCTGCTCGCGCCGCGGGCATCTCCGCAGCTGGCTTTGCAGGAACGATGGCTCGTTGGGCTATCTGGCTCTTTGCTATTTTGGCAGCACTTTCACAACTCCAGATTGCACAGGGTATTCTCCAAACACTCTTCACCGGTATCGTAGTGGCGCTCGCAATTGCCTTTGGCCTTTCTTTCGGTCTTGGCGGTCAAGAGGCGGCAGCACGCTTCATCGAGAAGACTCGCGAGGAGATGAAGAATAAGCGTTCATAATTTTTCTCCGAAATCTCACCAGCAAAACCGCTTCGAACAAAAGTTCGAAGCGGTTTTGCATATGGGAACGGGTGTATACTGTGTGTATGCCTCAGCTTGCCGCCGCTACTTTGTGTGTCGCGCTTACCCATGCGCTCTACTTTGGTGTCACTGATGTGCGCACAAATGGCGAAGTCTTAAAACTCCAAGTGACGCTGGGCGTTATGCCAAGCGGCTACTTTGGCCCGCTCACCAAAGCGGCAGTGCAACGTTGGCAAGTCGCTCACAATCTTGCTGCGCCTGGTATGGTGGGGTATGGGGTGGTTGGGCCCAAGACGCGCGCCACACTTTCTTGTGTAGACACTCCTCCGACTAGTCCAACAGTTGTCTCGACAACGAGTGCGACCACGACCATTTCCACTACGGCAACCACCTCTCCTTTTGTTGCAACTGTTGCATCCTTGTTTGAGCGCACTGCGCTGCTTGGCTCTGTGGCAAGTTCAACTGCAGCTTTGGGTGTGTCACAAGCAACTAAAGATTTGTTGATCGGGGTGATTGTTGCCGAGCAAAAAATATACGCATCAAACGACGCTTCAGTATTGCGCGCGTTTCTCATCAGCTCGACTGCAGATGAACCAAAACTAAGCAACGGCTACGCCACCACAACAGATGAGCAAATATTGGTTTTTGCTCCGCTCATGCACCAGATTGCGGCAGGTATACCAAGTGAGGCAGCGCTTCGTGCGCCCACGACGGGTTGGCAAGTCGCCGACACTAACGCCACCATCCAAGTCGGCGGCACCACCGTAACCCTCAAAAAAATCAACGGGGTGTGGTATTAAATAAGCTTTTTTAGAGTTTCTTTTCGACTAAAAATCTACCCAAGACGCTTGATTTGACACCCCCTTTTGACTCCTATATACTCTCTTTATCCATATGTTAACGAGCATTAAAAGCGCATGAAGATGACGGTAGCCTGAAAGGGCGGCCGCCGCTTCACAGAAGCGGCTTTTTTGTTCTCAAAATTTGGATATTTGATTGGACTTTGACAATAGAATGCCACCACACGAAATTTTCCCGTTGGGTCTTTTTGTCTACGTGTAGGTGGAGTAAACCAAAAACAAAACACCCGCCCGACTGAATGATTTCAGTCATTCGGGCGGGTAAACAACAAATTATTGCGGTTCTCAAACCCAGCCAAGACTTGAGCGGTCTCGTCAAGGCTGGTGTTCCATTTCTCTCTCACAAGAGAAAAGAAACAAACAAGGGCGTATGGTGGATGCCTTGGCTTAAAAAGGCGATGAAGGACGCAGTGTGGCGGCGATACGCTTCGGGGAGGTGCCAAGCAACCTTTGATCCGGAGATTTCCGAATGAGGAAACTCAGCGTGTAGAAATGCGCGCTATCTTTCGTAAGAAAGAAGCATACCCAGGGAAGTGAAACATCTCAGTACCTGGAGGAAAAGATACCAAATAGTATTTCGTTAGTAGCGGCGAGCGAACGCGAAGGAGCCCAAACCCGAGAGCCTAGATTCTGTACGTGCAGCTCTTTTGTAGTAATGCAAAAATCAGACGCGCGTGTAGGATCTAGAATATCTTGGGGGTTGTAGGGCGATGCTACTCTGCTTGCTCGTTAAACAGCAAAGTAGAAACAAAGTTACAAATTGTTGCGTTAGCCGAAGTCGCTGGGAAGCGACGCCCCAGAAGGTGAAAGCCCTGTAGGCGAAAACAAAACAACTTTGTGCGTTGTCCCTGAGTAACTCAAGACACGAACAGCTTGAGTGAATCTGCCGGAACTAACCGGTAAGGCTACATACTTTTTAAGACCGATAGTGAACTAGTACCGTGAGGGAAAGGTGAAAAGAACCCCGACGAGGGGAGTGAAATAGATCTGAAACCATATGTCTACAACGAGTGGAAGAGGTGGCAACACCTCGACCGCGTGCCTATTGAAGAATGAGCCTGCGAGTTTATGTGTACTGCGTATGGCTAAGGACGAGAGTCCGGAGCCGAAGGGAAACCGAGTGTGAATAGCGCGACTAGTAGTACGCATAAGACCCGAAGCAATGTGAGCTACCCATGAGCAGGGTGAAGTGTGTCGAAAGACACATGGAGGCCCGAACCCTTTTGCCGTTCAAAACATTGGGATGACTTGTGGGTTGGAGTGAAAAGCTAATCGAACATTGTAATAGCTGGTTCTCTCTGAAACAGCTTTTGGGCTGGCGTCGCATCGATTGGCTACCGGGGGTAGAGCACTGGAAGGAACAGACAGGGAGAAATCTCGCTGTTCCTATCAAACTCCGAATACCGGTAGTGTTATGCGGCAGTTAGACCGTGGGGGCTAAGCTCCACTGGTCAAAAGGAGAAGAGTCCTAGATCTCCAGTTAAGGTCCCAAAATCCATGTTAAGTGCATCACAAGGAGGTGGAATTTCGTAGACAATGAGGAGGTTGGCTTAGAAGCAGCCATCCTTGAAAGAAAGCGTAATAGCTCACTCATCGAGAGATTCTGCGCCGAAGATAATCGGGGCTAAAACATGGTACCGAAACTGAGGGCTTGGTTTGTCTTAGGACTTGCCAAGCGGTAAGAGAGCGTTCCATTTGCGATGAAGCCAAAGGGGTGACCCATGGTGGAGCGTATGGAAGTGAGAATGCAGGCACAAGTAACCGCAATGGGAGTGAGATCCTCCCACGCCGAAAGATCAAGGTTTCCTTCGCAATGGTGATCAGCGAAGGGTTAGTCGGGCCTAAGCCTATGGCGAAAGCCGGAGGTGATGGACATAGGGTTAATATTCCCTAACCGGCATGCAGGTGATGGAGTGACGGAGGACATAAGTGTACGCAGCTTATTGGATTGCTGTCTATGCTCAAAGTCGTGTTTCGCAGGTAAATCCACGAAACTATCTTTAATGATGACGGCGAGAGTAGGGGAATTTCTGCCTTCGGGTAGAGAGACGTACGTGAAGAGCCTTCCAAGAAAAACTTCTAAACTTAACTGCATGTACGACCGTACCAAAACCGACACAGGTGATCAGCTCGAGTAGAGCAAGGCGAACGAGTGAGTGTTCTCCAAGGAACTCGGCAAATCAGCAGCCGTACCTTCGGAATAAGGCTTGCCCCACTTGGTGGGGCCGCAGCGAAAGAATCCCAAGCGACTGTTTACCAAAAACACAGCTCCCTGCGAACTCGCAAGAGTATGTATAGGGGGTGACACTTGACCGATGCCAGAAGGTCAACTAATGGCGTTGCTATGTCGCAAGATGTAGTGGTGATCGTTATAAGCCCTGGTGAATGTCGGCGATAACTATAATCGTCCTAAGGTAGCGAAATTCCTTGTCTGGTAAGTTCAGACGCGCACGAATAGTGTAACGACTTGGGAACTGTCTCGGAGAACAGCTCGGTGAAAATACAGTACCGGTGAAGATGCCGGTTACCTGCAGATAGACGAAAAGACCCCAGAAGCTTTACTGTAGCTTGATATTGCGTATATGGTTCGGGTGCGTAGCATAGGTGGGAGAGGTTGAGATTGGGGTTTTGGCTCCAGTGGACTCGTCAGTGAAATACCACTCTCTCAAATTGTATGCGCTAACCGGCAGGGCAAAACCTTGTCGGGACAGTATCTGGTGGGCAGTTTTAGTGGGGCGCTATCCTTAACTTTGGAGCGTCACAGATTCGCAAAAAAGAGTTTGTCAGACTCTTGAATCAAAAATAAAATACCGGGGGACATCTCGCTGTAAAGCGAGACAGAAAAATTAGCTATATGCTGGAACATCTGAGTATCTTTATGTACTCGTCCTGAATAAAATTAGGGCAGTGAAAACCGTAAAGTGCAGACGATCAGCAGGAAAGACTTAGGTGTGGTAAAGTACGTGCATGTTCAAAGTAAATATTAGTAAACGTGAAAGGCCGATCCTCTTTTGGGTTGTGGCCATCTTTTGGTCGATTCTTTCTGCAATTGTATTAGGAATCGGACTGGGTACGATATTTGGTTTGGTTGGTTTTGGAAGCAGTTCCGAAACTTATATAGCGGCCCTTCTGCTAGCATTTGTGATAAGCATATGCTGGCTTGGAAGCCGCAGCACACTCTATAACCCTGTTTGGGATATCCTTATCCCATTCTAATCTAAGAATCCTCAGAGACTACACGCTAATCTCCAAGACTATTAATGTGGTTTTGGATGAAGATATAGTCCGCTCTTTGTGGCGACACAAAGCTTGTTAATTAACGACAAGACCTATGAACCAATCACTCACCCCGCTTCAGCGGAACGTGCTGGTAGGATTGTTGCTTGGAGATGGTCATCTTGAAACTCAAAACGGTGGTAAAACCTATCGTCTCAAGATCGAACACTCTTTAGCTCAAAAAGACTACACTGAATGGCTTTTCCAACTCTTTCTTCCTTTGTGTGAGCAGGCAGTGCTCTACGAAAAAGAAAAGAATGGGAAAAGGTATGTAGGTTTTAGGACGCGTAGCGTCGGAATATTCCGATTTTACGCACAACAATTCTATGCAGACAAGAAAAAAGTGATGCCAAAGATTATTGGAAAGTTGTTATCAGAAACCGCGGTTGCAATCTGGTTTCTCGACGATGGTTCCAAGAAGTCAAATAGGCATAAAACGTATATCATTCACTCCCTTGGATTTTCCAAGGAAGAGTTGATGAATGTACGAGGGATATTTCAAAAGAAGTTTTCTATTGAAGTATCGCTTCATCGGCAAAAGCAAAAATATTATCGGTTATATGTGCAGAGCATTTCTGCTACTCGATTTAGGGAAATCATAGAACCCCATATACAAAAGTTTCAGTCGATGCGGCACAAATTATAGGAAACACAAAAGCCTAAAAAGTAACGGAGGAGTGTATTAAGGTCAGCTAGGCGCGAATGGAAACCGTGCCGATAGCGTAATGGCAAAAGCTGGCTTGACTGCAAGACGTGAATGTCGAGCAGGTACGAAAGTAGACCATAGTGAACCGACCATCCGTTTTAGACGCGGTGGAAGATTATCTGATAAAAGCTACTCTGGGGATAACAGGCTAGTTCTGCCTAAGCGTCCATAGCGACGGCAGAGTTCGGCACCTCGATGTCGGCTCATCACATCCCGGGGGTGAAAAAGCTCCCAAGGGTTTGGCTGTTCGCCAATTAAAGTGATACGCGAGCTGGGTTCAGACCGTTCAGGATCTCATCTAAGGTTAAACCTTAGGAGTGGGGGAATGGACAGTCTGAACCGTCGAGTGATTTCGTTCTAGTGAATACTTGCCCGGATGGATGAAAGTTCATCCGGGCGGGAATAAGAAAGTGTGGAACCAACCAACACGGCGGCTCTGATGTAAAAAGTCAGAGAGAAGTTAACTTATATCGGTGGAATCCTGAAATACAGAGTCAGGGCTACACCGAGGGAAGTCGAAAGATGCCCGTAGAGACTAAATGTTAGCCTTCTTGATCTGCAAAGAAAAAGAAGAAGTTATAGTCCAATCCACTTGGTAACAAGTGAAAAGGTGCGTGAGACAGGTTGGTCTCCTATCTACTGCAGGCGTCGAATATTGAAGAGATTTGCTCCTAGTACGAGAGGACCGGAGTGAACTGACCACTGGTGTGTGGGCTCTGCTGCCAAGCGGAACGCCCAGTAGCTATGTCGGGATTGGATAAGCGCTGAAAGCATCTAAGCGCGAAGCCGACTCTAAGATGAGTATTCATTAAGATCCGTAAGAGATGATTACGTTGATAGGCTTTAGGTGTACGCACAGCAATGTGCTTAGCCGAGAAGTACTAATCGATCGAAGTTTCTGCTCTCTTGTGAGGGAATACACCCGCCTAGACAAAAGACGTCTAGTTGAGGCTGGTTTGAGAATCGCAATAATTTGTTGTTGAGCGCCATCATGGCGCGAAATCCTTTTAGGGATTGAGTTTTGGTATTTGGACAATCTGTTTTGGTGGCTTGGCGGTGGGGTCACACCCGTTCTCATTCCGAACACGGAAGTTAAGCTCACTTGCGGCGATGGTACTGCGCTTTACCGCGCGGGAGAGTAGCTAGCCGCCAGAACAGAGGGTCTAAACAGTGTGTTATTATTCCGAAATGAATTGGACAAAAGAACTTGGATGGAGGGCAGCGTTAGGAACTTTTTTGCTAGCACTGTTTATGTTGGATTCAGTTATGTTATGGTATTCTGATATAAATTTAACAACAGTGGGCGGAATTTTTAATTCTACAAGCCCTGTCATTCTTCTTTTTGGGGCTGTTGGGGGTCTTAGCTATAACAGAGAGCGCCCTTCGCTTGTGAAAAAGCTATTTGTTTTATTGCCATTGATATACGCCCCATATATTCTGATGTATCTTGCGTTTGTGTTGTAAGAGTTGAAAATCTAATAGCTTAATCCTCTATAAGTCAGTAGCTCAAGATCTGCTACAATACACCCATGACACTCTCATGGAGTTTTCGGCGTAAGCTTTTATATGCAGGAGTGAGCGGGTGTATTGTTTTGTTATTGTTGCTATTTGTGTGGGTTAAATTTTTTACTGCAGCGCCCACGTGCTTTGACGGCAAAAAGAATGGGGGGGAGAGTGGGGTCGACTGTGGCGGCTCATGCACCTTGGTCTGTAGTAGTGAGGCGCGCGCGCCGGTGGTGCTGTGGGCGCGCGCATTCCCAAACGGGCAGGGTATCTATACCGCAGCCGCGTATATTCAAAACAACAACATCGGAAAAATAGCTCGTAATGTTTCGTACACATTCCAACTGTTTGATGCGCGCAATATACTTGTGGTCGAGAAAAATGGGGTGACCGACCTACCCCCCATGCAAACCATCCCGATTGTCGAACCAAACATATCGGTGGGGAACCGCACTGTTGCACACACGCTGCTCACTTTTTCAGATGTTCCTGTGTGGGAATCTGTTCTTCCAGACCAGATTCCCTCGTTCCATACAAGCAACGAAAATTTTACTCCTGATGGTTCGAGCTTAACTGCAACGGTCCAGAATGTCTCTTCGCTTGACGAGTCGGGGGTTGCCGCAGTCGCCGTGCTGTTTGACAAGGATGGTGTCGCGCGTGCGGCTTCAAAAAGTCTTATTCCAAATCTGCTCCACAAAACCTCTGCCCAAGTATATTTCACCTGGCCGCAAGGAAACCAAGATATTACACAAGCAGAAATCACACTACTTCCGGCGTTCTAGTGTCCGTGTGTGTGCTTTCTGGTATAGTCTGTACGTGATGCGACTGCTCAACGTGCGTCAAAAGGGTGATGACATGGTGCTCTATGGTAGCGCATTCGCGCTGTGTGTGTTGGGTCTTGCCACCATGGGCACATTTTCATGGCATGACCCTTTTTTATTGCGCCAACTGCTTTGGATGGTGCTTGGGTCGGTCACATTCTTTATTGCAAGTCGTGTCGATTGGCGTTTTTTGCGGCACCCGGGTGTGGCCGCTGGCATTCTTGGAGCACTCATTCTCCCGCTCGTTTTTTTGTTGGTCTTGGGGCATGCAGTCAAGGGAGCAAAGAGCTGGCTTTCATTTGGAGGTCTTGGCATCGAGCCTATTGAGTTTGTAAAGTTGGCGCTCATCATCGCACTGGCAAAATACTTTTCGGTGCGTCACATTGAAATCCGCAAAATCCGCCACATCCTCATTTCGGGCGCCTATGCGTTTGTGGTGTTTGGGCTTTTGGTGTTGCAGCCAGACTTTGGTGGCGCCATCATCATCTTTCTCATCTGGTTGGGGATGGTGCTGTTTTCGGGTATTTCAAAAAAACACCTGTTCGGGCTCTTTGCAGTGGGCGCGCTCGCGTTTTCTGCGCTGTGGCTTTTTGGGTTTCATTCCTATCAAAAACAGCGCATCATGACCTTCTTTAACCCCACCAGCAACATATATGGTTCGGGATACAATGCCCACCAGTCGGTGGTTGCGGTGGGTTCGGGGCAGCTCCTGGGCAAGGGGATAGGTTATGGCACCCAGAGTCGGCTGCGCTTTTTGCCTGAATTTCAGACTGACTTTATCTTTGCGGCGTTTGCCGAAGAGTGGGGTTTTATTGGTGTGGGTATTGTGTTTTTCCTCTACGGCCTGCTTTTTTGGCGACTTTTGGAGAGCGCTTCTCGGGGTGCAAGCAACTTCGAGACACTCTTTGCGCTTGGAGTCTTGTGCTATCTTGCGGCGCACTTTTGTCTGCACGTGGCCATCAACATCCAGCTGTTGCCGGTCACCGGCACCACCATTCCTTTTATGAGCTACGGCGGCTCGCACCTCTTAGCTGAGTTTCTCGCCCTGGGTATGGTCTCGGGTATGCGCCGCTATTCCCGTGCCGCCCACCCCGACGCCATGAACCGCGAGTTCTCGGGTGGGTATGATCAGTAAAGTCTCCGCGCCTCTTGGCTTTTGTTGACAAAAAATTGGTATGTATATACAATGTGTATACATATGACAACCACAATACGCAAATGGGGTAATAGTTTAGGACTTCGCATTCCACAAGACATCGCAGAAGGGACAGGGATATCTGAAGGGAAGGAGGTGGTGTTCATAAAAAACAAGGGTGGGCTGAGTATTCAGCCAGTGACAGAACCCAAGGTTTCGCTTGATGCGCTCTTGCGCAAAATAACTCCAAAAAACAAACACGAAGAGGTTGAGTGGGGGGCACCCAGAGGCAAAGAGATATGGTAGCACAAAAAGATGTCCCGACGCCGGGTGCTGTGTACACTGTTTCTCTTGACCCAACACTTGGACACGAAGAACGCGGCGCGCGCCCAGTGTTTGTGGTCTCTCCAAAAAAGTACAATGCCAAATCGGGCCTTGCGCTCGTGTGTCCGATTACGTCCAAACAAAAAGGATATCCATTTGAGGTGGTATGCAGCACGCCTAAAGTAAGGGGAGTTATTTTGGTTGATCAAGTGCGCGCGCTCGACTGGAAGGCGCGAAAGTTTGTATATGTGTGTGACGTTGAATCTGTGGTGGCACAAGAAGTCCGTGCAAAACTGTTGGTGTTGGTGAATTAAACGCCGTACAGTTTCTTTGTCTCTGCAACCATCCGCTCGATTGAAAATTGACTCATGTCTTTTGCGTCTAAAATCTCGTCCACGCCACCCACGTGGTTGGCGACAATGGGAAGGCCCGCTGTGCGCGCCTCAAGGAGCACATACGGGAGACCTTCTTTGAGCGAGGGGAGCGCAAAGGTGTCAAAACCGCGCAACACCTCGCGTGCAGGCAAAAAGCCAAATAGCTTTACCCGTTCGTCTAAACCATATTCTTTTATTTTTGCCTCCAAGTTTGCGCGCGCTTCTCCTTCGCCCACAATAGCCACATACATATCAGGGTTGTTTTTTGCTTGTTCAACCAGGGTGATTTGATTTTTATTTTTATTGAGTTCGCCTATAGTACCAGTGATGTTCGCCCCCGCGGGGAACGAGTGGCGCACAACGTCTCCAGACTCAAGCGGTGTGTTGAGTTCGATACCGTTGTAGATGCAAATAGTTTTGTGCCCAATGAACGGCATTTTTTGTGCCACCCGCAAGTCATAATTTGATATGACGATAACTCGGTGTGACAGGAGCGCCGTCAGCCACGAGAATAAAAATATGAGTGTGCGTGAGAGGAGGCTGCGCTGTTCCCAAAAGGGCCACCCATGAGCGGTAAAGACAATGCGCGGGACACCAGCGAGGCGAGCGGCGAGCGCTCCAACACCACCTGCCTTGGAAGAGTTGAGGTGCACCACGTCGGGCCGCAGTGTTTGAAAGAGCCGCTTCAGTTCGCGCACGCTTTGCGCGTCCGTCCCAAGTGACACGTCTCGCTGCAGCGATTTGATCGGATAGGTTGCAACCCCCGCTTCTTGGAGCCTTTGGGCCAGCAGGCCTTTTTGGCCGAAGGCCACCGAAACCTCAAATTGATCCTTGGGTAGGTGGGTGGCAAGGTCAAACACATAGCGCTGGGCCCCGCCCCAGTTGGATTTGGTGATGACAAATAAGACTTTTTTCATACTGTGTGGGGTGTCCAGGTAACTTTCTTTTTCATGCTTTTGTTATATACTATAACAGCTTATATGACACACGCGTTTCGCCCTCGGACGCCCATTCTTTTCCTCGGTGACCTGCTGTGTCTTGTCTTCTCGCTGTGGGTGTCGTTGTTTGTGCGCACATTCGAGGTGCCTTCAATGGAGGTTTTTCTTGCGCACCTCTACCCATTTTCTTTTTTGTTTGTGGTTTGGATTCTTATTTTTTTTATTGCGGGACTCTATGAGAGCCGCTCAATTCTCTTGGCACGCCGCGCGCTTTCGAGCACACTGCTCATCGCACAAGGTGTCAACTTCAGCATCGCGGCAATCTTTTTCTTTTTTATTCCACTCTCGATCTTTGGTATTGCTCCAAAAACGCTCTTGCTCGTCTACCTGTGCATCTCTTTTCTGTGCGTGCTCCTGTGGCGTTCGTTCTTGTTTCCGCGCCTTGGCCTGCAGAAATCAGAAAACGCTCTGGTGGTGGGTAAGGGGCCTGAAATTGATGAGTTGGTTGCGGCACTCGCGGCTGCTCACCGCGCCCCTGTGCGGGTGATTGAAAGCATTGATCCCGAACAATCGCCCCTGGCCGCTGCAGTTCGCAGTGCGGTTTTGCGCACACATCCTCGTTTCATCGTTGCCGATTTTAACGACCCGCGTGTGTCGGGCGCGTTTCCTGAACTGTACACTTTTTTGTCACAAGGTATTCGTTTTTTGGACGCGCTCTTCTTGTATGAAGAAGTGTTCGGTCGAGTGCCGCTGGTTCAGATCAACGACGTATGGCTCGCGCGCAATGTGTCGCGCTATGCGCACACGGGCTATGACATCATCAAACGCTGTATGGATATTGTCATCGCATTGGTGGGCGGTACACTTTCGCTCGTTTTTTTCCCGTTCATTATGTTAGCAATAAAGCTTGAGGATGGCGGCTCCGCGTTTGTGGCGCTCCCGCGTGTGGGTGAGGGCGGCGCAACCATTTCGATGTACAAGTTTCGCAGCATGACGGGCAACGACGCCGGCAACTATGGCCCAGGAGGCAGCACGAAACTCCGCGTCACTCGGGTAGGGAAGTTCTTGCGTCGTGCACGGCTCGACGAACTGCCACAGTTTTGGAACATGCTTCGGGGAGACATCTCGTTTGTGGGCCCGCGCCCCGAGACGCCCGCGCTGGTTGTGGTCTATGAAAAAGAAATCCCATACTATGGTGTGCGTCACCTCATCAAGCCTGGTCTCTCGGGCCAAGCGCAGCTCTATCACCATGGTGACCCGCACGGCACCACTGACGTCTCGGCCACGCAGATGAAGCTCTCGTACGACCTTTTCTATCTTAAACACCGCTCTCTCACGCTCGACCTCTCCATCTGTATCAAAACCATTCGGCGTATCCTCATGCGTACCAATGCATAATGTTTGAAACTTTGTGGCATCAAGCACGGTAATACTTTACATATATGTCACAGACACCTATGCCTTCTAACCAAAAAGTAGTCGTGACGGGTGGGGAGGGGTTTATCGGTACGCACTTGGTACGCGCGCTTACAAAAGAAGGATACGAGGTGGAAGTGGTTGACCTCAAAAGCGGCCGTGATGTGCGCGACACTGCGCTGATGCGTTCAGTCTGTACAGGAGCAACCTATGTGTTCCACTTGGCGGCGCTCCCGCGGGTTCAGTTTTCAATAGAGCAGCCACAGGAGTCGAATGACACCAACATCGACGGCACGCTTTCAGTATTGGTGGCCGCTCGGGACGCAGGAGTGAAAAAAGTCATCTACTCTGCATCATCTTCTGCCTATGGTGACACGGCCCAGATGCCGCTTCGTGAGACAATGCCGGCGCGCCCCATGTCGCCCTATGCGCTGCAAAAACACGTTGGCGAACTATACTGCCGCCTGTTTTTTGATGTATATGCGCTGCCCACGGTGAGTCTGCGTTATTTTAATGTCTATGGTCCAGGCGCTGACCCGCACGGCGCATACGCGCTGGTGATTGCCAAATTTTTACAACAACGTATCGAGGGGCTGCCGCTGACGATAACGGGTGACGGCACACAAACGCGAGACTTCACGCATGTGTACGATGTGGTGCGTGCAAACATCCTTGCAGCCCGCAGTGCTGTGGGCGCGGGCGAGGTGGTCAATATTGGAGCTGGAAACAACGCTTCAGTGAAGCGTGTTGCTGAGTTGGTGGGTGGTCCCGTCACCCACATTCCCGCGCGGTTTGAGCCCCACGACAGTTTTGCCGACAATGCGCTCGCCAAAAAGCTCTTTGGTTGGTCGCCGGGGGTCACCCTCGAGGAGGGTGTCGCAGAACTCAAACAGCAGGCGAATCTGCTATGATGGGGTGGTGATAATCAACGGCAAGAAAATTACAGAAGAGCTTATCGAGCGGCTCCAAAAAGAGCGCGACACACTTCCGCACCAGCCGCGCATTGGCATTGTGGTTGGGTCTGAAGATGTGGTGACTGCGTCGTATGTAGCCATTAAAGAGCGTCTTGCGAAGCGTTTGGGTGTGGTGGTGGTGCGCGAGACGCTTGTTGCAGGGACAACGCTCGAGCGAGTGGTGGTGATGGTGCAACAACTCTGCCGCACCTGTGACGGGGTGCTGGTGCAGCTTCCGCTTCCCAAGACCATGGATATGGACCGCGTGCTTGCAGCTATTGACCCTGCGCGCGACATCGACGCCATCAACCCAATGGTCAAAGAATTTGAACGAGTGGTGAACGCCCCAGTGGTGGAGGCCATTGCAAAAATTTTTGATGAAGTGAATGCTGATGTGCGTGGCAAAAAAGCAGTCGTGGTTGGTGCGGGTCGCCTTGTGGGCTTACCTGCAGCAGTCTATCTGAGGAGTCGTGGCGCAAAGGTGACCGTGGTCACCAAAAGCCAAGGTTCGTTTGATGATTTGAAAGATGCCGACATTGTGGTGTTGGGTGCAGGTGAGCCTGGGTTGGTGGTGCCTTCCATGCTGAAAGAAGGAGTCATTTTGATAGATGGGGGAACCAGCGAGTCGGGAGGCAAGGTGGTGGGCGACGCAGACCCTGCGTGCGCTGACATCGCCTCGGTTTTCACCCCAGTCCCGGGCGGTCTTGGCCCCATTGCCGTCGCGATGGTATTTCAAAATCTTTTCGAGCTTGCCAAACATCATCGGTAAAATTAAATAAAAAATCCTCCGACGGGTTACGTTGGAGAATGTAATTTTGCACGACCCAATTTCTTAGGCCGCTTTTAGCATGCCGTAGTCAGAAACGAACGAAGGAATAGCGAGTCTTGGCATGTTTTCTTCACCCCACTCCCGCTCTGCCTGACTAACAGATGCATGGAGAAAAGAAACCACCGTGTGTCGAGGCGGCCGCCCAGTTTCTCCGAAAGTCGGGTCGAGTACGCCATGCACGATACCGTCCAAATCTCCACGTGTTATTTCCCAGGCCTTGCGACCGAGGAAAATCAGCACCGAATCATCTCGGGTTTCTTGTGCGTCCTCGATGATTTGTGTGTTGCCCCGATTCGCCAGCCATAGTTGCGGTCGGTCGGATCGGATATGAATGGTGATGAAACACTGGTCGCGATGTCGTTGAGCAATACCAGGTCTCTCTCCATCACACAAATAACGTAGGAGCCGTAAACGAGAGGCCCCTTCAGCTTCATGCATGCGTTGCACGAAGTTGTAATCTGGCATGAGACGATCGAGTTGTTCGGCTAGTTCGTAACCAAGCAGAACGCACTGTCCTTGAGTGATACTGAGTGCGGAGAAGAATTTTGCCTGCTCCTGCAAAAAACCTTCGAACCCTTTCCCTGATGACCAATATCCGAGAGCACGTCCATTGTAGTGGAGTACAAACTTGGTCTCGTCGTAGTGTATGCGACCTTCTATGATTTCATCCCGCCGAGGATTGTGCTTTATATTGCCACGACGGACTTCTCGAAACCCAAGATCGTTCGTACCATCCGCGTGTTGTTCGCGAGGGTGTGGAGGCTGCTTCGGTTGGGTCTCTTGCCATCGGCAAAGCTATTGTCGGCATGGTGCTAGCCCTCCATTTGTGTTGAGATCAGCTAATGGTAAGTGTGGACTAGTCGCAGTCAGTACGCACGGTCATACGTGTGCACAACCATGTGGACAAATTGGGGACAATAACACCCTAACTCGAGTTGCTGTCAACTCTTTGTTTTTGGGCGATTTCCTGCTATTGTGGGGCACATGTTTGCATTACGATACAGCGCAGTGCTGGTTCTGGTGGTTGCCATTTTAATGGGTTCGTTTGTCTACATTACTCAGAAAAACCCAGTGGGTTACTTTGCCTTCAAACTTGGGCTCGACCTCTCGGGTGGAACGCACCTGGTCTATGGTGCTGACACAAGCAAAATTGTGGCTGCACAGGTGCCTGACGCGATGTCGGCGCTCCAGCAGGTCATCGAACGCCGCGTCAACGCCTTTGGTGTGGGCGAGCCAGTGGTCCAAACCGAGCAGGGTGGCGCCCTGAGCAACGGAAGCTACCGCCTCATTGTTGAGTTGCCAGGCGTCACGGACGTCGACAAAGCAATCGCGATGATCGGCCAGACGCCGCTGCTTGAATTTAAACTCGTCAACAAAGGCTTCGAGGCGTCGACCACCAATGCCGACGGTTCGGCTAATCCACTCGCGTTTTCGGACACGGGTCTCACGGGCGCATACCTCTCTTCAGCGGCGCTCCAGTTTGGTAATGGTTCGTCGGCACTTTCGACCAACCCCACAGTAGTCATCAACTTCAATGCTGACGGCACCAAACTTTTCTCGAACATCACCGACCAAAACGTTGGCCACGAACTCGCTATTTTCCTCGACGGTAAACTCCTTTCTTCGCCGGTCATACAGGAAAGAATTGATAACGGTGCGGCAGTCGTTTCGGGGCGGTTTACCGCAACGCAGGCAAAAGATCTTGCAACCAACCTCAACTTGGGCGCACTCCCAGTGCCCATCACCCTTTCTTCAACACAAACAATTGGGGCCACGCTTGGCGACGAAGCAACGCACGCGGGACTCATCGCTGGTCTCGTTGGTTTTCTTGCACTCGCGTTGTTTATGCTCTTCTGGTACCGCCTGCCGGGCCTTGTGGCAGTTGTCTCGCTGTTCATCTACTGCGTCGTGATGCTCGCACTCTTTAAGCTCGTCCCGGTTGTGCTCACTGCCGCAGGCCTCGCAGGCTTCATCCTTTCGGTGGGTCTCGCGGTCGACGCCAACATTCTCATTGCCGAGCGCATTAAAGAAGAGCTCGCGAGTGGTAAAAATACCCAAGACGCAATCCGCGAAGGCTTCAGCCGCGCATGGAGCGCCATTCGCGACTCCAACATCGCGCACGTCATCGCCGCGGTTATCCTCTTCTGGTTCGGTACGTCGCTCATCAAAGGCTTCGCGCTAGTCTTTGGGCTTGGTGTCGTCGTCTCGCTGCTTTCGGCAGTGACCATCTCACGCACGTTCCTGCTCGCGCTCGGCATTGACGCACAGTCACGCGTTGGGCGCTTCTTGATGCGCTCGGGTATCAACTAAATCTCATATTTAAAAAGCTACAGAAAATATATGACAAACATCAGCAAAGACTTGAAATATTTCTTCATTCTCCCCGCGTTTCTCTCGGTCTTCGCGGTGTTCGCCATCCTCACGTGGGGACTCAAGCCAGGCATAGATCTTGCTGGTGGCTCGCTTCTTCAGGTCTCATATAGTCAGGGTCGCCCACCGATCGTGCAGGTACAGCAGCTTGTTGCTACGCTCAACTATGGCGAAGTGCGCGTGCAGCCAACGGGCGACACGGGATACATCCTGCGCCAGCGCGATCTGAGCACACAAGAAAAGCAGGTGATGGAAACAGTGCTCGGCGGCCTTGGACCCATTCACGAAGACCAATACACCTCAGTCGGGCCTATTTTGGGCGCAGAGTTGATGCAAAAAGCATGGATTGCTTTGAGCCTTGTGACGCTGTGCATCATCCTCTTCATTGCGTTTGCATTTCGCCATGTCTCCAAGCCCGTGGCTTCCTGGAAGTACGGCGTGGTGGCCATCGTCACGCTCCTGCACGACATTCTCATTCCAACTGGCGTCTTTGCGTTCCTTGGTCACGCAGTTGGTGCTGAAGTTGACGCGCTGTTCATCGTTGCGCTTCTCACTATTTTGGGCATCTCTATCAACGACACCATTGTGGTGTTCGACCGTATCCGCGAGAATCTCGCGCTCAATGAGTCAAAACATAAGCGCGAAGACTTCGACGAAGTGGTGGGCCGTTCCATCATGCAGACACTCGCTCGGTCAATCAACACGAGCCTCACCGTCGTCATTGTGCTCTTCTCGCTCTACATGCTCGGACCCGCAACAACAAAAGACTTCGCGCTTACGCTCATTGTGGGTATGATCGCCGGCACCTATTCCTCAATCTTCCTTGCGGCGCCGCTGCTTGTTGCGTGGGAAAGGTGGTCAGCCTCAGCGAGACGGGTCTCGGGGAAAAGTAAATACAAAGTCTAAAAAGTAGTGCTACAATTCTCTCATGATACGCTTGGTGATATGGGTAGTTGGAATATTCGTTGCGATACTGTTCGCGCTGTTTGGTATTTTTGGCGCAGTGGCGGCTTCCCATCGCTCGTCACAGACCCAGTCTCAAGCAGGGTCGCAGCCTTCCATTTCTAGATAGATGTTCAAAGAAATATGATCATCGGCATCACAGGCACCAACGGAGCGGGGAAGGGAACCATCGTTGAGTATCTGATCAATACAAAAAAGTTCGCTCACTACGCAGTGAGGGCATTTTTGACCGAGGAGCTGAAGAAAAAAGATTTGGCAGTTGATAGAAGCGCGATGCGCGACATCGCCAACGAATTGCGCCGCGAACACGGGCCAAGCTATGTGGTCGAGGCGCTGCTCGAGAAGGCGGGGCACGAAACGGGAGATGTGGTTGTTGAGTCGATACGCACGGTGGGCGAGGCCGAACTCCTCAAATCAAAAGGCGCGCTTTTGTGGGCGGTGGATGCCGAGCGGGAAGAGCGCTACCAGCGGGTGCTCAAGCGATGGAGTGAGACCGACAAGGTCAGTTTCGAGCAGTTTTGTGAATACGAAGACCGCGAGATGCAATCGACAGAAGCCTGGGACATGAACGTCTTTGCAGTGATGGGAATGGCCGACCACGTCTTTACCAACAACGGCACCCAAGCTGAGCTTTTTGCGCAGGTTGAGGAGGCTCTTAAAGGGGTCAATAGTTAGGCCATAGAAAGGCTGGGGTAATCGCTTGACTCATCTCTCAAACCCGCTATACTGGCACTACTGCTCGATTGGAGCGGTTTTTATTTACTCTAGCTCATTTGTAAGGCTCAAAATAAAGGGTTTTGAGGGGGCTGGAGGAAGAGTACTTTGATAACTGAATAGTAATGTATACATTTGATCTCACCGATCAAAAAACGTGTTGCAATTCTGTACAAGGAGTTGTGGCACGTGCAAGAAAAATGCAGGAGAGTAGGGCTGGCCGTTGAGCTCGGTTGGACATCTTTCTCTTGTTCCGTTTGTTTTATGAAACATCGTAAGATGTTTTTAGTTTAGAGTTTGATCCTAGCTCAGGATGAACGCTGGCGGCGTGGATAAGGCATGCAAGTCGAACGCCCCGCAAGGGGAGTGGCAGACGAGGTAGTAATACACAGGTACTCACCGAAGAGTCGAGCATAGCTATTCGAAAGGGTAGGTAATTCTCGATGATCAAGAAATTGTAAAGGAGCAATCCGCTCTTTGAGAGGCCTGTGCGGTATCAGCTAGATGGTAGGGTAACGGCCTACCATGGCAATGACACCTAGGGGAGCTGAGAGGCTGACCCCCACCGATGGGACTGAGACACGGCCCATACATCTACGGATGGCTGCAGTCAAGAAACTTCCACAATGGACGAAAGTCTGATGGAGCGACGCCGCGTGGTTGATGAAGTCCTTCGGGACGTAAAAACCTTTTATGGAGGAGGAAGTAATTGACGTTACTCCATGAATAAGGGGCTCCTAACTCTGTGCCAGCAGGAGCGGTAATACAGAGGCCCCAAGCGTTATCCGGAATCACTGGGCGTAAAGGGTGTGTAGGCGGTCGTGTTAGTCGTCTGTGAAAGACCTTGGGCTTAACCCAGGGGACGCAGACGAAACGGCACGACTTAGAGGATGTGAGAGGTACAGGGAACTCATGGTGTAGGGGTGAAATCCGTTGATATCATGGGGAACACCAAATGCGAAGGCACTGTACTGGCACACTCCTGACGCTGAGACACGAAAGCGTGGGAATCGAATGGGATTAGATACCCCAGTAGTCCACGCCCTAAACGATCATCACTAGCTTTACGGAGTATCGACCCTCTGTGAGGCGTAGCTAACGCGTTAAGTGATGCGCCTGGGTAGTACGATCGCAAGATTAAAACTCAAAGGAATAGACGGGGACTTGCACAAGCGGTGGATCATGCGGCTTAATTCGATGATAAACGAAAAACCTCACCAGGGTTTGAAACGGAAACGACCGGTTTAGGAAACTTTACCTTTCGCAAGACGGTTCCGCAGGTGATGCATGGTCGTCGTCAATTCGTGGCTTGAGTTGTTCCCTTCAGTGGGGTAACGAATGTAACCCTCGTTGCTTGTTTTCTATGTCAAGCGAGACTGCCCCCTCACGGGGGAGGAAGGTGAGGATGACGCCAGATCAGCATGTCCCTCTGATATCCTGGGCTGCACGCATGATACAATGGCACCGACAACGGGTCGCGACGGGGTAACCCTGAGCCAATCCTTATAAACGGTGCCCCAGTTCGGATTGAGGTCTGCAACTCGACCTCATGAAGCCGGAATCGCTAGTAATCGCGGGTCAGCTATACCGCGGTGAATACGTTCTCAAGTCTTGTACTCACCGCCCGTCAAGTCAAGGGAGCCGGGAGTGCCCAAAGCCCATCCATGATGGTCCACGGCAAGCTCGGTGACAGGGACTAAGTCGTAACAAGGCACGGCTAGCGGAAGCTGGTCGTGGAATAATTCAAATTGAAACCCCTTGTCTCTCTGAAAAGAGAAATGAGTTAAAAGGCGATTTCTTTGTCTTTTCGAATTCGAAAGATAAAGAAAGATGATGATGCTAATCTTATATTGCATCCGCTCTTCCGCCGTAAGGCGGACAGGCCCTTGATATGCGTCACAGGGGAAACAAACGGAACAAAAGAAAGATGTTCCACGCTGTTTTTCTACCGATCGGTGAGGTCAAATATATACATACAAAAATCCACTCCACTAAACATGGGGTGGATTTTTGGTTTTTGAAAAAGAAAGACCGCCCTGGAGAGGGGCGGGTTGGTGTGAACTCAACTTGAGTTGAAGCGTTACGCCTTGCGGAGGATGCAGACGAAACTATAGTTGGCCGCGCCAAAGAACTCCCTGGCGAATTCTGCCACCGTCAATGGGTTGTAAGGGCTGCAGGAGAAGACATTAAGGTACGCGCCATTGTTCTGGTTGGCGAAGTGTCCCGAGATAAGGCTGGTTTCGATGAGCTGGGTCATCGAGAAGCCAGCCACACGCTCGTCCTCGCCGAAGTTTACGACGACTGTATCGCCAAACCGTTTCATCTTGATGAGGGTGCACAGCTCACGCACGAAGCGCTTTATGGTTTCTGCGTCGCGGATGGTGTGAGGATTGCACGTGGAGAGATCAAGGCACATCTCCATACCCCACGCCTCGTAATCGCAGTAAGCCTTGCGTATGGCCGTGTCGTTTTGCGATGGAGCTTCCGGGCTATCGCTCCCAAACACGAGAATCTTCGCCATTTCGGGCAGTCTCCTTGTTGTTAGTAGTGAAGGAACAATACCAGTCACCTGGCGTTTCAACCGCTGGTAACATGACAGTTCCAATACGGACGAGAATTATTCTGCACTATTTTGAGCATCTGTGCAAGCGCTCTGTGCATAAGACCAAATTTCTGGTACTATCAAAAACGTTAGATTTGGGTGGTTTTGGGCGCAAAAAATGCGGGCATAGCTCAGTTGGTAGAGCATTCGACTGATACTCGAAAGGTCCTAGGTTCGACCCCTAGTGCCCGCACAACACGATATATGGCATCTGACGACCTACATAAACACTTTGTTGGAATGGTGGCGCAAAAAGCGCTGATAGAGAAAGATGGCAAAATTTTGATGGTGCAATACCCCGAGACTGATCTCTACGTCCCGGGTCTTTGGGATTTGCCGGGTGGTCGTTTGCACAATGATGAAGTGGCGTCAGATGGGCTCAAGCGCGAGGTCAAAGAAGAGCTCGGTGTCGACATAGAGATTATTGGCGTAGTGACTGCATTCTTAAACCACGGTATTTCGTTTAACGCTTTCGTGGTTATCTATCGTGCCGCACTCATGGATCTTGAGCAGCCATTAACACCCGAAGCGGGCGAGATAGGAAAGATAGAATGGTGCGACAAACAAGATCTCCTAACATTGCCTTTTGCGTTCCCCGAGTTTAAAGAGGCGCTCAAACCATTTTTAGTGTAAAACATAGGGTACGGGCATGTGGCGTAACTGGTAGCCGCGTACGTCTCAGAAGCGTATGTCGTAAGACATGGGAGTTCGAGTCTCCCCATGCCCACAATGATTCACAAAGACGGCTGGGAGCCGTCTGCGTGAAGTATTATTGTGCGTGTCAGGGGAGATGAGAAAGGCGGAGGCCGAGTAGGCCGAGCCGGGGTCGCGCAAAAATGCAGCAGCATTTTATGTGTGACCGAGTCTCCCCATACCCACCGAAATTGCGAAACAGAATAAAAGTTATCAACACAGAGTTCGCAAAGCTCATAAACTATTTTGGTAAGATGCTACCATTTAGAAAATAGTTTTTTCATATGAGCATCGACGCAGTCACCAAAGAACTTGGGCATAATGGAGACGTTTCGATTATTGCGTTGGTTGGTGGTTTGATCGAGCGTGCGCGCAGTTTAAACGCTTCCGATATTCACATTGACCCCAATCATGCCGGTTTGCGTGTGCGTCTGCGCGTTGACGGCGTTTTGCAAGACGCCTACACGTTCCCACATACTATTTCCTCTGAGGTAATTTCTCGTATCAAGGTGTTGGCATCATTGCGTACTGACGAGCACCAAGCAACCCAAGATGGCCGATTTCGTCTTCCTTTTGCAAAGGGAGACTTTGTTGATGTGCGCGTGTCCATTGCCCCAACCTATCACGGTGAAAACGCAGTATTGCGCTTGCTTTCCGATACTGCAGAAAATTTTACGCTCGAGATGCTTGGGTTTAGCGGGACCGATCAAGAAAAGATCCTGCACGCTATCCGCAAACCAAGCGGTATGGTGCTCGCGACGGGTCCAACGGGCTCGGGCAAAACCACCACGCTCTATACGCTGCTCAAGCTCTTAAACTCAAAAGAAATTTCCATCGTCACGATAGAGGATCCTATTGAGTATGCCGTTGAAGGAGTGGAGCAGATACAAGTAAACCCCCGTGCGGGCCTCACCTTTGCAAATGGGTTGCGCACTATTTTGCGCCAAGACCCAAATATCATCATGGTGGGGGAGATCCGCGACACCGAGACCGCAAGCATCGCCATCAACACGGCCCTCACGGGACACCTGCTGCTTTCAACGCTGCATACCAACGATGCGGCAACTACGCTCCCACGTCTGCTCGACATGGACATCGAAGCTTTTTTGGTTGCGTCAACCGTCTCTGTTGCAATTGCGCAACGCCTAGTGCGTAAGATCTGTCTCACTTGCAGAGAAGAGGTTGCGGTCACCCAGGGCTATGTCGAGAGCTTGCAAAGCATGGCATTTAAAAACAAGGTGCACGCGGGTGATGTGGTGTATCGTGGTGCAGGATGTGCAGCATGCAACAACAGTGGTTACTCGGGTCGTGTGTGCATCAATGAGGTGTTGGTTGCCGACGACGAGATGCGTGAAGCAATTTTGCAAAAGGTGTCGTCAAGCGAGCTCAAAAAAGTGGCAATCAAAAATGGCATGACCACCATGCTCGAGGATGGGTTTGCAAAAGTGCGGGCGGGCATCACCACCTTCGAAGAAGTGCTCCGTGTTATCTATGAATGAATTAAAAAACAAAGCCAAACAAGTCGCTGCTTTCTTTCCGTCGCGGTTTTCGGTCAAAGACCAAGCGTTTTTTGTTAAGCGCCTTTCGTTTCTCATCAATGCAAACATTCCGATTCTCGAGAGCCTCCACATGTTGCGCACGCAAGGCCGCTCTCCTGCATTCGCTCGTATCATCACTCTGGTTATTGATGATGTGTCAGAAGGCAAACAACTTTCAAAAAGTTTGTCCAGGTTTCCGGACATGTTTGGTACATTTGCCATCAATCTCATCAAAGTAGGAGAGTCGAGCGGTATCTTGAGTCAGAACCTCGACTACTTGGCCGACGAGCTGAAAAAGAGACAGGTGCTGCGGCGTAAAACCATTGGTGCGTTGGTGTACCCTGCGCTCATCACTGTGGCTACGCTCGCCATCGTCGCGTTCTTGATGGTGTACTTGTTCCCCAAAATCATGCCAGTGTTTTTGTCGTTGCACATGAAGCTGCCGCTTTCAACGCGCGTCGTGATGGCCGTGAGTGTATTCTTGCAACACTGGGGGTTTTTGGTGGTGGTTCTGTCTGTTTTGATTGGAATAGTATTTTCGGTGGCGCTGAATAAAAGCACACAATTTTGTTTTTGGGTTGATAGGTTGCTACTCCGCCTGCCTGTGGTGGGCGAAATGATCAAAGCCTATAATCTGGCAAATGCCGGTCGCACGCTCGGGTTGTTGCTCAAAAGCGGCATCACGCTGAGCACGGCGCTCGTCATTGTCGCAGAAACCACTCCCAACCCTATCTACAAAAAAGAGTGGGTGATGATGAGCGAGGCGGCGACTCGGGGCGCGCACCTGTCGCTGCATTTGGCGCACACGCCCAAACTCTTTCCTGATATTTTTGCGCAGATGGTCGCTGTGGGGGAGCGTACCGGCAACCTTGCAAACACGCTCGTGTACCTCTCGGAATTTTACGAACACGAGATGGACGATTTCACCAAAAGCCTCTCGTCCCTGATAGAGCCATCGTTGATGCTGTGTATGGGTTTGTTCGTCGGGTTTATCGCTATTTCCATCATCACTCCTATTTATGGCATCACACAAAACCTGCACCCATAAGAGTGGCTTCACTCTAGTTGAAGTGCTCATTGTGTTTGGTATTTTTGCGCTACTTGTTGGACTTTCGCTGTGTATTGATCCAAATAACTATCGAGGTGACGCGTTTCGCGCAGAGGAAAGCGCTATCGTCACCCTGCTGCAAACTGCGCGCGCCGACTCGCTCAACAACATCGACCAGCGGCCGCACGGTGTGGCACTGTTCCCCAGTGACCACAAAGGCAGTTATGTTATTTTTGAAGGGAAAGAATATGTGTCGCGCAATCAAGCGCTCGATGAAGTTCTCGATGCATTGTATCCAATCGCCATTGCATCAACCTCGCCAACCGAAATCGACTTTGAGCAGCTCACTGGCGATGCGATGCGTGCGGGTGCGGGTTATGATGGCGACATAACACTGCTCGACACTGAACGAGGCGCGAGTGTTTCAGTACATATAAATCATGAAGGTAGCATCAGTTGGTGATATGAAAACTTTTCCTCGCGAGGATAGCGGTTTTAGCACGCTCGAAATTATGATCGCACTCACTATTTTAACGATAGTGCTCAGTGGTGTGGTGGTGGCTGACTTTGGCGCGCAGTACTGGACCATCACTGCGCAAACCAGCAACGAGGCGCTCTATAAGGCAAAGATGCGCCTCGAGGGGCTTAAGTCTGCATCAAAGCAAAACTTTTTTGACGCGACGTCCTCGCCGCTTGCAGCAGACGTTGACGCGTCGTGTGCGACGGGCGGGCTGTGCTACTTTGTGCAAAACCTCGTGACCGACATCTCGTCTTGTTCAAAGTATGCGACGGCCGCAGTGTCGTGGCAGGTGGGTGGGTATCCAAAAACAAACACTTCGCTTTTTACCTACCTCACGAACCCTGCTGAAGCGGTGGCGCAGGGTGGCGACTGCTTGCTCAATTGGCCACAAGGCACATGGACGCACCCCGACACGCTCTATGCAAAAACACTTAGAGGAAATCCAACCAGCGTCGATGTGTTCGGTGGCGTTGCATACATGACTATGAGTCAAAGCCCCTATCTTGCGGTGCGCCAAGCAAACGATGTTGATGGGCCAAATCTATTTCAAAACTCATTTCAAAGCGCAATTGCCTTCAATGGACTAGATGTTGTCCGTGACTTGGCGACAGGGCGCACCTATGCGTATCTCGCCGCCGCAGATGCAGTCACGCAACTACACGTTGTTGATGTCACCGACAGCAACAATCCGCTGTTGGTGGCGAGGAGCGCCCTCCTTGGTGTGACCACAACTTCGGGTGCACCAAACGGGTGGCGAGTCAGGTACTATGGTCAAAAAGTATATCTGACGACGCTCTTTAACGTCGCGCCGGGTGGGGAGCAGCCCGAGCTGCACGTATTTGATGTAAGCCGCCCAACCGCGCCATTTGAAGTGGGTAGGGAGACATTGAGCACCTCAGTGTATGACATCGCGGTGCGAGACCAAGTGTTGCCCGTGGATGGTAAAACGCACCGTCTTGCGTATCTCGCCACCACCAACCAGGCGGGCGAACTCAGGGTGCTCGATGTCACTGATCCGAAAAATATTAGTACACTCGCGACCTGCGACTTGCCCGGCAACTACCCAGCGCGGGCAGTGTATCTGCTTGGAAATGTTTTGTATGTGGGTCGCGACAATGTGCCAAGTGGCGGCGCGGACCTCTATTCGTTTGATGCACAAAACCCGAGCGCAACTTCTTTTTGTACGCCCACAGGACAAGTAGACATCAACACCAGCGACGGTTACAGCAGAAAAGTGCTCTCCATCCGTGCGTCGGGGCCGCTGCTCTTTGTGGCGACCACCAACACCACGGGCGCGCATGGGACGGTGCAGATTCGCCCCACAGACCCCATCACAAACTTTTCGCCGGTTGTGGGTACGGTGGATGTGCCAGGTCTGGTTGCGGGAGGCATCGACCTCGATGGCAACTACCTCTACACTGCAAGTCAGGGCAGCGCACAACAACTGCAAGTCATAGAAAGTCCAAACTAATCATGAAAGAAACATTCACAAAAAAAGGGTTTACCCGTCATAGTGCCGGATTTATGCTCATAGAAGTGGTCATCTACATCGGCCTATTCGGCATCATCATGATCGGCGCTTCGGTTGCAGCTTTTCAGCTGCTCGATGGCGGAGCGCGCAACGAACGTGCGGTTGCTGTGCAAGAAGAAGCCACATTTTTGAATCGCAAAATAAATTGGGCGCTCGCGGGCGCAATTACAGCAAGCACAAACCCGAGCGGCACCACGCTCACAGTCTTGCGGCCTGACCTGAGAGACTCAAGTCCTTTGGTGTTTACGGCGCATGTGGGCACAATAACTCTGGCGCGCGGCACGGGCGTGCCCGTGCCGCTTTCTGGAAATGTATTTCCCATAACAGGTGTGGTGTTTGTTGTCGCTGCCGCGGGCGGCTCGACTGTAGTGAGTGCAAGTTTTTCAATACAAAACACCCCGTTCATTTTCAAAACATACCTACACTAAAGAGTCATGACGCACGCAAAACTCTTACCACAAAATAGAAAAAGTCCAGGAAACGGCGGCTACATTGCCCTCATGACGACCATCATCATATCGATGGCGCTGCTTGTAATGGTTGCGCAAGAAGGCTTTGCTGGTTGGCATGCGCGTTTCAACGTGCTTGGCACTGAAGCAAAAGAACAGGCAACTGCACTTGCCGATGGGTGCGCCGACCAAGCACTCATGTTGGTCATTACTGGTTTTTCCTACTCGAGCAGCACAACATTAACGCTGCCTTCAGGAACCTGCTCCATTGCGCCTATGGACACTTCGTCCAAGGGATTTGTCACCATTAGGTCGCAGGCACAGGTGCGCGGTTCATACGC